>JAFMHB010000027.1 GCA_017854795.1 Candidatus Nanopelagicales bacterium
CCGTTTCACACGAAAGTGTGAGGGATCATGACTTTACCGTGGCGCAACTTGTGTAGTCTGGGAACCTGTCTAGCAGTGTGCGTTCATGAAGTCGTGGCAAGGAGTAGCTATGTCCAAGATCTACAAACACCCCATCTCTGGGTACATTTACTCGGTTAATGAGGTTGGCCTGGTTAAGGTCGATGACCCTGCTACCGGTCGCATTGGAATTTTTGATGACAACGGTGTTTGGCAAGAGGGTGAGAAGCTCACCGTTGACCTTCAAGCGACAGGTTGGGTTGGCCGTACCCCCGAGGCCCGCGCTCTTCGCGAGGCAAACGCGTGAAACAAACGACAGCCGTCATTCTTGCCGCTCATCCAGCCCAAACATTTGTCGCCAGCGATCTGACTCTGGGAACTATCGACCTACCCGAACTCACACCTGGTACCGCGCTTGTGCGCAATCAATACATGAGTTTGGATCCGTCCACTCGTGGCCGGATGGACCCGGGCGAGAAGCAGTACACAACCAATTTCGAGATCGGAAGTCCACTCGACGGATCGGCAATCGGAATAGTGGAGGAGTCCGCTTCCGAACTTCTCCCCGTCGGTTCAACAGTTCGTCACCGCCTTGGTTGGCGCGAGTACGCGGTCGTTGATGACTCGACCGCAACAATTTGTGATCTTTCACTTGCCCCGACGGTCTCCTGGCTGAGTTCAATGGGCCAGACCGGATTCACCGCCTATGCCGGCCTGCTTCCTGTGGGTCAACTGGCAGAGGGTGAGACGGTGCTAGTCACCGGTGCAGGTGGCGCAGTCGGCAGCATGGCCGGGCAGTTCGCCAGATTGTTGGGAGCCGGAAGGGTTATCGGTAGTGCCGGTGGCGCAGAGAAGTGCACGTGGCTCACCAACGAGTGCGGTTTTGACGAAGTTATTAATTACCGGGATGAAGATTTTGCAACGGAGTTACCCAAGTTGGCCCCAGAAGGGATCGACTTATTCTTTGACAATGTGGGGGGCTGGCAATTCGCTGCCGCCCTGCACAACATGAAGATTCGCGGGCGCATCAGTATGTGTGGTGCTGTATCCAATTTTGGAACACAGGAGCAGCCTTCTACCGCGGTGCTGATCGAAACGATACTTCGCCGACTCACAATCACAGGATTCATTGTGCGCGACTACGAAGAGTTGCGTCCAGAGTTTGAGAAGAGAGTGAGTGGTTGGCTGGCAAGCGGTCAGTTGATCGACCGCGCAACCATCGTGGAAGGTATTGGCGCCGCAGGCGCCGGCCTTGAAGGTCTATTGTCCGGGGCGAACTTTGGCAAGGCGCTTGTGCGCCTTTCGGATTAACTCAAACGGCAAAAACATGAGCATCCATGCGAGCATCGAAGTTGTCGACGCGACATTATTCACATCCGTTGACCCGGTAATTTTGGCGGGATCGCTCTGCGGTGCATGTGGTGCACACGTTTTCCCAGCCATGGATTCCTGCCCAACATGCTCGAGTGTGGAAGTCACGAGGGTAGGGCTCCCCACAGAGGGAACCGTATGGTCGTGGACAACCCAACATTTCGCACCCAAGCCCCCATTTCGGACCGATGAATTCGCACCTTTCTCAATCGGTTACGTTGATCTTGGCCCCGTGATTGTTGAAGGTTGGTTAGTAGGGAAAACCCAATGGAGCATTGGGGAGCGCGTCAATTTGGTGCTCGCACATGCTTGGACGAATGAGGGCACACCCGTATTCACATTTGGATTCGAGGCCGTGGCATGAGCGCGCGCAGAGTTGACCGGGATGACATCTTTATTGTTGGAGCAGCCCGGACTGAGTTCGGCAGATTTGACGGCGAAGACAATGATCTTGCCGAGACGGCCGTGCGTGGTGCACTTGCCGACTGTGGCCTTTCATGGCCTGATATTGAGTTCGCGGTTGGTGGCACAAACGGTGAGACCAAGCCTGACAATCTGGTCTCACGACTGGGACTTACCGGGCTTCCGTTCGTTACGGTGAAGAACGGATGCGCGACGGGCGCCGTAGCTTTGATGACAGCACGAAATGGTTTAATCGCGGAGGATCTCGATATTGCCTGCGTCGTCGGCTACGACAACCACGCTAGGGGCGCCTTCAATGTTTCACCCGCTCGCTATGGACTGGGTGATTGGTATGGATCCACTGGCATGATGGTGACAACTTCGTATTTTGCCTTGAAGATTGCGCGCTACCTACATGAGCACGGAATAGATCAGCGCACTCTCGGTTATGCCTCGGCGAAGGCATTTGCATACTCACAGCAACACCCGTATGCATGGCGGCGCAAGCCAGTCTCCGTCGACGAAGCAATGGAAGCCGACATGATCAATGACCCCCTCACACGTTTCATGTTTTGCTCACCCGATGCTGGTGCGGTTTCCCTTGTTCTAGCTCGCGGATCGCGGGCTTATGAACTGTGTGAAACTCCGATCCGACTGGCGTCGGTGGCGCTGCGTGGTCGTCGGCCCGGTTCGTTTGAGGTCTTCTCACCCTGGCTCTCACCCGGTGATCGCACGAGTCCCTCAATTGATGCGGCGAAGGCTGCCTTTGAACTGGCTGGCATCACACCGGCTGAAGTGCAGGTGGCCCAGCTCCAAGACACCGACAGTGGAGCCGAAGTGATTCACCTGGGGGAGACGGGTCTGGTCGCCCATGGAGCACAGGAAGCCGCCTACCGCAGCGGTGATTTCGACATTGATGGTCGGCTTCCTCTCAATACTGACGGTGGATTACTTGCCAACGGAGAGCCCGTTGGTGCCTCTGGGCTGCGACAAGTTCATGAGATTGTTAGGCAACTGCAGGGTCGCGCTGATGGTCAACAAGTTCCGGGAAATCCGCGCATAGGTTTCACACACGTCTATGGAGCGCCGGGCATTAGCGCCTGCACGGTCCTGATCAATGAAGGAGCACAATCGTGAGCGAAATAGATCAACAACATTTAGACGCCTGGCGTGGCGAAGTGCGCACATGGCTTGCCTCCGTTGCTGAACCGGCACAAGAAGAAGTCTTTGTCTGGGGTGAAGGCGACCCTCGCCTACAAATTTTCTTAGCATTGAGCCACGACGAAGAAGTCGCATTCTTGACACGCGTCAGGGAATACCGACGCCAACGATTCGCAGCAGGATACGGCGCCATCTCACTCCCGGTTGAGTTCGGTGGCGCGGGCCTGCCCAGTGTCTACTCTGTTGCCTTTGCACAGGAAGAGCGGAACTTCGCTGTCCCCCCATCATCGGAAATCATTTCCGTGACCACAGGACTTGTCGGCTCCGCGGTGAGTATCTTCGGCACACCCGAACAACGCGAACAATTTGCTAATGCTTTCCTCAGTACCGATCTGCTCTGCTGTCAGCTTTTCAGCGAGCCAGGTGCGGGATCCGATCTTGCGGGCCTGTCAACAAAGGCGGTTCGTGACGGTGATGACTGGTTAATCACTGGCCAAAAAATCTGGAGCTCTAATGCACAATTCGCCGAGTTCGGTTTCATTCTGGCCCGCACTAATCCTGATGCCGTGAAGCAAGGTGGCATCACCGCATTTTTGGTGCCAATGGATGCACCCGGCGTTGAGATTCGACCCATTCGGCAAATGAGTGGACCGGCTTCCTTTAATGAAGTGTGGTTTGACGAAACCCGCATTCCAGATTCAATGCGTATCGGTGATATTGATGCGGGCTGGAAGGTGGCCCAGACCACCCTTGGTTTTGAACGGACATCGTCCGGATCGGGTCACCGTCGAAAAGGTGGTACGGCCTCCGATCTTGTTGTCCTCGCCCAACACTTGGGTGTGAATACAGATCCAGTAACGCGTCAAGAACTTGCTGACATCACGATTCGTACCCGTCTGCACGCAGCAATGGTGACCAAAGTCGCCCGAGCCACTGCATCTGGTGGAGATCCTGGTCCAGCCGGATCGCTGGGAAAACTTCTTGCCTCTGACAATCTGGTGCGTATTGGGAACACTGCTGCGAACATGCTCGGATCCGCATTGGTTGCGGACACCGGTGAGTGGGGGGAGTTTGCTTGGGGTGAGCATGTCCTTGGTGCTCCCGGTTACCGACTGGCAGGTGGCACTGATGAGGTTCAACGAAATATTGTCGCAGAGCGCGTACTTGGACTGCCTGCCGAGCACCGCACTGACAAGGCACCGTTCTCGCAACTCGCGAAATCCTGAGTGCAACCAACAGATGAATTTTTACCAGTTGAGCAAGGTGGCGAGACGCTCGCGTTGATACGCAGCATCACCTAAAAATGCAGCGTCATAACGCGCTCGCCTGAAGTACAGGTGCGCCGTGTGTTCCCATGTGAAGCCAATACCACCATGCAGTTGGATTGCTTCGGCCGTCATTGAAATGTATGAGTCAGATCCCCACGACTTGTTAATGGCCGCGTCTGCAGAAAGGTCCTGCGCACCTCCTGATGTCACCTTCTCAATCCCGGATCGCAACATCTCAACGAGCATGAGGGCATCTGTCATGCGGTGTTTAATGGCTTGGAAGCTACCAATTTCCCGATTAAATTGACGACGCACCTTTATGTAGTCGAGTGTCATGTCAAAGCATGCCTGCGATCCGCCAAGTTGATCAGCGGCAACAGCCATCAGGGTTACGTCAACGGCATGTGAGATTCCAGCCTCACCTGTTCCACCAGTGCTCAGGCGCACTGCCGGGGCACCCTCGAACACAACGGTGGCGGAAGGTCGGGAGAAATCCAGTGACCGCAAGGAATTGACGTTAGCGTTAGAAGCCTCAACAACAAAAACATCAATGCCCGACCTGGTGCGGGCAGCGACAACAAAAAATGTTGCACTCGCGCCGAATGGCGTGAATCGGACCGATCCCGAAACTGTGTTGCCATCACTGGTACATGAGATATCGGTTGCAGACCATAGTCCGCGCGCGTTTGTCACGGCGGGTGAAGCAATCTCACCTGTTGCAATTCGCTCAAGATACGGTGCCGCGCTTTCACCACATGATGCCAATATTTGACCACATAGAACGGTGCTCGAAATAAACGGAACCGGCGCCAATGTCGCACCAAGTTCCTCGGCCACTGCAAGGATCTCTGCCAGGCCACCCAAACCGCCGGCAGACTCAGGCAGTCCCACCGCACAGAGCCCAATGTCCTGTGCCAGAAGCGACCAGAGCTCGGGGTCCAATCCAGTTTCAGATTTTTCTAACTCGAGCACCGCGGTGGGATAACCCGACTCGGTTGCGGCTGAGCGCACCGTGTTCCGCAAATCGATTAACTCTTCCGAGTCAAGAGCTGCCAGGGGTAGTTCGAAGGACATTGCACTCCAGAGGTGGGCGGGGATATTAAAGGATGAACCCCAACAATAGCAACTGATGAACTGGTCGCCTGTCGTGCTTAATGTGATCAAGTTGAAACCGAGTCGCTGAGACGAATTATTGGACGTGCATGTAGTTTTGGCCTTTCAGTCCTTCAAATCTGTGAAAGTGAGTCACATGCGTCGGTCATTGCTTTCTATAATCGTTGCCCTCTCGGCCACGTTGGTTTTAGCGTCCTGCGCAATGCCAGCCGATGACCCCAATTTCGTCGAAGGTGAAACCGTGGTCGGTGAGGAAACCGTGGCGGATCCTGCGGCTGATCCCGAACTCCTCGCATCGGCGTTCCTTGCACCCACCAGTATTGGTGTGGACGTCCCCTTGACGGCGCCACCCGCCGCGGGTTCACTCATCGTCAGCCTCTCCGACGGTTCCGAATTTGATGGTCTACTTAATACGTCGATGGCTGAAGCGGCTGCAGTAATCGGATGGGAGTTCACCGAGGTCCCCGGAGCCGAAACAGTGGAATCGGCACCGGCCGCATTTGAGGAAGCACTCGCACTCAACCCCGCGGGTATTCGAATCTCGGGTGCCTATGTTGACGTTTTAGCCACCCAATTGGCTGACGCTGAGGCCGCAGGCGTTGCCGTTATTTGTACCGGGTGTTCAGGTGAACCTGCGGGTGCCATCAAAGATACGAGCCTTGACGGCGATGCGCAAAATGCTTTGTGGGGTCAGGTACTTGCAAGTTACGTGGCCGTTAATCAGGGCGCAGAAGAGGTTGCCGGCGTGGAGATCTTCACGTTACCTGTCTCAGCACTTGTAACTTTTAACACTGCGTTCACCGATAGCCTGGCCAACCTGTGTAGAGATTGTTCCGCAATTGAGTCCGAACTGGACACAACCGATTTGAGTCTGGTTCCAACTTTTGTTGCAGACACCATGAGCACAAGCCTTGGACGTTGGGCACTCCTTGATTCCGGTGAAGTGTCCGCTGATGTCCCCGAGGCTTTGGCAGATGCACTCGTGCTCGAACCGACTGTTCTCATTGGTCGCGGAGCAAATGCGAGGGATATCGCAGCTTTACTAGATCTCGCCGCATCAGGTGCTGTTCCACCAGAGAGTGGGTCAACTGACATAAGCCCAGAAGCTGCCGATGCACTACGGGCGTGGACAGCTCTACCCGTACCAGTGATGGCGTGGCGGGTTATTGACCAGTTTGCGAGGGTACTTGCAGGAGATGCACCAGCGGATGGGCTGCTGCCCAGCCAGTTGCTCAATGTCACCAACGTTGCCGAGGCAGTGCTCGACGAGAACGGTAACTACATAGGCGTTGCCAACTATCGCGATCTTTTCACCGCTTTGTGGGGTGTGAAGTAGCCCCTGCACTTAGGGCACATAAGGGTGAATTGTCCGATTTTTACTAGGAAACCCTTGAATTTATAACGAAATGAATAAATCACTACCAATTGGTGAATTTTGTAGGTAGTGTTCCGCACGAACGGGGTTAAGTCCCTCTAATGGAAGAGAGTGTCAATGCGTAAGTTAACCACCGCGGTTGCCTTCATAGGAGCCGCTTCCCTCTTGGTTTCGGGTATTGCACCCGCAGCCTTCGCTGCAAATCCACAGGATAAGGGCACTACCCTTGCCACGGCGATTGTGGCCAAGTACAACAAAACACCAACAAGCATTGGAATCACAACACCCTTGAAATCTGTTCCACCAAAGGGCCAGTTTGTGGTTGCGATCTCAAACGGTGGCGATGAGAACAAGGTGCTCGATCAAGGAATCGCAGCAGCATCCAAGACTCTTGGTTGGAAGTACCGCGAACTCGTTGGCGCAGTAAGCCCTGAAACACAGCGCTCACTGTTCAACCAGGCACTGTCACTCAAGCCCAACTACATTCACATCTCCGGTATTGAGCCATCAACCTTGTCTGACCTTCTCACCAAGGCTGACAAGCAGGGTGTAGTCGTTGTCTGCTCGGCATGCATGAGCAAGCCAACATCAGCACTGAAGGACACCCACATCGCAGGTCCAAAGACAATTGACCTGTGGGGCCAGATGATCGCTGCTTACACGGTTGCATCAACAAAGGGCAATGTGAAGGCACAGGGAATCACGGTTCCTTTGTACCCAATCCTTCGTCGCTTTGACGTTTCTTTTGCTAAGAACCTGAAGAAGCTGTGCCCAACCAAGTGCACATACGAAGAAAATGATCAGCAATTGACCGACATCTTCGCGGGTAAGGTTCCCCAAGCAGCTGTCAACATTGTTGCATCAAACCCAGGAACCAACTGGCTCGTCTCCGACCTCGGTGGCTGGGTCACCGGTGTCTCTGCCGCTCTGAAAAACCCTGCAATCCAAATCGGTGGCTTGACCGCTGGTAAGGCAAACATCCAGGGACTCAAGGACGGCTCCGAATCAGCATGGACCGGCTACTCACTTCCCATCGTTGGGTGGAGCGTTGTTGACAGCATGGCCCGTGACTCAATCGGTATGCCATTCGTCAAGAACGAATTGCCAACACAGATCCTGACAAAGCAAAATGCTAAGTCGTTGGTCCTCACAGCAGAGGGTGACTACTTGGGCGTCAAGGACTATGTAAAGCAGTTCAAGAAGCTTTGGGGCGTAAAGTAAGTCTCAAGCACTCAATACAAAGAAGGGCTCGGCCAATTTGGCCGAGCCCTTCTTTGCTGGCCAAGTCTCTGTTCGCCAAGCATCTTTATTTGACGTCCTATAAAATCAGGGACATAATTCTGATACCCGTCAAGAGGAGTACATCAGCTATGACCGAACTCGCATCTCCCCAGCGTGAATCAACTGAGCCGCCAAGTCCACGATCCTCAGGGACCAGCGTTCAGTCGTATTTGGATGAAGACTCACGTCCGGTTCCAGCGGCACTCCGGTATGACATTAACGAGGATCTCGGCACTGCCCCGATGGACATAGACCGGTACATTTCGCGCGAATTCCATGATCGTGAAGTGGACAAAGTGTGGCGCAAAGTGTGGCAGTTTGTCTGCCGCGAAGACCACATCCCCAACGCTGGCGATCACATCACCTACGACATCGTTGACGACAAACTGATCATTATGCGCCAACCCGACGGCAGCATCAAGGCGCTCTACAACGTGTGCCTGCACCGTGGTCGAGCACTTCGTCAAGAAGGTGGCCGTGTGAGTGAACTGCGCTGCCCGTTCCACGGCTTTAGTTGGAATATTGACGGCACACTCAAGAACCTCCCATGTGCTTGGGATTTCCCGGAAGTGGATCCCACAAACCTTCCCCTACCCGAAGCCAAGGTTGCCGTCTGGAATGGTTTCGTTTTCATTAACCAAGATCCAGATGCCGAACCACTTGAGAGCTTCCTCGGCTCAATGCTCAACGATTGGGGTCGTTGGAATTACGACGACCGTGTTGTGTATTCGCACTTTGGTGGGGTCATCGATTGCAACTGGAAGGTTGCGGGTGAAGCTTTCATTGAAGGCTTCCACTCCCTTGCCACGCATCCACAAATGATGGAATGGCTGGGAGATGAAAACACCCAGTACGACGTCATCAAGGGCGAGAACTGGAGTCGGCAAATTGTGCCGCAGGGAGTTCCTAGTCCAACAATCGCAAACCACATCAGTGAACAGGAAGTACTCGATTCCTACTACGAAACGCGCGCCTTTTACACGCAGGGCAAAGGTCGGGACCTGGCTGTCGGTGACGAAGGCACGCCACGTGTTCCGTTGGACTCAACCGCTCGCCGTGAATTGGCGGCCGCAATGCGCACAGCCCTTGCGGAGCAGTTCGGCAGCGAACAGGATCATTGGACAGATTCGGAACTCCTTGACGGAATTCAGTATTTCGTGTTCCCCAACTTCTACGTTTTTGCCGGTCCCCGGACAAACGCTGTGTACCGTTTCCGCCCCCACGGCAACGACCCGGACAAGTGCCTTGCCGAAGTATTTTTACTGGCACAACAACCCGCTGACGGTTCACACCCCAAACCTGCTGAGCCGCGTTGGCTACAGCCGGGGGAGACCTTCTCTGACATCACTGAGATTGGATTGCTCGGACCTGTATTCGACCAAGATATGGCCAATATGCCATTCATTCAAGAAGGCTTAAAGTCGATGCGGGGCCCAGGTGTCCGGCTTACGCGCTACCAAGAGAATCGGATTCGGCACTACCACCAGATTTTAGATGAGTGGATGGCCCGCTAGTTCGATTAGTCCTGGTCCTCAGTCCTGGTCGTACCGAAGCAGGTAACTAACGCGATCCATCCGCGCCCTGCGCGAAACTCGAAGCACCGGCTCACCGCTTTCACCAGCGGTGAGACCGTCGCGCACGAGAACAGGTGAACTTGCTCGGATACCGAGAATTTCAGCGTCATTGAGGGTGGCAGCGTCCGCGGAGATTGCTCGCCACACCGGACGTGGCTCGCCCATCACCGCATTGAGCTGGCCGTACAGGCCCGTAACCTGGTTCCAATTGCCGGCTGGGTCTTTGAGAAGTCCTGCCGGAAACCACGAACTCGACCACATCCAGGTGGCGCCATTGACGACCAGCGCGTTGTCCACCCGCCACAGCGGACCAGTAGGGAGCTCTAGGGTGGTATTGAGATGTGAACTCTTCAACTTAACGGCCCCAAGAAGTATGTCTTCATAGGTCAGGCCTTGTTCGGCGATCTGGCCGGTAAGCGTGGACACAAGTGAGTCGGTAGATAGCCGTTGAGATAGTGGAATTCGAATAATGCTTGCGCTGACGTAGGTTCCGGAGCCCTGCCGAGACTCGACCGCTCCCGCTCGCGCAAGTTCCTCGATCGCTCGACGGACGGTAAGTCGGTTGACGCCAAATTCTTCGGCTAAGCGTGACTCACTCGGAAGTTTGTCACCGGGTGCGAAGCTGCCATCGGTGAGTGTCTGCGCAATTGACTGGCGCACGCGCTCGTATAGCGGAACTTCAACCATGGCGAGACGTTATCGGGAGCAAGACCGCAGCGGGTGAGCAGGGACACTTCGGGTCGGTGCCGGCCTTTATTTACTACAAGTCGTTTACAGTACGCTCAGTAAGTGATGCACACACTCGAACAGCGAATCGCGCGGTTGGAAGATCGCTTCGCCATCAACGATCTCGTTGTTTCCTATGCAACTTTGCTGGATGACGCTCAGTGGGATGCTCTTGGCGAGTTATTCACACAGGATGCAGTATTTGGATCCGCAAATAGCACCACCACCGGGCGCGCAGCGATCATTGAAAATTTCAAAGTCAAGCATGCGCCTTTCACCGCTACCTGGCATGACCCACACGGCATAGTTGTTGATCTTGTCGACGAGAATCACGCAACGGGCACCGTTATCGCATACGCTGAATTGGGAGCGCCAAATCTAACCTTGTCCACATCAATTCGCTATCACGATGACTACCGGCGCGAGGGGAACGTTTGGCGTTTTGCCAAGCGTCACGTTCTGAGCCTGTATTCGATACCGCTGTCAGAGCTTGCCGCGGGAGCTCTGGGGGATCGAGAACGCAAGCGTTGGCCGGGGCGTCCTACGGGAGCGGCCGAGTTACCGGACTTTGATCGAGTGTTCCCGGGGTACCCCGGATGATCGATAAAACTATCGACCGCAGTGTGGAACTGGGTGGCGTCTACAACGTCCGCGATTTAGGCGGCATGGTGACACAGGACGGTCGCTCGGTGCGCAAAGGAATGCTTTTCCGCGCCTCAAGTTTGCACCGGCTCACTGATGAACAGGCGTGGAGTGAATTCGGCGCAACCACGGTTTTTGATTTGCGCTATCGGAGTGAGCTTGATGCTTTCCCCCTTCCGGCTTTTATCGACAGCCCCATTCACGCACCAATACTTCCTCAACAGTGGCAGCGAGGGCAGGCCGAAATTAGCCCTGACCCCAATGAACACCTCGCCGACGTGTACAACGTCATGCTTGACCTGGGGGCAGCCACGATGCGTGACATTGTCGAACTCCTAGCACAGGGAGAGGCCTTCCCGGCAATCTTTTTCTGTATGGCGGGCAAAGACCGTACGGGCTTCGTCGCTGCAGTCTTGCTTTCACTGTTGGGTGTAAGTGACGAAGATATCGCCGATGACTTCGCTTTGAGTGGTGATGAAGTAGTTGCCCTTGTTCGCTGGCTAAGAACCCGTGAGGATTTTGAGAATCACCCCATGATGAACCAGACGGATGACCTACTGCGCGCACCTCGCGGCGCCATGGAACTCTTTCTCGCGCGTGCATACCTCGAGCATGGTGGACTTCATAAATGGGTTCTCACTCTTAACGTTCCCAATGAGAGCATCGAAGCTTTGCGCTCCCAACTACTCAACTAGCCCACGAACCAAAGCCCATCCAATAAATCAACGCAAATCAAACCAATGGAGGAACTGTGATCGAGCACAACACGTTGTATATCGACGGAGAGTGGGTGGCCCCTTCAGGTGGCGACTCCATCACGGTCATTGAGGCTGCTACCGGTGAAGTTATCGGTTCGGTCCCTTCGGGTGATGCAGCTGATGCTGAGCGCGCGATTGCAGCAGCCCGGAAAGCATTTGAGGGCTGGTCCCAAGTTCCGATCGCTGAGCGCGCCGACATTGTCTCGGCAATCGCTGCGGGACTGCGGGAGCGAGAAGACGAATTGGCCCGAATCATGTCGCAAGAAGTGGGAACAATCCTGGCCATTTCGGTTCGTGTGCAAGTTGGGCTAGCCGCATCGGTATTTGAAACAATTGCTGAGGCGGCGCGCGAATTGCCAGCAGAGGAACGCATTGGCAACTCAATCGTCATTCGGGTTCCGGTTGGTGTTGTGGGTGCGATTACTCCTTGGAACTATCCGCTGTACCAACTTGCCGCCAAGGTCGGACCCGCACTTGCAGCGGGTTGCACAGTTGTAGTGAAACCAAGTTCGGTAGCACCACTTTCCAACTTCATCCTCGCGGAAATCATTGATGGCCTTGGCCTGCCTGCGGGTGTGTTCAATCTTGTTTCCGGTCCTGGCGCACTTATTGGAGAAATACTTTCCTCTCACCCTGAGGTCGACATGGTGAGCATCACAGGTTCCACCGGCGCAGGTGTTCGCGTCTCGGAGGCTGCGGCTCCCACGGTTAAAAAGGTTGCACTTGAACTCGGTGGCAAATCAGCGTTTCTCATTGTTGACGGTGCTGATCTTGATGTCGCCATTCCGAACGCGGTTCGCGGTTGCTTTGTCAATAATGGGCAGACGTGCTCGGCTACCACTCGTTTGATTGTCCCCAATGAAATAATCGATGAAGTTGAGGAGCGCGTAGCCGCACTCGTAAACGCAATGAAAGTTGGCAACCCACTCGATGCCGAAGTTGATTTGGGCCCTGTTGCATCAGCAGCCCAGCACAAGGTCGTCGCGGACTACATCGAGATCGGTATGACCGAGGGAACATTGATTGCTGGTGGACCTGGACGCCCCGATGGCCTGAATGCCGGCTACTTCGTTAAACCGACAGTTTTCAGCCGCCTCAGCCCGAAAGCGCGTATCGTTCAAGAAGAAATCTTTGGACCCGTCCTTGCAATTGTCGGTTACGACGGTTTAGATCAAGGAATCGAATTTGCTAACGATAGCGAGTTCGGCCTGTCAGGGGCAGTATTTGCTGCTGATATTCCCACCGCTGTGAGTGTTGCTAAACGCTTGCGCACCGGTCAGGTCTCTGTCAACGGCGGTCGATTCAATGCTAAGGCACCTTTCGGTGGATTCAAGACCTCGGGCATTGGTCGCGAGCTTGGTCATCATGGATTGATGGAATACTTCGAAATGCTTAGCTTGCAATTCCCTTCCTCCGACGACTTCCCTTCATCGGATGACTTCGGCTCAACTGTCTAGTGAGTGAACTATTTAGTGAGGGAACTGTTTAATGAGTGAGGCGTGTGAAGTTTTTCTGGTTCGCCATGCACTGCCAGATCCAGACGGGACAAAGGACCCAGCGCTCGGTGAGGTGGGTCATGCGCAGGCGGAACTTGTTGGCGGCTACTTGGCGGATAAAGGAATTTCTGCGATCTATTCAAGTCAACTTAAGCGCGCAATTGAAACAGCAGGACCACTTGCACGACGGCTCGGCTACAACGTTGTTATTGACGAAAGACTTCAAGAGTGGAAGTCGAATGCAACTCATTATCAGGGCGTTGAGAATTTGACCGATGTCGACCTTGCCCGCTCATTTCGCGAAGGTCGATTCGAAGAAGGTTTTCTCCCCGAACACAACCACGAGGAACTGCGGGAAAACATGTTCGCAGTTGTCCGCGACATAGGTCTGGCCCATCAAGGTGAGCGTATTGTGGCCGTGAGTCACGGTGGCGCCTCTAATAGTTTCCTCGCCGGAATCCTCGAAAGCCCGCGCCGCTTCTTCTTCAATCCGGGATATACCTCAATTTCTCGGGTTCAGGTGTGGCCTGATGGTCGTTTTGTTTTGATGAGCATCAATGAAACATCGCACTTGAATCTGGCCTAGTATTTGTCTAGACAAGTTGATACACTCGACAAAGTCACTTAAAAGGAGCCAGTCATGACCCAGATCATTGAGACCGAAGCGGCAACTCCCGCTTATCTGCCCAGCAAGATCCTCAATGGAGCGGCACGCGAAGACGCCCTAGCCATGATGGCCCGACTCATTTCCCACACTAAGAACAAGACAACCGATCAAGCCGAGGCCACTTACCAAGAGCCTGTTGAAAACTACCTCGATGAGGAACTTTTTGCCAGCGAGATCGAGTTACTTTTCAAGCGGATCCCACTTCCGCTAGCACTCACATGCGAATTGCCAGAGAAGAATAATCACAAGGCCATCGAGGTTGTGGGTGTCCCCGTTGTCATCACACGTGATTCACAGGGTGAAGTACACGCCATGCTCAACGTCTGTCGCCACCGTGGAGCCTTGATTTGCGCTGCAGGTCTGGGCACCTCACGAGCACTCACATGCCCGTATCACGCATGGAGTTACGGCATGGATGGCCAACTTAAAGGTCTTTATGGTGAAAGCACTTTCGGTGAGTTCGACAAGTCCGAGCGCAACATGATCAAACTTCCCTGTGTTGAAAAACACGGCGTAATTTTTGTGTGTTTGACCCCCGGACTCGAGATTGATATTGACTCTTGGCTCGGAAGCTTTGCACCCATATTAGAGAGTCTCAAACTCGCTGAGTGTCATCTATTTTCCACCCGCATGATGCCCGGTCCCAATTGGAAAGTCGCGATCGAGGGTTATCTCGAGGGGTACCACTTTGCTTCCTTGCATAAAGACACCGTGTTTAAAACAAACCTCAGTAATACAGCAACTTTTGATGGCCACGGTGCGCACGAGCGCGTGGCTTTTGCATTGCGCGAAATCGAAAACCATCTTGATGACCCCGTCGATACGTGGGATCCCACGGCGAATGTCGGAACCATCAACTGGCTGTTCCCCGGTCTCTCGATCGCTGGTGGTTGGCGTCAACGGATGGCGGTGGCCTTCCCTTTGCCTACAACAAAAGTAAATGAGTCACTGACCGAACAGCGTATTTTGGTTCGCACCCCGATCACCAATGACGAGCGCGAGCAACATGAACTCGAAGTCATGCGTGACTGGTTTTACGATGTCACCTACGACGAGGACTACATCACCGGCTTTGGTGTGCAGAAAGGTGTTGCGGTCACCGGCGGTAAAACCCAGATTTTTGGCCGTAATGAGCCGGGTGTGCAATACGTGCATCGCACTATCAATCGTTTGATGCACGAAGGTGCCGAGGCGGTTCACGGCAGTGACACGAGCAAGGCTGTTCTTCCCCGCATTGTTTCGGGTCAATGAAATAGTGAGATATCGGTTACATCTGGACTTCCCGAATTGCGTTGACAGGCACCATTAACTGGTGTGAGATGGTGCTTTGTCAACAGGGGAAACAAAGAGTGGTGGCCGACCGGCTGCCCGCGAGAAGCAGGAGAAATTCATGGGTGGCAGTCTCGAAGGCCGCGTAGCGGTAATCACCGCCGGAAGCACCGGCATTGGATTTGGAATCGCACAAGCATTCATCGCTGAAGGTGCATCCGTTGTTTTAGGTAATCGCTCGGAGGAAAAAGGAGCCCACGCGTTGGAACGCCTGAATGCGGGCGATCGCGCTGCGTTCAAGAAATGCGACGCACTCGTGCGCGCTGAGGTTGACGAGCTTGTCGACTACGCGGTGGAGAAGTTTGGAAAGATTGACATCATGGTCAACTGCGCAGGAGGCTCTGATGGTTGGGCACTCGTTGGAGACCTTAGTGACGAAGCTTGGCTCAAGGGTCTTGAGTGGAATGCCAGCACCGCATTTTGGGGCACACGTCGTGCACTCAAGTACATGGTGCCTGCTGGTTACGGACGGATCATCAACATCGCCTCGATTGAGGGCAAGGTTGCCTCAAAGGTTGCAGTGAGTCATTACATCGCCGGCAAGCACGCCATGATTGGCCTCTCAAAGGCAACCGCTGTGGAGTACGGAACCAGTGGCATCACGTGCAACGCAATTTGTCCTGGCCCGATTGAGACGGAACTCATGAAAGATGCAGGCGCGCAGGTTGCTGAAGCATCCGGCATCACGTACGAAGAATTCCTACAGGACTTCGCAAATGACTGCCTCACAAAGGAATTGCAAACAGTTGAACAAGTTGCTGGTATGGCAGTTCTGCTTGCTGGTCCATTAGGTAATGGAATGACCGGTGCCACCTACAACGTTGACGGCGGTTCGGCCTCCTTCTAAAAAAATTAGTTAAGCCGCCTGCACTCTGTTATTGGGTGCAGGCGGCTTTTTTCTCAACATGCCTTCTTCCCGACACGCATACCAAGACTCATCGAGAAAAGTTTTCACATAAGTGAACAGCCGGGATGGTAATTGTTGCGTGGTTCTTCGGCTCCGATACCCTGAATGCATGTCTTATGTTTACGAGGAATACCGAGATCTGGTCGTGATCGAGCGGGTTGAAGAGGCCGAGGGTGTCGTGACGATCCGAGTCGGTGCTCCTACTGGGGAGAAGCTTCCTAGTTGGGAACCCGGCGCCCACATCGACGTTCAACTAGGTAACGGGATCGAACGCCAGTACTCGCTGTGCAGCCACTTCGGCGCAGATACGTGGCGGATCGCCGTTCTTCGCGAGGCAAATGGTCGAGGTGGATCAGCCTATGTTCATGACAACATTCATGTGGGAGATCACGTTCGCACGCGTGGACCACGTAACCATTTCCCGCTGGTAGACGCCCCCTCCTATCTCTTCATCGCGGGTGGAGTCGGGGTAACACCTATGGTCCCGATGCTGGGTCAGGTGATCTTTGATAAAGGTGCGCCTTGGACGTTTTATTACGGGGGTCGCACCCGAAATTCGATGGCCTTTCGGGATCGTCTTGAAGCCCTCGGTGTCGTTCTGTGGCCACAAGATGAAAAGGGACTGTTGCCACTTGATGAAATATTGAGCAAGGCCGCACCCGACACCGCGGTGTACTGCTGCGGTCCAGAACCACTCATCGCAGCCGTTGAAGAAGCCTGCGCGCGCCTGGGCCGGCCAGTGCCACATGTTGAACGTTTTGCCGCGAAACCGGTCGACACCGCAGGTGACCCGGGTGACCACGAGTTCACCGTCGTGTTGAATAGTTCCGGCGCAGAATTTACTATTCCCCGAGATCGAAGCATCATCGAAGTGCTGCTCGACAATGGGGTTCCGGTGATGTCCTCATGCACTGAGGGAGTCTGCGGCACCTGCGAGACCAAGGTGATTTCTGGAGATATCGCCCACCGAGACTCGATCCTTTCCGAAGAGGATCGGGAGGAAGGTATCTACATGATGCCCTGTGTTTCACGCTGCAAGGGCGATCGACTGGTTCTGGATATTTAGTCCAAAATATTTAGTCTTTGATTTCCCAAAAAGACTTGTGGAAGTTGTCTAGACAAGTGTAGAGTGACGCTTCCTCCCCTGTGAAAGGAACGGCTCATGACCATTTTCACCCCACCCACGCGTGGTGATGGCCCACTCCGATTCGCACCGGAGATCCCCAACACCCCCGGAAAGTCCGAGGTCATTCCCGCCCATTGGTACACCGATCCGGAGCGATTTGAACTCGAGCGCAAATACGTTCTGAACAACAACTGGCAAATTCTCTGTAGGTCCGAGGAACTCGTGAACGCCGGCGACCATGTCGTTTGGGAGGGACAAGGTGAGACAGTTGTTATTACCCGTAAAAATGACGGCTCGGTAACTGGTTTTCATAATGTGTGTCAGCATCGAGGTGCTCGCATTGTGCGCGAATCAGGCGAGTGTGCACGCCGATTTAAGTGTGCTTGGCATGGCTGGACCTATGACTTTGACGGCAAAGTAATTGGCGTCCCCGACCGTGAAGATTTTGACCCCGAAGAACTTCGCGACTTGGCCGCTCCCAAGGTCGAAGTTGCTGAATGGGCCGGTTGGGTGTGGGGTGTGCTCGCTGGCCCCGGAGTTGCTCCGCCACTTATGGAGTACCTCGGCGAAGATATCGTCGCCGACCTTGGTGCGTACAAAATGGAAGAAATGTACCTTCGTGAGAAAGTTGTATGGGATGTTGACGTCAACTGGAAGGTGGTCGTCGACGCATTCAACGAGTTCTATCACGCGCAAGCACTGCACCATATTCCACCACAAGATGTAAAAGACGGTCGTGAGATGCGCATTTTTGAGTTCGAACGACACTCCATGATGGTTGTGCCGCTTAAGGGCACGCTGTCACGATTGCAAGAGACGCAGGATCACCAATCGGTGGCGATCTGCCACTACACGATTTTCCCAACATCTGTTTTCAATAACAACCCCGAGCACCTGCAGCTCTTCCGCGCAGTTCCCATCACGCACAACAAGACCCGTTTTGAAACGTGGGAACTCTGGTACAAAACCGATGATCAGGATTACCTTGACCGGACGCAACGACACTGGGATCACCTCAAAATCGTTGTCGGTGAGGATGTTTGGACGTGGGAAGACATTGCAGCGACTTCGCGTTCATCTTTCTATGAGAGAAACTTCTTCAACGACCGCGAGTGCAAAATCCCAGCCTTTCACCACCAAATTCAAAGGCTCATCGACGAGGGCATTGCTCGTGACCTCGCCGGTAACTAGTTTGCGGAGTACCACCCCGGTCGCTGCCGACTTCACTTTCTCGTTCAATTGCCTTGCCGAGGTACCCATGGAAATCCGCTTCGCGGCGGCACGGGATGCTGGCTTTGTTGACGTGGGACTCAGTGTTCGTTGGATGAATCAGTGGCTGCAAACCCACGAACTCGCAGAGTTAGATCAAATTCTCGAGCAATTCGGTGTGCGAGTTGCAGAACTCGAAGCAATTCGAGTGATGGGCGAAGAAGTGGATCCACTCGAGGACCTTGCAGCGTTATTGGCCGAGCACTTGCGACCAGATCGATTGCAGGCCGTGGGACCTTACAGCGGATCAGAGTCGGAGGCCGCCCTTCGAGCAGGTCGAGTAGCCGACCGATTCGCCCGATGGAATGTTGATGTAGTTCTTGAACCGCTGCCATTTACTAATATGAAAACCCCCTCAAACGCTGCATCGATAATTCACTTCGCGGATCGACCCAATCTTTCGATGTGCCTAGACGTGTGGCATCTGTATCGAATGGGGTTGCCGCTATCCCACCTCGATGATCTGTGGCCCTACATTTCAACGCTGCAGTTCAACGACGGAACGCTTATGTGCGAGTACCCGGAAGACCTGCGCGAGGATTGCCTGCGTAATCGCCGGATACCTGGACTGGGGGAGTTTGACCTAGTGGGAATCCTCCGGGCGCGAAACGCGCACCGTCCCGGTTCAACTTTCTCTATCGAAGTTATTTCAACCGAACTTAAAGCGCAAGACCCGTTCTTAACTGCACTCCAAATAGCCGAGGGTCTGGACACCGTCCTCGCAGCCAGCCGCACAGATTCATAATCGATTCGCCCACCGAAAGAAGGAAACATGAGCAGCGCCCGCCTCGACGGACTACGGTTCCCTGATCGCTTCGACATTGAACAACTGATGTACCGCTATGCCAAAGCGGCTGACTTGGCCGACATAGAGACGCAGTTGACCGTGTTCCATCCTGATTGCCGGGTGAACTTCAGTGGAGATGCTTGGCTCGAGGGTCATGACGCGTTGCGCGCGGCGTGGGAAAGTGCCTATCGCCGTTATGTGCAGACTTCCCATGCGGTGACCAATATTTCTATCACTTTCACCGGCACCGACAATGCACACTCTGAAAGCGTGATCACGGCCTGGCACCGCGATCCCCAAGGCAAGGAATGGACGCTTCACGGTCGTTATGTCGACACGTGGTACAAAAGTCCGGAGGGCTGGAAGATGAAAACCCGTCAGATCATCGCCGCGGGTGCGGTGGGTCGCGACGAATCAACATTGACGATGCTCCAACGACTAACCCTCAGTGATGGACACTGATGAATCGACTCGAAGGTAAGGCAGTAGTCGTTACCGGCGGAGCCCGAGGAATTGGTGAAGGAATCGTTCGTCGATTCGTTGCAGAAGGTGCCCGCTGCGTCATTGCAGACATTGATGTGGCAGCCGCGGAAAAACTTGTCACGGAATTAGGTGACTCTGTTGTCTTCGTCAGTACTGATGTAACACGTGAAAGTGACATCATTTCTGCGATTGACGCATGCATCAGCAACTTCGGTGCACTTGACGTGATGATCAACAATGCCGGTGTCGTGGGCGTCACTGGATCGATTGAATCAACCGAGTTGGGTGATTGGGAGACCACGATCGCTATCCTGCAGACAGGCGTTTTCCTGGGGAGCAAACATGCTTTCGCAGTGATGCGAAAACAGCGATCGGGATCAATCATCAATATTTCGAGTACGGCCGGAGTTCAGGGTGGCCTCGGGGCACATGCGTACACGACCGCAAAGCACGGTGTGATCGGACTCACGAAATCGGTGGCGGTTGAAGCGGCCCCACACCGTGTGCGAGTCAACGCCCTGTGCCCTGGCGCGACACTGTCCTCCCTTACCGCTGGCGTCGTCAC
>JAFMHB010000049.1 GCA_017854795.1 Candidatus Nanopelagicales bacterium
ACCCATGCCGCCGCCGCCACCCATGCCGCCGCCCTCTTCACTCGACATGTCTGCGGACGAATGATCTTCCTCTTCGCCGCCGCCCGTGCAGACCCAATTGATTGTGAATTCGAGATCATCAATCGGAGCTCCGTCGGCATTGACTACGGTCTTTTCGATGATGAGCGTCCCTTTCATCGATTCAGATGACGTACCTGTCTCTGATGCAAATGCAAAAACACTTGCAGACAGTGAGCCAGCCAGTAGTGCGCCACCGGCTGTGAATGTAATTAGTCGCTTAATTTTTGTGCGACTGTTAGATGTGTTTATCATGCTGTCCCCTTTGCAATCAATAATGAAAATGCCGAAGCAAATCACTTACATTGCAAGGATTCAGGTGGCTGAAGTACGAAGCGATGTCCAGTTTGGGTAGAAAAGAACTAATGAACAATCATGATCGGGCTGTAAGGCGATCCCAACTACGGGGAATCGCGAATTGGGAAATTTCTGCGGTGGGCGAAGAGGGACTCGAACCCCCGACTTCATCCTTGTAAGGGATGCACTCTAACCAACTGAGTTACTCGCCCGGAGGGTGAGAGATTACATGAGGCCATCACGACGATCCACATCGCTCCCTTGCAATGGGATTGCTGGGCCAATTTCACTGCGCATGATGAATCATCAAGTAATTCGTCAACGGATAGGCTCCATTTCAATGAAATCTTTTATTGTGAACTGCGGATCCTCACTTACGCGGGTCATTCCATCGTTACTTGTTTTCTTGGCACTCACATTGGGGTTTGCAGTAGCGGATCTCACCAACATTCGTTGGCTCGGTGGGCTGGTAATGGTTGGGATCGGCGCTATTGCTTTTTACTTAATGAAACAGGGAGCAGGAATCCTGCGATCACTCATCGGAGTCCTTGTGGTCATAGCAGGGTTTGCTATGTCCCACATTCTTGGCTCGGTATTGAGTTCTTATGGCGCACTGTTTCTGGTGGCGAGTGTGTGTGCGGTTGTGATTTTCCTGCTCACTACGGCCAAAGCACCAACAGTTCATCAATAATTGGTTTCACTACTGAGTAAATCGATAAAGCAGGGCTACTCTGATGGTGGTTTCAAGCACTTTGAAACCTACACATTCTGAAAGGTATTTTATGAAAATCACACTGGCTGGAATCGCTCTACTTGGAGCAGCTTCCCTCGTTCTTGCAGGTTGTTCTAGTGATTCAACGGATGAAGCATCTGTTGGTGGCATGGCCGAATGCAGCGATGCCGCAATGACTGAAGCGGTCAACGCGGATCCAGCATTCGCCAATTACGTGGTCACAGACTACAAATGCGACAGCGGTTGGGCATATGCATCGGCTGACCCAGCCGAAGGTGAAACAGGTGCTCCCGCCATGATGATCTTTGAGGCTGAAGGGCAGTTCTGGATCCCGAAGAATGCCGCTGATGTTTGCGGTACCTATACAGATGGAACCTTCCCAGCAGATGCCATGATTCCCGAGGCGTTGTACGACCCGGCTTGCTTGGTGGGTTAATCGTTCTCTAAATTTCTATAAATGTGGAGCCACCCGGCGGGTGGCTCCACATTTGTCATATCTGCTGGGTAATCTGTCAATATGCCTAGTGTTTCTGATATTTGTGCAATCCTTGATCGTCATTTTCCACCCGAGACCGCTGATAGTTGGGACAGTGTTGGATTGATTTGTGGGGATCCGAGCGCCACTGTTAAACGGATACTTTTCGCCCTTGATCCCACGATTGATGTCATTCACGAAGCAATTGATGTCCAAGCTGATCTTGTAGTGACCCACCACCCACTGTTCCTTACAGGTGTTCACGGTGTTGCTCGGGACACGTTGGGTGGTCGGGTGGTGCATGAAGCAATCTCGCACGGCATCGCACTGTTTAATGCCCACACCAATGCCGACCATGCGAACCCGGGTGTCTCAGATGCGCTGGCTGCAGCCTTAGGTCTCGTTGAATGCTCACCTATTGAGCCGAGGGAAACCCCATTTACTGGAGCTGGCCGCCTAGGTCGGTTGCCGAAAACACAGACCTTGGCTCAGTTCGCTCAGCGAGTTGCGGATTCGTTGCCGGAAACATCAGGGGGGATCCGTGTTGCGGGAGATCCCAGCAAGAGCATTGACATGGTGGCGGTTTGTGGGGGATCGGGGGACTTCCTATTGCCACTTGCGGCCAGGTTAGCCGACGTTTATGTCACCTCAGACCTCAAGCACCACCGGGTCCTTGACCACCCGCGCGATCAATGCGCGCTCATTGACGCATCACACTTCGCAACCGAATGGCCATGGGTACCCGTAGCGGCAGCATTGGTGCAGGGTGAACTGGGAAAGACGGTGAGTACATTAGTGTCCACGGTGCGAACCGATCCTTGGACCGCGCACCACTTCGGCACCGCCGAATAACCTAATTAAAGAATTAAATAGCCGCTAGAACCGCACTACTAGGAGATTGCATTGAATATCGATCCGCAGATCCAAGTGCAGCTCCTTGATATTCAAGGGAAGGACACTGAAGTCGCGCAACTTGAATACAAACGAGCCACTCTTCCGGCAATTGAGGTGAAAAAGGAACTGCAGTCGAATTTTGAGCGTGCTCGTGACCAACACATTGCATCTGAAATGATCCTTAGTGACCTTCAACGGGAAGCCTTAAAGGCCGAAGGGGATGTCGAAGTAGTTCGCCAGCGGGTTGCCAAGGATGAAGAGATGCTCAATTCCGGCGTTATCAACGACCCGAAGCAACTGTCCAATCTTCAACATGAACTGGAATCCCTAGCCAAGCGCCAACTCGACTTGGAAGATGTTGAACTTGAAGTAATGGAGCGGGTTGAGGGCGCAAAGGCTGCAGTGCAGTTGCTCGCCCAGCAAAAGTTAGATTTCTCCACGCAACTCGAATCCGTGAGTAACGAACTTGATTCTGAGTTAGCTGCATTGGCGGTAGATCTCGCTGATGTGCAAGTAGAGCGCGAAAACCTCGCGGCAGCAATACCCGCTGAATTTCTAGCACTCTATGAAAGAATTCGTAAAGGTCATCAAGGCATGGGCGCGGCCAAACTCCACCGCGGACAATGTGAGGGTTGTCGATTGACTATTCCACCTCAAGAACTCAACGCAATTAAGGCAGCCTCTCCGGATGCAGTGATTCAGTGCGAAGAATGTCGCTGCATCCTGGTTAGAACCGCTGACTCAGGCATTTAATTAATGTCACGCGATTTAATCGTTGAAGCCGACGGTGGCAGTCGAGGCAATCCAGGACCAGCTGCTTTTGGTTCACTTGTGCGTGACGCACTGACAGGTCAGGTCCTAGTCGAATTGGCAGAGTCAGTGGGGACGGCAACAAATAACTTTGCTGAATACAGCGGAGCAATCGCGGGATTGCAGGCTGCGGTTGAGATTGATCCTGATGCATGTATTGAAGTGCGACTCGACTCCAAATTAGTCGTCGAACAAATGTCGGGGCGTTGGCAAATCAAACATCCGGATATGCGGGATCTGGCTAAAGCCGCCAGGGCGGTCATCCCTGTGGGTCAGGTCACCTACACCTGGGTACCCAGGGATCAAAATGGTGCGGCTGATGCGTTGGTAAATGAGGCACTGGATCAATTTGACGGAACTACACCGGTCCGAATTAGACGTCAGTTCACCACTGAGTTGAACGTTCTTGCAAGTCAGGACCTTCTCGGATCTGTACAAGAGCTACAAGCCCGCGATATCGCGGAGGAAGTCCTTCGTGAAAAACCTAATGTGATGGTTGGCTGGGCCGATTTGGGTACACCGGTCACCACACTTATGGCACGTCATGGCGCATCCACCTATTCCCTTGAGAAAAGATTCAGTGGTTCTGGGGGAGTCGATGTTCCCTTGGCGCCCATCGGAATCGAACAAGCAGAGGCACTGGCGCAGGAAGTAAAAATTCGCGGAAATGTCACCCACATAGTTTCGTCACCCATTCTGCGCACACTTCAAACTGCTCATATCGTTGCTGAGGCAACGGGGCTTAGCGTTTCGGAGAATGCCAATTTTGCTGAGTGCTCATTTGGTGACTGGGATGGTCTCACTTTCGCCGACGTTCGTGAGAAATGGCCACGTGAACTCGATGAGTGGTTGGCGAATTCGAATGTGGCACCGCCCGGTGGGGAATCACTTTCCGAGTGCCGTGATCGGGTGAACCGAGGCCGTGAGCAAGTCATAGAAGAGTTCCCGGCGCAAACAATTTTGGTTGTCTCCCACGTGCTTCCCATTAAACTCATGACCGGAATCGCAACAGGTGCTCCGCTGGAATCTACATTCCGGATGGAACTGCCACCATGCTCGCTGACATCTCTTGTTTGGTTCCCGGATGGAAACTCCAGTATGTTTTCATTCGCTGAAGCAAGCCACTTACGTGAACTGCGAACTGACGGGGTTTAACCGGATTTTT
>JAFMHB010000028.1:0-11994 GCA_017854795.1 Candidatus Nanopelagicales bacterium
ACGTTTGCTAACTGGTTCATGGGGACAACTGTTGGTATGAACACGGCTGTTGTTTACCTGGATGGAACGAGCACGTCAGCCACATTCACAGCAACCGGAACACAGGGTGACCCAGTTTTGATCAGTATCGCCTCAGGCAGTGGTCAGAATGCAACGGTCAGTGCCACAATTGCAAGCGCCATCACCGCACTGGTGACAGATCAATACGGCAATCCTTTCGATGGAGCAAGCGTTACTTACGCGGTCACAGGTGGGGGAGGTTCCGCAGCTGGATCGGGGACTCTGACCTCGGCAGTTGATGGCACAGTCACGTTGGCTGGTGGCAGTTGGCAGTTAGGTACGGTCTCGGGCCTGAATTCGTTGGCCTTCTTTATCGCAAATACTTCGACTAATGCCACAGCGACAGCGAGCAGTAATCCTGGCACGGTCTCATTTGCCAACAGTCTTTTGACCTCGAATCCAACAAGCATCGTGGCAAACAACACCAGCACATCGGTGATCTCCCTGCAGTTGCGTGACACTTTTGGCAACAACTCGAGTTACTCGCTCGATCCAGCATTGATCAACATCACTTTTGACCCGATAGCAGGTTGGGAAGATTCGAGCGTCTGGACGCTGGTTTCCCCAGGCCTTTATCAGCGAGTTCTTAAGTCTTCAACCAACATCGGTACGGTTGTTTTGGCCGGAACGGTCTCTGGTGTGACGGTCAATGACACAGCGACCGTGGCTCTGACCGTTGGTCCTCCATCGAGAATCACAATTGTCGACGGACAAGATCAGACGGCGACTGTGGGAACTGATGTTGCTACTGCACTTCAAGTTAACGTCTACGACGCCCAGAATCGCTTGCTAAATGGAATCTCAGTGAACTACTCGGTTGCAAGCGGTAGTGGTTCTATCGTGGGATCGTCAACTAACACGGTCAATGGCTTGGCCACTCTTGGCGCTTGGACATTGGGTCAAACAGCCGGAATCAATACCGTCACCGTTGCGGTTAGCGGTTACCCATTGCTGCAACAGACCTTCACTGCCACAGGCATCGTGGATGTCCCAGCGTTCTTAAACGTCAGTTCGGGACAGGGTCAAACAGGTGTGGTCAATAACCTTGTCGGTGGTGGCCTCGTTGTTAACGTGACAGACCAGTACGGGAATGTCTTGAGTGGCGTGACGGTTACTTACGCGGTCGCAGGCGGAAATGGCTCGATCGTGGGCACGGATGTGAACAGTGATGCAAATGGCACAGCCACCCTCGGCGCTTGGACACTCGGCACGGTTGCAGGAACCAATACGGTCGTTGCCTTCATTAGTGGAACGTCAACGGCAGCCACATTCACCGCAAGTGGTCAATTGCCACTTCTCAATATTGCTTCAGGCCAGGGACAAACTGCGGTTGTCAATACCAATGTGAGTGGACCACTAACAATTGACATAACTGACCAAAACAGCGACCCTGTAAATGGCCAATCTCTCACCTACGCGGTGATCGGTGGAGGCGGCTCCATCGCGGGCTCACCAATCGTTAGTGTGAATGGGACTGCGACGCTGGGTGCATGGACACTTGGAACAACAGCGGGTACGAATACGGTTGTTGTATACGTGGCGGGAACCTCCGTAAGTGTGACATTCACGGCTACGGGCCAGCCTGACACTGCATCCATCCAAATTGCGACCGGTCAAGGACAGACATCGACTGTCAACACGATTCCTACTGATCCATTGTCCGTAACTGTTATTGATATCTATGGAAACCTGATCACGGGTCAAACAGTTACCTACGCGGTCTCTGGAGTTGGTGGGTCAGTCGTTGGTTCTTCGACCACAAGTATTGACGGTGTCGCCACCATTGGTGCGTGGACATTGAGTCAGACAGCTGGTGCAAACAACCTGGTCGTCTACATCAATGGCACTTCTCTTGGAGTTACATTTACCGCAGTTGGCGTTCACGATTCACCTGTGAACATGGCTATTGCCGCGGGGCAAGGTCAGGTTCAGGTTGTCAACACCGCGCTCACGTCCCGATTGACCGTTACTGTGACGGATCAATACGGCAATGCGGCATCCAACGCAACGGTCACCTTCGGCGTAACCGGTGGCGGTGGTTCACTGTCGTCGACATCGGCTATTTCCAATGGGAACGGCCTAGCTTCACTGTTGGCCTTAAACTGGACTCTTGGCACCACGGCGGGTACTAACACTGTGGTTGCCTACCTTGATGGCACTTCGACGCTGGTGACGTTCACAGCATCTGGTGTTGCAGGAGTTGCCGTGCCGGCTAACAGCCTCATCACGGCGACACCAACCGCAAACTCGGCCAATGGCAGCGCAACCTCGGTTGTGTCGCTGCAATTGCGTGACACTTTCGGCAACAACGTTAGTACCAGTGCATCGATCAGTGACGTGCAGATAAACTCATCTAAGGGTATTTGGCCTGACGACGAGTACTACGTTGGAGACGGCTTGTACCAGCGCGTGCTTCAAGCACCTCCAGGTTCGACTGAGTCCGTGACGGCGGTTCTTACGGGTCTCGTGAACACGATTCTGGTGACAAGCACGGCGACGGTCAACTTTGTCACCCCGATTCTCACGGTTGCAAATTCGAGCCTAAGTGCTAACCCAACCGTCATCACGGCGGATGGCACGAGTACATCAGTTATCTCGGTGCAGCTGCGCGATCAATTTGGTAACAATATGAACTCGCTGATGCCAGCCGCGTCGGTGACGTTGGCGGCTGACGAGGGCAGTTTCCTCGACAGCATGCAAAACATGGGTAACGGCCTGTACCAGCAGGTTTTGGAAGCTTCCTTGCTGACAGTGACATCTGTTATCTCTGCTTATGTCAATGGGACGTTGTTCGGGTCGACTGCGCAGGTCTACTTTGCACCGGGACCAGCCACCATAATCTCGATCATTGATGGCAACGGGCAGTCTGCAACAGTTGGAACGGCTGTGTCTGGGCCTTTGACCGTGACGGTCTCTGACTCCTACGGGCATCTGCTCGACGGAACAACAGTCACTTTTGCAGTGATCAGCGGTGGAGAAACAACCTTCACCTCTGCGTTGACCGTTAACGGGACCGCGACACTCGGATCGTGGACCCTAGGAACCGTGCCAGGCACGTATGGCCTCGGGGTGGTGATTGCTGGTACTTCAACAGGAGTCATTTTCACAGCTAATGCTGAAGTTGGTTCGCCTGTTAACTTGGCGATCACCGGTGGAAACAATCAGAACGCTCAAGTTTCCACTAACCTGTCACTCCCACTTACGGTGACGGTCTCGGATGTGTACGGAAACCTACTGAGCAACGTCACGGTCACGTTTGCAGTGACCCTTGGTGGCGGTTCCTTGAGTTCAACTTTGGTGACAACATCTGATGGAGTTGCGAGTGTTAACTCTTGGTTGTTGGGATCCGTGGTGGGCACTCAGAGAGTTCAGGCGTTCATCTCAGATACAGCGACGGGCGTGACATTCCTGGCAACAGGTAATGCCGTGCCGACACCTCCAACTCCACCGGCGCCGGCACCTGCTCCAGCACCGGCACCTGCTCCAGCACCAGCTCCAGCACCAGCACCTGCTCCAGCACCAATACCAACTTTGGACTGGAATCCTGTTGGAGCAACAGTGAGCCCTGCCGGATCTAATGTTCAAATTGGTGGAGTAACCGAACAAGTCTCAGTGGCACCGAATTCAGCCAAGGACGGACTAATCGTTCGTGGCACCCAATGGGGAGTTAATGTCCAAGGCGTTGAGTTCGGTGGCGGTACTGCACCGTTGCTTGGCGGAACCATCCTGGTTGTTCAGGCTGGTCAGCAGGTACTGGTCAGTGGGTTCGGATACCAACCAAACTCAGTAGTCAAGGTGTTTGGGTACAGCCCGGTCATCCTGCTCGGTGAGATTACTGTCAATGCTCAAGGTGCATTTGAGGCATCACTGCTGGTTCCACTTTCCATGCAGACGGGTGAAGGCGCTCTGCAGGTCAACGGGTATGCACCCAATGGCGCAGTGCGTTCAACTTCGATTGGACTAGAGGTTCGTAAAGCGGCAATGCAGGACGGAACGCGATTGGTCACCAAGGTGTTCTTCGCGAGCAAGTCATCTGAATTGACCGCTAGGGACCAGCGACGCTTGACCGCATTCTTGGCTGAGGTTCCCAGTCGAGCTGTAGTCAGCACGCTGTTCGCAGGATTTGCCGGTCCAAATGCAAAGGACGACGTCAAGGCAACACGCATTTCGCGTGATCGTGCAACTAAGACGGCCGATTACATGAGGTCCATAGGTCTCAGGGGTGACGTTTACACCAGTGGTCAAGGACGGTCCAAGGTAAGCGGAGATAATGGCCGCAAGGTTGTTGTCACACTCACCTACAAGGCATTGAGATCAACCGATTTCGGTGTGGATGAACTCAAGAAAATGATGCTTGGGTGAATTCACGCTAAATTGCGAGGATGAGGGATGGGCTAAAACCTGTCCCTCATTTCCTTTTGGGGTCGGTGAAGAGTGCGGGCGGGCGGCGTGTTTTCATGGAAGACAGGTTTTATTGTTGTCGGAACCAAATGGTTCGGCATATTGGTACATGGTGTTGGGAGGTAATTGGTGGATAGATCATGGGCTTGGACAGATAGGCCTTTGTCACATGTGATTTCCGACTACCTTGATTCCCGACCCGTTCGCAAGCACTCAAAGTTGATTGCAGTACTGAGTACCCTGAGTTTGGTTTTCGGGGGCCAGATGCTGGTGGCCCCTACGACAGGTGCAACGCCGACAGATGTAGTCCTAGGGCAAGAGGGTGCAGAGGATCCTGCAGGCGGTCCCCTGACATCCACCCCGGCAACATCCACCCCGGCAACATCCACCCCGGCAACATCCACCCCGATTCAATCTGACTCTGTGATTGAAGGGGGACTGTCCCGGATAGCTGTGAAATACAGAACTCCATCCCGATCATCGTTTGTGGTGAGTGCGGTTGAGTCTGAATTAGGTGTATCCCTGACTGGTGAGACTCCAAACGCTGGAAGTGTTCAGGTTCTTGAGTTCCCAACGCCGGTAAGTGAGTCAGACGGTGCTGCTCTGGTCGCGGCCTTCGAGTCGCGGCCCGATGTATTGTGGGCTTCACTTCCCTCTAGATTTCAGCCCACCGACTATCCGGCTACACCGCCAAATGACCCTGAATACGGAACTGAGCAGTGGCCACTGTGGGGACCTTTTGGAATTGGAATTGGTTCAAGTTCTTCCGTGATGGCGAATTCGTGGAGTATTGCCACTGGTGAACCAGTCGTGGTGGCAGTTTTGGATACAGGTTATGTTGAACACGTAGATCTTCCAGCCTCACAGATGGTTGCCGGTTACGACTTTGTGTCAAACCTTCCTGGTGGGTCACGGAGCAGAGCATATGGTGATGGAACCTCGGCTGCATCGGTGAACATGGATGGCGATTATATTGACACGTCCACCTATGGACCTGTGGGTCCGGATTCGACCCCATTAGATCCAGGTGACTGGAATTCCAGGGATAGTGTTTGGCATGGGACATTCATTGCAGGCCTAATCGCTGCGGCGACCAACAATGGCGCATCAATTGCGGGTGCCGCACCCACAGCCCGAGTGCAGCCCGTGCGAGTTTCAAGTTGGCAAGGGGCAGATAGTTTTGATCTGGCCGATGGAATCGAGTGGGCATCCGGAGGTTCAACATTCTTAGGTGAAGCAGCTCCACCTCCGAACGCTACCCCCGCGAAAGTCATTAACGTTTCTTTGGAAGCCACCGCGATTGGAGTTTGCCCCAGTTATTTGTCCGATGCAATTACTCGGGCGATTGGTCGCGGATCGATCGTTGTGGTTGCTGCAGGAAATAGCAACGCGGAGGCGTCCCTGCGGGCACCTTCCAATTGTCCAGGCGTGGTATCCGTTGCAGCTACTGGACCTGACGGAAAGAAAGCCTCTTACTCGAGTTATGGGTCCGTTGCCTTGGCGGCACCGGGTGGTTCCAGTGCAGTCAGCGGTTCAGGCATTTTGTCTCTGTCTAATCCCGGAACAACGACCCCCACCATTGTGGATACCGATTTAGAATTTGGAGTAGGAACGAGTTATTCCGCCCCGCATGTTGCTGCTGTGGCAGCTCTCCTATTGTCTTTGGATCCCACGCTTGATACGGGCGACGTCACCAGTTTGTTGACGACATCAGCTACACCTTTCCCGGATGGTAGTTGTGGTTCTGGAATTTCCTGTGGCAGTGGAATTGTTAGCGCGTCCTCCGCAATAGCTGCGCTGGTTCCCTCAGTGTCACTATTGAATTCAATGAGTATTTCTTCGGGTTCGTTAAACCCAAGTTTTGGTCGCACCACTTATGGTTACGCAGCCTCAGTTGATAATGCCGTGAGTTCTATTCAAGTAACGGCAACGGGGCAGTCGGGTGCGACTTTGACCGTGAATGGGGTCTCGGCGACTTTGGGCGTCGCCTCTTCTCCTGTTGCTTTGTCGGTGGGGGTTAATTCGATACCAGTTGTTGTCACGTCTGCCGATTCGACAACGACTTCGTCCTATGCCGTTGTCGTCACTCGTGCTGCCTCAGGTGGTGGCGGTGGCGGTGGTGGCGGTGGCGGAAGTCCTGTTCCTGATAGCGGCGGTGAAGAGTCACCAGCCCCTGAAGAGTCCACGGCTCCGGTGATCAGTGGGATCTCACCTGGATCGGGATCAGTTGTGGGTGGCACTCGAGTCACTATCTCTGGGGGAAACCTCACGGGCGCTTCTCGAGTGACCTTTGGAGGTGTTCCGGCAACGAACATTGTTGTGGTGAATTCATTGACCGTTCAAGTCACTACACCTGCGGGGGTTGAAGGTCGCCGTGATGTCGTGGTGAGCACGCCGCGTGGAAGTGTGACATCGGTTGGCGGGTTCTACTACTTGGTGGATGCTGAACCTGTCCGATTTACCGTGGTGTCCACGAAGGGTGGAATGGAGAGGGTCCTCGTGTCCTCGGGCACAGCACAAAGCAGCCCTAGAGTGTCATTGAAGTCTGCAAAGAGTCGATCACAATCCAAGGCTCCCACTCTGAGAACACGGGTAGACATTGTGTTGGCCCCACAGGTGAGAGGGCTTCCCAAGTCCAAGCGTTGGGCGGTCCGAATGCTGGTGCCGGGCGCAGATAAGGGAACTCAACGACTTTTCTTGGGATCCATTTATAGTTCGAAAAGAGGAACGGCCGTGTTGCCAGCTGTGCGGGCAGTGACGAAGGGTCTGTTCACCTATAGGTTGCGTGCACAAGGTGAACGCAGCTATTACCTCAATATTCGAGTCTTTTAATGGATCAGATACCCCCTATTTCGATGCCCCCCATTTGGCCCCCCATTTAATTGGCTGTGGCTCGCCTGAATTAAGCGCACCAACGATTGAATGTTTTTTCTAACACTGTGTTGTAGTTGCGGGCTGTCCGACTGAATGGTGTCCCAAGGCAAAACTAAAGCCGGGTCTTCGAACTCGACCCGGCTTTAGTTAGGCAAATATCTGACTACCTTTTGCCATCCCACATCACAGCGTTGGTCGTGTCTTCCAATGAAGATGACTGCATCCAGCGTGATCCATTCCAGAACACCACGCGGTTACACACTGGGCCACCGGTAACGGGCACAGCCCATTGCGCCCATGAGGGTCCCCAACCGGAATCACAGGTGCCACCAGCTGAGCGTCCTACTGACTGCCACCAGACAGGTGGGCCGCTGCCCTCTTCTTCGACGGGCACGGTGTCGCCAATGATCTGGATGAATGGGGCCTCGGTCCATGTGGTCGACATGTTGCCGGGTACTCCATTGCTGCCGGGGGATCCGGAAGCGCCGTTTGAACTGGAACGCCCTCCTTGGCCTCCCTGGCCTCCCGATCCTGCTGCTGGTTCAAGTACCGTGACAGGATCATCGGTTACGACGGATGAAGTGGTTCCGTCGCCACCGGCGCCACCAGCTCCACCGTCACCGCCGGCGCTACCGCCGGCGTCAAAGCCACTGCCACCGATACCACCGTTACCACCATCACAGCCACCGGCGCCACCGTCACCGCCGTTGAGACCTGGGTCGCCATTTACGGATATAGAAACTCCGTCCGTACCATCGTCCCCCGCGAAACCTGCAGTACCCGAGCCATTCGAGGTGGCAACGGTCAACTCGAGCACTACGGGATTGACACCCGAGTTGGTATAGACGGTCGTGGACTTGGCACCAACGCCACCGATACCACCGCTCCCACCGAGACCGTTACCTCCACTGTCTCCTCCGTCGCCGCCGGCTCCACCATTGCCGGACTTAACAATGAGCGTAATCGACTCTCCCGGTGCAACGGTGCAGTAATTCACGCTGCCCGGATCCGAATATGTGGCGGGAGCGCACGCAGGTGCGGGCGCCGCCCATGCTGTGGGGGCCGAAATTAGACCCACTGCAGCTGTCAAAATACCTGCGGAAACGCCCGCCATAAATTTTAAAGTGCTGTCTCGCCATCTCTGGTCCATTCCTGTGCATCGAATTGAATTTTAAATGGTTCTAGACCAAAATCCTGGAAATTTAGTTTATTACCTTTACTACAGGGAGAGTCGCAAGAGAAATCGGCGATAGAAATGGGTAAGGGGTCCACTCGATTTGACAGACTCGCCCTTCAGTCAGCCGAAAAGTGAATGATGCATGGGCCTGACAGGGAGTTCACCTGCCGTTCACCAAGTATTGGCAACCTAGCCACGTTTTTTGCGCTCAAGGGAAACTATCGCCTGACAAAGTTCACCTCATGTCACAGACCGAAGTCATGCGTGACCTTCATTCGGCTGCTACCTCGCACCGTGGAGACCGCATTTTCAACCGCATTATTACTGCCGCAGCCTTCACGTCACTTTTAGTACTCGCTGGAATTGCGATCTTCCTCGGCTACCAGGCATTGCCCGCGTTTCAAACCCAGGGAATGGCCTTTCTGACTTCAACGGACTGGGATATCAACACCGATCCCCCTACGGCGGGTATTTGGGGAATGCTGTACGGATCGGTTCTCCTTTCGCTCATCGGTCTGGTCATAGCGGTTCCGGCATCCATTCTTTTATCGATTTTTATTGTGTTTCTCGCACCGAAGAAGTTGGCAACCGGCCTGACTAACCTGATTGACCTCATGGCTGCCATTCCATCGGTTATTTTGGGTTTGTGGGCTTTTTATATTTTGAATCCCACGGCGGAGGAGTGGCAGAGTCTGCTCAACCAGTATTTAGGCTGGTTCCCACTTTTTGAAAACGTGTCAGGAAACTTCCTCGGAACACCATTTGTTGCTGGTTTTGTTTTAGCGATCATGATGATCCCGATTATTACCTCGGTCACTCGTGAGGTTTTGGGTCGAACCCCACCGGATCTGATCAACGCCTCCGAAGCCCTCGGTTGCTCACTATGGACCATGTTGCGTTATGTGGCTCTTCCTTATGGTCGCGGTGGAATCGTCGGCGGTGTCATGTTGGGTCTAGGTCGTGCACTGGGTGAAACCATTGCCGTCTTCTTCGTCCTCAAGATTGTGTTCGATACAAACTGGTACAACATTATTGAATCCGGTGGTGGTTCAGTTGCAACACTTATTGTCTCGCGATTCGGTGAAGTGACCGGACCATTTGAGCTGCAACTCCTTCTTGCGGCAGGGTTCTTCCTTTTCCTGATGACCCTCGTCGTCAACGTGATTGCCAATCTAATTGTGAGTCGCACGGGAAGGTTGCAGAAATGAGCACCATGATTTTTGAAAGTGCTTCTGTTGAGCACTTAAAAGACGAATCACCGCAGCGACCTTGGCGCAAAAAGCCGACGAAATTCACAGTAAGTGTTTTTTTGGCCGTGGTTATTCCGGGCGTGATCGTGGCTTGGCTGTTTTTCTCTTCGGCGTTGCCCGGAGCCATCATCGCGGTGGTTATTTATTTGCCACTTCAGTTGTTTGCAGCTGGACTTGCGGCGCTGTTTAATCGCGGCCGAAAGAGTATCGGCGACTCGTTCATTATCGTGCTTTCTATCGGGGCGACGATCTTTACCTTGGTCATTCTGATCTCGGTTATTGGCAGCCTCATTATTCGAGGATTCAGGGCCCTAAGTCCGCATTTCCTTTACCAAAATAGTGTGTATATCAACCCAAGTACGCCTTTGGAGTACGGTGGTATTGGCCACGCAATGGTGGGAACGTTATTGATTCTGACCATTTCATCCCTGATTGCTGTTCCGATTGGTATTGCAACAGCGGTGTACATCACTGAGGTTCGTGGGCGGGCCGTTGTTTATGTTCGCTTCTTCGTCCAATCGATGTCAGGTGTTCCATCGGTTGTGGCAGGTCTGTTCATTTTGACGATCGCTGTTTCGACGGGCGCCTTTAACCAGAGTGCATTTGCGGGCGGTTTGGCGTATGCGATCCTGATGCTGCCGACGGTTGCGAGAACTGCCGAAGAAGTTTTGAAACTTGTTCCCGATGATCTGCGGACTGGAGCGCTCGCGCTGGGTTCGACGAGGGCACGCACGGTGCTCATGGTTGTTTTGCCAGCAGCTCGCACTGGAATCATCACGGCAATTCTTTTAGGTATCGCGCGAGTGATCGGTGAAACCGCGCCGTTGCTGCTCGCCGCTGGCAACAATGACGGAACGGTCACAAATCCTTTCGACCAAGCCGTGTCATCCATTCCGGTGTACATCTTTAACAACGTAGCTCTGCCCTACCCCGATGCAGTCACACGCGCATGGGGGTCGGCACTGGTACTCATGATTTTTGTGGCCGTGTTGTTCACCTTGGCTCGATACCTTGGCCGCGGAAAAGTTGGGAAGTATTAATTATGAATCCACAGGAAGGCGAAACAGTGTCCACAACGAATTATGAAGAGATTGCGACCCTAGAAAACCGGGGCTCATTGCTCAGCGAAGACGCAAGTCTTGCCATGAAGGCTCAAGACGTCAGCGTCTGGTTTGGCAAGCGCAAAATCTTAGAGGGCGTCAACATGAACTTCCCTCGTAACAGTTGCACTGCGCTCATTGGTCCTTCCGGTTGTGGAAAGTCAACTTTCATTCGTACCCTGAACCGTCTTCATGAACTGCTTCCTGGCGCAGCACTTGCGGGTTCAGTTCTGTACGAGGGCTCCGACATTTATGACCCCGAAATTGACCCGGTACAAATACGCCTCAAAATCGGCATGGTGTTCCAGAAGCCGAATCCATTCCCCAGCATGACAATTCGAGGCAACGTCCTTTCCGGACTAAAACTCTCAGGGATGAAGCGTGACGACCACGACCAGATCGTTGAGGAGACACTGACATCTGCTGGTCTGTGGAATGAAGTCAAAGATCGGCTCGATCATGCGGCCGGGGAACTCTCTGGTGGACAACAGCAACGACTCGTGATCGCCCGCTCACTCGCCGTTCAGCCTCACGTACTACTCATGGACGAGCCTTGTTCAGCACTTGACCCCGCTTCGACGTTAAAGATCGAAGAAACAATTCGTGAGCTTTCCCACACCGTGACAATCATTATCGTCACGCACAACATGCAGCAGGCTGTTCGAGTTTCGGACTACACAGCCTTCTTCTTGGCTGCTGAAAATGAGCCAGGGCATGTTGTTGAACAGGGAATCACAAGCGAGATCTTCAGCAACCCACAAGATCAACGGACCTTGGATTACGTGAATGGTCGGTTCGGTTAACCACTTGTTCATGCAAACACGCATTGTTCACCTAGATGCCATTCAAAGGTAAACAACAAGCCCCAAAAGTGTCACCGAAGCCACTTAAGTTTTCACACAAGTAGTCAACTAACTAAGGAGTACAACGTGCGTCGAATTATCTCGATAGTCGCAGGAAGTGCAGTGGTGGCATCTGGCCTAGCCCTTGCTGTTCCTGCTCAAGCCGCAGAAACAATTCCCGGTGGTGGGGCTTCCTTCCCCGCAGTCTTCATGCAGCAATGTGCTGCAGACTTCAATGGTTCTCAGAAGGACTTCACCATTACCTACACCTCAACAGGTTCCGGTACCGG
>JAFMHB010000028.1:12316-19455 GCA_017854795.1 Candidatus Nanopelagicales bacterium
AACAACTTCCTGCAGTACCTGAACGCATGGACGCCAACCATTTTTGCCAAGGTGCAGGACGACATGTCCACAGCATTCCCAGGTGGCAAGCCACCGGCAAACTCGGTCGCAGGTAAGGGCAACCAAGGTGTACTGGCCAACGTAATCGCTAAAGACGGCACGATCGGATACGTTGACCTCGGTGACGCTAAGGGTTACCCGTCAGCTCGCCTGCAGAATGCACTCGGTGAGTTCGTTGCACCTTCGTCCGCCTCGGCAGCTAAGTCGCTGGCTAACCAGACCAACTTCAACTCACAGGGTCTGATCCAGTTGGACTACAACGTCAAGACCAAGGGTGCCTACCCGATCGCGATCTTTACCTACGGTTTGGCTCGCACCGATGGTAACGGCCCGAACGGCCTAGGTGTTCGTCAGTTCATGGACTACGTAATCCAGAAGTGTGGTCCAGCTCGTGCCGCATCACTGGGATACGTTCCCGTGGGTGGCAAGGTTCTGGCCAAGGCCAAGCAACTCGTTTCAGAAATCAAGTAGTACTCGCTCCACGCATAATCGCAAGTAACTAAACACGAAGGTGAGGACGATGTTTCGGAACTCTGTAAAGATCCGGGGCATCGTCCTCGTCTCATTTATTGGCCTGTCTGCCGCGCTAGTTGCCGCATGCACACCACCCATGCCACCAGATGTACTTGCGGCCCGGGCAGAAGCACAAATTGAGTGTGGGGCGGGCAACCTCGACGTAGTGACCCCAAGTCAATTCGCTGGCGCCATGGATTCGGTCGGCTTCGCTTTGAACTCGGTTTGTCCAGAACAAACCACCACTGAGGTCTCGGTGGACACCTCTGCGCCAGTGAAGTTAACCGAGCGGACTCCCACCGCCGAAGTCATCTCAGAGTTTCAAGCAGCATCCTGTCCCAGTGACAAAGTGATCGTGATTCCAGCGTTTGCTTATCCGGTAACCATCGCTTACAACGTTATTGGACTTGAGGGACTCGTTTTTACCCCAGAAACTGTGGCCGGAATTCTCAACGGAACCGTCACTTCATGGGAAGACCCACTCATTGCCAATGAGAACCCTGACTTTGATCTCACTCTTCTTCCCGAGATTGCCCTCATGTCCCTTGAGACACCCGATGGATCTGTTGAGGCGATGACCACTTGGTTGACGCAACAGGTCCCCTCGATGTGGACACAGGGTGTGGCAGGGACATTGGAAGCTGGTCAAAAGTTCGCAACCCAAGAGGATCTGTTGGCAGAAATGTTCGCGGTGGAAGGCTCCATCGCCGTATTGCCAATCTTCACGGCTCTCGGCAATCTGTTGGCCACGGCGAACCTGCCGGTTAAGGGCACCGACGCAAATGGTGAAGAAATCGACACCGTTGTGACAAGTGATGACGTTCAGTTATACAAAGTGGGATCCGGTGCAACGAATGTCACTGTTGCCGAAGACGGAAGTATCTTTGCCAGCCCTGCCGTTGGTGGGTTCCCGGTCGAAGGCAACTTCGACCTTGCATCATCAAAGATTGTGTTAGGTGAGGACCAAGGATTAGTCGGATGGCCGGTTGAAGGTTACGCGCATCTTCTCATTTGCGACGATGGCACGAATACTGCTCTGCCCCTTCTCTTTTCCCAGTACCTCGCTCGTTTGGCTGGCCAGGGATCCCTGGAATCCTTTGGAGTAACGCCTATGCCAGAGCCAATTCGGGTGCAAACTTTTACCCCGCTTCGGGTGACGGTCAATACCGAGGACGTTGACATGGGGATACCGGATGAAGCGCCTCTCGAGGAAGCGATTGTCGACGAAGAAATTACCAACGATGAACTCCCGCAGGACGCCGAATCAGCTGTTGAAGGCCAGTAGTTCGCTCTCGCTTAATTGTGGAGAAGGGGTTTCTCGGAAGTTTGAGGTTCCTATGAACTACTTCCTCTTCGCACAATTCGAAATATGAGAAATCCAACGAGACCCGCTAGGCCGAGCGCAACGATCGCGCTCAGTAAGGGGTTTTGGAAGAAGGTGAAGTAGATAACCTGACCGAGAGTCTGTTCGAACCAAGTAGGTGTGGCTACTTCAGTGATCACTTCATCGATAGAGAAGATCGAGCCAGCCTGCGTGCACCACGCTGTTGGCCCAATGCGGATTCCTTCAACCGTGTAGACACCGTCTTCGAACTTGGTACGGACGCGTTGATCGGATTCGGTCAGGATGCCGGTTCGAGTTTGATGGATTATTTCCCCGCCGTCAGCCAAGTATTCGAAGGTGATGATCGGGTAGTCACCTTCAACCGTGCGGCGTGGTGGAGTGATGTGATAGCCGAGAACCACCTTACCCTTAGCTTTTCGGCGAATATCGCTGCACTGAATAATGAAAGTGCTGCCCGTCAATTCGTCAAGGACGTGTGTAAATCAACCACCGATCCAAAAAGTACCTGCAAAAGGACAAGCTTGGCCGGCCCAGCCTACGGATATCTGGGCGTGTGGAGCCAAGATAACGATTCAACGAAGACTGCCTCGGTAGTCAGTCAATTCGTGGGTGAACAACGATTAGTTGAAGTTAACTGTTTCCCCGTTGGCGGTACCGTGGACAAGCCCATGACGACCAAAGAGATCAAAGCCTGTTCAACGGGCATCGTCAAGGTTTCTGCGGCGATCATTGGAGAATAGGCACCACCGTGGAAACACGGTGGTGCTCGCTTGAATGAATGAATAGGCTCACGGACATGATAGCTAAAAAGGTGACCTTTATTTCAACGATCGCTGTTAGCGCACTGGTTCTGAGTGCTTGCAGTTCTGACTCGGCCACCAGTGGTGACCTCTCCCAAGATCTGAAGGACCAATATTCCCAGAGTGAATTGATTGTGACCGCTGTGGAGGAAGCAGTGTTGGTAGCGGCTAAAGCCCAGCCCGCAGATTTCACCGCAATTGTTGATAATTGGGATACTTTGAAAGCCGACATCGCTGTATATGAACAGACACTTGTTGACCTCATAGATGCTGCTCGAGAGGCAAACAACGACACGTGCAAGGACGCACTTCTTCGCTACCAAGTCCTCGAACTCGTGGAGTCTGAAATCTTGGGAAATATTTATGTCGCTGCGGAAAGTGGGGATGCTGACGATCTTGGAACTCACGTTGAAGACCTTGAAACAATCATGAATGGCGAATTGTCTGAAACCCTTGATCTCGAGATCGAATCCGCCTGCGGTCTCACTGCGTAGACTGTTAAGTATTCAAAAATTGGCTGAGGATAAACACATGCCAACCCCACGTCTTGCCAGAACAGCAGTTCTTGTGCTCGCATTATGCGTGGGATTGGTCGGTTTTGGTGCACAAGCAGTAGCGAGTGAGCCCACAAAGAAAGTAAGGAAGACGATTACCGTTTACACATCCCCGCAGAAAACATGGGATCGAACGGAGACTGACGGTGGCCCTGCAGGTGCATCGGCAGGGGACATCGTTTATTTCAGTGGTCAATATTTTCCAACACTTGCCGAAGCACGTTCCATGAAAGGTCCCAAGAAGCACTTCCTGCAAGTCATGACTCGAGTGTCAAATGGAACAATCATCGACGGTGAGAATTTCTGGTGGATGGAAAATTCATCGTTCTTGCCCGGTGGTCGCATCGATTACTTGGGAAGTTTCAAGATGCCAAACACCCCCGGTAGTTCACCCGATGCGCGTAAGCACATTTTCACGATTGTCGGTGGAACCGGAGAATACTTCGGAGCCCGTGGAACGGTCATTCACACCAAAATTGGTGAAGGATTAGAGGCAATCTACAAAAGAGAATTTCGTTTGGCCCCATAAAGCATTACCCACAGTGAAGATCACAAGCATTGGCATCGACATAAGTCAGAAGCATCACATGAAACTAGTACGAACATTTGGCGTGATTGCGGTAGTAGCAACAATGTCATTCGCATCGATCGCGCACGCTGCCCCGACCAATGAAACGGGTTTTATCAAGCCATATTCTGGAACGGCAAAATTCTTGAAATACGCACCCACCCAAGTAGTTGCACCGGCGGCGATTAACGCACCTCTGGGCCAAAAACGTGCGGATCGAATTGCTAAGGGCCTTGGTTTTAAAAAGAGCAAGGCTTTCTCGGCCCGCCAGTATCAGTTGTACATGGCTGGTCAGGGAATCGGTGGCGGCACACCAGCTGCGGCCTTGGCCTCTGAAGTCACGATTGCATGCGTGGACTACCTCACTAATTCGAAGGCAAATGTCATGACACGTACCATCAACGGTGTTGCAACTCCGATTGTTTTGGGCAGTTATGGACTGATCGTTGATAATGATGGAAATCTAGAGAGTCCTGCGAATACGACCTCCCCGTGCCGTCAGATCAATGTGGTCCTCGAGCCAGTAGCGCTGTGCAAGGCATCTCCGCCACCCAATCCAACGGGACTTCCCTGCGGCTACATGGGTACATGGATGCGGGCCAACGGAGCGAAAGACACACTTGCTGAGTTGTATTCGTCAGCCTATGTTGGTGAGGCAGCTTTTGGTGCCAAAAGCCAAGGCTTATCCGGGGTCGCCCAGTTGGTCACCAACATGAAGAACAATGGCGAATCCACGACCGTGGGCATGTCAATGGTTCCATCAATCTGGATCGCCAATTTCTTGTTGATCTATGCGTTGAATCCGAAACTTGCGGCCCAAATGCCGGCAGCCTGGGCACCCATTCCCAGTGAAGTTGCCAACGCTATATCAACCTCGACAACAGGACAGGTCTCCTACGCGGAGTTCCAGTCCTACTTTTCATAATCGAAAGGCGGTAACCAAATGATGCGGACTCAAGGTCGGATCAATCGACGTGGCTTCCTCGCTGCCATGGGACTCACCGTGGGCGGTGCGCTGGCATTGCGTTCAGCACCAAGTGCCGGTGCAAGTGTGTTTGAGACAAAGGCGCGGGGAGTAAATGACCCGCGCTTTCGTCGTGGCAAATTTCGACGCGGACAGGTGTGGACTATCCCGGGGGGAACCTTGAAGGTTCTAGGTCGCCGAGGGATCCGCTCATTGGGGGGTGCTACACGATTTGATCGGAACTCCTTCGAAGTCCTTTTCACAAAAGAGTCGGGCAAGCACCCAGGCCATGGCACCGTCACGATTACTGGCCCCGACGGCACCTCAATGCCAATGCACCTTACACAAATCGGCCCCAATCGTTATAGCGCAATCATTAATCGCGAGCAGATCTCCGGAGGAAAGTCATGACTCATTACATCGGTGACGTGTTCTTGTGGACGAAAAATTGGGATGGCTCTGGAATCCAAGGCTGTCTGAAGTGTGATGGATCCACATACAGTGTCGATGATTTCAGTGCGTTGTACGTCGTTTTGGGTTATCAGGGAGTCGTTAACTCCGACTCCACGGGCACCACTTTCACAACACCCGAACTTATGTCTTCGGCACCAGAGGGGCTTACTCCTTACATCGTCGCCACTGGGACATTCCCGCCATCCCCGTACAGCTTTCCTTACTACCGAGTGGTGAGTAGCCCATACATCGGTGAAGTTGACTACACCACGGCCACCTACCCGGACTCTGGCTGGGCATTCTGTGACGGTTCACTTGTCAACACGAGTCAGAGCACTGCCCTTTTCTCAGTCATTTCGAATTCATTCGGGGGCAACGGCACTAAAAACTTCGCCCTTCCCACCATTGCGGGAGCGGTCATAGCGGTAACCGGTAACTACCCTCAGCGAGGTTGAGTTCGGCAGGCACCTTCACATTCATGACAAACACTAGGAGAACAATGAATACACGCGCGCATTCACTACGATCGATTTTTATAGTGGTAGTGGCCACTCTCACCATGGCTACCGGGATGTCAACTGCAAACGCGGCGCCGAAAAACAAGCCCAATGTATTGGTGCTGTTTGTGGAGAACAAGGGTTTGGCGAAGGTGGATTCGAACGAGCAGGGAATTGATCATGGAGATTTATTCCATCGTGAGCTCGCTATCGCAAAAAGGATCAATGGCCCGGTGATTGGTGTTTCATACTCACAGGCTGAAGTGATTTCCCACCACGCTCCGACAAATATTGATGTTCGACGAGTCCTCATTCAGAACGTTCTTCCTAAGGGAAAAATGTTCATTCTGGGAGTAACCGAGATTGACCTTGGGAGCGTTCCTGCCCCCGGCTGGACGGATATTTATGCAATTGTTGGTGGCACCGGAAGTTATGCGGGAGCTCGGGGAACGTTGAAGTTGGAACTCCTAGCTGACGGAGTGACATATAAATCGACAGCTACCTACACCCTGAACTAGCCTGTTTAACTAGCCCGATTACCCCCAGCTCGGTAATTACGCTCTTGCGGACAAGGCAGCTCCAAGGCGCGATAAGGCTGCGCTGCGTGCTGTCTTGGGAAGCCGAACGCGAATAATGCCAATTTCATCCGATGTGAATGCCTCGGTTAAGGCTGAATCAAGTTCACGTTCGGTTTCCACCAGCCAGCCTTTCCCTGAACCGATGACCGCAACAAGTTTCTCCGCAGCTAGTGCGGGAATTTCGTTGAAGGGGCCTTCAAGGATTGGCCTTTGGGTTCCGAATCCTTGGTTGTCCAAAATAATGAAGACCGCTGGCACTCCGTGGAATGCGCAGCTGGCGACTTCAAGACCGGTCATGGAGAAGGCTCCGTCACCTACTAGGACAACGGGCCGGTGGCTTGGGTCAGCCAGCCCTGCTCCGAGGGCACCGGGGACCGCGTATCCCATGGTTGCGTAATAAGCGCTGCCGTGACACCAAGCGGGTACCCGCATGTCAACTGATGCAAATAGTGCCTCACCTGGATCGAGCAACAGGCCGTGACGTTCATCAATGTGGGAGGAGATTGCGTCAATGGTTCTTTCAACAGAGAGGGAGTCATCTGTTGCGTGAAAGGGTTCGTGGTCGGGAATGGGTTCGTGTGAGATTTCGAGCTGGTTCCCATTGAGTGCGGAGTTAAGCGCTGGAAGGAACGCCCAGAGCGGGACGTCTTTATACGTGCGGTAACCCACCGTAACTTCCGTGTCTGAACACAAGATTTCTTTTTTATGATCAAGGTTGGCGGTAAACGCGCCCAATGTTAGGTCCGTTTGCAATACGCCCATGCTGAGAACTATGTCGGCGTCTTCGACTCGACGAACAACATGTTC
>JAFMHB010000050.1 GCA_017854795.1 Candidatus Nanopelagicales bacterium
GCCTTTGCAACGCGGTTCCACACTTTTTCTAGGGTCAGCAGATTGTGCCGAATGTATGGGGAAAGCACCGTTGCGCCGCGTGCCGTAACCGGTAAAACCTCGGACCTATTCTTTGCGTAACCGGCGATATTCAACTCGGTTAAGGCTCGATCAGCGGCGGTTTGTCCACCGGGAATAGAACTGCGACCCCCACCGGAGTGCAAACCACTGAAATGGTCGGTGAGAATTATTTCAAGGTCAGTCTGAATGTCTAGGCTTTTCAAGGAAATCCTCGCTTTTATGAGAAGTCAAAGGTTACCGAAAATTGATTACTTCACAACTCGCATAAACAACAGTCACCCACACGGGTTCAGGTCTACTCCGATAGCCTTCCCCAGTGCCCGCAATAGTTCTCCTCGGCTCCCAATGGGGGGACGAAGGTAAAGGTAAAGCAACAGATCTCTTAGGCGATCGAGTTGATTACGTAGTTCGATACCAAGGCGGAAATAACGCCGGCCACACGGTGGTCATCGGCGACAAAAAATTTGCACTTCATTTACTTCCCAGCGGAATCTTGACCCCTGAGGTAATTCCAGTAATCGCCAACGGAGTTGTGATTGACCCTGCGGTTTTATTAGCGGAAATTGCAGGTCTCAATGATCAAGGGATTGACACTTCACAATTACTGATCAGCGCGAATGCGCATTTGATCACGAGTTATCACGTGACTCTGGACAAAGTCACCGAGCGATTTTTGGGCAAAGCTCAAATCGGAACAACTGGACGGGGTATTGGTCCGACCTACAGTGACAAGATCGGACGCGTTGGCATTCGCGTCCAGGATCTATTCGATGAATCGATTTTGCGACAAAAAGTGGAGAGCGCGCTTTCGAGTAAGAACCAGGTTCTGGTCAAAGTATTTAATCGACGCGAAATTGATATTGATGCAGTAGTTGCTGACCTACTGCAATTCGCTGAAATTCTCCGACCAATGGTGCGTGACACCTCGCTCATTCTTAATAATGCCCTCGACGAAGGCAAAGTAGTTCTGCTCGAAGGTGGACAGGGAACCCTGCTTGACGTTGACCACGGCACATATCCATTTGTGACATCGAGCAATCCAACTGCAGGTGGAGCGTGCACGGGAAGTGGAATCGGTCCAACCCGCATTGACCGGGTAGTGGGAATTCTCAAGGCGTACACAACCCGGGTTGGCTCGGGCCCCTTCCCCACCGAACTCTTCGACGAAGACGGCGAAAAATTGCGCACAATTGGTGGCGAGCGGGGAGTAACAACAGGGCGCCCACGTCGTTGTGGTTGGTTCGATGTCCCCATCGCGCGTTACGCAACACGAATCAATGGACTGACCGACACCTTCTTGACCAAACTCGACGTCCTCACCGGTTGGGAGCAGATCCCGGTGTGTGTTGCCTACGACATCGATGGCGAGCGAAGTGAAGAAATCCCGATGACCCAAACCGAATTTCATCACGCAAAGCCGATCTACGAAATGCTGCCTGGTTGGAGCGAAGATATTTCCGGTGCAACGACGCTCACTGACCTACCAAAGAACGCGCGCGACTACGTCGAGTTCCTTGAAGAAAAATCGGGAACTCGGATCAGCGCAATTGGGGTTGGCCAGGACCGCAATGCGACTATTGCAATTAATGACCTCATTGGGTCATGAACGACAAGCTCACTGCGGAGTTCGAACCGCAATTTGAGATAGACGCTCAGGGTAATCGCATTGGTGTCTCAGTAGTAAATGATCACACCCCCCTTGTTCCTCGTGGCTCACTAATCGGAAATTACGCACTCCTCGAACCACTTGACGCCGACAAACACACTTTTGACCTATTCGATGCATTCGCTGGAGCGGACCACCTGTGGACCTACATGCCACAGGGCCCTTTCGCCTCGGAAAATGAATACCGGGAGTGGGTTGAATCAAAGCAGGGAGACCACGACCCCTACTTCTACGCGATCCTTGACCAAGAAAGCGGGAAGGCTATCGGTGTGGCAAGTTACCTGCGGATCGATCCAGGTGCTCGCAGTATTGAAGTGGGTTGGATCACCTACTCACCGCCTTTGCAAAAGTCACGAATCGCAACAGAGGCAATGTTTCTCATGATGCAAAATGCATTTGATCTCGGTTACCGCAGGTACGAGTGGAAATGTAATGTGCTCAATACGCAGTCGATGCGAGCAGCGGAGCGTTTAGGTATGACCTATGAGGGAACCTTCCGGCAGGCGACTGTAGTTAAAGGCCGCAATCGCGATACGGCCTGGTTCGCTATCTTGGATGGGCAGTGGCCTGGCATGAAAAACGCATTTGAGCGATGGCTGGACCCGGTGAACTTTGATGCCAATGGGAATCAACTACTTTCTTTGGGCTACTTCAAGGATTGATTGACCAGTAAGGAGTCGAATCCGGGATAACCGAGCCTTTTGCCGGGGCGTCTGGCGTCTGGTTCTAGAGTTTGCGTATGACGAATGTTGATTCCGCTGAGGGTGCCCGCGTTTATGATTTAGACCGCTCCTACGTCTTTCATTCTTGGAGCGCACAAAAGGCGCTGAAGCCAATGTGTATCGCGGGAGCAGAAGGCAGCTACTTCTGGGATTACGACGGAAATAGGTACCTGGATTTCTCCTCACAACTCGTCAACGTCAATATTGGTCACCAACACCCGAAGGTCGTTGCTGCGATTGTGGAACAGGCGGCCAAATTAGCGACCGTTGCGCCTCAGCACGCTAATGACAAGCGTGGAGAGGCAGCACAACGGATCGTTGAATTGGCCGGTGGAAAAGCTGACAAAGTTTTCTTCACTAATGGTGGAGCTGATGCAATTGAAAATGCGATCCGGATGGCGCGCCTGCACACTCACAAGCACAAGATTCTGTCGGCGTACCGTTCTTACCACGGCAACACCGGTTCCGCGATTGTGGCAACGGGTGACCCGCGCCGTTGGCCTAATGAGTATTCAGCCCAGCAGGTTCACTTCTTTGGCCCTTACCTGTACCGCAGCGAATTCTGGTCCACTACCCCTGAGCAAGAGACCGAGCGCGCACTTACCCACCTCGAACATGTAATCCAGTTCGAAGGACCCGGCACTGTCGGTGCGGTTCTTCTCGAAACGGTAATTGGTACAGCAGGAGTCTTGGTGCCACCACCGGGTTACCTTGAAGGTGTTCGCGCATTGTGCGACAAGTACGAGATCGTCATGATCCTCGACGAAACAATGTCGGGCTTTGGTCGAACAGGTAAGTGGTTCGCTTATCAAAACTGGAATGTAGAACCGGATCTCGTAGTGTTTGCAAAGGGTTCCAACTCAGGTTATGTTCCTGTCGGAGGCGTGATCATTTCCAAGGAAATCGCCGCGACATTTGATGAAAGAGTTTTCCCCGGTGGTCTGACTTACTCAGGTCACCCACTTGCTGCGGCTTCTATCGTGGGCTCGATTGACGCCATGAAGGAAGAAAAAATTATTGAAAATGCTGCTTCAATTGGCGAGAAAATCTTGGGACCAGGGCTGCGCGAACTCGCTGAGAAGCATCCTGTCATTGGTGAGGTTCGAGGACTCGGAGTCTTCTGGGCACTTGATTTGGTGACCAACAGAGAGACTCGTGAACCACTGGCACCCTATGGTGGAACATCGCAGGCCATGACTGATTTGGTTTCCGCCTGTAAGACTCGTGGCCTCATGCCATTTGTTAACTTCAATAGAATGCATGTTGTGCCACCGTGTGTCGTCACCGAGGCGGAGGCGCGCGAGGGTCTGGAAATTCTTGATCAGGCGTTCGGTGACATTGATTCGTACTACCAAGGCTGATTTTTCTTGAAGCTTCTCGTTATTGGATCGGGCGCACGCGAGCACGTGATTGTGAGCGCGCTTTTGCGCGACCCCGAAGTTGAATCCGTCGTTGTTGCTCCCGGCAACGCGGGAATAGCGGCACTTGTTGAATGCACACCAATTGATGTAACAGATGCGAAGGCGATCGCTGATCTGGCAACAGCACTCCACGTTGACTTAGTCGTTGTTGGCCCGGAAGTGCCACTCATGGCCGGCGCCGCCAATGAATTGAATGCTCGCGGGATTCCTTGTTTTGGGCCGACGCGTGAGGCAGCGTTGATTGAAGGCAGTAAGGCTTTTTGCAAGGAAGTGATGGCTCAAGCGGGGATTTCAACCGCGTCAGCCCATGTCTGCACCAACTTG
>JAFMHB010000012.1:0-30452 GCA_017854795.1 Candidatus Nanopelagicales bacterium
GTAGAAGGACGGAAAAATCCTGCACGGACCCGGGTTCGATTCCCGGCATCTCCACGTTGGGGGTTAGTAGAAATACTGCCCTTGGTTGGTAGAAATGCGATGGCCCCGGAGCTCTCCGGGGCCATCGCATTTCGCTCTCTTCATGAGGCTTTGAGTTCCTTGAGGTAGGTGCTGTCGGGGCTCTCGGCTTCTTCGCGGGTGAGCTGTCGGAAGCCGTGGAACTCTGGATCTGGTACGAGAAGTTCGTGGTCCGTGGGACCGAGTCCGGTCTCGTCGTGCCAGGTGCGCAGGAGCCGGTGCTCGTGTCGCCCTCGCATGACCGCTGCTGGTACTGGAGGTCAAGAGGAATTGAGATCCGCAGCGACAGCGCGGGCTAAGGCTGTGAGGCGACGCCGGTAGGTTTCCACGGACGGCCGGTCGTACGTGAGTCCCTTGGGCGACCAACGCAGGAGCTCGACCCACTCTGCCCGGGTTTCGGCGTGGGGTGAGCGCTGCTCCAGGAACGCGGTCAGTCCATCGGTCAAACGAGTGACGACGGTGGCGACCGCGACGGCCACGTCGGCGTTCTTCGCCTTGATAATCTCGTCGGCGTATGGCAAAGCTGCCATTCGTTCCCAGAGGTCGCCTTCGTAGCGCTGTAGGAACCTGTCGAGTTGTTCCGCTGTCGATCCGGGCACGCGCAGCGCTGACAGGGCTTGCTCGACCAGATCTTCGAACAGGGCAACGAACGCTGCTTGGAAGATGTCACCCTTGTCGCGAAAGTACTGGTAGAGGGCAGGCCGGGACATGCCAGCCGAATTTGCAATGTGTGCCATCGATGTTCCTGCGAATCCTCGTGCTGCGAACTGTTCGATAGCCGCGCGGTGAATTGCTTCACGCTTCGCATCTCGTCGCACCGCAACGGGCGAAAACTTCGGCTCGACCTCCATGGCTTCAATTCTGACACATCTGGACAAGAGTGTCCGGGACCTGTAACCTGACATTTTAAGGTAAATACGTCAGATACATTGCATCGCTGAAGGAGCAAACATGCCTGCCTCAACCTCGGACCCTCGAGCCGCTGACTCCGCGAAGTCCGTCAACCTGTCTCCGACGTCGCAAGGCGTGCTCGCTCGCCTGCCATTCTTGAAGCGCATGCTGACGAAAATTGTCGTCGGACAACGGGTAGGACCAAAACGCCAGGAGCTCCCCGAGACACCGGCCGACTATGGGATGGAATTCCTGGCGGTCGATATCACGGCCAGCGACGGCGTACGGCTCAGCGCTTGGGAGATCCCCGCGGAGAATCCCATAGGACTCGTTATCGTCAACCACCCGTTGTTATGCACCCGGTACGGGTCGGTCGAGGGTATGGATGGAGTGACCGTTGCATTCCTGCCGATGATCAAGCATCTCTACGACGCCGGTTACTCGGTGTTGACCTATGACCAGCGTGGCCAAGGCGAAAGTGATGGAGGTGTTGGGAAGTCAGCGAAGGGACCCCAAACCCCCGTGGGTGCAGGCGCCCTTGAGTGGCAGGACGCTGTTGGTGTTCTGCAGTACGTCAGTCAACACAAGGATTTCAACCAACTCAACATTGCCCTCATGAGCCAGTGCATGGGTGCCAATGCAGTCCTGGCAGCCTGGCACCAAGTCCCTAACGCCTTCGATCTGGACAGGATCAAGTGTCAGGTGCTGGTCCAGCCGACGATCTCCTACAACATGATGTCAAGGCTGACGGAACGTAAGCTAAAGATGGATCTCGCTGCAGCAGTCGATGCGGCCCAGCGCAAGGAGTTCGGCTTCGGCTTCGCCGACGCACTCGAGACCATCGGATCTGTCAAGGTTCCGGTGCTGTTCACCCAGGTGAAGGGCGACGTCTACACCACGAATGCTGAGACTGGGGTCAACGACGTCGAGGTGATCTTCGACCGCTGTCCTACTTCGAAGACCCTCGTATGGATCGGTCCCGACCAGCCACGAGCGTTCGGTAGAGGCAAACGCTTCGACGGCTACAACTACTTCAACGAATACCCGCAGGAACTTCTCGAGTTCTTGGCTGCCAATGTCGGAACAACGGCCTGACACCCCATATTGGCGCGGGGATTGTCCAATTGATCCAGATATCGACGTCGAGCCGCCGATTCATGAGGACGATCACTGACCGGACCAAGCACGTTTTCATGCCTGCCACGGCGCTCAAGGATCCCATGGCTAACCTTTCAACGTGACTCTTCAAGCTGCCTTGATCGTGGTCGATGCTCAGGTGGGATTTGCTGATCCCCAGTGGGGACGGCGTAATAACCCGGACTGTGAAACGAACATCATGCGACTGGTCGATGCATGGCGTACTTCAGGCCGCCCCCTGGTACTTGTTCGCCACGATTCACTCTCGCCAGGGTCGCCACTGCAACCGGGGCAAGCGGGTAACGACCTTCTGAAGGGGGTTGATGGCCCGTGTGACCTGTTAGTGACCAAGTCGGTGAACTCGGCGTTTTATGGAACGCCAGATCTTGACGCTTGGCTTCGTGCGTCCAACATCAAGCGCCTTGTCATTTGCGGTATGACTACCAACCACTGCTGCGAAACAACGGTTAGAATGGCGGGGAATCTCGGTTATGAGGTCACCTTTGTGCTTGATGCAACTCATACTTTCGATCGTATTGGTCCGGATGGAGTAGTTGTTTCCGCGGAAGATCTAGTTCGTGCAACCGGGGCAAATTTGCATGGTGAGTTTGCCACGGTGTGCTCAACGAACGAGGTTCTCGCAACGCTGTAGGTCTTCACAATTGTGCCCCTCGGACACTGGTGTCATGAGTAATAATGAGGACATTAAAGAGCGCATGCGGTTGGCGCTTGAAGCCAAGAAAAAGTCCTCAGCAAAGGGCACGCCGCATGGCAGCGCTCCAGGAGAAGGCAAAGTTCACGACCAATCCGATAAGGCCGGCGGCAAGCGAGAGCACCGCCCCAAATCTGGGTAACTTTAAGTTTTGAGATAAATTCTCAATCAAGATTCACAGTGGGACCCACGTGATAACCCACAGTGACCAATGCGGTGAACTCTATGTTTTATGGCGCACCAGATCTTGATGCGGGACGCGACGGTGATCAGAGCTGAAGAATTTGCGCGATCCAGGGGGGCAATGTGCAGGGAGAGTTGGTCGTGTCGAGTCCGTGGGCCCAAAGGTTCGGCACTCGGTTTCTCCTAGCGCGTATGTCTGAAAAAGGAATGGGGTAATTCCCGTAGAAATACGGTGTTGTGGGTATCCTTTCCTCATTAAACTCCCCAGAAATTGACGCTGATCCAGCACATTTGTGGACTGGTGGTCTGTTTTTGAGGTGATGATAGGGAGGTTTTGGTGAGGTTGTCCAAGCGTGCGAGTGCGTTGATCGTGGCTGTGTCATTGATTCCTGTGTCGGCTTTCATCACCAACGCAGCAAACGCCACCTCCACAGACTTTGTCACTACGTGGAACACATCCACAAATCCAACAATCACACTTCCCTTTGTTGACACCGCAACCGACCTCGATTTCACAGTCGACTGGGGCGATTCCTCCACAGCGGGTCCGTACACCCAACTCAGCGGTGCAACCCTCACGCACTCGTATACCGGTTCCACCGCGACTCGGGTGATTACCATCAGCGGTTCGAAACTTCCTGGCTGGAACCTGAATACCGTCAACACTTCCCGAGCTTTTCTCAAGGAAATCGACCAATGGGGAGGTTTCCGCTTCGGCAACCAAGCACAGGGTGGCTACTTTGCAAGTGCCAACGGATTGGTGACAGTAGATGCAACTGACGCACCGGACCTGACGGGCGTAACAAACTTGACCTCAATGTTCAAATCGGCTACCAATCTCGTTTCCATCGTCAATGCTGCTTCATGGAACACAAGTAACGTCACAGACATGCAAGAAATGTTTGACGATGCCTGGGCCTTTAATCAAGACATCGGGGGTTGGGACACGGGTAACGTAACAAATATGGCAGGCATGTTTTTGGATGCTGCAGACTTCAACAATGGCGGCAGCGCAAGCATCGGCAACTGGGACACAAGTAAAGTCACAGACATGCAAGAAATGTTTGACGATGCTGCGGACTTTAATCAAGACATCGGCAACTGGGACACAAGTAAAGTCACAGATATGCAAGACATGTTTTTGGATGCTTCGGACTTTAACCAAAACATCGGCTATTGGGATACAGGCGAAGTCACAGATATGAGTCGCATGTTCAGCGAAGCCACCCTATTCAACAACGGTAACAGCACCAACATTGGAAACTGGGACACGAGTAAAGTCACAGATATGAGTCTCATGTTCACCGGTGCCACCGTATTCAATCAGGATTTGGCGAAGTGGTGCGTCTCTCAAATTGCATCCACTCCAACAAACTTTGCAACAGGTGCGACAGCCTGGAGTGCTAGCAAGCCCAATTGGGGCGCGGATTGCAGCACCACTGTGCATTTAATGATCAATTATGTAACTCCGACAGGGAGGAACCAGTCCTATCCATGGGCTGTTGCATCAGGAGCATCAACGGCAACCTTGCCCCTACCCTCAGTGTCCTCGATGACATTCACTGGTTGGTACAGCAAGAATTCCCTCATCAACGGGCAGACTGCCTCAGCGGTTGGGACCGACCCGAATGATGAAGTGTTCGCTGGAATCATTCCCAGTGAACTGGCACAAGTGCTTGGACTGCCTTAAAAAACTTAAGGCGGGGGAGAAGAATCGCCATGGATGCAGGAGCCAGAATCATTCGACTGCGCTATCCAGGTAAATGCTCGTGCGGGCAAGTGGTATTCAAAGGTCAACGAGCGGCTTACAACACCGAAACACGAAAGATTATTTGCCTCCAGTGCATTGGTAAGCCAATAGGAGCAGGTGGTGAGCAGGGCTTGATTGCAAATTCCGGTGAAGCTGGGGCATCTCTCAACCGCACCTATGAGCGTCGGGTTGCGCGAAGAGAGCAACGGGTAAGAAAGCGATTCCCTCGGATTGGTGGGTTTCTGCTAACTGTGACACCAGAGCTGACAAGTACAACTGCATTCAAGAAGGGCGCCGAGGGTGAGGCGAGGGCAGCGAGAAGAATCATGGATAGGAGCGGGCCTGAGGTCAAGTTTCTGCTTAATCGAAAGTTGGGTCGTGGACGGCGTGATGGGGATATCGACATGATTGCAATCAGCCCCGCTGGCGTCCTTATTATTGATGTTAAAAACTATAAGAATGCCAAGGTTGAGGTAAGGCGCAGTGGTGGGGTATTGCGCCCGAGGGTAGAGAAATTATTCGTTGGTGGGCGAGACAAAAGCAGGTGGATGGCTGGTCTAAAAAAGCAAAAGGATGCTGTACACGCGGCACTTGACCACTCGCTGGAATCTAACGCTGTGCCCGTGCGTGTGGCACTCTGTTTTGTTGATGGTGACTTGCCCATGTTCACCAGACTCGAATTCGGTGGTGCCTTGATCTATGGACCCAAGGATTTAGGTCGAAAATTGAAATCAACAAGGGGTCCATTGGACAGCCAAGCAATCAGTCGCACCTTCGAACGACTTTCCACGGCCTTGCCGCCGGCCTAGCGCCACATCCGGTTGGAATTTCACTTCGGTGCTTATCCGGCGTTGAGGCCGAGGACGGCAGCGAGTTCGGGTGGAATGAATCCGGCAATGATGGTGCCGGCATCTTCCGCCTCAAGCACTGTGAGACGTTGTCCCCGAAGTAAGGATTTGACGCTGTACCACCCGGTGAATATCAAATCAACGTCTGTTGGTTGCGGGAGAGATGACACCAAATCACCTGCCCGCAGTACAGCACTGGTGACAGAACCTGAGTTTGTTGCGCCACCGTTGTAATCGAGTGTGATCGTCACTGCACAAGAAGTGCTCGAAGCGGTCAACGTACCGCTTGAGAAAGTCCACCCGGACGGTAGATTCACGGGGGTATTGGATATTCCTGACCCAAGAATGCCAACATTTGAGCACTGGACAAAAGCACCAATGAGATTTGTACCTGACAGATCAGTGCCTGAGAGATTCGCACGACTCAGTTCGGTCGTTGTTAAATCAGTGTTGATCATGGTGGCGCCGGACAGGTCCGCACCCGTCAAATCCGCACCCGTCAGGTTCGCGCTGGAAAGGTCGGCACCCGTCAAATCCGCACCCGAAAGGTCCGCGCTGGAAAGGTCCGCACCCGAAAGGTCCGCGCTGGAAAGGTCCGCCCCCGACAAATCAGCACCAGAGAGTTCCGCACTGTCGAGTGCGGAACTGGAGAGATTGGCATCCGTTAAGTCCGCACCCGACAGATCCGCAGAAGACAAAGTGCACCCGGACCAACTCACACCGGATGAGGGACTTGGGGTAACGGTGAATGGCGCACTTGCGCCACTCAACACAGGGCATGGTTCTCGTGATGTGTCAATTGCGACAAAGTAATTGGCGCTAGTCGCATTGAAAGTCTGAAAATTGCCTCCTGCAAGTATCAAGGAATCAGATGGAAGTGCAACCGCGTACACAACTCCATCTCCAATGGCAGCGTCGACACCCGTCCCGGGATTAAATGTTGAGTCCAGAGTCCCCGAGGAATTCAGCCGGGCAATTCCTCGCTCAGGAGTCATCATGTACCCACCTGCGACAATTTTTCCATCACCTTGAATGGCGAGACTCGTAAGGTAATAGTTGTTAAAGATCGTCGCTGCATTTGAATTAAACTTTGTGTCAGGCGTTCCATCAGAGTTTAACCTCGCGATTCGCCGTGAGGGAGATCCAAATTTACCTCCGACAACAATTTTGCCGTTGACCTGAACGGCTAAGGCCCGAACCTGGTCGTTGAAAGTAGTGCTGATGTTGCTGGTGAATGTTAGATCTGTTGTCCCATCATCATTTAATCGCGCAACTTTCTTCGATGGTGCGGTGAAATCTCCACCCACAACAATCTGACCATTGGACTGCAGAGCGAGAGAACGCACCATACTACTGAAACTTGTTCCAGCGTTCCCGTTAAAGGTCGTGTCAGAGGTGCCATCCGCATTGAGCCGTGCGAGGTATTTGTAAGGGCTGGTGAAATCTCCGCCCACAACGATCTTGTCATTGGAGTCGACCACGAGGGCTTTAACACAACAAGAAATGTTTAGAGTAGTCGTATTGGCATTGAACGCGGCATCACTTGTTCCGTCGGAATTTAGTCGTAGAACCCTTCTCCCCGGAGTTGCAAAATCCCCTCCGGCAATAATCCCGCCATCAGATTGCAACGCTAAGGCATTGACGTAATTGGTAAAAGTCGAGCCAACGTTCTTGTTAAATGCGTGATCAGGAGTCCCATCGGAATTCAACCTAACGAGGTAACTGGCATTCACGGAGCCGTCATCAGTGGCAAAGTTTTGGAAAGTTCCTCCAACGAGAATCTTCCCATTCGGCTGTAATTTTATGACATTGATCAATCGATTGAAACCCGCCGCATTTGTTGTGAAAGTAGTGTCGAGGTCGCCGTCAGCTGCCGAAGCGGGCGTCGTGCGTAGTGACCCCAAGGCAACCAAACTGAGCACAGAGATGGCGAGGAGGACCGCCAGCCATTTCTTGTTTTGAACATCAATTTGGCCTCTGAGAACCTGGTTTGCGGAATCCATGCCTGCGAGGCTAGGGGGCTTCTAGCACACTGGGATACCGTGTTTCCACGGTAATGAGAGACCTTTTCTAAATGTGCATTCACCACGTAGGGTGGATGGGGACGCGCATTTCAAAGACTGTTTGCAGGTGTCGGCGGGAAATCGACCAGGACCCTTGCATGTGAGAGCAGATTTCATCGAACAGTTGGGATCCCAAGCCTGGAGTTGAGTCGGCACGTGGACCTTGGCCGTTATCCACACAGGTGAGGATTATGTCGGTAGTGGTGTTTTCCACGGTGGCTTTCATGAAGGTGGCCTGTCCGTGAACTTGGGCATTAACCAGGCATTCCTCGACTACTCGCCGTAGGCTTTCGTTGAGGAATCCATCGAGCTCGGCGAGGGCTTGGCTGATATTGCAGCATCAGATGCCATTGATTTAGCAGCGGCATTGTTGGAACTAACTCCCAGTGGTGGAACCATCTGTATTGACAGTGACATAGAACTTTCCGAGACAGTAACGATTGCGAATACGAGCATTACGTTGCTGGGGGATTCCCCTGACAACAATTGGACCATCAGTACTTCCGCTAACTTTGTTGGCCCGCTTTTTAGCGTTGATCAAAACGGCGAGGGCGCCAAGAGTGTCACGCTGGAAAACCTCAGCTTTGAAGGAACGGGGGATCGTGTCGTTGACGGAATAGCGTGGGAAGCCAATGACGAATTGGATTCGCTGACTTTGGCCAACACTCATTTCAGGAACTTTGCTTTTGCTGTGGACCTACAAGGATCGAACCAAGATAAAACCTTTAGCCAAGATGGAACCTTTACATGCGAAGACTCAAGCTTCACGTACCTGAAAGATGGCGTCCTCCTTAATGGTGGTGAGGCCGCATCAATCACTAATTGCGATTTCACGGATATAGAGGCGCAAACAGCGGTGTTGTCTGTGGCTTACAGTTTTAGAAGCCTGACAATCGCAGATTCCTACTTCGGCTACAACGACGGTAATGCAACGGTCATTGTTGATGGCAATCAGGAACTGGCGACATTTTCCGTTGCAGATACTGACTTTGTTGGAAATATCGCCACCGATTTCGCAGGAGCATTGGATACCTATGACAGTGGCGGTGCGTTGTCAATAACAGATTCAACGTTCGTTAACAATTCATCCAGCTCATATTCGGGAGCAGTGAGTTTGTACTACGCCGCTTCATTGACCAGAGTTGAATTCACTGGCAATGTACTGACAAGTTCCGAGCCTGACAAGGCATCCGCGATACTGGGCGTTGGCTCTGGGCCATCGTTGTATTTTGATGACGTAACAGTCCAAGAAAATGGGAGTGTCGAATTTGAGCAGCCGGCAATTCGTTTGAGTTACAGTTCCTATTACGGTGGCCAGGGCTCAATGACGAATTCCACTGTGACGGGGAACCTCTCCTCTGGCCCGATCACTGATTTGGTTGTCGTTCAAGGCCCTGATAAAGAGCCAGCAAATTTTGAGATTTCCTTTACAGCTTTCACGTCAGAGGAGTCAGTGGACTTAACCGGCGCGACGATCGGTGACGGCGTGACCTACCCAGGTTTTACTCCAGAACCTGAACCAGCACCAGAACCTGAACCTGAACCGCAAGCACCGGGTGCCGGTGGGTCTGAGCCTGGTGGGATCGCGCCTGAGCCTGAGCGTGAGCCGACGGTGCCAACTGCTCCCGCACCAAATCTGGCGAGCCCACCAGTCAATCAGAATCCAGCCCCGGAGCCAGTGGTATTCACTGATCCAGCGACAGTGACACCTGAACAAATTGCTGGACTGACACCAGAACAGGTTGCCACGATTGAGCCAGATCAATTTAGGGAACTAGATCCAGCAACTTTTGCGGAATTCACAGCCGCTCAAGTTGCGGCCCTGCCTCTAGATCTTGTTCGCGCTATCCGGCCTGCCCGAATTGAGGCTTTGACACCAGAGGCGGTGCAGGGACTATCGGGTGAACAACTCAGTTCACTGCGTTTGGCATCGGTGCGAACTTTGACACCTGTTCAGGTTTCTGGAATCTCGGTGGAATCTATCGTTCAGGTGACACCTAGTTTCATGGCGCAGTTGAAGCCGAAGGTGTTAGCAGCACTCAAGGAATAAGTTATTGTCGCCTTGAGCCCTGAACAGGTATCTGCGCTGCGACCGGCTGCACTTGCGAAAATCCCCGCCGCTACTTTGAAAAAAATGGCGCCCGAGGTCATACGAGCGTTAAGGATCGTCCAATTGAAAAAATTGACAACCCGCCAAATTTCTGGACTGACGCGCGCACAGAAGGCAGTGTTGACGCGAGCCCAACGTAGAGCATTGGCGTGATTCACAAGCCTCCTGTATTTGTTATTGCGCCTCCACGAGCGGGCGGTGGAGTTGTAGCTGCCGCGCTGGTCGATCATTTTGGTTGTGAACTCAATTCTCAGTCGCCAGAGCAATCTGGCGGAGGTCTGCACTGGTCTCCAGAGTTGGGCTTGCGAGTTCGCGAATTGGCGACTGAGCAATCCAATTCCCACTTCATTATTGTGCTCCGCGAACCAGCACCGACAATTGCAAGTTTGATGCTGGCCTGGACGAGTCAAGGGTTTGGCATTGATCGGAAACTGCCGGGGTGGTGGGGGGATCCGTGGGCTTTTGGGGTGATACCAGCGTGGGAAGAATTGATTGGGAAACCTGTCGTGGAGGTGTGCGCGGGTCAGTGGTCTGGCTATCTCACGATGATCTTCGACGACCTTGACGGCATTGACTCTGATCGCTGGATCGTGACAAGTTATGAACGGTTAACGGCACAACCTCAGGTCGAACTCGATCGGTTGGGAGCCTGGCTTGAAAGTGAACGAGTGACTTCACAATCAGATCTCAGATTGTCGCCCGGGACTCTGACCCCACCGAAAGCAGGAAAATGGCGGCGCCAGGCAGGTGAGATAGCCCCGGCCCTAGAAAAACATTCCGCCGTGGTTGCTCGGCTAGCTGAATTCCGCGACCGTTATGCGCCTTTGCCACTCGCGGTTGACGTTGAAGCTGTTGACGTGGCGCCAGTGGCCCGAAAAGTAACTCGGCCCAGTGCAGGGACCGTGTTCTCTAGTCAACACACGAACACGTTTCCTGAATTATTGGCAAAAATGGGCGCATCCATGATTGTGTCAACATATAAGTCTGGTCACGTGATTACTCTGCGTGCAGATTCTGCAGGGAAGTTGAATACTGAATTCATGTCGCATCGACGTCCAATGGGTATCGCCCGCGCAGGATCACGATTAGCCATAGGTACTGAGACATCAGTCATCAACTTTTCAAATACTTCATCGATGTCCAACCAACTTGAGCCGGCAAACGTGAATGACGCCGTATTCACCACTCGTTCAGTTATTAATACGGGGGATATTGCCATACATGAAATGGCTTACGCGGGCGAGGAGTTGTGGTTGGTAAACACCCGTTTCTCTTGCCTGTGCACATTAGACATGAACTATTCATTTGAACCTCGATGGCGCCCGTCTTGGATTACGTCCTTGGCAGCGGAGGACCGATGTCATTTGAATGGCCTTGCAATACGCGATGGACGCCCGCGCTATGTCACGGCGTTGGCTCAAACGGATAACCCGCAAGGCTGGCGGGATATGAAAGGTGTCGGTGGTGTGATCGTCGATATTGATAGCGACGAGGTTCTTGCCTCCGGATTGTCGATGCCCCATTCACCAAGATGGCATGAGAATGCAATTTGGTTCCTAGAGTCAGGTAGAGGTTCGCTTTCCCGGCTAGACATGACAACTGGCGCCATTGACACAAAGGCAACGGTTCCTGGGTTCTCGCGAGGTCTAGCCTTCATCGGGCCTTATGCCCTTATTGGACTTAGCCAGGTTCGGGAAAGTGTTTTTAGTGATCTGCCCGTCACCCAATCAAAGGACGAACGCAACTGTGGAATTTGGATGGTCGATACCCGCAGCGGACAGACCGTGGGGTTCGTGAAATTTGAGGGAATCGTGCAAGAAATCTTTGACTTGCAGGTGCTTCCCGACACTAGGTGGCCAACATTTATTAATGAACCATCACTATTAACGGCGTCCTCTTTCGTACTTTCACAAGTAGGCCTCGCTCAGATTGCGGGGGACCGAACAATTCGTGAATAGCATTTTGCATTAACTTGGTACCACAGTTTCCTCCGGGTCTCACCTGCTTATTGTGATGTGGAGGCGCCTCGCATGAATACAAATATAGGCTCCACCTATGTTGTCTGTTCTCCTACCCGACGAGCTGCAGCTGGGTTACTCAGATTTTTCGGTGAACCTTTCTCAAGTGGGTTTTTATGTCCCTGCATATATGGGTTCCAGAAACAGTCTTGAACTCATTGCGCAGATGCCCAACCTTGAGGTCGTTCAACTTCTCACCGTGGGTTTCGATACAGCGTTGGAGTATGTTCCTGATCACGTGAGCCTGTGCAATGCGGTGGGTGTGCATGACGCGAGCACTGCCGAACTTGCCGTGGCGCTCGTGTTGGCATCATTACGGGGAATCGATGATTTTGCTCGAGCGATGCCCCAGGGTGATTGGATCCATGACCGTAGGCCTTCACTTGTCGATCAAAAAGTTGTGATTATCGGTGCTGGCGGTGTCGGCCAGGCGATTGCAAATCGACTGATTCCGTTTGAGGTCGAAGTGACTCTTGTCGCTAGATCACAAAGACCGGGTGTTGTTGCTCTTTCAGAACTGCCCCGTTTGCTACCGGAAATGGATATTGTGATTTTGGCCGTCCCGCTGGACGTGCACACATCAGGATTAGTTGATGACTCATTTCTATCTCGCATGCGTGACGGCGCTCTACTTGTTAATGTCGCAAGAGGTGGCGTTGTTGATACGCAAGCTCTGGTGCGACATGCACAACAAGTGCGGATCCGAGCCGCACTTGATGTGACAGACCCCGAACCACTCCCACCCGAGCACCCTTTATGGCGAATCCCCGGAGTCCTGATCAGCCCGCACGTCGGTGGTGACACATCAGCCTTTCTTCCACGAGCTAGGGCTCTCGTCGAGGATCAAATTGATCGCTGGCGTAGTGGAGACCCGCTCGCGCATGTAGTGCAGCGGTAGGAATGGGCCTGTGACCTCAATTCTTGTTGCACCTGACTCATTTAAAGGAACATTCTCATCGGTTCAGGTGGCCCAATTCATTGCTGCGGGTATTCGAGAGGAAGGGTTGACGGCAATTGAGTGTCCATTGGCTGACGGTGGTGAAGGAACACTGGACGTACTGCTGCTGGCACTCAATGGTGAGGAACGCTTTCAATCCGTGCAGGGTCCCCTTGGTCATAAAGTTAATGCCCGCTGGGGTTGGATTGCGGAACAACGACTAGCAATCATTGAAGTTGCGCAAGCTTGTGGGCTGCATCTGGGTGGAGGCAATCCCACTGACGCATTTCGTGCGTCAACGGTGGGAGTTGGTGAACTCGTCATTGCAGCAGTCGAACTTGGTGCAGAAAAGATCATTGTTGCGACTGGCGGTAGTGCGACAACAGATGGCGGGCAAGGTGCGATTGATGCACTGAAAGGTCATGAAAATGCATTGGCCGGGATCAGCATTGAAGTGTTGTCTGACGTCACCGTGAAATTTGAAGATGCTGCCAAAGTTTTCGCTCCGCAAAAGGGTGCGGATCTAGCAACTGTTGATCTTCTTAATAAGCGACTCGATCATGTTGCGGACCTCTATGTAGAACTGTACGGGCGAGACCCAAGAGGACTCGCGCAAACCGGGGCGGCAGGGGGACTTTCCGGAGCTTTGTGGGCCGCATTAGGTGCCCAATTGTTTTCCGGTGCGGATTATGTACTCAATCTCATTGGGTTTGATGAACTCGCAAACACAGCGGATTCGGTTGTGCTTGGCGAAGGAAAACTTGATTCACAGTCATTTCTGGGAAAAATTGTGGGTGTGGCGGCACGGCGTGTTCACGACCGACCGGTCCTTGCGGTCGTGGGATCAACCTCACTCGACGGTGCAGAAATTTGCACTCTTGGACTGTCTCGCGTCTGGGTGGCGACGAACCCGAGTGAACTTCACGACAGTGGAAAGGCACTCAGTCGGTGGGTGAACACACCATGAAGCAAAGGCGCGCAGGGTTACTTGCTTCCTATTGGCGTGTCATGCTCATTCACTATTGGGGTGGACCATTAAATACCAAGCTTCAGGTGCCACACTAGAGGTATGGCTGACAATGAGGATATAAAGGAACGTATGCGGCAGGCACTTGATGCGAAGAATGCGAAATCGGTGAAGAGTACTCCGAGTGGAACTGCGCCAACCGAGGGCAACACTCACGAACACGTTGATCGCGAAGGCGGCAAGAGAGAGTTTCGCCGCAAGTCTGGATCAAGCTGATTTAAGTGCAGACGGACGATTTCGAGCGCTTCCTGTCCGTGGAAAGAACGCTCACGAAGACATTGGTTAGTTGGTCGGTGGCAAGCATTGCCCTTGGAACTTCGATTGCACTGACCGGACACAAAATTGATAAAAAAAATGTGACCGAATTTGGACGACAGACCGCTGCGTGGGGTGGCGTTGACCTAGCCATTGCAGGCGCTGGATATCTCGCTCAGCGAAGACGAGGGAAACTTTCAGTAGATCAAACTCAAAGGCGAATTCGCAATTTGCGCAGGTTGCTCGTGATCAATGCGGTGGCTGACGTTGGTTACATGGCAGGAGGAATCGCCACCATCAAGCGGAGCATGCAGAAGAAACCTTCGTTTCGGATGGGGCCGGGTGACGGATCTGCAATTGTGATTCAGGGTGCGTTCCTTTTCGTCCTCGACGTCTCACAAGCAAAGCGTCTTCGTACTACATCGGATTTATCCGGTTAATGCTTGATGTGAGCGCCTGAGAATCAAGGAGCTGGGAGTTAGGTAAGAGATCCAATTGCTCGGAGAACCGCTTGCACCCGTGCAACTTCATGGGTGCGCAGCAGATTCACGCCACCGAGGGTTGCGATGACTGCGAAAAAACTTTCCGCGGTTCTGAACTCGTCCTCGAACAGATTAAATGCGTGGGGGAGTGCCTGGCAGATTGGATAGCCAAGTTCCCGTAAGCGAAATGAATTAAGAATCACATTGGTTTGGTGTCGAACCCTGGTTAACGGGTCGACCAAGTTTCCATAATAGAAACCCATACCTGGATCGATCATAATGTTTTTTACACCATGTTTAAGGGCCGTCTCAATTCGTTTGGCGAAATAGTCTTGCAGGCTTGGAATTGGATCTTGGTCTAATTCGAGATTGGTAATTTCACGAACGTTTGCACCGCCGACATAACACAAGATCACTGTTGCCTTGAACTCACTTGCCAGATCAAGGATCTCTTCTTCATGAGCGGCTCCGGTGAAATTAAGAACCTTTGCGCCAGCTCTCAAACAGGCTTTGACAACTTCAGGTTCATAAGTTTCGGCAGATACAGGAATTGAATCGGCAGCAAGTTGCTCAATGACGGGAACGAGTTGGTTGATTTGGTTCTGAGCTATGACCCGTGAGGCCTTGGCGGTCGTGGATTCCGCGCCGATGTCAATTAGGTCAGCTCCTTGGGCAAAGTAGACACGAGACTTGCGAATTGCCGCTTCAGTATTAACCGCGATGCTTTCACGGTAGGTCGAGTCCGTTGAAAGGTTCACCGTCGCCATGATCGCTGTTCGATCGATTTGTTTACCATCAATGATCACTGGCGCTACGGGTGCATTAAGTGCCTGTGAATGCTGCAGATACAGGTTGCTCAGTGACTCTAAGGAAATCATCTGTTTATTCTAGGCAAGAATAGTCAATTGTCTTAGTCGGATTATCCTCTAAATTTTTGTGAATCGGAAATCTGTTACGACCCGACCTTCGTCTGTTGCACGTGCCTCATATCGGGTAAGTGCTCGGTCAGGTCTATTAATTTCGCCACCGGTCCACTGCATTTGATTGCTAGGTTGAGCGAACAACTCGCTGATGCTTTGCGCGTAGTGGGCCCAGTCGGTTGCGATATGCCAGAAACCACCGAGTGCAATGCGCGAATGCATGAGGTCGAGGATGCTTTGCTGAATGATCCGACGTTTGTGGTGCCGAGCTTTTTGCCACGGGTCGGGAAAAAGCGTGTAGACGCCAGCAAGTGAATTAGGTGCGACCATGTTTTCCAACACGGCGATCGCGTCCGTTTCCATCACGCGAACGTTCGTGATTTTTTGAGTGTGAAGTTCAGAGAGCAAATCACCGACACCCGGAGTGTGAACATCGATCGCTAAGAATGCCGCTTGCGGTTCTGCTTCCGCAAAATGAAGGGTTGAAACTCCGTTACCAAAACCAATATCAAGATAGAGCGCGGTCGTAGGCGTCGGCCATGCAAGGAGTTCATCCTGATAGAGAATCGTCAATTCTTTTGGATTGTCAACGGCGAACTGTTGTGATTTCGTGATCCGACTTCTGCGGGGTTTAAATGTTCGGATTCCGCGCCCGAGGGATTTAGTCGGGGGGAATTCCTCCACAAAGTCATCCAAGTGAATCAACCAACAGTTCGATCGGACTATTAATTCGATACTTGCGGTCAGACTCAATGCGCCAACTTGACCCTTCACCGACACTTCGAAAGTCCCACTCGCGGGCGTGGTTCTCACCGGGACCGCTACTTGTCAACGCAGTGTTCTCATCAATACCAATTATTTTCTGTCCATCGATAAGTAATGGTTTTAATGCAAAGTCGGGAATGAAGCGGGAGTAGCGATCAAAATGTGGAATGACTCGTGCGTTGAAAATCAATCCAAGCCCCGAGTCGCCACCCTGCTTAGGGTGCCGAAAATTAGGCACGTACCCGCACAGGGCCATTGCCCCTGCACTACACCCGGCGATCGATGCCCCACCACGCCACTGATCCAAAATGGTTTTCCAAGCGAGAGTATCGCGCAGAGTGTTGGCAAGGAAATGGGGATTCCCGCCGGAAAGGTAAATTAGGCCAGCACCAGCAATCGCCTCGATGAGTTTTGGATCGTTCGCATCTTTTCGATTTTTGATATCGATGACTACCTGCTCGGCATCAAGTCGCTGAGCCGCTTCCTGGCCAAGTTGATGCCAACGCGCGAGTGAACGCTCACCTTCAGGGGCGGCGGCCGTCGCAATCTGGACGTAGGTGCGTGGGCGATCCTCGAGCAGCCAGGCTTCTAGGTCATTCATGACCGGTAGATATTCGCCGCTTCCCACGAGGGCGATTTTTCCACTCACGGATACACCCCAACTAGCCCAGAATTACACAATTGATTACACACTGGGTTCAGCGAATTCACAGAATGCAGAGTAAGCCCGGGGACCGTAGACCGTTGCAGGGCCGCCAGCCATGAGGAAGGTGACACCGATTGCTTCGGCGACTTCTTCCCTGGTCGCTCCGGCCTTTGCGGCCCCTCGCGAGTGCGAAGCGATACAGCCATCACACTGCTCAACAACGGCAATTGCTAAGGCAATGAGCTCCTTAGTTTTGGTGGGCAACGCCCCCTCGCTCATGGCCGCTGAGTGAAGGGCCCCAAAGCCCGCGTAAGTCTCGGGGATCATGGCTCGCAAATTTCGAGAAATTGCTGCGAGTTCGCGTTGAACGCCTTTTCCGTGGGAATGCTGCTCGTTTTCGCTCATATCAACATTCTACGCCCGAGTAGGGATACCCCAGCGGGTATATCTGAACAGGAGTAGTCTGGCCCTATGGATCTTGAACCAGAAATCAATACAGAGGTGCTTACCCGCTTAAAGCGCGCTCGTGGCCAACTCGACGGTGTCATCAACATGATTGAGACCGGACGAGGATGCTCTGATGTGGTCACCCAACTTGCGGCAGTATCCAAGGCCCTGGATCGGGCCGGATTCAAAGTCGTCGCCGCTGGTATGCAGGAGTGTTTTGAAAAGGGAGATGCTGCACCGATGACCCGGGAACAGCTCGAAAAGTTGTTTCTCTCACTAGCCTAATTGAGGCATTTAGGAACTTTGTGCGCTTAGTCACACGTGCGATAGATCACCCCCAGAACGGTGGCGAATTCCGCCGCGAGGGTGCATCCTTAGTCAACGAAAAAAACCGCAAGCCCACCATCACAAGGAAGTGATCACATGGCCGCTCGTCTCGATTTCGATTCAGCACCCACGCAAAATAAGCAACTCCTCGAGTGGGTTGACGAGATGGCCGCATTGCTGGAGCCCGACGCCATTGAATGGAGTGACGGTTCCGAAGCTGAGTGGACTCGCCTGACCAACCAAATGGTTGATTCGGGAACCATGATCAGACTCAATGAGGACTTGCGCCCCAACTCGTTCCTTGCCCGTTCGAATCCAAGTGACGTGGCTCGAGTTGAAAGCAGCACATACATTTGCTCCCAACGCGAAATTGATGCAGGTCCCACCAACAACTGGATGGAACCAACGGAAATGCGTTCAACTCTGAATGGGTTGATGAAAGGCGCAATGCGCGGACGCACCATGTATGTCATCCCATTTTCGATGGGACCCCTTGGCTCACGAATCGCCCAACTCGGCGTCGAGATCACCGACTCGCCTTATGTTGTTGTGAACATGAAACTCATGACCCGTATGGGACAGGCCGCACTTGATGAAATCGGTGAGTTCGGTGAATTCGTTCCCGCCGTGCACTCTGTCGGTTACCCGCTGGTCGACGCCGCAGGTAATTCAATTCCTGACGTCGCTTGGCCGTGTAATGACAGCAAGTACATCGTGCATTTCCCAGAGACCCGTGAGATTTGGTCCTATGGTTCCGGTTACGGTGGCAATGCATTGCTCGGCAAGAAGTGCTTTGCATTGCGTATAGCTTCGGCCATGGCGCGCGATGAAGGCTGGATGGCCGAGCACATGTTGGTCTTGAAACTGACATCACCAGCGAATGACGTTAAGTACATTACGGCCGCGTTCCCCTCGGCCTGTGGAAAGACAAACCTCGCGATGCTCGAGCCCACAATTCCCGGTTGGAAAGTAGAGACAATCGGGGATGACATCGCCTGGATGCGATTTGGTGAAGACGGTCGTCTTTATGCGATCAACCCAGAAGCTGGATTCTTTGGTGTTGCACCCGGAACTGGCATGAGCACAAACGCGAATGCTGTTCGCTCACTTAGCGGTAACTCGATTTTCACCAACGTGGCTTTGACAGACGACGGTGACATCTGGTGGGAAGGTTTGACCGATGAAGTTCCCGGTCACCTCATTGACTGGAAGGGTAATGACTGGACACCTGCTTCGTCAGATCCCTCCAGCCACCCAAATGCACGATTCACTGTCCCTGCAGGCCAATGCCCGTCGATTGCTCCGAACTGGGAAGACCCAACGGGTGTCCCCATTGATGCAATCCTCTTCGGTGGCCGCCGCGCAACCAACGTTCCATTGGTCTCCGAAGCATTTGACTGGGCCCACGGCGTCTTTGTTGGGTCATCGGTCTCGAGTGAGCAGACTGCGGCAGCTGAAGGGACCGTTGGCGCACTGCGACGCGATCCGTTCGCAATGCTGCCATTCTGTGGTTACAACATGGCCGACTACTGGGGCCACTGGCTCAAGATCGGCGGTTTCACCAGTGCAGACAAACTGCCACGCATCTACTCCGTGAACTGGTTCCGCAAGGATTCCGACGGTAAATTCATGTGGCCTGGTTTTGGCGAGAACTCACGGGTTCTTGAATGGATTGTGAATCGACTCAGTGGCAAAGCCGAGGCGATCGACACTCCTATTGGTCGGATCCCCGCACCTGGTGCACTCAACACCGATGGCCTTGACATAACAGAAGAGAAGCTCGCTGAACTCTTCGCTGTCAATGCTGATTCGTGGTTGGCCGAAACCGATTTGACCGAAGAGTATTACGCGGAATTCGGTGATCGGGTTCCTGCCGAACTCAATAGTCAACTACAAGGGTTGCGCGACCGCTTGAATAACGTTTAGTCCTTCGTTCTTTGGGAAACTTCTTTTTCAATTAGGCAAGGGTTGCAACGAGAATTGATTTGATCGTGTGCATCCGGTTCTCTGCCTGATCAAATGAGATGTTTGCCGAGGATTCGAATACTTCATGGGTGATTTCGATTCCACCTTGGAGATTGAAATCTTGGGCAATTTGTGCGCCCAACACGGTCTTCGTGTCGTGGTAAGCCGGTAAACAGTGCATTGCTTTAGCGTTGCTTCCTGCGAGCTCGAGCACCGCTTGATTCACCTGGTAGGGCTGGAGTAGTTCAATGCGCTCTTGCCAGACTTCCTTGGGTTCACCCATCGACACCCACACATCGGTGTGGACGAACTCTGCGCCGCTCACTCCTTCGGCAATGTCTTCGGTGAGGGTAATTTTTGCGCCACTTTCTTGCGCTCGTGCATGTGCTTGATCAATTACGGTTTGTCCCGGCCACAACGCTTTTGGCGCAACGATCCTGGTGTCCGCACCCATGATCGCGCCCATGATCAACAGTGAGTTACCCATATTGCTCCGTGCATCACCCAGATAGCAGTAAGAAAGTGCTTCTTGGGGATCTACCTGGTGCTCGCGCATGGTGAGAAAGTCGGCCAGCATTTGCGTTGGGTGCCATTGATCGGTTAATCCGTTGTACACCGGCACCGACGAGTACTTGGCAAGTTCCGCGACCACAGCCTGCTCGCTGCCCCGGTATTCAATTGCATCGAAAATTCGACTCAGGACGCGAGCTGTGTCAGCGGGGGATTCCTTATGACCAACTTGACTTGATGCTCCATCAAGGAAGGTGATACTCCCACCTTGATCGCTCATAGCGACACTAAATGAAATGCGGGTGCGAGTGGAAGTTTTCTCAAAGATGGCAGCTAGGTTTTTGCGGCTAAGCAATTCAGGTTCATGGCCATCCTTGCGCGACTGCTTGAGGCGTGCCGCTAAGTCAAGGAATGAATTGAGTTCAGCGGCTGTGAAATCAAGTTCACGTAGAAAGTCCCGCCCCGTAAGGCCAAGGGAACGGACGTGATCAGCCGTGAGTTTGTCATTCATCGGCCAAGTCTAGGAGCAGGTCCTAACTTGCTGGAAAATGGTAGATCCCCAAAGCATCATCTGAAATTGCCTCATTGACCAATTCCTTTGCCGCAGCAATACCTGTTCCGGGCACACTCTTCAGGTGTGAGCCTCGTGGCTGATCTATTTTCCGGTAAATAGTTTCCCGGTCGTCTTCGCTCAAGCCGCCCCACACACCATAAGGTTCACGCGCCCGGATTGCATAGTCTGCGCATTCCAACCGTACGGGACACGAAGCGCAGACCCGCTTGGCTGACTGATCACGGCGTGAGCGTGAGGAACCGCGCTCATTTTGTGGGTGGAAGAACAGCAGTGGATCAACAGTGCGACAGCGGCCGTGTTCCTGCCAGTGCCACTTAGAATCTAACGGTACCTGGGCTAGCGGTTGCTGTGGCATATGTCATCAATCCCTTCTTAAGTCCTACTCTGGAATTCAAATATAAGTTGTATTCGAGAGTGCTCTAGGGGGACTTTGGTCCTCGTTTCCGCTATTTGGTCCTAACTTTGCGGTTCATTTGCTTTCGCAATTTCTTGGCGAACCACTTCCATGTCGACCTCGCGAATTGCCGCGATCAAGTTGTCCAAACCTTCTTGGGGGAGTGCACCAGCTTGAGAATAAAGGACAATACCGTCGCGGATCGCCATGAGAGTTGGGATAGATGAAATTTCAAAACTCCCGGCCAGACCGCGTTCGGCCTCAGTGTCTACCTTGGCAAAGACAATGTCAGCATTGGACTCTGAAGCTTTTTCGTATACGGGCGCAAAATTGCGGCACGGTCCACACCACTCGGCCCAAAAGTCAACGAAGACAATGGGGCTCCCCTTAATGGTGTCGGAGAAACTGGATTCTGTTAGATTAACGGTAGCCATGCCTATACCCTAGGGGGTATATAAAAATAATGCAAATTTCGTATCTATGGTCGTCAGGTGAATCAAGAAAGTAGACTTGGCCTATGAGTACCCCACTTGCAACCCCCCTCGCGGCTCCCGAACTGGAAGAGTTGGGCAGTGTCCTCACCGAAGAGCGAACCTCGAATTTCGACGACGGTGACCACGAAAAATTTGCACACTATGTCGAAAAGAGCAAGATCGTTGAGAGTGCGGTTACGGGCGCACCCGTAAAGGCGTTGTGCGGCAAGAAATGGACTCCCAATCGGGATCCTTCCAAGTTCCCTATCTGCCCGGATTGCGAAAAAATACACAAGTCGTTGCCCAAGGGTGGCGAATAAAAGGAAAATCAGAGGGGCTACTAATAGGCCCCACTAAACGAGTGAGAGACTTTGCCCGCGCAAGCCAGCGCGCCTTTAACTAACTATTTTTCGATGGGATTGAAAATACATGCAGAGAAAATCTATTCGTCTTGCAAGTGTTGCATCTTTAGCGGTAGCAGGTCTTTTGCTATCCGCCTGTTCTTCAAGTGATAACACTGCCACGGAAACTGCCACCACAGAAATTTCTGTGGAAGAAAGTGCCGCCGAAAGCGCTGCAACTGACGAGTGTGCTTATGAGAATCTCACCACTATCAGCCCAGGAATGCTGACAATTGGTACCGATACACCTGCCTATCCTCCCTACTTCGTTGATGACGACCCCACAAATGGTGAAGGCTTTGAGTCTGCGGTTGCCTACGCGGTTGCATCACAACTGGGTTTTGCACCCACCGATGTCAAATGGGAAGTTGTGCCTTTCAATACTTCCTACGCACCGGGTGACAAGAATTTTGACTTCGACATAAACCAAATCTCGATCACGCCAGAGCGGGCCGAGGTCGTTGATTTCTCTGACGGATATTACACGGTGAACCAGGCGGTCGTGGCATTTAACGACTCGCCGATTGCTGGCGCAACGACGATTGCTGAACTTAAGGACGCCAAGCTAGGTGCACAGGTGGGAACTACCAGCCTCGATTTCGTGACCGAAGTTGTTCAACCGACCAATGATCCCTATGTTTTCAATGACACAAATGACGCGAAGAGTGCATTGCAAAATGGACAGATTGATGGAATCGTCGTTGACCTTCCAACTGCCTACTATGTAACCGCTGCAGAGTTCGACAACAGCAAAATTGTAGGCCAATTCCAGGCAACTGCTGGTGGCGAAGAATTTGGATTACTCCTTCAAAAGGGCAACCCACTCGTCACATGTGTCAACAAAGCACTCACGACGTTGAAGGACTCCGGTGAGCTGCAGGAAATCCAAGATGCATGGTTGGCTGGAACAACTGCCCCGTACTTCACGGAATAAAAAGACCAGTCGCGCGAATCACTGCGATTAACTAATACCAATAACACGTGAACACTCCCGTTCCTGGCGCAGACACGGTCTTCATTGACCCACTGCGCCGGGAGCGTTCGCGTAAGAAGGCGCGCCGCGATGCGCTAATCGGAATCGCGAGCTTGTTTGGTTTCGTCGTCATCATCGTTTTACTGGTCGGCCGGAGCTCGGGTTGGGAAGCGGTTCAAAAAACTTTCTTCGATGGCGACCAGTTTGTCGAGTCATTCCCTGGGTTGTTGCAGGCCTTCTGGCTCAATGTTCGCATTTTCCTTATCGCGGAACCGCTAATTCTGATCATTGGCTTGCTCGTTGCGCTCTCCCGAACAATTAAATCCCCAATTTTTTTGCCGCTCCGAGTAATAGCAACCCTCTACGTTGATATTTTCCGCGGCGTTCCCACAATTTTGATTATTTTCCTTTTGGGATTCGGCATGCCAGCCCTGCAACTCCCCGGAGTACCCAGTGACGCAATTTTCTGGGGAACAGCGGCGCTCGTACTTTCATACGGCGCCTATGTCGCTGAAGTCTTCCGGGCAGGAATCGGATCGGTTCACCCAAGTCAAACCATGGCCGCGCGTTCACTGGGGTTATCTTCATTCCAAACGAATCGATTTGTCGTGCTACCTCAGGCTGTGCGCAATGTGACCCCGCCACTACTGAATGACTTTATTTCACTGCAGAAAGACACGGCACTTGTTGCAGTGTTGGGACCAATCGAGGTTTTACGCCGAGCCCAAATTGATACGTCCTCGAACTTCAACTACACGCCCTACGTTGGTGCCGCACTCATTTTTATTGCGCTCACTATTCCCATGACGCGCTTTGCCGACTGGATGGCCGTCCGTTCAGCTCGAAAGAGGCAGGCAGGGGGCGTAACGTGAGCCCTAAACGCGGATCCGAATCATTTATCAATGTTGATCAAGTGTGGAAATCCTTCGATACTCATCCAGTTTTACGGGGAATTTCACTTAACGTTGCGGCGCATTCGGCCACGGTATTGATCGGGGCATCAGGCTCGGGTAAGTCGACGCTGCTTCGGTGCATGAACGCATTAGAGACGGTTGACGCTGGAAATATCGTGGTCAATTCTGAACTTGACGTGACAGCATTTAACGCTGACCTTGACGCGATTAGGCGTCGGATTGGCATTGTCTTTCAGTCCTATAATCTTTTTCCACACATGAAGGTGTTGGAGAACATCACTCTTGGACCAACTCGTGTTCTCAAAAAATCTAAGAAGGAATCGGTTGAGGCTGCAATGCAGTTACTTACTCGATTTGGTCTTGAAGCTAAAGCACATGATTACCCCGATCGACTGTCAGGTGGCCAGTCCCAACGTGTAGCCATCGTTCGAGCACTCGCGATGGAACCAGAAATAATGTTGTTCGACGAGATCACTTCAGCCCTTGACCCGATGCTCGTTGGCGAAGTGCTTGATACTGTCCGAGAGTTGCGCGAGGGCGGATTGACAATTGTCATGGCAACCCACGAAATGTCCTTTGCCAAGGAGATCGCTGACCAAGTGTGTTTCCTGCGAGATGGGATCGTGTGGGAGTCCGGTACGGCAGAGCAGGTATTTGAGTCACCAAAGAGGGCTGAAACGCAGAATTTCCTCCAGAGAGTGAACTGATCGGACAATTACGGCATGGCACGCCTACATTTTAGGAATTTGGGAATAATGTATAACCGTTTGCAGCAGGGCCTAAATGAGGCACAAATATGGAGGTAAAAAATGTCATCCCAACTTGAAATGGAAGCCGACGAAAATATGTTGGTTGCCCTAGGTCGAAGCTGGGGAGTACTTCTCCTTGGTGGAATTATTTCCCTCGCCGTGGGCATCATGGCGCTGGTTTGGCCCGGTAAGACAATCGTCGTCGTTGCAATCTTGTTCGCAATTTACCTGATCATCTCCGGTATTTTTGAAATTATTCGTTCATTCGCTCACGGACTAACGGGTGGCACGCGTGTCCTCCTGTTAATCACCGGCGTGCTTTCGATCATCTTGGGTATTTTTGCAATTCGAAGTGCAATCAATGCCGCTGAACTCCTCGCAATCTTCATCGGTATCGCATTCTTGTTCCGTGGCTTTGCCAGCCTGTTCATGGGATTTGACTCCAAAGAAGGCCGTGGCTGGAATATCTTCTTTGGTCTGATCATGCTGATCGGTGGCGTCGTGATTCTGACCCAGCCACTCATCTCTCTTGCTACCCTCGCATTGGTCGTTGGTATCTGGTTGATCATCATTGGTATCTACGAAATTATTGCGGCGTTCATGTTGCGTAGCAGCCTCAAGAAGCTCGTCTAGTATTTGAAAGTTATTGAATATAGATTCACTCTATTTTCACAACAAAGTGCCCTTCAATATTGAGGGGCACTTTGTTTTTGTCTCATCCAGTGGTTAGGTGGGTGTGTGACCAAAGAAACCTCGCAGACACTCGATCGCGGGTTAAGTGTGCTCGAAGTACTAGCCGAACACCCGGAAGGTTTGAGTGTTACCGAACTCAGCCACAAGTTGGACGTCGGTCGAACTGTCGTCTACCGACTCGTAGTCACACTCGAAGCCCATTCGCTCCTGCGCAGATCCTCTGATGGAAAATGTCGACTCGGCCTAGGATTGCTGGCGCTAGCTCGCGTGATTCAGCCCCTCGTGCGTGAAGCATCTGGACCGGCATTGCGCATGTTGGCCGAGGCGCTCGGTTGTACCGCCTATCTCATGATCGCGGATTCAAATGACGGACTGGTCGCCTTGGTCTCGGAGCCAAATCGAAGCGATATGCACGTTTCAATGCGGATCGGTACCCGTTCACCACTTGAAGGAAGTGCGGGAGGTCGCGCAATTCTGGCCGCGCGAACCGCTGCAGGTCGAGCACTTGATCCGCCGTGGGTGGTTGCCAACCTTGAGGGCGGTACACATGGTCTAGCAGTGCCCCTGACAGGGATTACGGGCCTTGAAGCAAGTGTGGGCATCATTTCCTCGCGGGAGTTCTCTGAAACTGAGTTTGGCGTTCGAATCGCACGGACTGCCCAAGAAATATCTCGATTATTGATGTAATTCCTTTCACAGACACGCCAGGCCAGCCGTGGGGTTGATCGATTCTGGGCAATAACGCACAATGGGGTGTGCCTTCCCCCAGATCACGCCCATTTATACGCCGTATTGCCTTCGCCCTCGCATTGCTGCTTGGCCTAAGCCTCACGCCGGCTGCGTTTGCTGACTCACCACCGAGTCGAATCCTGAGCGGCTGGATTCCCTATTGGATGTCAAGCCAGGGTAAACCGCAGGGAATTAATACGGCCACTGCCAATGGCGATCTCTTTGTCGATGTTTCACCATTTTGGTATTCGGCAACTAAGGGTGGGCCCAATGGCGTAAAAGTTGGATTCAATTCGAATTTCGGCAATGCGGCCGCAAACTCCGCTTGGGCATTAAGTCAGCTCAGGGCCGCAGGTATTCCAGTAATCCCTGCCATCGCTGATGCATCGGGTAAAAATACGATGGCCAATCTTCTCGCGGATCCGGCTCGGCGAAGTGCTCATGTGGCTGAAATCGTGAACATCGTCATGTCCAATAACTATGACGGAATCGATTTGGATTACGAAACTTTCGCTTTCTCCGATGGAAGTGCGAGTTGGGATAAAACCCAACCCAACTGGACTGCTTTCGTTACCGAATTGGGTACAGCGCTAAAAGCGCAAGGGAAACAGTTAGTTGTCACGATCCCTCCTCCGTGTTCCATGAGTTCAAATTGCAGTGCTCGTACCGGGTATTACGTCTACAACATGATTGGGATAGCACCATTTGTTGATCGAATTCGGATCATGGCCTATGACTATTCATTATCAGGGCCACTTGCACCATATAACTGGGTCCGAGCGATTGTCGCTTATTCGGCTTCAGTGGTTGACCCTGCGAAAATTCAAATTGGGGTCCCGACCTACGGTCGTTTCTGGACAGAAAGAAAGTCAAATGGAGCGTACAACCTCACAGGAGTGTGCCCCAGGAGCTCAAGTAGCGGAGCCGAAAAGGCCGCCTACAACTCATTGACCGCACGCGGCTCTATGACCGATGCCGACATCCCCGCATTCATTGCCAAGCAAGGTGGTGTGTCAACGTGGGATGACACGAGTAAAGAACACACTTTCCCATATAGCAAGCGCCTTAATTGGACTGATTCCACCGGAACGTCACAAACCTGTACCGCTTCCAAGATCTTGAGATTTGGTGGACCCGAAGGTGTCCTGGCTCGAACACAGCTTGTCGGTGAATTTGGTATTAATGCTGCCGCGTACTGGACCATTGGTGGAGATAATCCCGCGCAGTGGCCTTTGATCCGAACTTATGCACAGTCACTGGCACCGGTCGTTCCTTCAGTCAGCGTGGCCGCTCCGGCGAGTGTCGTATTTGGTCAAGCAAGTGCGTTAACAACCTCCGCCACTTACAACGGCGCTCCGATTGTTAACGCTACCGCGGTATTGCAAAGATCCGATGCGGGCACATGGGTTGACGTCGCATCCGGTGTAACCGGACCAGACGGCGCGGTGGGCATTCCTTTTGCTTCCCAGACCAGTGCGACTTACCGAATTGTGGTGGGAGCAACCGAATCAACACCAGAAGTTATTTCGGAGGAGTTCCCGATCACGGTCACCTCCACGGTTTCTGCGCGGTCAAAGGCAAAGAGCGTCGTTCGAGGTAAGACCATCAAGGTTCCCACCGTGGTGAGACCCGCAGTTGCCAAGCAAAAGGTGGTTCTGCAGGTTCAGCGTGGCGCTCAATGGAAAAAAATCACGGCAACCACAACCAAAGCCAATGGGCGAGTTGTCATTAAGACAAAGGCTAGGTTACCCAAGGGCAAGTACACCTTTAGAGTATTAGCGAAAGCAAAGTCTGGAATTGGTGCCGGGATATCTGGCACTTTCACAATCAGACTCAAGTAAGCCTGTCACGTTACGGGCAGGTCAAACCAACGAAGGTGATCAAAGTCTGCGCTGAATCCACTAACGCCTGACAAAAGTTCTGGTTCGGGAAGCGAATGCAACAACGTGTGGGCGCTTTCCAGGTAGTCGATAAGGGCGCTTTCAGGTGCAACATCGTGGTGGATCGGGTACGTCAAATCACCGGATTCGTTGTAGGCCAACATTGACAGCCGTAGTGGTGGTTCCACCGCGCCATCACGATGATGCCACCGTCCCGTGAGCGCATCAAATCGGTATTGGGGAAGCAAAGCCCAACCGTGGTCAGCGATCAAACGCACCGCTTTAACTATGTATTCAAAGACAGCGTCAGAGATGAAGTAATTGAAGTTGACGCGCACCCAACCAGGCTTAATGCCCTCGCACCCTTGGCTAATTTCACGTTCGTATTCATGTGAAGTATCCAGATCAATCCCCAATAGACGGTGTCCATACGGGCCGGCGCAACTGCACCCACCGCGAGACTGGATACCAAAGAGGTCATTGAGGACCGCAACCACGAAGTTGTGGTGCAGGTATTTCCCATCTTGGTGCTTAATCACAAAGGAAACAATGCTCAGACGATCCGCATCAAGGTTTCCCAAAATTTGAATATTTGGGTGCGGTGCCCAGCTCTGGATTGCTCGGCGCACGAGATCGTGTTCATGTGCGCGAATCACGTCAACGCCCACAGCCTCCTTGAGTTGGAATACCAGGCCAGCCCGGATTGATTCAATAATCGCGGGAGTGCCACTTTCCTCACGGTGCTCAACATCTTCGAGGTACATGTGCTCCATTTGATTCACGTAGGCGACCGTGCCGCCACCGACGCTCTCTGGCACTGTATTTCGGAGAAGCTCCTTGCGAACAATGAGTACACCAGGAGTTCCCGGTCCGCCAATGAATTTGTGGGGCGACAGGAAGATTGCATCTTTATAGGCAGAAGGGTGCGAGTCACAGCGTGGATTCATCTCGATATCGACGTATGGCGCGGCAGCAGCGTAATCCCAAAAAGCTAAAGCACCGTATTTGTGCACGAGTTGAGTGATCGCGTGGGTGTCAGTGATGATCCCGGTGACATTGCTCGCCGCACTGAATGAAGCAATTCGCAGTGGCCGATTTTGATAGGCAATCAGTTCAGCTTCGAGCTGGGTGGTGTCGATCTGTCCGTTTGCATCTTCGTGGATGGTGACTACGTCAGCGATTGATTCACGCCAAGGAAGTTCATTGCTGTGGTGTTCAAATGGACCGATGAAAACGACGGGGCGTTCCTCGGCGGGAATGTGGTCAGAGAGGTGATACTTCGCATCAAGGTCTGCGGGCAGACGAAGATTCATAATTCCAATGATCTTATTAATTGTTGCCGTTGAGCCAGAACCGCAGAAAATAATCGCAGTGTCATCGTCACCATTTACTGCAGATTTGATAATCGCTCGAGAGTCTTCACGCAGACGCGTTGTTTGAAGCCCGGTACCGCTGGACTCCGTGTGGGTATTGGCATAACGGGGGAGTACTTCACCTCGAATAAAATCTTCGATGAAAGTGACACTGCGACCACTAGCCGTGTAATCGGCGTAGGTAACACGCCTTGGCCCGAAAGGACCCCACATCAATTGGTCATCACCGATGACACAGTCGCGGATTCGACTCAGAATTGCTGGCTCAGGCAGGCCAAGCTCAGCGGGCGGGACCGTGAACTCAGCATCTATGTCAAACATATTGCAACCTTAGTTGACGAACACGGTCAATGTCACACGGTCAACGTCACAATGCCCGAGCCAAAATATTGCTGTGACCATGTCACAATGTCTCTGTGACAGCAGCCCCATTGGATACCCTGCCGATAAGTGACCTTGAGAGTGAACTCGACCGCCCTTGGTCAACGACCGTGTGGGATGACCCGATCAATCTAATGACATACGTTACTTACGTGTTTATGGATTACTTCAAATTCAGTAAGGAAAAGGCGGACTATCTCATGTTGCTGGTTCACACTGAAGGGAAAGCGATAGTGTCAACGGGCAGCAGGGAAGCCATGGAAAAAGACGTTGCGGCCATGCACACCTACGGCCTGTGGGCCACGCTGGCTAAGGATTAAGAGCACATGGAAATAAGCCCCGATGGTGAAAATATCGTGATCCAGATTGAGGAATTTGAAGTCAAGATTCTGGGTGACCTTGCCAATCAGCTGTTGGATATAACCTCACCCAATAGTGAGGTAGTAGCCAACGAAGACCCACTTGCAGCAATGATTGGGATTGACTCGCAGGCAGAGAAACCAACCGACCCGATCTCAACAAGGCTTTTCCCCGACGCCTATCCCGACGACCCTGAAGCGTCTATGGAGTTCCGCCGGTTCACCGAGCGTTCGTTACGCGAAACTAATGTGAACCGGGCAAAAAGTGTGCTGGCGGACATTGAAGGGCAAACAACACTCACGTTGAGTGGGGATCAGTGGCAAAACTGGGTTGGCTTTCTCAATAGCTTGCGTCTGGCTTTAGGCACCCGACTCGAGGTTGACCAAGACACTTGGACCCAAGAGCGATCCGAGTCAGATCCTCTTTATCAAATCTTTGAGCTCTACAACTGGCTCACCTGGATGCAGGAGACGCTCATTTCAATCGG
>JAFMHB010000012.1:30673-52064 GCA_017854795.1 Candidatus Nanopelagicales bacterium
GTGAAGATTGCGAACACGATATTGATAACGGCAAGCATCTGGATAATGAATTGTGCTGTTGTTGACCCAATCATGATCATTTTGATCAGCCACAGGTACATGAGGCCCAACAGCACCATGATGCCGCCGTTGAAGAATAGCCAGAATCCACTGACCTCGCGGGAGGTGCCTGTTGGGTCGGTGAAGGTGGGATTGTCTCCAAAGATTGAGAACATGATCAAAATACCAAAGGTAATGTTCAAGATCGCGCCTACAGCGACAAGCACTGCCACTAACGTGACCCCAAATGGTCGACGAATAGTTCGAACTTCAGACATTGGTGCTCCTTTTGAGTGTGAATTGGCCCCCAATTGGAGACTCTGACACATTACCGCCTCATGGGGCGAATTCCTGTGACATTTTGTTTGTAGACTGGTCAGGTTATGGGTCAACCAATTGGTGTCTTTGATTCAGGTTTCGGGGGACTGACCGTCGCCCGCGCGATAATCGACCAACTTCCCCATGAATCGATCCGTTACATAGGTGACACGGCTCGCGGACCTTATGGACCTAGGCCCCTCGCCCAAGTTCGATCTTTTTCCCTTGAACTCCTTGACCAACTTGTTGACTCCGGGGTTAAGGCGCTCGTAATCGCCTGTAATACCGCGAGTGCAGCAATGTTGCGAGATGCCAGAGAGCGCTACTCAATTCCCGTTGTTGAAGTAATCCACCCAGCAGCCAGGCGTGCCGCCGCAGCAACCCGCAATGGCAGTGTCGCTGTAATCGGGACTCACACCACCATCAACTCAAAGGCCTATGACGACGCATTTGAAGCGGCAACAAATGTCAGACTCACCAGTGTTGCCTGCCCGCGATTTGTCGAACTCGTTGAAGCTGGAATTACAACAGGTGATCAAGCGCTCACGGTGGCACACGAATACCTTGATGCAATTCGTGATTCCGACGTTGACACAGTGGTCCTCGGTTGCACCCACTACCCGCTGCTCGTTGGACCGATTTCTTATGTTCTGGGTCAAAACGTGACGCTAGTGAGTAGCGCCGAGGAAACCGCGAAAGACCTTTACCGGGTTCTTCAGGAGAACAACGCACTTGCTTCCATCGATGGACCTCCGCCAACCTATGAATTTCAAGTTACAGGAAACCCGAAACATTTTGAAGAATTTGGCCGTCGATTCCTTGGTCCGGAGGTCAATGCGGTTGAGACAATCAATTTGCCGACTTAGTTTTTGTGCGGGGTAGTTTGCATGCTTGTTCCGGCCGCTAACCTTGGCCCCATGACAAGAACCGATGGCCGAGCCGCAGACCAACTCAGAGCAGTAACTTTCGAGCGGGGCTGGTCAGAGCACGCTGAAGGTTCAACCCTGGTGAGTTTTGGCCGCACCAAAGTGTTGTGTACCGCCTCATTCACTTCCGGTGTCCCACGCTGGCTCAAAGGCGAGGGGACTGGCTGGGTCACTGCCGAATACAGCATGCTGCCGCGCGCAACAAATACCCGCAACCAGCGCGAATCCGTCAAGGGTAAGCAATCTGGCCGTACCCAGGAAATTTCCCGACTTATTGGTCGCAGTCTGCGAGCAGCCGTCGACATGAAAGCCTTGGGAGAGAATTCAATTCTGATTGACTGTGATGTGCTCCAAGCAGATGGTGGGACAAGGACTGCGGCAATCACCGGCGCCTATATTGCTCTCGTTGACTCGATCATCTGGGCCAAGGAGCAAGGGCTCGTAACAAAGGATCCAATTATTGATTCAGTTGCAGCAGTCAGCGTCGGAATTGTTGAAGGCGAACCACGTCTTGACCTGCATTACGACGACGACGTCAATGCCGACACCGACATGAATGTCGTAATGACCGGCAGCGGAAAGTTCATTGAAGTTCAGGGCACAGCTGAAGGCGAAGCGTTTGACCGCGACCTACTGAACCAACTCCTCGACCTTGCAGCCAGAGGTTGCCTTGATCTCACCACCCTGCAAGTTAAGGCGCTCGCCTAAGCATGTCGCAGAAAATTGTCATCGCATCGCGCAATGATCATAAAATCGAGGAAATGCGCCGTATTCTCGAGCAAGCGGGCTTCGACTGGGAATTGGTGGGAACATCGGAATTCCCGGACCTGCCCGACATTGAAGAAACGGGCTCCACTTTCGCCGCAAACGCAATGCTCAAAGCCCGGGGCGTCAGCGAGTTCACCGGACTGCCCGCCATTGGGGATGACTCAGGTCTATGTGTTGACGCCCTCAACGGAATGCCAGGAATTCTTTCGGCTCGCTGGTCGGGTTCCCACGGTAATGACCGGGCAAACCTTGAATTGCTGTTGGCCCAGATCTCCCAAGTCCCCGCTGATCGTCGCAGCGCAAGTTTCGTCTGTGCCGCGGCCTACGTTCACCCCGACGGAACCGAATTTGTTGTCGAGGCTGCCATGAATGGAACCCTCATCGATTCAGTGAGGGGTGAAAACGGTTTTGGGTACGACCCGATCTTTATTCCCCAAGGCCACGAAATCACCAGCGCACAAATGAGTGCCGAAGTGAAAGATTCCATCAGTCACCGCGGGAAAGCATTGGCTGCCCTTGTTGCCCAGCTGAACCCCAGTTAAATTCCATGGATATCTGAACGCGCAGCTTTCGAAACTCCACAATGTGCGGGAGGCGGGACTTGAACCCGCACGTCCGAAGACACAGGTACCTAAAACCTGCGTGTCTGCCAATTCCACCACCCCCGCGAGAGTGCGACGTGAGTCTAAGGCGCACACCAGAGTGGTGGTTCCCTGGGGATAGAGATCGCGTTAGGCTGTCAGCGTGAGCGAGAACACGGAGAACGCCAAAAACACTGAGAACGCCCATTTAGCCCCTCTGCAGACTGAGGTTGAGGTGGCTCGGGAAGCCTTCATCAATTCGGTGACCCAACTGCGTGAGCAAACCTCTGCGGCCGCACTGGCCCAGAGAGGGCTGTCCGCAGCCCAAGGCTGGTTCACCGACGACTTTGGTGCTATCCGCACCAAGCGGGTCGCAATCGTGGGCGCGGTTGTTGTTGGAGTAATCGCCATCAAACTGTTCCGACGCCGTGGCTAGTCCGCTACTGAACCCCGTATTTGTTGGCGGAACAGGTCGCAGCGGCTCAACAATCGTCGGAGACCTTTTGGACCACCACCCCGCAATCACTTTGACGCGACCCATGGAAGTTCGTTTTATTACGGGAAATAATGGACTATCCGATGCCCTAGCAAAAGCTGACAAGCCGGCCGGGATCGCAGCAGCAGAGCTTGCTGTTGAGCGGATTCATAACCGTTGGTTTTACCGGGCGGAGAATGTCGGATTGCACACGTCAATGTCCAAGGAATTTCTATTAGAGCAAACGCATATGTATCTGGATACATTTCCTGACAATCCGATCGAAGCAACTCGGGCGCTCACGTACTCGATCATGGAGAAAGTGGCTCACGGGTGCAACGCCCAGCGTTGGGTGGACACAACTCCTGCGAATGCCCGCAAAGCGAATCTGATCGCACCCATTTACCCGAATTACAAAGTGATTGTTGTTGTGCGAGATGGGCGTGATGTTGCGGCCAGTTTTGTTCACCAGGACTTCGGTCCAAGTGACGTGTTCGAAGCACTCGCCCAATGGGAGCAGCGAATGATCAAATCTGATCAGGCGGTCAAGAAGTGTGCTGCGGGTGTTGTATTGAGTTTGGATTTACAAGATTTGGTAATAACCGCACGGGATCAAACTTTGAATTTGATTTTGGAGCATTGTGAACTCGATGATTCAACCGAGATGCGAGATTGGTTCAACGCCACGGTTACAGCTGAAGGTGCGCACTCGGGGCGTTGGCGCAGGGACTTTGATGAATCAACGTGTGCTGCAATTGATGAGGTTTACGGTGAATCCTGTGATCGTCTGCGCGCACTTGGCATTGCTATTCCAGCATCTGGTGAGTAGCCCGCAACGGGAATTAGTTCAGTAAAGTGCAGCCATGAGTTTGGTTGAAACAACGACAGATGTAGTAATCATTGGCGCCGGCCACAACGGGCTGGTCGCTGCTTGCTACTTGGCCAAAGCGGGCCGAAGCGTCACGATCTTTGAATCAGCCGACCATGTCGGGGGAGCAGCGATTTCAGCGGAAGTCTTCCCTGGTGTTGCGGCGCGGCTCAGCAAGTACTCCTACTTAGTTTCTTTGTTGCCCGAGTCCGTCCGGGCTGACCTTGGCATGGAACTGACAACCGTTAAGCGTTCGGTTTCCAGCTTTACCCCTGATCCATTAGACCCAGCTCGTTCACTGTCGATTCCTCACGACAACGAGAGTGAACTTCGCCGCCGGATTACCAGTTTCACCGGCAACGAAACTGATGCCCAGCAGTGGATTGATTTTTATTCCCGCACACAGCGTGTCGCCGAGAAAGTTTTCCCAACTCTCACACAACCGCTCATGTCATGCGAGGACATGCGCGAATTGGTGGGTAATGATCAGGATTGGAATGACTTCTTTGAACGACCGATCGGTGAGGTCATCGAAAAATCAATAACCAACGATGTCCTTCGCGGGATAATTCTCACCGACGGTTTGATCGGAAATTTCGCTGATGCACTGGGTGAGGACAAGCGGGCAAATATATGTTTTCTCTACCACGTAATTGGTAACGGAACCGGCGACTGGGATGTCCCGGTCGGCGGCATGGGTCAGGTCACCGGGCAACTTGAAGCAATTGCACGCTCCCTCGGTGTTCACATTGAGCTTTCAACAGCGGTCACAAGAGTCGAGCCGCACGAGAACTCAGTAACGGTCACGACAGGTTCGGGTGTCTACAGTGCGCGGTACTTGCTGGTGAACGCAGCCCCCGCGATCCTTGCAGTGCTGCTGGGTGAGCCGAATCCATACATTTCACTCGCTGATGGCGGGGCCCAAATAAAGGTTAATATGCTGTTAAGTCGTCTACCTCGACTTCTGGGTGGTGATTCACTCGAAGCATTTAACGGAACATTTCACATCAATGAAAGTTATGAGCAACTTCAACGCGCATTTGCATCCGCGGCCGCGGGTGAAATGCCCGACCCGCTACCGGCAGAAATTTACTGTCACAGCCTGACCGACCCCTCAATTCTTTCACCGGAACTCCAAGCTCAAGGTGTGCACACCTTGACCCTGTTCGCACTGCACACCCCGCACGAACTCTTTGCCCGCACCGTGAATCCTTACACCCGCGAGGATGCCAAGGTTGCTGTTCTCAAGACACTCAACTCGGTACTTGCCGAGCCGATTGAAGACTGCCTCTACCGTGATGATCACGGCAATATCTGTATGGAGGTGAATACCACGGTAGACATCGAAAACACTCTGGGGATTGCTACCGGGAATATTTTTCACACGCCCCTTGGCTGGCCCTGGGCCAGTACACGTGAGGAAGTCGGTACTTGGGGTGTTGAGACCGGCCATCCCCGAGTTTTTTTATGCGGGAGCGGTGCTGCTCGAGGCGGGGGAGTCTCTGGGATTCCCGGTCACAACGCTGCCAAGGCGCTGATCTCAACCTTGGAGCACTGAAACTCCCTTTACGCGAGAGTCATGGCTGGGCGTAAAAGTGGGAAGAGTTCGTGATCCATGGGTGCACCTTGGGGAATCTCCAAATTCAGTCCATCAAAGTTCGGTGACGTTACCCAATCCCGTGGTGCATGCACCATGTCTTCGCCGAGAAACCGAAGTGAAAAAGCGCGTCGACGATTCGCTCCTGGGACACCGTAAGCGTGGTGGGTTGTCAGCATGTGAAAAAAGACAGCGTCCCCTGGTTGTAGTTCCCAGCCCAAGATCTCAAAGGAGTCCCGGTCGGCTTCGATTTGGGGGATTTCCGACATGCTGCCTTCGGGGAACCATTTCGCTTGGTTGTCCATGAACGTGCGTGGCATGAGCCAGCCGCGCTTGTGTGATCCAGCATTGAACTCAAGAGTTGACTCGAGCACAACAGGGTCAACCGGTGCCCACATTGAGCAATTCAGGTTGCCATCAACGTTGTAGTACGGCTGGTCTTGGTGCCAGGGAGTTTCTTGCTTAGTGCCCGGCTCTTTGACCAGCATGTGGTCGTGAAATAGTCGAACGCTGGACCCACCCATGAGTTGCTGGGCAACGTCGGCCGCTTGTGACTCAAATGCAATCGCACGGTACTCGTCAATGCGATTCCAGTTACAAAAGTCTTCGACGAAGCGACCGGGATCATCGGGTTGGCTGGCAACTTTAAACATGGGACTGGGGTCGGCCAGATTTTTTTCAATCCCCGCTTCGATGGTGGCGACCTCCTCTGGCGTAAAAAGCCCACGAACCACTGTCGCACCATTTTCGTGAAATTCGTCAATAGTGACCTGATCAATAAATTGCACGGCACCTCCTTGGCTTGACATGTGCTTTATTCTCCCTTGAAATATCTAAAACGCCCATCTTTTCCGCAAACAGGGATAGATGGGCGTTGATGAAGAAAGTGCACCGCGAGGGACTTGAACCCCCAACCCGCTGATTAAGAGTCAGCTGCTCTGCCAGTTGAGCTAGCGGTGCTTGTTGCGCCGGGCGACATTATCACTGGGGGTAGCACTAGAACCCAGAGGCCACCATTTCACGGTAGATAATCTTGGCCATTTCACCAAGGCCGAGTGGATTAGGGTGAAATGAGCCTGATGTGAAACCGCTAAACCCGGTGAGTCCAAAAAACCAGGATTCATTACCCGCGCACACACCGTGCCCAATTGGGCCAGATCCGGTGTCGGTCCAGATGGCCATGATCGGTTTCCAGTCAAATTGTGTGGAGTTTGAGATTGCGCCATTGAGCGAACCTGCGCCGTTATCAAGGGGCACCTGAACACCGCGAGTAGTTTGGTAGACGAATGGATTCAGCGGGCTTGGATTAACAATTGAGTCCTGAGCCCAAGCAAAGTCTGCTTCCGTGATGGTGAGGTAACTACAGACGGAGCCGGCCTGAGAGCGCATAAGGTCCGGATAGGAATTAAGAAAGACGATTCCAGCATCACTCAAGGAAAGTCCGGGCAGCCGTTGTCCTTGTGCCCCCTGACAGGTCGAGTCCGTAAAACATTTATTTATCGATGAATAACTGGCCGCCAAGCCTGCGGTCAGTTCTTGCACCCCACCCTGAATTGTGGCGAAACTCGACAATGGAGGCGTTGTTGCTTTTGCAAGTGGACAGTTGATTTGCAAAGCGCATGAGGTGAGGATCGATCCGAAACCAATATCGTTGCCACCGACTGTCAGCAACACCGCGTCAATTTCACGGTCACCAATTAATTCACTGACCGACTCGATTTGTGAATTTATGCCCCGAAATTGCGAACCAAGTATTCCTTTTTGCACTGTTGCGCCCGAGCAAGATACGTCCACTAACGTCACCGAGCTCTTATTGGACGTTTGCTCAAGTTTCAGTGCGGCCTGGGCCGGTGCCCCGTGCACACTTCGATTGCATTGATCCTCATCCCAGTATGGATCGAATGAAGAACTTCGATTGTTGATCCATGCATTCACATTGCGTGGATTTCCTTCGCCGGATGCGAAGGAGTCACCCATGACCACCACGAGGTAATTGGAAATATTTGCCACCATCGACTGGCGCTTGACCTTGGATCCTGATCGCACGGTCAGAGTGAAACTATGCAAACCCTCAGGAAGTTTCACCGTGGTCGTGCATGTTTTCTTCGCGAGTTTAGTTGCGTTGGTTCGTTTCACGACTTTTCCGCCGCGTTGGATTGTCCAGGTGTAGGTGTCACCCTTTGACTTGCAGGCGTTGAGTGTCACGGGAAAGCCTGCGTCCTCTAAATACCAGGAGAGCGATCCACCGATCAACCGTTCATTCGGCTGGGCAATGAAATTACCGGCGCCGACAAAATTTGATGAAGGATTGCGGGATAGGGCTCCTGATTTAGGTACTCCACCGTCACCGTCAATGAAGCCATCCTTGTTTGCATCCTTTGACTGCGGAACCATTGACCAGGAACCTTGGGCGATCGGTGCGGTAAGAGCTTGGGATGTGGCGGCTGGGATTAACGCAATTGAGAGAGAAATGGTCACACCGATTGCAAAGAGCTTCCTGACTGACATGTGATCAGGGTAATTGACGTTTACTCCCTGGCGAAGGGGCAGTGCCGGCAACCACGCTCGCAGCAGTACCCACGATTAATGTGAAATTGCGCCGTCATCACGAACAACCGGGTGTAGGGATCGAGGTATCCCTGCTCTTCGTTGGCGCAAGCCACCTCGTGGGCGGCTAAAATTTTGTCAGTTTTTGGGTCATTTGGATCGAGTCGCTCATTGAGAGGAATTGTAGGTTCGGGTCGTAACTGGGTGTTTTTCATCAGAGTTGAAAACCAGCGGGGAAGGGGTCATCGGGTGCCAGCATGTGCTGGGAAGTCCCGGTGATCCATGCTCGCCCGGTGATTTCCGGCAGGATTGCGGGAATCCCAGCGACGGTAGTGGCGCCCATTGCCCGCCCGGTGAAATGAGTGCCAATTATTGACTCATTGATCAGTGAATCCCCGAGGGCAAGGTCACCGCGAGCAACAAGTTGTGCAAGGCGTGCGCTCGTTCCGGTGCCACATGGTGAACGGTCGAACCAACCCGGATAAATCGCCATTGCATGTCGCGAGTGTTGAGGGGTGCTTCCGGCGGCAACCAATTGAACATGATGCACGTGATCAATCGCAGGATTCTCTGGGTGAGCAGGTGGGTTGGTCGCATTAATCGCGTTCATGATCGAAAGCCCAAGTGCGAGTAGCTCCGGGGCATATTCCTTCCCAAACTCGTGACCAAGTTGACTCAGTTCAACGATTGCATAGAAGTTGCCACCAAAGGCCATGTCGTAGCGCACGTCACCGATACCGGGAACCTCGACATGAGCGTCAAGTTCGGTGACAAATGATGGGACGTTTTCAATTGTGACCGACTTCGCTCTGGTCCCTTCGACCTGCACGCGCGCAATGACAAGTCCGGCAGGAGTATCAAGTCGAATGATCGTCTCAGGCTCGGTAACGTCCACCAATCCCGTTTCCACAAGGACGGTGGCTGTTCCAATGGTTCCATGCCCACACATCGGCAGACAGCCAGAGACTTCGATGAAGACAACTCCCCAGTCGGCATCGGGGCGAGTTGGCGGTTGCAGGATTGAGCCGCTCATTGCGCTGTGGCCGTGTGGCTCCAACATGAGCCACGTGCGCAGATGATCCGCCTCGTTCATCACGTACTGACGGCGTTCTTCCATGGTGTTACCGGGGAGGACACCAACCCCACCAACTACGACGCGGGTTGGCATGCCTTCGGTGTGTGAATCAACACAATGCCAAATCCGACTGGTTTCCATGGATGTTCCTAACGTGGTCAAATGCGGCTTGGGCTCAATGCTAGTTCGGCATCGGTGACGGGGCCCTGTGTGATGTATCGGGTGATCAGATCGGCGGTGCCCAGTGAGAGGGCCGTTCCAATCATTCCGTGCCCGGTAGCCAGGAACACCCCGGGCAGATTAGGTACAGGACCGATATAGGGAGCGCCGTCTGCGCTTGCAGGACGAAGCCCGGTCCACGCTGACAACTGGGCCAGATCCGTGGGAATGGGTGGAAGATTGATCACTGTCGACGCGCGCTCATACAAATGACGAACCCGTTTCTCATTCAGGGATCGATCATGTGGATTCGTCAGTTCAAAGCGAGCACTGATCCGCAAGTAATCACCAAAAGGATCCGTCGCAGTCTTTTCATCAGCAAAAATCATCGGGTGCAGTGAATTCGGGAACGATGAATTCGGATACTGTGCGTCGGCCCCATTGTGCATTTGCACTGTTACCGAATAGCCCTTTGCCGCAAGAATTGGGATGTTTAAGCCGAGAAATTTACCGACCTCACGCGACCACGACCCTGAGGCAATGACAATGTTTTTCGCGGTGATCTCCAATCCTGATTGGGTAGTAACCCGGTATCCACTTCTTACTCGCGTAATCGCGGTCACACTTTCATTGGAATGAAATATTAAGCCAGGGTTTGCATCACGCATATGCTGCCAGAGTAGCAATGGATCAAGACCAAAATCCTCACTCAGTTCGAGGACAGCTTGAACCTTGGGTGTCAAACTCGGCTCAAGTTCACGTGCCTGAGTGCGACCCACGATTCGCGCAGCGATACCCAGATGAGTGAGGTGCTCGTATTCCTTTTGAGCCTGCTCCAACGCCTTCTGGGATGTGAACACTTCCCAAGTGGGAGTTGTGGTTGTGTCCACACCGGTGGACTTGATCAACTCAGCGCTTTTTCGCAACAACGACAAGATTCCCGGTGTGAATTCCTCAACATTTTTCTTGGTGCAACTACGCATGAACTTTGTGATCCACGGGATGGTGTTCATCGGCAGATTGCGTGAAAAGGCAAACGCACCGTCAGAGGCGAGCAGCGATTTAGCACCCATGCCAAGCATTCCCGGTGCAGCAAATGGTTGAGCATGGCTGACAACAACGTGACCGGCGTTACCAATTGAGGTTCCGTAACGCGGGGCACCTGAATCGAGAATCATGACTTCACGATCGCTCAGCATCGAAGCGATACTGACCCCGATTATCCCGCCACCAATAATCAGTGTGTTTGTTTCTGACGACATGTCAGCGCTCATGGGAACGTCGGAGCCCATTTTCTGGCATTGGTCAGAAGGGAGGTCAGCTCAGCCATTCCGGATTCATTCGATGCGAATGATCCAATGGGTGCACGGGGTGCTCCAACGTGCGCGCCCAAGGAATTCATTCCCGCTTTAATCTTTGCGTTGTAATGGCCAGACTCAATGAAGCCAAGAATCGGTGAGATCGCGGCGAATACTTCAGAGCGCTGAGTCGTATCAAGCATTGCAACATGGGCTGCGGGCAGCAGATTGGCAATCCCGCCGATCCAACATTTCACTCCAGAGTCCAAAAAGACTGGTGAATCAAGATCCGCACCACAGACGATCGCGAGGTCGTCCGCAAATTCAGAACTCAGCCATTTAAGTCGAGTTAAGTCGCCTGAGGCCTCCTTGATTCCGATCACGAGTTCATTTCTCGCCAATGAATCGAGGACCTGGTGGGTGAAGGAAACCCCCGTGCGTGCGGGATAGTCATAGAGAACGGTGGGAAGTTCAACGGCCTTGACAACGTGTGCGACATGGGTGACGAGCTCAGATTCGGTGGGAAGGCAGTACGAGGGTGCCGCGAGCATGAGTCCGGTGACGCCGGATCGTTTTGCCAGAATCGCCTGATCTATCGCCTCGTGCGTGCTCATGCCACCGACACCTGCAAGGACCGAAACTGCACCAGCAACTTGATCCACGATTGTGGTGAGAACTAATCGCCGCTCATCAAAACTGAGTGCATAGCCCTCACCTGTGGTGCCTGCAGCGACGAACCCGGACACTCCAGAATCGAGCATGGTTCCAACCAACGTCCGTATTTCTGAGACATTGATCTGCCCCGCTTCATCAAATGGAGTAACGAGGGGAACGTAAATCCCGCTAAGGGATTGTTGGGTAAGGATCACCGACTAAGCATAGGGATGCGCTGCCGATTACGGCCGTGGGTTAACAAATACACACTTACATGCGGTGCGGCTGAATTGCATCAGCGGGAATATGGCCGAAACGCCCAGCTTGAAAGTCTTCAAATGCCTCTATGATCTCGGCTTTGGTATTCATGACAAATGGACCGTGCTGGAACACCGGTTGGCGCAATGGCAATCCGCCAATCAGGAAGACGTCGAGATTGGGGCTACGACTTTCTTGAGCGGCGTCAGCACGCAACTTCACCGTGTCACCGTCCGTGAGAACCGCCATTTGGCCGGTTGAAATAGGTCGCAACTCTGCACCAACAGCGCCCTTTCCAGCCAGGATATATGCCAGAGCATTGAAATCCTTGCGCCATGGGATCTCAAGTTCTGCACCTGGAGCCAACGTTATATGCGTGATCGCAAGCGGAGTGTGTGAAATCCCCGGGCCGGAAAAGTTAGCAATGTCTCCGGCGAGCACACGCACCAATGCGCCGCCATCGGCATTTGTGACCATGGAGGAATCGATTCCTTGTAGGTCTTGGTATTGCGGGGCAATCCTCTTTTTTTCTTTCGGCAGGTTGATCCACAACTGCACACCGTGGAACAGCCCACCGGATTCAACCAGGTGAGCTGGTGGAGTTTCAATATGCAGGATTCCATCGCCTGCCGTCATGTACTGGGTACCACCTGACTCAATGATTCCTCCACCGCCATTGGAGTCTTGATGTAAAAACTGTCCATCAATTAAGTAGGTGAATGTTTCGAATCCACGGTGCGGGTGCCATGGGGTGCCCTTAGGTTCACCGGGCGCGTATTCAACCTCACCCATTTGATCCATGTGGATGAAAGGATCCAGATCACTTTGCTCGATCATGGCGAATGCGCGGCGAACTGGAAAGCCTTCACCTTCATGTCCCTGCGGCGCTGTCGTAATCTGTTTTACCGAGCGAGGTTTTGCTTCCAAGGGAATCTCAAAACGTGGCAAGGTCAAGGTGTCGGCGGTTACAGCGGGCATTAGCATCTCCTTTGTTGAATCTTCAACTAGTTTACCAGTTCGTGTAAATCCGTGTCAAGGAAGGACCAGTGAAGGTGTCTATCGGAGGTTCTTTTTTAGGAACTTATTAACCTGCTTAATCGAGTCGCTCCACTCGCCGTACATGTAGTGCGGTGCACCCGGATACTCAACGTAAGTGACGTCAACTCCGCTTCGCTCCAAGGCGTTGTTTGTTGCCCGAGCCCACGAGATATCGCAACTCTCGTCCTTTGTCCCATGAATCATGAGGACAGGTTCGGTGATCCGGGAGAAGAAGTAGCGACTGGACATGTTTTGCCACGCGGTGGGATTTTCTTTCGGCGTCCCATATGCCTTAAGGATTTTGTTGCCGATCGGATAGTCATTTCGCTGCCACTTATTGAAATTGTCTGCAGCCAACGTACTCGTAGATGCGTAAGTGATGGCCGCGTCAAAGACGCCCGGTTGCAAAACGAGTGCCTGGAATGCGACGCCACCGCCCATGGATCGACCCAAGAGTGCAACCTTATTTTTGTCAAGATAAGAGAACTTCGAACCTTTCACAGCAAGCGCTGCACCAATAACGTCTTCGGCGTATCCCAGCCGCATCGACACGTCATTTTTCGGATCGTTGTCTGAACGGGCGTGATTCCGGTAATCAACATGCAATGCCACGTAACCGTTGTTGCCCAACCAATCCTGTTCGCGACGGAATCCTTGCCCACTCCAGTACGTTGCTGGATCGATGTAACCGTGTGCGAGAACCACCACGGGGAATGGCCCCTCACCCGTTGGCTTAATCATTATTCCTGAGATTGTCAGTCCACCTGTTTCATAAGAAATGCGGTGCCGTGTGTACTTGGAACTGGAACTAAATGCTTTACCCACTTTGAGGTCAGTACCGGAATATTCGCGGTCAAAGGCTGCCGGAATCGAAGATCCGATCGGAGAAACTTGGGTGGCAGTTGCAGGCGGGACTACCGACAGAGTTAACGCGCCAAGAAAAACAGCCATGATGGAAGAGCGGATCCCAAAGGTCATGCCTCCACGGTAATACGAACCTTCATTTCTCGCCATATAGTCCTCATGCATTCTGGGAACCATTACGTAGGGTGGGGGCTTGGCACAACTAGGCTCGCCGACTATGCCTCCCATCGCGATAGGCCTCCTTGCCGGATTGATCTCCGGCAGTTTCGGTGTTGGCGGCGGAATTGTTGTTGTACCGGGTCTGGTGCTCCTTTTGCACTTCACGCAGCGTCTATCTCATGGGACTTCACTGCTCGCGATCATGCCGATTGCGACAGCGGGTGTAGTCGGATTTAGTCTTCACGGCTCAATCAACCTGGAATTTGCCCTTTTTCTCGGTATTGGCAGCATCCTTGGCGCGGTTATGGGAACAAGGCTTTTGCATTCGGTCAATAATGACTGGCTAGCGCGGATTTTCAGTTTCATTCTGTTGCTTACTGCAATCTGGCTTTTTGTTGATATTCCCGTTAATTCTGAAGAGCTAGACTTAACTCCGGCAAGCGCGCTCATACTGGTTGCTATTGGAATTCTTGTTGGCGGAATTGCAGGCCTTCTCGGCGTGGGCGGCGGAATAATCTTGGTTCCGATACTTGTTATTTTCTTTGGAGCGACTGCTCCAATAGCAAAAGGTACGAGTTTGGTTGTTGCGCTTATTGCGGGGACCGTGGGGAGTTGGCGCAATTACCGAAATGCAAATGTTGATATTCCCATTGCCTTAAAAATTGGCTTGGCTGGCATTCCCACAGCCCTGATCGGTGCTCAACTTGCGATTGTGATGTCCGATCAGGTTTCCACGATCCTCTTCGCACTGCTCCTGCTAGCAACCGCTGTGAGGCTTTTACAGACCACTCGCAAACATGACTAGTGAGTTAGCACTTCATTAGTGAATCAGCTGGGTTATACCGTTCTCAAGGCGCCATTGAATGAGGCTCTATCGTGTTTGCACGGTGTTACTTGGGTCGCTCGGAGAGAAAACATGTGACAAAAGTCCCTGAGCAGCACACTGGTTGTCGATCACAATTGAACGATGGACAGGAACCGACACCAAGGGAAGACCGCACTCGTCACGGGCGCAGGCAGCGGGATAGGGCAAGCAACACTTCTTCGCCTCGCAACTGAAGGAGCAATCGTCACAGGCTGCGATATCCACGCGAATTCACTCGATGCAACTCGGTTACTACTCGAAAAACAGAAACTCACTGCCGAATTAATGGTTGCTGATGTCACTGGGCAGGATGACGTTGACCAATTGGTGACTTCACTTAACGGTCAATTAAACATTCTCGCAAACGTCGCTGGAATCATGGATCATTTTGTACCGTTGGGTGAACTGCAAGACGATCTTTGGAATCGCGTTATCGACGTGAACCTCAATGGCGTGATGCGACTCACCCGAGCAGTACTTCCTTTGATGGAGAAAGCTGGCAAGGGTGCAATTGTCACCGTTTCCTCTGAGGCGGCGCTTGGTGCTGGCGCAGCAGGTGTTTCTTACACGGTTTCAAAAAACGCCGTAATCGGTTTGGTTAAACACGTTGCGTATTTTTATGGACCGAAAGGAATTCGCTCCAATTGCGTAATTCCTGGGCCAGTCGCAACGGGTATTGGCGCATCCGCATCACCCGAATCAAGTTGGGCCATGGAGCGTGCCAGGCTTAAGCTCGCAACCATGCCACCTACTCCTGCTGAACCAGACCAAATTGCCACGGTTATTTCGTGGCTTGCAAGTGATGAAGCGTCAAATGTCAATGGCGCTCTCGTCACTTCTGATGGTGGCTGGTCCTCCGCCTAGCAATATTGGGCGGTAAGCACATTGTGTTAGTCAACCGGGTTTGCAAAGAGATCGATCAATTCACCGACTCTGTGCCCTGATTCAGCAGGGTGACGGAATGGGCGCTTGCGGTTTACCGAGTAGACGTTGCGCCGACCTTCACGTTTTTTATTGATGTAGCCGGCTTGTTCCAAGTCAACAATTATCGACTGTGCCCTTCGTTCGGTAACTCCAGCCGCGAGTGCGACATCACGTATTCTCAAGTCTTGGTCCCGCGCAATAATCAACAAAATGCGGCCGTGGTTTGTGAGAAGGGTCCACGAATGTTCCTGATCTCCCATCGGCGTTTCCATATGCATAGAGTGCCGTAGCCCCTCTGCCAATGTGGCATTGCGTTGATTTTTAGAGTCTTCGGGTCATGACGGTGATTCATCGGCGTAACTGTGACTGGTCCCGTGAAGTGTGATCAGGCGAAAATTACCGTGCGCTGATCATCGAGTAGCACTCGATCCTCGGAGTAAAGGCGCACTGCTCGAGCAAGAACCCGTCGCTCCACATCGCGTCCAATCTCAGCCAGATCAAGGGCACTGTGGTTGTGCTGCACGCGATGCACGTCCTGCTCAATGATCGGGCCTTCATCGAGATCCGCGGTAACAAAGTGAGCAGTGGCACCAATGAGCTTGACGCCCCGGTCGTAGGCCTGCTGATAGGGGCGGGCACCTTTAAAGCCTGGGAGAAATGAGTGGTGAATGTTGATGATTCGGCCTTCGTGGGCCGAGCAGAAATCATTGGAAAGGATCTGCATGTAGCGAGCAAGAACAACTACGTCTACCGAGTGTTCATCGATTAATGACATCACGTTACGTTCCGCATCCATTTTGTTCGTAGATGTCACAGGAATGTGCACAAAGGGGATGTTGTATTGGTGCGCGAGAGTCTGGCAATCATAATGATTTGAAACGATCACTGGAATATCTATGGGGAGTTCACCATTGGCATGTCGGTAAAGCAGGTCTGCAAGACAGTGATCCTGCTGAGAGACCATGATCAGTGCACGTCGTCGTTCGGCTTCGCGGCGAAGACTAATGATCGGGCCAAACTTGCTCAATTCGGTATCGAGTAACGACCGCACATTTTCGAGTTCGATAAGTGGTGATTCAAAGCGAGTGCGCATGGAAAATTTTCCGGTTGCTTCATCGGTGAATTGAGCTTGTTCCAAAATATTGCCCTGAGCGCGAAGAAGTGCCGAAGCCATCGCATGGATCACGCCGGGGGCGTCCACGCAGCGCAGGGTGACGATATATCTCTCTACAAGTCCTTCCACGGCCCACACTCTAGTTGCACCCAATTGGGGGTGACCGAATATCGGCCGGTGGACTACACGAGATGCGAAATCAGGTCAGATCTGCCCATAATGGTTGCATGCGCGCACCTCGAGTTGTGATCACCGCCCGTCTGTATATCGGACTAATTTTTGGTCTTACGTTCGGGCTGATCCTGGGAATGCCCACTGTTGCGAATGCGGCGACCTACCCCAAACTCAGTTTGCAGGGGGTAGTTGCGTCAGGACTTGAAACACCTTGGGGACTTGCATTTTTACCCGATGGCTCTGCGCTGGTGAGTGAGCGGGATACCGGGAAAATAAAGCGGATCGATCCGAACGGTCGCGCGGGATCTAATGTCACAACCATTGGACGTGTTAAGGGTGTGGTGCCTGAGGGCGAAGGTGGGCTTCTGGGAATTGCGGTGGCTACCCCGCAAGGAAGCAGCACACCCGTTCTTTTCGCCTACCTGACTTCGCGCCTTGACAATCAGGTCGTGCGGATTCCGCTACTTAACAACGGAAAGCGTTTAGGCACCCAGAAAACTATTTTGACCGGGATTCCTAAGGCGACGTATCACAATGGTGGGCGATTATTGGTGGGAGCAGACCAAAAAACGCTTTATGTAGCAACGGGTGACGCTGGTGACCCACAACTGTCACAGAACCCTGCATCACTTGCAGGCAAAGTGTTGCGGGTGGACTTCAATGGAGCGCCGGCCGTTGGCAATCCTCGAGCAAAATCGCCCGTGTTCACTTTGGGGCACCGCAATGTTCAGGGTCTCGCCCTTGACAATAGAGGGCGAGTGTGGGCCAGCGAGTTCGGTGAACGCGACGCAGATGAATTGAATCTGTTGGTTCCGGGGGGAAACTATGGCTGGCCAGAGATCGAAGGGCGTGTTCAAGATCCACGTTTTATCAATCCAAGGACTGTGTGGTCACCTACATCAACTGCCTCACCCAGTGGCATAGCTATTAAAAATGATGTTGTTTACGTAGCTAGCCTGCGAGGGGAACGACTCTGGCAGGTCCCGATTAAGGGCGCTCAAACCCGCAATGCGAAATCATGGGATTTGGGGGATGCGGGGCGCTTGCGCACAATTGCACAAGCACCTGATGGCTCGCTGTGGGTTGTGACCAGTAATACGGATGGCCGGGGGGATCCCCGCCCATCCGATGACCAAATAATTCGGCTATCTGCTCGTTGAGTTGATCGGGACAGGTATTCGCATAGAAACTGCAATTGCAAAGAATTTGCATTAACATGAAAAAGCAATAAGATTTGGGCATGAAAAAAACCAGATACGGGATCATTGCGGCGGCACTCATGCTTACTCTGGCGGCATGCTCATCAGGCTCAGGCTCAGACTCAGACTCAGCAGATGGGGGCGACACCCGCCCACTGATCGCAACCACGGTTTCCCCGATTACCTCAATCGCAGCCTCAATTGCCGGGGACTGCGCCCGAATCGAGGGAATTGTCCCCGAGGGCACAAATAGCCATACTTTTGAGCCATCCCCTCAGGTTGCCGAGTTGCTCAGCAACGCGGATCTAGTCCTGGTTAACGGCCTCAAGCTCGAGGACCCAACAATTGACATGGCGCAGACCAATAAAAAAGACTCCACTCAAATAGTTGAGATCGGGACGCTGGTGCTCCCTGAGGCCGACTACATCTATGACTTCTCCTTCCCGAAAGAGGAAGGCAAGCCCAACCCACACTTGTGGACCGACCCTGGTTATGCGATCAAGTACGCGGGGGTGATCCGCGATCAGCTGACCGCGCTCGACCCGGATTGCGCTTCTGATTACGCGGCCAACTTCGCCACTTTTGAGCAGCAGGCAACCGAGCTGGGCGAAGCTGTTGCAGCCGACCAGCAGAGTGTCCCCGCCGGAAACCTAAAACTTCTGACCTACCACGATGCCTACGCCTACTTTGCGAAAGACTTCGGCTGGACAGTAATTGGCGCACTTCAGCCCAACGACTTTGCCGACCCATCACCCTCTGAAGTAGCCCGACTCATTGATCAGGTCAAGGCGGAAAATGTCACCACTATTTTTGGCTCTGAAGTTTTCCCATCAGCAGTCCTGGAAGAAGTGGGACGCGCAACCGGCGCACGCTACGAAGATTCATTGCGTGATGACGACCTTCCCGGCGCACCAGGAGACGCTGAACACTCATGGTTGGGTCTGATGAAATACAACTACAGCACAATGGTTTCAGGTCTGGGTGGAACACCAACCCAACTTGACGCCATCACGGTCGCACCAATTAGTTCAAACAGCGCTGTATACCCACAGTGATAAAGTTAATGGAATGACCGGCACTGGAGTTGGGCCTGAACTGATCAGACTGACGGGCGTCGACGCAAGTTACGACCATCACCGCGTACTCGAAGACGTTTCTTTCCACGTCCACGAGGACCAGTTCACCGGAATTGTTGGTCCATCCGGTGCGGGAAAAACTACGTTGTTGCGTCTTTTGCTCCAAACTTTGGCTCCAGTAGCGGGAACCGTGTGGCGTGCGCCCAACCTTCGGGTGGCCTATGTTCCACAACTTGAGACCGTGAGCTGGAATTTCCCCATCACCGTATTTGAATGTGTCCTTATGTCTCGCAAGTCTGGTCGGCTCAGGCCATGGGCCAGTGCCTCAGAGAAAGCGAGTGTGTCCGCGGTTCTTGACCGATTGGGAATTGGCAACCTCGGTGAGCGACACATCCGAGAACTTTCAGGTGGTCAACAACAACGCATGTTTTTGGCGCGGGCACTGCTTCGACAACCCCAAGTTCTACTTTTAGATGAACCAACCAGCGGTGTTGACATCTCGACGCGCCACGACATTTTGCATTTACTCGCCGACCTACATGAAGATGGTGTGGCAATTGTTCTCACCACCCATGACCTCAACGGAATGGCCACGCATCTACCCCACCTTGTGTGCGTGAACCACCGAATTGTGGGAGAAGGAACTCCCAGTGAAGTAATGACCCCTGCTGTCCTAGAGCGCACTTTCGGCGCTCGCATGGAAGTGCTCGAGCATCTGGGTGTGCGCCTCGTCGTCGACGAAGGACCAACGACCTATATCCCTGGAACGAGGATCTGACATGGAAACCCTCCTTGAGCCATTGGGTTACGCATTCTTTCAAAAAGGACTGCTGGTAGCCAGTCTGTCCGGCGCACTTCTCGGTCTTATCGGCGTCTATATCGTGTTGCGAGGTATGAGTTATATCGGTCATGGGTTGTCACATTCGATTTTCGGCGGCTTCGCAGCAATGCAGTTGTTTGCAGCACAGTTCTATGCAATCGGTGCAGGACTCTGGGGGATTGCATCGGCACTTGCCATCACGACCGTAACTAAACGCAGTCGAGTAGGGGCTGACGCGGCAATCGGCGTGATCACGATTGCTTCATTCGCGCTCGGTGTGGCACTGTTTGCAAAGTTTGGGACCAGCGGTCCATCATTTGAAAATGCACTTTTTGGCAGCATCCTCGGGATCAGCACAGGGCAGATTATTGGCCTCGTCGCTGTATCAATCCTGACTACCGCTTTCGTTTTGCTGCGTTATCGGGCGCTGCTCTTTAGTACCTTCGACCCCGACGTGGCCGCGGTGTCGGGAGTCAATGTCGGTCGCATTGAGGCCGCACTGATGGTGGTGCTCTCTCTGGCGATTCTGGCGACGCTTACCGTCATCGGTGTCACATTGGTTGCCGCAATGCTCGTCATTCCTGCAGTGATCGCACGGATGTTGACCGACTCATTTGGCCGAATGTTGGCCTACAGCACGGTGATTGGCATGCTGTGTGGTCTCATTGGCATGTACGTCAGTTACTACGCCGACGTCCCCTCCGGAACCATGATCGTTCTGGTTGGCGCAGCACTGTTCATCGTTGTATTGGCAACCACCGGTGGTCGTGGGCTCCGTCGTTCGGCTGGCCTGGACTCTCACACAGAAAGCGTCCTGATTCCGCCAGCCGTATCCCGCTAGCTCTTAATCCTCCCCCCGCCCGTAATTACCGTGGTTCCACGGTAGTCAGACGGGGTGAGAGTGGATAGAGTTCGAACCTCAGATTAGCTAAGGGAGCATAAATGACCAAGGTAATTTCTATCCATTCATTTCGTGGGGGAACCGGCAAGAGTAATACAACATCCAACTTGGCCGGTCAGTTGGCTGCGGCGGGAAACCGAGTGGCCGTTGTTGACACCGACATCCAGAGCCCCGGTATTCACGTCCTGTTTGGCTATTCCGATGACCTCGATAACACCTTGAATGACTACCTGTGGGGCAAAATTCCAATTGCTCAGGCAGCGCACGAGGTCACCGATCGCATCGCAGTTGACAAAACAGTGGCTGATGGTGGCGCGCTTTACCTGATTCCATCCAGCATGAAGTCAGGCGATATCGCTCGTGTATTGCGTGAAGGCTACGACGTGGGAACGCTCAATGATGGCTTCCGAGACCTAGCTCGTGACTTGCAATTGGACTACTTGCTCATTGACACCCACCCTGGTCTCAATGAGGAGACATTGCTCTCGATCACAATTAGCGATGTCCTGCTTCTGCTCATGCGCCCCGATCGCCAGGACTTTCAAGGAACAGCCGTGACAGTTGACGTGGCCCGCAAACTCGGAGTCCCCGAACTTTTCTTGATTATTAATAAGGTGCCATCCAATATCGATGTCGTTGATCTGCGTCAGCAAATGACAGATATCTATGGTGCTGAAGTCGCCGCGATCCTTCC
>JAFMHB010000012.1:52437-71596 GCA_017854795.1 Candidatus Nanopelagicales bacterium
GCGCTCGCTGGAACAAAGTCACTTCTGTTCATTTACCCATTGGGTGGGTTGGGCCTTCTCCTTCTTGGCTTAATGCAATTCCGACTCGTTGATGGCGCTGCGCGACTCAAAGTTCTCCGTTACGCAACTCTGGCGTACGCCATCCTGTTCACCATCGCCTTGGTTTTCATTGCAGGAGGGCTGGCTCCGATTTTCGCAGTCGGCCTGATCTGGCTCCTCGCCGACCAACTCAACTACCTTCTTCCCCTCCTCGTTTGGAGTCTGGCAGGTGATGAATTCAACGTGGCTGAGGGTCGAAAGGTCTTCGGCTGGCTCGTCACTTGGACCTACGTTGGACAGATGGCCGGGCTTGCCGTGGCACTCCTCACTCCCATAGCGCTGCGGGGACTGGACTTTGATTTGAGTTGGCTCCTCATCATTGCTCCAGCAGTTTGTGTGATCTTGGCATTCTGGCTCCCGCATGCGTTGCGTCATAGTTCTGCAGCCAAGGGAACGGCGCATCGGGATTCACTCAATGAGTCCATCAAAGGTGCTGCAGAGTTCATCAATGGGGTTCCGGTGTGGCGCTCCCTGATGGTGGCTTCCACACTGACGTTCGTTGCCGGCACCACGGTAATCATGGGCTATAGCGTGGGCGTCGGTGACATTCTTGGACGCGATGCAGCGAATCTACAGATCATTTTTGCGGCGACATGGATCGTTGCCCTGGGGATTTGCTGGGGACTTCAACACTTCTTCGCCGAGGGGATCGCCGAGCGTGCAGGCATACCTAAGACATTGATCATTTTGCCTATTGCAACCGCGCTTGCGGCCATTGCGCTGGCATTCGGATCTGCCGTCGGTTCCATCGCGCTACTCATCGTCGCGATAATAATTTGGCGGATTCCCCGATGGAGTCTGGACGAGAATGCTCGTCGAGGTGCACTCGCGCTCGTTCCCGATGAACGCCGTACGCGCGTATCGTTTCTGATCGACCTCACACCGGTTGCGGTTGGGTTGGTCGTCGCAGCACCTATCGTTGGGATTGGATTCCTTACAGGCGTGCTCTGGCTACCGGGAGTGATTGCTTTAGCGATAGCACTCGTGGCGGTTTTCTATTCGCGAAAAGTGGTCAAAGGTTGGGACGAGAGTCTCATGAACTGGCGACTTCGACGCCGTAAGCAAAACCGGACCATAGGTCTGGAACCGTGACCCTGTGTACGGCACCGCTTGACCAACAACTTTCGGTTGTGTACCACTCAAATGAGAAGAGGAAAAAGTGAGCGCCCCAGTAATGACTGCCAATGATGCCGCGCAGCAGCCGACGGAGGAGGAATTGAAACCGAACTCGAATCGCGATGTCTACGTTTCATTGCGGATCAAACTCGTCGTGGTCTTCGTGGCGCTTTTTACGGTGGTTTTTCTTGCGATCGCAATCTGGGTACTGCAATTCTCCGCCCAGTCGGCTCAGACTCGACTCGCGCAGCAACTCATGGGTCAAGTGGAAGGTGTGGCGCAGACCGTAGATGGCGATGCCTTCGCCGAACTGGTAGCGAGCACGCCCGCTGTCTTGGACTCATCAGAGGAATCTGGGTTCGGGTATCCGGACAATCCCGCATACGCTGAGATAGCAAAGGGTTTATTTGACGCGTTTCTAGTCACGGGTTCAGGTACCTACACCTGGTTTAAGGATCCGGCGGATAGCCAGCTTTACACCGCCGCGTCGTCTGGGTACTACCGAGAGCCCCAATCCGGTTATCGGTACAAAATCCCACTTGATCAGGTAACCGAACCATCGACTTACGCACTCATGGAGCAAGGCTTGTCAACAACAACCGAAGAGCCTGCGTACACGGACGCCTATGGATCTTGGATGGGTGTCTACAGCCCAATTCTCAATTCAAGTGGGGTGGCTGTGGGAGGCATTGGGCAGGACATTTCACTGGAGTACGTATCTGAAGTTCGTGCCAACGCCGTCAGACAGGTGCTTCCGGTTCTATTGGGGATATACGTCGTCCTGGTCCTGCTTGTGTGGTTACTCGCTTCGAGAATCGTTAAACCAATTCGCCAACTCACGGTTGAATCCTCTCGCATCGCTGACGGTGATTATCACAGAGATCTCGACTTACTCTCAAGGCCTCGACTGCAGGACGAGATCTCAACGCTGGCTTCCACATTTGCTGTCATGGCTAAAAAGGTCGCAGAACGTGAGCGTTCCTTGCAGGTCGAAGTAAAGCGACTCAGGGTGGAAATCGATTCAACAAAGCGTGCGGAGTCAGTTAAGGCCATTGTCGACAGTGAGGGATTCGCGGAGATCGCTCAGCGGGCTGCGGAGATGCGTAAGCGGATGAATGAACCACGGGACTGACGGGTACATGCTCCTGTGAACCTCGTGCCTCTGGGAGAAGGTGGCCTGGCATACATCGATGTCCTACCAGGGGCCTCACTTAATGCTCTCGAGGAACTCGTAGCCATCCATCTTCAGCATTTTGGTGACGCGTACGGGGAGGCCACACGCGACTTCCGAAAGGCATGGGAAGGCTCGTCCCCAGATCCGAAAATCATTGAACACCAATGGCTGTTGCATCTCAACGGAGTTCCCTGTGGCGAGCTCGTGTTTTCCATCAACCTCTCGCGCAGGATGGTGGACCGGCATTTCACCAGCGTGCGCAAAGAGTTTCGGCCGCAGATGCCAGAGGGCTGGATTCCTTTAGCGACCAAGGCTGTTGCGGATTTGTGCCTCTCCGAAGCAGAGAGCGTTGGAGTGGATTTGCTGGGGATGATGAGCGAGATCGCCCCAAAGCATGTGGCAGGCTGGCGAAGGCTGGGGCTTTTTCAGCCTGATATCGACTACTTGGAGCCTGTCCACGGTAACTACTGGCGGCAATTTGGAGATCTAGAGTTCACGCCGATGGTTGCGAACATCCTTCCGTTCCCCGCTGGCCGCGAGGCGGGACTAGCGGTGATTGCTGAAGCTGGGGTGCGATCGTTCCTGCTGGATTATTACGACGTCCCCGACGACAACAAGACTTTTGGCCAGATTGTGGATCGTTGTCGGGACCTACCCCCTGCCTGGTGAACGTGCTACTCCTTGCCCGGCTTATTTTTACGAAGTTCATCGGCTTGGGCTTTGATGCGTTGGAAGTGTTCTGATTCGGTGATCTCGTCAACGGACTCGGCCAATTTGGTGCGGTCAATGACCACGGTGAGTTTCGCGACCTGCTCGCGCAGCTTTCGTTCCCTCTTGACTAACTCGTCACCCATTCGCTGGAAGGTGCGGGCAAGTTCACCCACCTCGTCACTTCGCTTTGCGGCCCGGTCAAGTGAGGTCGGATCGAAAGTGTCATTGGAGAGAGCTACGGCCGCTTTGGTGATGTCTTCAACGGGGCGCACAAGTCGCCGGCTGAGCAGAAGCCCGGCGCCCAGACCAAGCACGAGAATGGCCAGACTCATAAGTAACTGTTGAATGGCAATAGTTCGGCCGGGGCCGGCCAGTTCTGCTTGAGGCACCGCAGATACCAGAATCCAGCCAAGTTCGGGGATCGTGGAAGTCTGCATAACCCAATCTTCGGAAGCACCGTCACGCAAAGTAGCAGGCACAACGGATTCCACGAGCGGTTCACCGGGAGCAGGGGCTGATTTGGCGAGGGCCATATTGACCTGTTGCCCTTCTTTCGTACCCGCAAATTTCTCAAGTTCTGTTTCTCCGTTGGGTGCGACGATCAGTTGTCCCTCTTGATCAAGAATGAAGAACATGCTGTCTTGGGAAAAACTCACCTGACTCAATGATGTTGAGAGTTCATTCTTGACAGCTTCCAATCTCTGGGCAGCAGCCGCATCGATGTCATCGACGTAAACTCCGGTTCCAATAATCCAATCCCATGGTTCGTAGTGAAAGACGAAGCCGAGTTTGGGTACGGATTCCGTTTCATTTAGGCGCACCCATTTGTAGTCGACATACCCGCTGCCCTCATTGAGGGCAACTTCACGAAGTTCGCGCAACACGAACTTCCCGTCAGCATCCTGCAGGTCAATCAGGTTCCTGCCTTGGAATTTGGCATCGGGGTGCGAGATGGCTGTCATGGATCGGTCGTAGGTGAAAAAGTAATCCTCATTGGCGAACCGGACATCTTTGAGGAGCTGCAGTGAATTCTCCTGCGCCTGCTCAATGGTGATGGCACCCGAGTCGGCCATCGATCGGATCTGATCCAGCGTGGTTGCCAGAGGAGCGGCAATATCGCGCAGGCCATCGCGACGGGCATCGAGTTCAGCTTGGCGGAATGCCTCCACGCTGTTGTACTGAAGGTCAATTGTGCTTTCCACCGATGAATGCACGTTGACCATGGATTGGGAGACTTCTGAATACAGTGCATCTTGAACGGAACGCACAGCAAAAGTGGTGGTCAAAATCGCTGAGATGGCAAGAAGCCCAGCAATGAGCATGGCTAAGCGGTAGGTGAGAGTGGACCAACGGCGTCGGCTCGAGGCAGGCTTGAATTCGCTATTCGGAGCGGAGTTTGCTGACATTGGTAAGCCTTCTGTTTCGCGTTAGGTAAATCTTTATTGGTAAATGTGTTGAAGGGGTGTGCAATTATTTTGTGGAAGTTGTCAATAAACCATTGATAGTGAATCGATCAATTGATCCACCCTCGACTCCCCATCGACCCAAAATATTTCGATAGGTCTGATCTGCGGCCATTTGCTGTAGGACCGAGCGCACTGAATTAACAATTTCAGCGTTCCCGAGTTGCACGGCAATCCCATATGGCTGGGTTTCGACGCTAGAATCTGTGCGCACTAACTTGCCGTAACTGTTGCTGACGCTATAGGCGGCAACAGGGTCATCGGCAACGAAAGCATCGAGGCGACCAGTCTCTACATCAGATGCAGCCTCTGCGATTGATTCATATCCAATGATTTCTACCGGCTCCAAGCCTTCCCCTGTACATTCACTGGAAACGCGTACCAAGTAGTCGGCGTATTGGGCGCTATCCTGCACCGCGCCGATACGCAAACCGCAAGCCCGCGTAGCGTTAATTTCGGAGTTGGCTTTTGCTACCCAGCTGGTCCCACCAATGAAATAGTCGACGAATTGAACCCTTTTCTGTCGTTCGGCCGTGTCGAACATACTTGCAATCCCAATATCGGCTTTTCCATCTGCAACAGATGTAATGACCGAATCAAATGACCCACCAACGAATTTGACCTCGACACCATTTAGTTGAGCGATTTCCTTTGCCAAATCGACTTCCCAGCCAATTAACCTGTTATCGCTGGAGTAAAAAGCGCTTGGCGGTGAATCATCATAAATTGCGACGGTGAGTACCCCCGGGTTTATCAGTCCATCGGAAAAGTTCGAAAGCGTGTCGGGATTGGCAGACTGTTCTACTCCAAATGTGGACTGCGAGGTTGAACTATCCGGGTCTTGGGCACATGCGCTAACACTGAGGCACAAACTTGCAACCAGGGAAACAATCGCGACGCGTGAGCTGAACTTATGGGGTGGACGTTTCATGTCAGAGTTCCTGTCGTGAGATGAGTTCAGCGAAGATCCCGTTGCTGTTGGATAGTTCATCGAATGTCCCTTGCTCAACCATTTTTCCCCCATCAAGCACAATTATTTGATCGGCTTGACGGATGGTGGACAGCCGGTGCGCGATCACAATCCTTGTTACCTCCAGTGAAGCGATACTTCGAGTTATTGCCTCTTGGGTGATGTTGTCCAAAGCACTTGTGGCTTCATCGAGGAACAGGTACCGGGGGTCATGGGCTAAGGCCCTTGCCAGTAGTAGGCGTTGGCGCTGTCCACCAGAAATTAAGGTCGCATTCTCATCTATCCACGTGTCAAGGCCAGCAGCCATTTCGCGCACCGTGTCACCCAAAAGTACTTGATCAAGGAGCTCCCATATACGCGAATCGGGAAGGGGGCCGGAAGCAATAGTGACGTTTTCTCGTACCGTTCCCGTGAGTAGCAAACTTGATTGCATCACTACCCCACACTGCCTGCGAACGGCTGAACGGTTGAGTGCTGCCAAGTCCTGCTCATCAAAAGCAATAATTCCAGACTGGGGATTTTCAAAGCCGAGCAGGAGACGAAGCAATGTTGACTTACCGGACCCTGAAGTCCCAACAATAGCCACGAAATCACCGGGCTCAGCCCGGAACGAAATGTCCCGGACCACCCAGGGGAGATCGGTTCCGTAGCGAAACCCCACACGACGCACTTCCAATGCTCCGGAAAGAGGGCCGGGATCCTCTGATCTCTCCGACTCCTCAGTTTGCGATCCCAAGAGTTCAGCGAGCCGTTCTACATGCGGGCGGACGGCTTCGAAAGCCCGCATCGTGACGATCAAGCCAACCAAGCCGATACTGAATTGTCCAAAAGCAGAAAGAAAAGCAACGAATGAGGAAGCAGGGATAGTTCCTGCGGGCAACCGATATGCAATGACAATGAAAAGAATGGTCGTCGCTCCGAGTATGGAAACAACTAAAATCTCGATGGAGAGTTGGCGGGTCCAGCGAGTGTTAAAAGCAGTGCGATAGTTGGCATAAGCCTTTGCCCAGCGAGTGAATCCTGCGACTTCGCCGTTGGAAGTGCGAATGGGAATCCATCCCCGCAACAAATCGGTTGTGGTGACATCAAGTGCAGAATGAGCATTCAATTCCGTGTGCCAAATCGATTTATCTCTTCGAATAATCAACCAAGAAACGGCCAGCAAGATCACACCAAGGATTACAGCAACGGCTCCCAAACTAGGAATAAACCAAATGAGCAGCGATCCATTGAGGAGCACCAGAATCACGCTGATCAAACCGATGCTGATGTAGTCGAGGGCTGCCTGTAGGGGCATCCACACCGTGACTCGGGACGCTGCTCGAGCCGATGGCCAAGTGGCCAATACCTGCGCTGGAAGGCGAAGCAATCGATCTAATACTGCTCCACCTGTAGCCACCTCTGTGGCGTCGCCAATGCGAAAAAAGTTATAGGCTCGGGTGTAGGTAAAGGCGCCAGTGGCCACGGTGAGACAAAGCAGGGCAATACTGATAGCAGCGAGTCTGGCTGTATTACCTGTCGGTACAACATCGCTGAAAATCAGTTCCGTGGCAAGGGGAATTGCAAGGCTGATGATTCCAACAATCACGGCCGAGGTGATAGCGATGGTGAAGTCTCGATGCATGCCCACCATGGACACACGAATGAGATCGCGCAGGGTGATTGCGCCGGGTTTCAGGGGCCTGATTACTTCTAGTGCGTCACGGGAGAATTCGTTAGCGATGGACTCATCGACTCGAACCGGATCGGAACCCATGCGATGCAAATAAGGAGCGGAGTTCGGGCCAGGAAGAATCACCTCCAAACCGAGTTCACCTTGAACAACGAGAACAGGTTGATTGAATTCCCACCAGCGTTCCACCAATTCGACCTTGCGGGTGCGAACTTGCGATGCCTCCAAGGCTCCAGCCATCTGCTCAAGCAGCGGATCATCTTCATTCAGTCTTGCAGGACTGAAATGAAAGCCATAAGACTTAGATAGGTAGGTGACGAGTTCAGAAATGCGGCCAGGCGCATGGGGTCGTACGGGAAGTGGGGCACGCGGATTCATTGTTCTTTCAAGGTAAGCCGCAGCAAGTTTGGTGTCATGCTCCCGTCGTGCCTGCGCCGCAAATTCCCGCGTGTCACTCTGTTTTCTCATGCATCCATCAACTCCCGATACAAACCTTGTCGTCCAGCGAGTTCGAGGTGGGTGCCGCGTTCGTGGATACCGCCGGCATCGAGAACGACAATCTCGTCTGCGTCGCGAACGGTGGAGAGTCTGTGGGCAACGACCAGTGTGGTGCACCCCATCGCCTGCAACTCCGATATCACCGCAGATTCGGTTCGCGCATCAAGTGCACTGGTTGCTTCATCGAGGACGAGTAGACGGGGCTGACGGACCAGCGCTCGTGCGATACCCAGTCGTTGCCGTTGCCCGCCAGAAAGATCGCGACCATTCTCCTGCAGCACGGCGTCGTAGCCACCGGGTCGAGCAATAATGTCGTCATGCAACTGGGCCGCTTTGGCTGCAGTGATCACATCTCGATCAGAAATGTCGGGATCGAACATGGTCAAGTTATCGCGCACAGTTGCCTGATAGATCACCGTGTCTTGATCAACGAATCCGATCTCACGAGCAAGCACCGCCCGTGAGTGATCGTTGAATGGTTTGTCATCGATTCGGATCTCGCCTGACCACGGTTCATAGAGCCCGGCGATGAGGCGCCCGATTGAAGACTTCCCGCTCCCACTTTTTCCGACAATCGCAACAATGCGGCCAGGGTTAATCGTGATGCTTACGTCCGTGAAAAGTGGTGGTTCACTCGGTGTGTAACCAAATGTCAGCTGGGAGATCGTGAGTCGTGCAGCCCAAGGATCAATGGCCAGTCCACCTTTTTTGCGTCTACCTGAATGGGCAAGAGCGAGAAGCGCATCCAAGTCGTTATCAGGCCTGTCAGCCCCCTCAACCCCGCCAGCCCCGCCAACCCCGCCAGCCCTGGGCGGTTCAGGATCAATTGGGGAGTCGGGCACCGAGAGTGCAGGTAGTTCCACACTCTGGGTTGTTGGCGGTGCACTTGGATTCGAAGGGTGATCCAGATAAGAATCGCGCATCCGCGGATCCACTTCCTGCTCAAGAACGTCGTCTGCCTGTTCAAGGGCGCCCCTGAGGTTGAAAAATGCATCAAGGCTTGGAATCAAAACGACGATGGGTGCGACGAAGGCAGCTAGGAGAACTGAAAAGGCAGCGAAGGTTCCCAAGGTGAGTGTTCCTTGGATGGACAACCATGCTCCAGTAGCGAGAACCAAAGTCTGTATCAGCAAGATTGCGAAAACGGGAAGCATGCCCAGCCATCCCCACAGATGCGTATTCCCGAGAGTCAGACGCCTGCCAAGAGCTGAGTAAATCCGATTAAACGCTATGTATTCGCTACCGGTTGCCTTGAGTGTTTCTAGTACCCGAAGCGAGGTTCCCAGTTCTGACATGGTCACGGCTGCCTCGCGTGCTTGACGCTGCCGCACTTCAAGACGCAGTGGCACAATTCGAAGAATCATGAGTATCAGGATCACGTAACCCAAGAGTGCAACGAGTGCTAACGGGGGAGACAGGATGAACATGATGATCAGAAAGAACAGGCTCGTCAACTGCGCGAGAACGGCACTGGCGAACGGCCCTGACATGACGAGCGCAATTGATTCGGTGAGAGACACCCGGTAGGCAAGAGTGGTGGGGTCACGCTGGCTCAGGAACCATGCCGGCATGCGAAGGAGGTGCCACAAGAAACGTGCGCTTGCTGTGGTTAATGTAATTGTGGTGAGACGCCGTAGGCTGACAAGTTGAAGGGCAGTGAGTGTGATGGAAAGAATCAGCGCAATGATCAACCCGGCGATTATCACCGCGGCGCCATCACGATTACCGGTACTGAGGTATCCGTCCACAAAGAGCCTAAGGAGTCCAGGGGTGATAACCCCCGGCACTATCAAAGCGAGCCCAGTGACCACTACGAATGCAATGCCAACGCGACTTCCGGTGTGGCGCCCGACAAGCGTTTTCAATATCCCGGGAGGGCGAGAATTGCGGACAGCGTTGGGGCCGGGATTAACTGCAATTGCCGGCCCACTCAGTTTCTCGGCTAATTCGTGGGAGTTCAGTTCCTTGCGACCACTGATCGGATCAATGACCTCCCAGGAATTACCTGAGCGTCCGGAGATCACTACCGCATGGCCCCCTGACCAGAGCGCTATCACGGGCAGGGCTACATCAAATGGAGTCTGGTCGAGTACTAGGGATTGCGCGTCAACAGGCTCGGAGGTGAAGTTGAAGTACTCGGCCACAGTTGAGAGTTCGGCTAAATCAACACCTTGTCTACTTGGCCCGCAGACATGTCGAAGCTCTTCTTGGCCAACGTGGGTGCCAGCGGAGGCCATGGCCATGCGCAGGCAGGTGATTCCCATCTCAGTTGAGGCTTGGGCTAGGAAAACAGGGGTTTTCATGAAGAGCCGAAGAGGATCGCTAGTGGAGCTTTGTTACCGGTAATAATCTGACCGGACCATGGTGTGCCGGCAACGAGTGCGTAGTCCGGACCCGAGCCGATTGTCCACGCGAGTCCGGAGGGGTTGCTTTCGTCACTGTTCAATTCGACCTGAACCTCAATGAGTGGTTCGCTGACAGCCTCAAGGGATTGATAACCAGCGGCACGTCCAACTAATTGTTGTACGCGGGAGGTGCTCATGGGAGTGTCTGCAACTGAAGCGACCACGCCGGTGATGTAGCCATATTGTCCTGCTGGAATGGAGTCAGGCGAAATATTCGCTGCTTCGCCGACAATCACGCCAGAGATGGAAGACGCTGGAACGAGCGCAATTGCCACCAGATTTTCGTTTACGCGCTGGATCGTGGCGATCCCTGACCCAGATCGGATGAGACCACCATCTTGGGTGGCAACTTCGATCACAGTCCCTGCCACGGGCGTGCGTACTCGCACTTCCTGACCGGATTCATCTATCAGAATCGCCAGAGTATTCCCCGCCTCCACCGCCGTTCCGACCGAGACAAATACAACCGACACGGTGCCATCAAGTACGGCTCCGACTTCCAGTGGACCGCCAACCGTTGAAATCACGCCTTCGGCGCTGGTGAAAATGGGGGGCCTGGCGAATACCCCCCATGAAAGAAATCCCATGATGAGAGCAACGGCCCCAAGGAGGACTATCCACAACCGGGGGCTACCAAACACTGCGACTTCGTCGAGTTTCTGGATCGGTGAAACCACGGAGGAATCATTTACAGGGCGGTCCACCCCCATAGGCTAGTCCTTAGCCTCAGGTGGAGCCACCGTGTTTACACGGTGGTGGGGCGTTACCAGGGTGAGGTGCCTCCTCCGCCGCTGATATCACCCAACTCTGACTCATCTATTTCATCATCGGGGCGATTTTTACTGAGCACAGATCTCACCATTACCTCATCAACATCGAAGCCAGCGTCACGAGCAATTGACAGGCTTTCGCTCATGGTGCTGGCAGACGCGAGGGCCTCATAAAATAGTGGGCTCGAACGCGCATGAGCGATGAAGTCTTCTTCTGGTAAGTTCACCACCCCACAATGCATCAGTTCCCATTGTTTGAGTACCGTGTAATTACGGTATTCGGTGAGATGGCTCTTGGGTACCATGTAGACGTGAGCGAAGGTGCCAGCGCGAAAACAATGGACGCGATCCGAATCATTGTGGTCGAAGATGAACCACTTTTCCTTGATTTGCTGGTCGGCGCAATTATTGCCAGAATTCCCATTGTCACGGTGGTGGCGAAATTTACGAACGCCGAGGAATGTCTGGCCCAGGCGAATTCCTTGGAAGCAGATGTACTTCTCACAGACATTGATTTGGGTGCAGGTACAACGGGGGTAAACCTTGCCGTTGAATTGCGGGAAAGATCCATTGTGCAAGGAGTGGTGCTGCTCTCCAACCTCTCTCTTCCCAATGTCATCCCGGCTGTTCCCGAATCAGTTGCAGGTGGTTGGGCATATTTACTCAAAACGAGTGCTTCCAATATCAACCAAGTAGGCAGGGCCATCTTGGCGGCGGCTAGGGGAGAGGTCCTACTTGACGAGGCGCTAATTGGCACCCTGGCACCTTCGGAACCTTCGCCATTGGATTCACTCACCCCGCGGCAGTTTGAAGTTCTTGCCCACATGGCTTCGGGTCAATCGAATAAATCCATTGCTGCCATTTTGGGTTTAACCCCTCGAACCGTCGAATCCGTGGTTTCACAAATAATTGAAAACCTTGGTTTGCGTGACGGTGCGGAAGGATTAAACCCCCGCGTGAGCAGCATCTTGATGTACTTGGAACATGTCGTTCCCCAAGGGCAAGGAAACGCCAGGCCACTTGGTACCAAGTAAGGTGAAATATGAGTGACACCTCTGCAACGCATAAGCCTGGATTTGGTGAGCGATTGTGGACGTTTCTTAAGTCTCCAGCAATCAAGCCGATGACACTGGCCTTGGCAATCACAGTGCCAATCTCCATTCTCATGGTGCTCACCGGGATTCGCAATCAGCGGTCTGACCTCGCTTATATCGCGCTTGCGCCCTTGGCCACATGGGCATTGGTAATTCTGATTGTGTGGCTACAACTACAGGTGGACACGGTGGGGGCTACCGCCTTCGGGCGCGCATTGCAGGTAGCAGTAGCCATTGCAACACCACTGTGGCTTTATGTCGCGATTCTTGCGTGGTGGGGTTCCGAAGTTTTCCCTATCCTCACCTCGCTGCAAACGGCCTTGGGTTACCTGAGCATGGTCATTGGCATTATGTGGGTGATCGCTGGAACGTTTGGAGCATGGCGTCGAGCCAGTCATACTCGGAATCAATTGGCTCACTCCGTGCGGATGCAGGAGCAATTCAATGAGCTACTCACACAAGCCGAAAAGGAAAGATTCACTGAGTACAGAACCGTTATAGCTTCAAAGGTAGTCGGTTCCTTGGATCGAGTCATGCAATCATGGAATGACTCAACTAATGAGGTGCTCGCATCCCAATTAGAAAACTTGACGGACAAGGTCATGCGTCCGTTAGCGCACCAATTGCACCCGGTGACGTTACGAGTTGGGCTGATCCCATCGATCCGTTCATTGGGATCGGGATACCGGCTTGACTTCGATTCGAATGTGACAGATCTTGATGAATCAGGTCAACTTCTGGATCCTGCGGTGACCCCTCAGGTGTTCAGGTGGGTGAGAAATCTAAATCCGGAAGGGACAAGTGTGACCATCACGATCCGGTGTCATGGTGATGACGTTATTTTCTCCGCTGTCGGTGTAGCAAACGGTCGGGATCTCGACCCGATTCAACGCGTAGCTGGATTGAGAAGTGAGCAAGTTGCTCCGGGTCGGTGTCGACTGATCGCTCCGCGAGCGGGGACCACTCCACCGGAAATGATCTTGGAAAATGCACACCCGCAAAAACAATCACCAGTATCAGGGGGAGGGTGGGGCGTGTTGACCTCTCCGCCGGTCGTCAGCGTGCCGTTAGTCCTATACATAGGTGTTGTTTCCGCTCCGATTACTTCGGTGGTGCGGCGTGATGAAGTTGGGGTGGAAGCTCTGTGGATCACAATTCTTGGTGTCATAATCCCTGCCCTTATTGCTTGGCCTCTGTCCCGGATTAATGTGAAAACGGGAACCCGGCAGGGGGCTCTGGTGGTATTGGCCCTGTGGTTGGGGTTGGCAATATTTTCGGCGACCGTGATCAATGCGGTCATCGCTTTTTTTGCCCCCGTGTATTCGACGGTCATTGGGAATATCCTGCGATTTGTTGGCTCATTCAGTCGGTACGCCATTGCGGGTCCGAGTTTCACCGTGACCCGTGGATTTATATCGCAAACCAAACAGGACGAAATAGGCCTGCAGGCGCGTAAGGCCGAAACGAAAAGAAAACGCGCGGACTTACTCGGCTTAGCTGATGACACCGACCGATTCCTCGCTGAAGCTTTGCACCGAACGGTTCAAGGACGTATCGCGGCGATCGCGCTGCTACTGCGATTGGATCGGAGGAGTGAGGCTGAGCAGGAAATGGAACTCCTCGCGCAGAACACTTTGCCTGAGTTGGAAGCAAAGTTGGGCGAGTGGATGCAGGCGGAATCTGTGAATGAACATGATTCGAGCTTCACAGTTCCTGGCCTGGAAATAATTGATAACTCCGATTGGCACACCCTCATACCGCAAGACCCTGCACTCGCGGAACGGTTGCGCAGCGTTGTCCATGAGTCTGCCGTTAATGCGCGCCGGCATGGTCACAGCAGCGTCATGAATGTTCACCTCACGCGCAGTGGTTCCCAATTGATTCTGACGTGCAGCGATAACGGCTCGGGTCCAGATCCTGATTCGATACCCGGTCTAGGCTCGGCACTCTTAGATGAAGTGAGTTCGATCTACGCAGGCTCCTGGATTTTGAAGCGCGAGAATGGGAACACGATCATGCGAATGGAGATGCCCGCCGGGACTGGGGGCATATCACATTAAAACTAGGTTTCTCGCTGTCAGAGATCGTTGAGAGTGCTCCACATTCCCCCGGGAGTAGACCGCGTATTTCGGTGCATAGGTGCTACTTTCATGCGTCCGTCCACCAGATCGATCATGCCGATGAAACTGAGGTCTCCGACAACCTTGTGGGCTTGAGCGTCGTCCCAACCTAGGCCCTCTGCGGCTTCGTGCGGTGTCAAGGGATCGGGTGATCGTAAGACGTGACGCATCATTGATCGTTGATCTTCGGGTAGGTCAAGGATGTCTGACATTGTCGGGGGAGTGTCGTCAATGGAATCGGCCTCGAGCCGACTGTTGATTCGATTAAAGAGGCCGTCGCTGCTCATGCCAGCTCCGGCATCGAGATCGGCTCAGGTTGCGGACGGCAGATTTGGCACCACAGCGTTCCACCAACAACAATCGATCTCGGTGTTTCACTACCGAAGACGGTCACAATAAATGGCATGGTTGCGTGGTGGGTCGCGCAGACGCCGCGCCCACAAAAGCGACACGTGCCACGCGCGCTTTCATCGCACTGTGCACAAAGCATTCGGCCTTCTTCCTAAGGTTGAGCGGTCGTGTCCGACTGCGTTGTTGGAGTTTCCATTGACTCGTCCAGCCGTGCCCACATGCCGCTAGGCGTTGAATCGTTTGGATCCTGGGTTACAAGTGTGGAGTCTTCTATCAAGGTCCACAAGCCCAATGCACTTGCATCGATGGGAAGATGGGAGCGCAACCACATCATTTGGAACATGCCAATATTGCGACGAAGTGAATCCGCCGTGTCCTGTAAGGATGAAATCTCCGTTGCAGACGAGCGGCCGGAGTGCTGAGCGATCGCCAATGCGCGTTGGGCTTGAACCAGTTGTTCTGCCAATCCGGCTGCATCAGAACCATAGCGGGATTCGAATGCATCAAGTACGTCCGCAACACTTCCGCCGCTGAGGGCAGCCTGCTCACTAGTGGTGGCACCTTGGTTCGCAAGATCCTGCCGGACCCACCGAGCTGAGATGGGGAACCCCAGGAACACGATTCCTACAGCGATAGCAAATACGCCAACCCCGACTACGGTCACAAGGAGTGTGGATGCATCGTCATTCACTGTGAGCCGATTAAAAATCGAGTGCAGCGTGATGGCAATAGCGAGTGCGCCCAGTGGAAGGGCGATACGTGCACGCCACCCTCGACTGTAGGCAAGGACGATGGCCGCTCCAACAATGGCTGTGCAACCTGCGTGCATCAGGTTGGTTGAGGTGACTCTGGCGAGCGCCATCGACAGTGTCTGGTCAGATGCAACCCGCTCCAAGTACAGCCAGTTCTCGCGGATTGCAAAACCTGTGCCCGCGGCCGCGCCAAGAATCGCACCGTCAACAAACCATGCAGCCCTTCGCGACAGGCTGAGGAATGGGAGAACGACAGCCTTGGTGATTTCCTCGGCTATAGGTGCCCCAAGGACAATCAATGAGGTGAGGCCGAATGCTTCTGCCCACCGATCGTTGACCTGGATGACCAGGTAGGTAACCGCGATGCCCCATGCCACTGCGATAAGTGTCATTACCCAAAGCCGTCGACCGCTGCGCCCGAAAAGGAGCAGACCGGCGAGAGCTAGAAGCGGAACGAGGGTGGCAAGGATGACGCCTGCGTTCACTGCCCCACCTCACTCCCATGTTGAGCGACCTCTGAATTACTCGCGACCCTAATATTCCTCGGGTGCGAGCCCAGTCACCACCGTGTTTCCACGGTGGCACGTTTGTGAATTTAGTAGGTTGATTCGGTGTTTTCGCGCATTTAGCGAGCGGGCGGGGCTGTGCTAGATCCCGTCGCCGGCCCGCGTTTACCGATGTCAGGGCCCGAGTAGGCAGTCACGGTGGGAACCGTGTTGGGATTAAAGCCGGTGGGACACGCGCTGGTGACCTTCTCTAGATACACGGACTGCCCCGGGAATGCCGCAGTCGGTTCGAAAAATTCGGCGTAGCACTGAGGGCTGCAGTAGAAGATCCCTGCGGGGCCGGATGTCGTGACGACGGACTGATTCGTCTGGATGATCTTCTGACCGGAGAGATTCCCCGACATGACGTAGCACGTCTGACCGCTCACCACCCGTGATGAGGATTGCGTGATGGTCATAGACACTTTCGCACCGGTGACCGCAATGCCCGTGGAGTCAGTTCTCGATGTGAATCGATCCTTGGAAGTTTTAAACACCGTGCCGGTGAAGCAGTCAAGTATATTCCACTTGCTCGTGGTCTGGACGTTGTAGAAATAGTTGCCGTCAGAATCCTTCATGCCGCGGCACTTATCGAGTTTGGTTTCCACACTGTTCGCTGAATCGAACCAACCTAGTGCCAGGATCGGGTGGGAATCATTAGCGATTCCAATCGGTGATCGCTCAACCTCAATCTTTTTGGCGCCGAGTTGTTCAATCAAGCACTTGGGCGCAATGTGATAGTGGTAATCATCACCTCGACCGGCATGACCACCGCAGTTATCGAGTTCACCTGCATCAAGAGTGTGCTGAAGCGTGGCTGCCTGTGTCCACGGGCTGAAAAGGGGAACACCATTGACAGCGACCCCAATGGCTCCGTCGCCGGGAACGGTGGGAGTAGAGGCCAAAATTGGCTTGCGGGGAATTGTGTAGGTGTAGTCATGTGCCGAGGGGTACTGCTGATTGGTTGCAGTAATTCCGACCATGGTCGGTGCTGATCCGCCAGGAAGGCCGTTAGCTGCGAACGTGATGGTGCTGGATGTGCATTGAAGGCCTGACACCTGACTGGTGTAAGTGGAATTGCGACAGAGCAGATCTGCGGTGCTGGCGGTCGTGGTCGAAGCGGTGATGGTGCGAGACTTCTTGACCCACTTCAGTTTCCCACCGACTTTCTTGCAGGTGAGTTTTCCCTTTACCTGCCCCTTCTTCTTGCAGATTCCACCCACTTTCGCTGCGGACACCACGGTGCTGGACTTCGCCGCGACAGTTCGCGGACCTTCAGTCCACCCCTCATGAGCGATAGCAACGGTCGGTGACATTAGCGCCAGAGAAGTCATGATTGCCATGACCGTTGCCGTGCTACGAGTTGAACGCTTGCCGCTCATAAATTTCACGTGATGCCCTTCGATAATAGTGTTGTGACTTTGTTAAGAGTTTGAGGCCACATTAAAACTGGAGTGGGAGATTACGGTGTAGCGCTTGGTTTTCGGTGACTGAATAAACGCGGTCATGCGGGGTTTCGGGTCACCGCTTAGTTGTTTGCCGTCAACTACCTGGGATGCGGCGGCCGTGTATGTCACAACAATCGTGTTCCCTGATCGGGTGGCGCGCAAACCTGAGAGTGTGTAGGAACTGAGTTCCTCACCGTTGACCAGTACGTCAATGAACTGCTTCTTGTTCCACCGAGGTTGATCGGCATCCTGTGCCTGAAAAGCTTTATTGATGAAAGCCTGCAGACCGGCTTCATCATTATTTTGGGCAAGGGTCCACATCTTGTTCACGAGTGCCGTTGCCACCTGCTTGTCACTGCGTTTGGTTTGGGCAGGCGCAGCCACGGCAAGTGTCGCTGTCAGTCCAGACAAGATCAAGGCCAACGCGGCGAGCAAAGCCACGAATCCGATGGGTCGTCGGTGGGCTGAAGTGCTTCCTTGGGTGTTGTTCATCTGACAAGCATGCAGTACGGCCGCCACGGGGAATACCGTGAAAACACGGTAATGGGACTCGTGAGAAAACCTAGGCACTCAGGTGGTGCGGGAGCACCCGGTAGGTGACCCAATGGGTTAGCCAGTCCGGTGCGGCCACATTGAGTTTGTATTCGTTAATCGGATCGCCGTCATCGGGCATCCAGGTAATGATCGTTGAGCCTTCTCCAAGGTGAATGTCGCTGGCTGTTGACCATGCTGCCAAGCGAAGGAACGACCTTCTGCGCAGATCATCAGCGAATAGCGCTTTGTCGTGGGTCACAGCTCGAAATGTCACCGTGGTCGGACTAAACCGAACAACGGGAATGCAACCGCGCACCTGATCGTCCACATGGAGCACAAACGAATCTGCTGGTTCAATTTGCGGATCTTGAAATGCTGCAAGCACTCGCGGATCAAGGTCAGGTAAATCTTCAAGGGACACTTCCGCCAGCCCGCGAGTCAATCGGGCACTTCGGGGGAGTGCCACGTGACGGCGCCGGGTATTTGTGGGAAAAATAGTTCCTTCCCACCCCAGTCCCGACCCGGTGGTGCCGGTCAATTGCGCCAAAGTCTTTTCGGGTTCGCTGCCTTCGGCAACGTAAACGAAGAGTTCAGGAGTGGCGAGGTCGGCCATGAGTTGCATGCGCGCGGTGAGAGTCGCGACAACCGAGTTGCGGTCTGTGGCCCGACCTTGGGCGAGGAGCGTAAGTGAGCGAAGGTCACCTCCGGTGGTGTTGCTGTGCGGTTCAGCCATGTGGCCCATTCTCCTCGCAGTATCGATAGACCAGATCGTGCAGGGCTTGGCTGGACAGGACTACCGTGGAAACACGGTGTTGAGCGCAGTTGTTGGATGTTAGTGTGATGCTTGTTCAGGACATCGCGCTTGGGCATCCAATAAATTGAAATAGAGAAGAGTATCGATATGTCGCAGAATGATGCCAACAGTCCGATGGACCTTGTTGATGGTGTGTGTGTGCGTGCATCTAATGATGTGGATTTAAAAGCGCGTCTTCTGGCTGATCCGCGGACCACACTTCTTGAAGAGACCGCGTTGACTATTCCTAGTGACTGGGAATTGGTGGCTAGTGAGGCAGCTGACGGCACGGTCCGGGTGGAACTTGCCAATGAAGACATTCCCGATGCATACCTTGAACTGGTTTCGGGTGGTTTGCCAGAGAGTAGTACTGATTCAGGCAACGCGAGCTGCTAAGAGCGCTGCATTGCAGTGACTACCTGATGTAGTGTGAAGTGAGCCTCGACGCACAATGTGTCGAGGCTCACTCATTACCAGTTCATTCCTAAGTTAGATCTGTTACTGCTTGGTGAAGATCATGTGAAGCACGACAGGAGCTGCCATGAACAGGGGTTTAAATGCTGGTTCCTAGACCACTTGCCGTTGAACGAGGTCTGCGAAGTGACCGGGTTGTGACACGAGTTCTTCAAAGGTTCCCTGTTGGG
>JAFMHB010000051.1 GCA_017854795.1 Candidatus Nanopelagicales bacterium
CTCAATGACACCAAGATCAGCAACTTCGTTGAACTGGTCAAGGGTGCACCCGTTTCTCCAATTGCCCTCGAAGTACTTGCCGACAACAGTGAAGTCAAGGTCGTGCGGGTTCGCGCATTTGCCCGCGTCAGTGCAGATCTGCGCGCAGCCTTCTAACAAATTCGCCTGCTAAGCGCTCCTTCGATGGCAGATTCACCCCACGGCGACGCTCATACTGCTGTTATCCTCACGAGGATGAAAATAGCTGTAAACACACACATATAAGCACCTATATATAGGTGACCGATTCCGGAGGACTTCATGAACGAAGAACAAAAAAACGAAGCCAAGAAATCCGGAATGCATGTCTTACATGGACTCGAAGACGCCGCGGATGTAATTGCTCACGGAGCAGCCGGTGCGGTTAAAGGCGTTGCCGACGGTGTCGAAAGTGCCTCTGCGCAAACCAAAACCAGAAAAGACGACTCAACTTCTAGTTGAATGGCGACCGCCTTCCAAAAGGTGATGAAGTAGAGCACAATGGCACTCATGCAAATTCGTTCGATTGTTACCCAGGTCACCCAGACGCACCGCGAAGCCAACGCAACCGTTGACCCGGCCACCGTTATCGCTGTCGCCGCACTCGTGTGCGCTAACCCGGGTGCCGGACGCGGGAAACTCGATGACCTTGGTGAATTGGAACAACTCGGTGCTGACTCAGCGGCTCGGTTAATCACTGAAGCACTCGCAGCTCTCTCTGCGGTCGGAATCACGCCGGAGCAAGTTCGCGGTTACGGCAAGGGTGCAATCGTCGGTGTTGAAGGGGACAGGGAACACACCGCCGCAGTACTACATCCACGCTTTGGCGCACCGGTGCGCGCGGCTATCGGTGGTGGCGCAGACATTATTCCCGGAACCAAGATGGTCGCCGGTCCTGGTACATCAATCACCATGCCCATCGGTAATAAAGATGACCGTTGGGTATTTGACGACATGGATGCGATCAGTATTTCAATTCCCGATGCACCAAAAGCCGATGAAATCGTGATTGCACTTGTACTGAGTGCTGGCGGACGACCCAACGCACGTGTAAAGAAGCCATAATCATGTTTAAAGCAATGATCATGTTGACCCGCGGTGCGGATATGACCCACGAGGACTTTAAGGGCTGGTGGTTAGGCCAGCATCAACCACTGGCTCGTCAATTACCCGGGGTAAAAAAGATTCGCTTCAATGTAGTCGAACAAGATGAAACCGCACCCTGTGATGGCATTGCTGAGTTGTGGTTTGAATCGGAGGAAGACTTCATTGCAGCCTATGCAACCGAGACCGGTAAGTCCGTGGCTGCAGATTCACTCGCCCACCTTGCCAGTCGCGTTCGCATGTTCACTGAAGAAGTTGCTGTTTTCGGGTAGTCATCCTTTGTACGGTCAAGATTGCTTAAGTCCCTTGGTTTCCGCGATTGACTGAGTCAGAATTGTGGTTAACAACCGAGGGGATCGTCATGGGAAATGAAATTTTTATTACCGTAATTATCGGTTTGATTGCAGTTGTCGTCCTTCTTACAATGTCGTTTCGCGCTGGGCGAAGTAGGCCAACTAACAATGTCTTGTGGGTTATTGCTTTGGTCTTACTAGGAATTTCAATCGTTTTCCGATTCATCATTGTCTTGGGTGGGGTAATGAATGAGCAAATTGTGGAAGCCCTCCCCGTACTTATTGGAAATATTGCCGTCATCGGGGTATTTGTCGCGGCCTTCTGGCAACCACGGTTGACTGGTTGGTTTCTCATTGCGTCCGCATTCGCCATGCCGCTGATAACCCTAATCTCTGAAGCCACGTTGAGTGAAATATTTCCTGAAGAGACGGCCACTGTTGTAATGGTTGGGTCTTATTCACTTCCAGCAATAATCGCCGGGACCCTGCTCGTACTATCCATGAAACAATCCGACTCAAGTCCTCGCAACAACCGAAAAAAGGTATCAATTCAACATTGACAGGAAATTCAAGGCACTGGAACCACCCTGCATTCGGGTAGTTTTGTCGAATTCCAAGCAACTGGAATTGATTACATGCAACCGACTTACTGCTTTACAGATGGAAGCGTCTACAGGTCACCGCGTTCAATAAACAGCTCCGTAATTGAAGTGAAAAGGGACTATCGCTCGCATCAACGTTGAGGGCGACGGCAGATTCCATAGGGAAATTAGCTCTCTGAACAAGTTTCCTGATAGGAAGTTGTTGTCCACATCGCGCAACCCTTTCTCCGATCCGGAATGATGCCTATATGGATCACCTTGCTGACCAATCCCTGAGCGCAGCGACCTTTACCGACCAAGCATCGGGACCGTTACCAGCGCGAGCTTCGGTTGTAGTTGTCGGTGGTGGAATCGTCGGGTCAAGCATTGCGTATCACCTTGCCAAGGCAGGTGTGAATGACGTGCTATTGGTAGAACGCAATGTGTTAACGAGTGGAACCACATGGCATGCGGCTGGACTAATCGCTCATGCACGAGGTTCGATAGCACTGACCGAACTCGCGAAATATGGGCCTACGTTGTACTCGACACTGCAAGAGGCCACAAATATTGATGTTGGACTCACCCAACCCGGCTCGATCAGTATTGCTCGCACGCCCGGCCGAGTAGATGAACTTCTATATGCAGCAGATGTCGCCAACCACTGCGGTGTAAGGACTCAGATACTCACCCCAGAAAACGTCGCTCAATTGTGGCCTTTGGCATCAACAGATGGGATGTTAGCGGGGCTTTTCTTCTCTGACGACGGTTACGTAAATCCCGGATATGCGGCGATTGCTATGGCGCAAATGGCCCATGACCATGGGGTGATGATCCGCGAAAACGTGACCGTGTTGGAGGTGCTAGCCGACCGCGGAATGGTTCACGGCATTCGAACAACACATGGTGATGTTGCGGCAGACACGGTGGTGTTGGCCTGTGGCTTGTGGAGCCGTGAACTCGGCGCAACGGTGGGTGCACACATTCCGCTCTATGCAGCCGAGCATGTGCATGTTCGCTCCCATGCAATACCTGGCGGCGTCGAAGGACTCCCCGTGCTCCGAGATGTCGACAACAGTTACTACATCCGCACCGAGCTCGATCGACTCCTCGTGGGTGCGTTCGAACCAAAGGGCCTGCCCCGTGCCGTCTCGGAAATTAATGCGGCCGGCTTCGCCATGTTCGATCCGAACTGGCCACACTTCGATCCGATTCGACACAAGGCCGAATCGACGGTGCCATCATTGGTTGAGGCTGGCTACGACAGATTCATTAACGCCCCAGAGAGTTTTACACCCGACACAAATTTCCTCTTGGGTGAAACTGCCGAAGTACAACAGTTATTTGTCGCAGCGGGAATGAACTCCCAAGGAATCATCTACGCCCCGGGTGTGGGGAGGGCGCTGAGTGCCTGGATCACCTCCGGTGCACCGGATTTCGATTCAGCTTCCGTCGACATTCAACGTTTCTCTCGACACCAAAGCAACCGTCACTACCTCCACACGCGGACCCAAGAGAGTCTTGGTCGGCTCTATGGAATGCATTGGCCGCACTATCAATCAGTGAGCGCCCGAGGTGTTCGACGCACTCCGCTGCATTCATCACTCACCGAACGCGATGCTCGCTTTGGGGAAATCAATGCAATGGAACGTGCGAACTGGTTCGGTGGAGTACGCGTCGAGGACTCCTACTCCTACGGACGACCGGGGTGGTTCGAACAAGTGGCGAGTGAGCACAGATGCACGCGCGAAAAAGTTTCCCTATTCGACCTCAGTGCATTCTCAAAGTTCGAAATTGTTGGAGCCGATGCTCAGGAGCTGTGCCAACGTGCAGCCACAGCAAATTTAGATGTTCCTGACGGGCGCGTTGTGTACACACTTTTCCTCAACAACACTGGTGGTATTGAGTTGGACGGGACCATAACTGCTCTGTCAGCCACACGTTTCTTGGTCGTAACGCCGTCAACGAGTCACACCAAGGCATTGGCGTACCTGAATCGGGTTGCTCAAGACTTTTCAGCTCAGGTGGTTGACGTCACTTCTTCGCTGGCAACGATCGGTGTCATGGGTCCGCGTAGTCGTGAGCTCATGTC
>JAFMHB010000013.1 GCA_017854795.1 Candidatus Nanopelagicales bacterium
TGAAGACGACGATCGGCAGATCGTTGTCTTGACACAAACTAATTGCGGTGGCGTCTGCGACTTTCAGCCCCTGTGCCAAGACTTGACTTGGAGTGAGTTGGTCGAATTTGACCGCCTCTGGGTTGATTCGCGGGTCACTGTCGTAAACTCCGTCGACGCCTTTTGCCATAAGTACGACCTCAGCACCGATCTCCAGTGCACGTTGTGCAGCCGTGGTGTCGGTCGAGAAATATGGCTGACCGAGTCCAGCGCCAAAGATCACAACTCGACCCTTTTCAAGGTGTCGAATGGCTTTTCGCGGGATGTAGGGCTCAGCCACCTGTCCCATGGTTATTGCCGTCTGAACTCTGGTGTCTATTCCTGCTTTTTCACAGAAGTCCTGCAATGCGAGACAGTTCATTACCGTTCCGAGCATGCCCATATAGTCAGCCCGAGCACGTTCCATGCCGCGTTCAGACAATTGTGCACCCCGAAAGTAGTTGCCGCCACCAATAACTACTGCAACTTCAATGCCGGAATTAACAACTGATGCGATTTGCCGTGCAATTGAACCGACAACATCAGGATCAACTCCCAGTGATCCTTCGCCCGCAAATGCTTCTCCACTGAGTTTGAGGAGAACACGTTGCCAACCTTGCTCAGGAGCTGAAGGCCACGTATTAATCAGGCCTTCAAGGGTTGATTGAACTGATGCGGAAGGTTCTTTCACGATCAATCTCCCTTGATTCCGGTCGGTGCGCTATTGGCCTGGTTCAAATCGAGCGAAGGCACTAACAGTCGTGCCCGAATCAGCCAGGATCTGGGCAACCGATTTTTTATTATCGGTCACACTTGACTGCTCGAGGAGTACTACGTCCTTGTAATACCCGTTAACCCGACCTTCGACAATTTTGGGCATGGCCGCTTCAGGCTTTCCTTCTTCCTTCGCGGTCTCAGAGGCGATTCGTCGTTCGTTTTCAACAATTTCTGCTGGCACCTCTTCACGGGTGAGATACAACGGACGCATGGCAGCGATCTGCATTGCCACGCCTCGGGCAGCTGCCTCATCACCTTCATAGGAAACGATCACGCCAACCTGCGGTGGCAAATCGGATGCACGCTTGTGAAGATAGAGAGCAACAGGTGCCGGGAGCACACTGACACGGCCCAATTCGACCTTTTCTCCAATGACTCCAGCAAGGTTGCTAATTGCACTCTCTGCAGTTTCACCGTTTGCCAATGTGGCGGCCAAAAGGACGTCGGCATTTGCCACCTGGTGTGTGTTAGCTGCTGAGGCTAGTTGGTCCGCAAGAGTCAAGAAATCAACACTCTTGGCGACAAAGTCAGTCTCGCATAACAATTCAATGAGTGCGTTACCTTCTGCAGCAACGATTCCATTTGAGGTGGTTCGCTCGGCCCCACGCTTGGCTGCCTTAGCTGCACCGGAAATCCTCAATGCTTCAACGGCCTTATCAAAATCACCATCAGTTTCGACGAGTGCTTTTTTGCATTCCATCATTCCTGCAGATGTTGCTTCGCGCAGACGCTTTACGTCAGCGGCGCTAATACTTGACATGTTCTTCGGTGTCCTTTTCTCAATGATCGTGTGGGCTTACTAAACCCATTGGAGGATTTAACTTTGAGTTGGTGGCGTGAGGGCTTCGGCCTCGAGAACTACTTCAGCCACAGGGGCTTCAACGGCCGCAGCATCTGCGCCTGCGAGTAATTCGCGTTCCCATTCGGCCAGTGGCTCAACAACTTCCGAACTAGCTCCACCAGCACGGATCATGAGGCCTTCAGCTACTGCATCGGCGATTACTCTGGTGAGCAGCGCAACAGCGCGGATTGCGTCGTCATTCCCTGGAATTGGGTAATCGACAACATCAGGATCGCAGTTGGTATCCAGCATCGCAATAACAGGAATATTCAGTTTGTGAGCTTCGCCAACAGCAATATGTTCCTTGTTGGTGTCAACAATCCACACTGCGCTCGGGATTTTTACCATGTCACGAATACCACCAAGAACGTGCTCCAGCTTGATCTTCTCGCGGCGGAGAACCAGTAGTTCCTTCTTCGTCAGATTCGATCCTGCAACGTCATCAAAGTCAATAACTTCAAGTTCCTTCAGACGCTGAAGGCGCATGTGGACGGTTTGAAAGTTTGTCAGCATGCCGCCGAGCCAACGGTGATTCACATAGGGCATTCCGACGCGAGTGGCTTGATCAGCAATTGCTTCTTGAGCCTGCTTCTTGGTGCCGATAAACATGATGCTGCCACCGTGAGCGACGGTCTGCTTGACATACTCGTAAGCATTGTCAATGTAGGACAGCGATTGCTGTAAATCGATGATGTAAATGCCATTGCGCTCCGTGAAGATGAAGCGCTTCATTTTGGGGTTCCATCGGCGGGTCTGGTGCCCAAAGTGAACGCCACTGTCAAGTAGCTGGCGCATTGTTACTGTTGCCATGGTGGTACTCCTTGCAGGCGCTGTGCGCCCATAATGCGACTTTCGTCGCTCACGGTTGTTCGGAATTACTGATGTAACTCCCCTAGTGACTTCGCCCTTGCACCCACAGCGAACTGTGAACCGTTCAAGGCGCGGCCGGACTACCGGATTAAGTCACGCGTATTTGCACCCCACTCAAATAGCGGACTATCCGACTGCGGTGCCCCCCGAGTGTACGGGCATCCACAGTTCACAGCGCAAGTGCCCCGCAGGTCACAATCCCTGATGAAACATGGCGAATGGTTGGGTCGATGGGCAAGGCTGAACGCATGAAATTTCCCACATGGACGGCCGTGATTTCGGCATTTGGGTTTTTCCTTCTCCTGAATTGGATGCCGGGAGCTGCTGCCTCAGATCAGCCGCGTTGGGGCCTACCACTCCCAGGGGTTTCCTCAAGGGCGATTATCTCTGCATTTGACCAACCCATATCGCTATTTGGATCTGGACACCGAGGGGTGGATTTTCCAGCCAACCAAGGACAGCGGGTCACTGCTGTGGGTTCGGGGATCGTTTCATTCGCCGGATCAATAGCGGGGAAACCGGTCATTTCCATTCAATTGTCACCTTCGGTTGACGGTTTGGGCACACCTGTGCGAGCAACCTATGAGCCGGTGAGCGCCCTCGTGAGCGCGGGAGATTTCGTATTTGTCGGAATGGTGATCGGTTACATCGACTTTTCCAACACTAATGCTGGCCATTGCAGGGGTACTTGCTTACATCTCGGACTAAAAGTCACCGAGAAATCAACCCACCGGTACCTCAATCCTGCAATTCTGTGGCGTTCGACCGCGCTACTTCAACCGAACCCGGTTGCGAATCGGAACCTGATCGAGGGTGAGCAGTTTCGAAAGTCTTCCGGAGCCTCTCAACGCTGACATGCGTATAACGCTGGGTCGTGGACATCGACGCATGACCGAGGAACTCTTGGACAACTCTCATGTCCGCACCACCCTCTAGGACGTGAGTCGCTGCCGTGTGTCGAAGCGCGTGTGGCGACAGGCTGTGACCGGTTACTGCCTTTGTTGTTTGATTCACCACTGTGCGGACCACTCTTTGATCAATTCGGGCGCCGCGCGCCCCTACGAATAAGGATTCCGTACCTATAGCAACCTGCCTGCGAAAAACGCACCAACGGTCCAGCGCAATCTGGGCAGGGATCCCATAGGGCACCATCCGTTCTTTGTTCCCTTTGCCAATTACTCGTATCACATTGCGGTGTGTATCAAGATCGCCAAGATTTGCGCTACACAACTCCGCAACCCGTATACCCGTTGCGTACAGCAATTCCAATATGGCTTGGTTCCTGACATGAATGACATTGGTTAAATCAATATCGCGATCCAACAATGCTGAAGTTTGGCTTTGAGTCAAAACCGTTGGGAGGGTTTTCGGCGTAGACGGACTTGCTAGACGAAGCGCTGGGTCTACTGCGATAATTCCACGTTGTAGCGCCCAAGACGTAAAGGCCCGTGTGGCCGCCGCCTTGCGGGCGATTGTGGACCGTGCACATCCATTTCTATGCAGGTCGGCGAGCCAAGCTCGAAGGTCAACTAAGCCCACCTGTTTGACTGACGTAATGTCGGGCATCGAATGAAATAACTGAGTCAAGTCATTTCGATATGCGCGCACCGTATTGTCACTGCGCCCTCGGGCTCCGCTGAGGTAACCGAGGAATGCCTCGACTTCGAAATCACACTCGGCCCCGCTCTTACTCATGACACCATGATGATCAATAAGTGTTGTTAATGCGGGTAACGGCTCGCGGTTAGGACCAAAAATGAATGAATTTCCCTCGGCTCTGACTGTATCGACTAGAACGACTTGCGCCAACTGCCTTCGGTATTTTCAACGAAACCGGCAAGGTGCAATTCGCTGAGCCGAGCAAGCAGGTTAAGTCGAGACCCACCAGTCTTCTGACATAAAACGTCAATCCCGATTCCCACACGCTTGGGAAGTAGCTCCCATATTTCGTAGTCGGTTTCACTAAGTTCGCGCCAATCCTGACCCCGTCGAAGATTGTCATCACCACCAGTTTGAACAGCCAGACTCTTCACTAAAGGATTGAAACCACTTACGAGTTCTTGAAGGTCAGCGCTAGTAGTCACGACGTGCACATCCTTATGTTTTAAGAGCCTGTTAACGCCGAGTGAAGTCGGCGAATGGATGGATCCCGGAACTCCAGCAACAATTCGATTCATGTTAAGTGCCTCTCGCGCAGTTGAGCTCGTGCCACTGCGATCAGTTGCTTCAATGATGCATGTCGCCTTGGTAAGCCCAGCAAGTATTCGATTGCGGGCAAGGAAGCGTCTTTTCTTGGCAGGTTCCCGTGGTGGTGATTCACTCACAATTGCCCCACCGTCAACTATCTGTGCGAACAGATGCTCATGGCTTGATGGGTATCGAGTATGAACTCCACTGGCCAGGACCGCCACCGTCGGAGCGCCAACAGAAATCGCTCCTCGGTGAGCGTGCGAGTCAATCCCGATCGCGCCTCCGGAAAAGACGCTCGTCCCCCACATGCCGAGGTCAGCAGCCCACTGACTTGCGACACCAGCCCCATAGGGCGTACAGGCTCTCGTACCAACGATTGTTACCGATGACAGTGCTACCACCCGAAAATCAATGGATCCCATTGCCCACAAGGCCCAAGGCTGCGATGCCCCAAGGGAGTGCAGTTGTGTCGGCCAACCCTCTTGATCCCGAGTGAGGACCCGTGCACCAATTTTCTGCGCGAACTCTAATTCAGCCTCGACGTTTAACGCAGCGAATTTATGTCCGAAAGCAACGTGATCCCTTCTTGGGAAGCCAGATTTAAGCAACATGTCCAACACTTCAATCGGTGAAGTTCCCCGCGCAAGCCTTGTATTGACTCCATCGTCTGCCGGCTCACATAAATGTGCAAGTGCGATGAATGCATCTGACTCTGAAGTAATTTTCACTAGGAAGCCATCGCCATCTCTGAATTGCGGAGGTGAATGGCAAGTGCAACGTCATCGCGTGTTGGACGTTGGTGATTTGCGAGATCGGCGAGGCTCCATGCGACTCGAAGTGCTCGGTGACTCCCCCTTAAGCCACCTGAATATCCAACATAGGAATTAAGTAAGTCAACTCCTCCAGCTTCGGGGTAAAAATGCACGCGAAGGAAGGCTGGAGGTACTTCTGAATTTGTGGACCATGGGAAATCAGCGAATCTCTGGGCGGAGAGTTGACGAGCAGCGATAACACGTTCACGAACAACAGCACTGGACTCACCCTCACTCACCCCGCGAATATTGGGTATCAAAATATTTATGTCGATCCGATCACGTAGGGGGCCGGATATTTGCATTGTGTATTTACGAAGTGCCACAGATGTGCACCCGCAGACTTTCGGGGTATCGGACAACGCATTTCCGCACGGGCATGGATTGGCCGCCAAAATGAGTTGGAATTTGGCAGGGAGTAAACCCGTCCATGAAGACCTACTGAGTGCAATATGCCCGGACTCGAGTGGCTGCCGTAAGGCTTCAAGTGCATTGCGGGAGAACTCCGGTGCTTCATCCAGGAATAGCACGCCATGATGTGCGCGAGTCAAAGCTCCCGGTGTGACGCGGTGACCATGCACGCTGCCCACAAGTGCGGCCATGGTGGCTGAATGGTGTGGCGCTTCAAAAGGTGGGCGAGTGACCGGGCTGTTGGATGTGAGGGTATTGGCAACCGCGTGGATCGCAGTTACTTGCAAAGTCTCGTTCTCCGTCAACGGTGGCAAAATTCCTGAGATGCGCTGAGCAAGCAGAGTCTTCCCCACGCCTGGCGAGCCAATCATGGATAAGTTGTGGCGACCCACCGCTGCAACTTCAAGTGCCCAGCGGGCTTCCTCCTGACCCATGACATCCGATAGATCAACAAGCTCAGCCAGATCGACTACGGTCGTCGTCCCCTGTGGGAGTGGTTGGGATTCGCCACGCAAATAGGAAACGACATGATTAAGGTCAGAACACGCAACTGCGCTGGCAGTAGGAACAATCCGACAGTGGGCAATATTTCCAAGTGGGACCACTACCGAATGAATTCCAGCCTGAGCCGCCGCGATGACGCAGGGCAAAGCCCCCGGGACGCCTCGCAAAGAACCGTCAAGGCCCAACTCTGCCAAAAAGACGGTGTTGGCAATAAGTTCACCATCAATTTGTCCTGTCGCCCCCAAGATGCCCATTGCGATTGCGAGATCAAGTCCTGCTCCATGCTTTCGGAGCTCTGCTGGTGACAGGCTGATGGTTAGCCGACCCTTTGGCCAGGCGAGTCCCGAGTTCACTATCGCAGTTTTTGCTCGGTGTTTTGATTCAATCACCGATGCATCAGGCAAGCCCACCAGACCCACGGTGGGCAAACCCCGCGAATGATCCACTTCCACTTGCACTAGGTGACCTGAAACCCCCGAAACAACCGCACCCATGGACCGGGCTAAGGCCACGTCAGACACCCCGAATATGGGTAATCGTTGGAGGACCCACAATGGGAGCGAGAATCCCGACAACGTCAAACCGAATATTGCGCGGACTCAGGGATCTGGTGTCGAGCCAACGAAGTGCCAGTCCACGCATTCGCCTCACCTTCCGCGGCGTAACGCATTCGATTGGCTCGCCAAAAGATGAAGACCGTCGGGTTTTTACTTCACAGATGACTAGTTCGTCTTTATCCCTCGCGATTACATCGATCTCGCCTAGATCGCATCGCCAATTCCTTTCGAGAATTACCAATCCGTTTTTGGACAGGTATCGAGCGGCCAATTCTTCACCGTATTTGCCGAGGGCATCTTTTTGTTTCATGGGCTAACCCTCGCCAAGTTGATAGCCTTGCGAAAGCCCGATTTATTTACTGTGGATAACGAGTCAATGACAGAAACTTGAGCGGTGTAATTTTGTGATCCCGAAACGCTTTATTGCGTTCCGGTGCTCACGAGTTCCATACCCACTATTTCGCTCCCAACCATAGTCAGGAAAATCAATGGATTGTTGACGCATGAATTCATCGCGTTCTACCTTGGCAATAATGCTTGCCGCGGCGACACTGGATGCACTTTGATCAGCATTTTTTCGCGTCACCACAGAAAGCGGTAGATCCGGATCACAAAAATTGTGGGTTCCATCAAGAATAATTACAGATGGCGCCATGCCTTCTCGATGAGCTCTTCCATATGCGATGTTGACACACTCCCGAAGTGCCTGTGTTAATCCAAAACGATCAATGAACTGAGCATCCACACTTGCTGTCGTTGACCAGGCCCAGTCTTTGACCAATTGAGCAAGTTCCGTGCGCTCTGCCGGCTTAGTCAATTTTGAATCACGCACTCCACGAGGCGCTGTAGGCGTACTGGCGATGATCACAACTAGTCCGACATAAATTGGGCCGGCCAATGGCCCCCGGCCAACTTCATCGACCCCTCCGACCATCGAATGACCCGCTCGAAGAAGTGATCGTTCCAAACGCAAACTCGGTAGTGGAACTGAGGTGGGCCTCGTCACTTTCCGAATTCATTACCAGCGGCAATCGCGGGATTGCCGAAAATCTCAGGAATAGTCTCAATGGATATTCGAGACAACGGCCAGACAACCGTAAATACCCTTCCTACCGCGTTCTCATTGGGAATTGCCCCGTTGTTTTGATCAAGGTGGAAGCGAGAATCTGCAGAATTGCCTCGATTATCACCCATCACGAACATGGAGTCTTTCGGCACTGTGACATCAAAAAGAATTTGGTCGGTAGGTCCATTGATATACGAGCTCTCATCCAGAGATACCCCGTTGAGAACGATCTGCCCGTCTTGATCACAGCAGGCAACCTGGTCACCCTCAATTCCGATGACCCGCTTAACCAAATCGTCTCCTGAATCACTGGGAAGTAGACCGACGAATGTTAACGCCTTCGCTACTGCAGACCGCCAGCCATCGCTGTTTTCTTGCATGGGTGGCAACCAATTTCCGGGGTCTTTGAAAACCATGATTTCACCCCTCTTGATACCCGAAATCTGGGTCGCAATTTTGGCCGCGATAACACGGTCATCAATCTGAAGTGTTTGTTCCATCGAGCCACTAGGTACAAAAAAGGGCTGGGCGATGAATGTCCGAATACCCGTAGCAAGCGCCAGTGCAATAACAACAATTACGACAAATTCAACAACGCTACGAAAAAAGGAAGGCTTTTTCTTTTTACTCACATGAGCGTCATTTTGGTCCTGCGAGTCACTCTTTGGTGAATCGTCGTGGGCTGACACTGCCACTAGTCCACCATCTCCTTGAATAAGTGAGAATCAAGCCATTGCCACCGTGATGGTGGCCAAATGATAAGGCTTGCCTGCCCTACAACCTTAGACTCTAATACAAAACCACCGCCCGGATCCCCCAAGTGGGATCGCGAGTCTGCAGATTGTGACCGGTGATCACCCAGTAGCCATAGTTTTCCGTCGGGCACCAACACGTCAAAGCTCAATTCGCTTGGGGTATCCCCGGGGTAGAGATAAGAACTTTCAGCAATGGGGGCACCATTCACGCTTATTTTTCCCGAGTCGGTACAACACACGACACGATCTCCCGAAACTCCCACAACCCGTTTCACGAACTCACCCGACTCAGAACTGAAACTGTCTGCACCGTCAAAGACCACTAGGTCACCGCGGGAAATGGGTGTGGACCAATAGGCAGTTCGATTGACCAAGATTCGATCACCCGGATTGAGGGCGGGCTGCATTGATTCACTGGGGATCATGAAAGGTTGAACGACGAACAAACTGAAAAGCCATAGTAGGAAAATTCCTACTATGGCGCCCAGAAATAATTTCATTCAGCTAAAACCGCACTCTGCAAGTGACTTAACCCTCAGATTTTGCGACTTCCTTTGGAGTTTCACGCAATTCGCGAATCTTGGCCTTCTTGCCTTTCAAACCGCGCAAGTAGTACAACTTGGCCCGGCGAACATCTCCTCGACTGGCTACTTCGATTTTTTCAATGATGGGGGTGTGGACGGGGAACTTACGCTCAACTCCCACGCCGTATGAGACCTTGCGAACTGTGAATGTCTCACCAAGTCCAGAACCATGGCGGCCAATTACCACGCCTTGGAACATCTGGACACGAGTCTTGTTTCCTTCGACGACCTTCACGTAGACCTTCAGGTTGTCCCCTGCGCGAAAAGCCGGGATATCGTCACGGAATGAACTGGCATCTACTACATCTAGAGTCTTCATCTGTACTTCTTCCTGCTCACGCCATAGGTCATGTGCGGTGTAAATTATTGACAAAATGCTGACTGATCCGGATCCCCTATGGCAGATAGCCGGTGCGCCTAGCCATCAGAGTGTGCCATACGCCCGATGAATGCGTTTAGCCCCATGGACTTACAGCGGGTCCTCGGCACGATCGGACAAAAGATCGGGTCGAAAGCTTTCGGTCCGCGCTTGCGCTTGGTCCTTACGCCACTGATTGACAAGCCCGTGATTACCACTTCGCAACACTTGTGGAACCTCGAGTTCGCGCCAGATGGGTGGCTTAGTGAATACCGGGCCTTCAACGAGGCAATCAAGCCGTGAGAACGAATCGTCGATCACGCTCTCCGGGTTGCCTAATATGCCAGGAATCAAACGAGTGATGGCTTCAATCATGACTAATGCGGCCACTTCTCCCCCAGCGAGAACGTAATCACCAATACTGACTTCCTTTACCGAATCCCAACGTTCATCTCGGGAATAGTGCACGCCGACCCGAGAATCAATCCCTTCATAGCGACCGCAAGCAAAAACTAAGTGTTCTTCACGCGCCAAAGTCGCCGCAAGTAGTTGATCAAATGGTTGACCTGATGGAGTGGGAATTATGAGCACCGGGTCGACAACCGCTTGCTCTCGAATTGAATCGAGGGCCTCCCCCCACACCACGGGAGACATCACCATTCCGGGTCCACCACCGTAGGGAGTGTCATCCACATTTCGATGAGGATCTGTTGCCCAATCGCGTAAATCGTGAATCGCGATCTGGACAATTCCTTGTTCTTGAGCTTTTCCCAGAAGTGACAGGTTCAGTGGGTTCAAATATGAAGGAAAGAGCGAAACGACATCAATCTTCACTTGCTAACTCCTGCGTGAGTAACCCCTCCGGTGGATCCACCGTAATGAGTTTGGAGACCACGTCAACGGTTGGGACGATACTCTCCACAAATGGAATCAAAAACTCCGAATCAACTTCACCACCAGAGCTCACCACGAGTACTTCTTGGCTTGGCAAATGCAGGACATCTATTACATGCCCAATACTTTCTCCAGCGAGCGTCTGCACCTGGCAACCAATCAAATTGGAGTCGTAATACTCGTCTCTATCCTGCGGGACATCTGACTCCGCACGCTCAACGGTGAGAATACTGTTGCGCAACTCCTCGGCAGCGCTACGAGAATCAACCCCAAGAAACTTCAGCAACACCCGTCCGCTGTGCCAATGAAAATCGGAAACAATGAGGTCCGACCCATTTTCGCGCTTTAGCGTTGTTCCTGGTGCGAACCTTATTTCCGGTTCATCCGTACGAACTTCAATGGTAACTTCACCGCGAATCCCATGTGGCTTGCCAATTCGGCCAACCGTGACCTGCACGTGGGCTAGCGCTCGGCTGCGTCGAGGAAGTCGATCCTAACTCCGCGACCCTCATTGATGGCAGACACAACAGTCCTAAGTGCGGTAGCGGTGCGACCTGATCGACCAATCACGCGTCCCATGTCTGCTGGATTCACCCGAACGTCGAGGGCTTGGCCCGACTTCCCACGGCGGTCAGCGCGAGATGTCACGCTAACGTCGTCAGGGTTGTCAACAATTCCACGAACCAGATGGGCTAGGGCTTCTTCGAGCATTAGGAAGTTTCTTCCTTGGCTGCTTCATCCTTGGCCGATTCGTGATGAACGATTTCTTCAACCTTCTCTTCGATTGATTCCGCAACGTGCTCGGCAGCATGGGCTACCGCTTCCACTGCTTCCTCAACCTTTTCGGCTACAACTTCAACAGCGTCAACGACGGCCTCGACGGCTTCACTGACAACGCCTTCAGTTTCCTTAACAATGCCTTCTTTAGCTTCTGGTTCCTTTACTTCAAGTTTCTTAGGCTTCGTGGTCTTAGGAGCATTGGCTGCCTCGGTCACTGCAGCTTCATAGGCCAATATCTTGCTGGGCTTGGGGGGTGCGACCTGAAGGGTGCCTTCAGCGCCAGGCAGACCCTTGAACTTCTGCCAATCACCGGTCACCTTGAAAATGGCTTCAACGGCAGCCGTCGGCAGAGCGCCAACACTCAACCAGTACTGAGCGCGGTCTGACTTGACCTGCATGATGCTGGGGTTTGAAACTGGCTGATAGATACCAATTTCCTCGATGGCCCGACCGTTACGTGCGGTGCGTGCGTCAGCTACCACAATCCGGTATTGGGGGGCGTGAATCTTTCCGACTCTTTTAAGCTTAATTTTTACGGCCACGGTGGGCATTTCTCCTCTAATAATGGGTGAAGCGAAGCATTACACGTGGGGACATGTACTGAGTTCGAATCGCGCGGACTTGTTCATGAACGGTTGAGAGGGACCGATCCTGATCAATAGCGACGCAATGCTACCCGACACAGGTTCACTCCCTTCCCCCACCCGGGCTATTGGAGCAATTTTTTTAGTTCCGGAGGGAGTGAACCCAAATCTGGTGGAGCCGATGAATCCTGATCAGTGCCACCGAGTCCAGCACGTTTAGCCGGATTACCACTTCGGCCCTTAGCACCCTTGGCTGGCTTTTGGCTCTTGGGTTGTTTCCCCTTGGACTTTTTGCCACCACCCATGCCCATGCCGGGCATACCAGGCGCACCAGGCATACCCGGCATACCTCCCTTGCCCATCTGCTTCATCATCTTTTGGGCTTGAGCAAAACGTTCAATGAGGCCGTTGACGTCGGAAACCTTTGAACCTGAACCCGCGGCAATTCGCGCTCTGCGTGACCCATTGAGAATTTTTGGGTCATTACGCTCCGCAGGGGTCATTGATTGGATGATGGCCGCAACGCGATCGAGTTCACGTTCATCTACCTGGTCCAGTTGGGCTTTCATCTCTCCCATGCCTGGGAGCATGCCCATGAGCTTGCCGATTGAACCCATTTTCTTGACAGCTTGCATTTGCTCCAAAAAGTCATCAAGGGTGAAATCTTCACCATCAGCCACTTTTTGGGACAAGCGCTCAGCACTCTCGGCATCAAATGCCCGCTCGGCCGATTCGATGAGAGACATGAGATCGCCCATGTCCAAAATCCGGGATGCCATGCGATCCGGGTGGAAAACCTCAAAGTCCTCAAGTTTCTCACCGGTGGAACCAAACATAATCGGTCTTCCGACAACGGAAACGATCGAAAGTGCGGCTCCTCCTCGAGCGTCACCGTCCAGTTTGGTGAGCACGACAGCATCGAAACCGACCTGCCGCTCAAACTCGAGAGCAGTGTTTACAGCATCTTGACCAATCATGGCGTCGACAACGAAGAGGACGTTTTCAGGCTGCACGGCATCGCGAACGCTTGCAAGTTCAGCCATGAGCTCACTGTCAATTGCTAAGCGTCCCGCGGAGTCAACGATTACCACGTCATGCAGCTTGTCAATAGCGAATTGTTTACCGGCTCTCGCTACGGCGACTGGATCACCAACTCCGTTTCCTGGCTCCGGTGCAAATGTTGGAACTCCTGCACGCTCGCCCACTACTCGAAGTTGATCAACCGCGTTGGGACGTTGCAAGTCAGCCGCGACCAACACAGGGGTGTGCCCTTGAGCGGCCAAGTGTCGTGCAAGTTTGCCCGCCAACGTAGTCTTACCTGCACCTTGTAGACCTGTGAGAAGAATTACCGTCGGACCATTCTTAGCGAACACCAGAGGGCGTGTTTCCCCACCCAAAATGCCAATAAGTTCCTCGTTGACGATCTTGATTACCTGCTGAGCCGGGTTCAGGGCACCAGACACTTCCGCGGACAAGGCGCGGACTTTGACATCAGCGCAAAAGGTCTGCACCACAGGTAGTGCGACATCGGCTTCAAGTAGGGCAGTGCGAATTTCGCGAACGGTTGCATCAATGTCGGACTCACTGAGTCGACCCTTACCCCTCAGGCCCTTAAACGTGACCCCGAGTCGATCAGACAACGTTGCGAACAAAATTCACTCCTTTAATTCTCAATCAAAAACCATGACCTCAACTTCACTCTAGGGTAACGGACCCACCGCTATGCAGGTGAGTGAGTTCGTTCTCAAGGGCTACGACCAACGAGCGGGCGCTAGCCTCGCTAAGGCCTGCACCACCGATCTCTTTCACGAAAAATACATCTACCGTGTCTACCCCAAGGGTGGATATTTTGGCTCCAGCCACCGCGACACCCTCACGTGCGATACAACTCGCAATTTTGAATAAAAGAGCAGGCGCATCCGGTGCTCGCACTTCAAGCACCACTTGAGTTCCCGAGACCCGCTCGATAGTCACCTGAGCCTCTGCAGGTGATGTCGCATTTGTATTCGATGTGCGCGGTTGTGACCGTTTGGCCATTGCATCCTCCACATCAAATGTTCCAGCAACTATTCGAACCAGATCCGTGTACAAAATCTCCTGGGCTGGTGGATCACCGAATAATGGGCGTACAAACCATTCTTGAATTGCACGATCGCCAGCCGTCGAAATCTTTGCGGCACGCACAGCAAGTCGATTCATAGCCAGAATCCCAGCTACCTTGGCCACAAGTCCGATTTGATCAGGGGCTCCGACCGTTATTCGAAATCCGTGATCTTCGCGTGTGATTTCCAAGAACAGTCCATCATGATCGGCTGCTCTCAATTGAACATCGGAGTACTCAACTGGCTGAAGTAACCGCCCTGCACCGGTCAAGTGCAAACGAACCCGTCGTGCCAGGTCCTTAAGCAATCCCTCTCTCCATTGTGACCTCAGAGAAGGGCCGGTAGCGCGCGCGTCGGCCAGACTCAGGGCCAAAAGCAAGTCCAATGTTGCAGCATTTTTTACCTTGTCTGCAACACTGATAATAACTTCCGGATCATCAAGATCGCGCTTGGTCGCAATGTCGGGAAGTAGTAAATGGTGAAGCACTAACCGCTCTAGAATCTCTGAATCGGCCGAATCAAACGCTATTCGCGGTGCAATCACTCGTGTCATATCCGCACCAATTTCACTGTGATCGCCATTCTGACATTTTCCAATGTCATGTAAAAAGGCTGCAACAAGAAGGAGATCGGGTCGCTCGACCGTGCGGACTAACGACTGCGACTGCACAACACACTCGATCAAGTGTCGGTCAACAGTGAATTCATGTAAGGCATTAAATTGTGGTGCAGACCGCAAATTGGTCCACTCGGGGAACCACTTTTCAATAATTCCGTACTGATCTAAAGCTTCCCATGTTGCTAGTAACCCATTGCCTGATCCAAGGAGTGAGACGAAGGATTCTCGCATTTCACGATCCCAGGGCGTGCATATCGCCACTTCGCGTTCAAGCACGAATGGGGATATCGGCTTTTCAGTGGCAGCCGATGCTCCTGCGACGCGAAGTAGCAATCCTGGGTCACTCGCAAGATCAGCATTTCGTGCCAGCGTTATTTCACTGCCAGAGTCAATTACACCCTGGGCTAAAGGCTCCCGGACTTTTCCTGAAGGGCCTCGCAGGCCCGAGACTAAACGTCGAATTCTGGGTTTGTCCTGATCTAGTAATTCATTGATCCGATACCACGTCAACTCACTTGTGTAAGCAATTCTGCGTCCGGCGAGGTAAATCTCTCTCAGTAAGGTTTCTGGATCTGCCAAACCCAGCTCCTGCGCAACGGCGGTTTGACACTGCATGCGCAGACGGTCACCACTGATCGACAAGGCCATTGCATCACGCACATTTAGGAGAAAGTTTTTAGAGACCTCCCAGTCTGTTCGGGGGATATCAATTAACCAAGTGGAACCCAGATGATTCAAGATACCTGCGTCGCGAATACCGCCATAGGATTCTTTGATATTCGGCTCAAGGAGTTGAAAGAGTTCACCATGAGTCTTCCTGCGTTCGGCCACCAGGCCTGAAAGCTGTGGAAGCACCTTTTTCGCATTGGCACGCCAGTCGTGAAGAATGAAGTTTCGCAGTTCGAGAGCCAAATCCTGATTTCCCGCTATGCAACGAATGTCGAGTAATCCCGTAAACGCCTTAATGTCGTCCGCTGCAACTTTCCTTGCCGCAGGGATACTTCGCACACTGTGGTCCAGATCAACACCTTCATCCCAAATGGGATACCACATTTTCTCGGCTACCTGATCTGGGATCACCCCCTCCTCGTGGATGAGGACGAGATCCAAGTCACTGCTTGGGCCTAACTCCTGACGCCCGTAACTTCCCACCGCAATCAGGGCAAAATCCTGACTCGAAGCCGCGGTGCTAATCATCGCCTGATCAAAGAAGTTACTCAACCACGAATCAAAGGCATTACTCAATGCCAAACGGTGCTCTGGGCCACTTTGCCCAGAGCACCGTTTAATGGAATGAGGATTCACGAAGTGAATTGACCCGTACTACAGCGCATCAATGCCACGCTCCCCTGTTCGTACCCGGATCACTTCTTCAACCGATGTAACCCAGACTTTGCCGTCTCCGATCTTGCCGGTTTGTGCGGCTGTAGTGATTGCGTCTAGGACTTCATCGAGTCGATCGGAGTCAATCAGGACTTCCACCCGAACCTTAGGTACTAGGTCAACCGTGTACTCGGCCCCTCGGTAGACCTCAGTATGGCCTCCTTGGCGTCCAAACCCTGAACTCTCCGAGACGGTCATTCCTTTAACCCCGATTGCCTCTAGAGCATTCTTAACATCTTCGAGTTTGAAGGGTTTGATAATCGCTGTTACTAGTTTCATCAGATTTCCTCTCGATCACGACGTACTGATCCGGCACCAACACCAACGAAATGCCCACCGCCTCCGGAGTCCCCGAGTTCATAAGCTGACTCGGCGTGCTCCGCGAGGTCAATTCCCGAGAGTTCGTCATCTCGAGATATCCGCATAATACCGGCCGCTTTAAGAATCAGACCGATGATTAGTGCAACCACAAATGAGTAAGCCATCACGCTAAACGCGCCAACTGCTTGCTTGCCCAATTGTTCCGCGCCCCCGCCGTAGAGCAATCCATTTACGCCAGCAGGTGCAAGGTCAGTTGCCAAGAATCCGATCAACAATGTGCCCAGTAACCCACCTACAAGGTGAACCCCCACCACGTCGAGCGAATCGTCGTATCCGAATCGGTACTTGAGGCTAACTGCGAGCGCACAAACAACTCCGGCAAGGACTCCAACAATCAGTGCACCAACGGGACTCACTGCTGAACATGCTGGTGTGATGGCGACGAGCCCTGCAACAATTCCAGATGCAGCACCCAAGGTTGTCATATGTCCGTCACGCACTTTTTCAACAATGAGCCAGCCAATTGCTGCCGCACATGTGGCTGCAAAGGTGTTTAGAAAGACCACCGCAGAGGTGTTATTGGCCGCTAATGCTGAGCCAGCATTGAACCCAAACCAACCGAACCAAAGTAGCCCTGCACCGATCATGACCAACGTTAAATTGTGAGGACGCATTGGTGTTTTCGGCCAACCCGCACGCTTCCCGATCACGATTGCCAGCGCCAGTGCAGCAGCTCCTGCATTGATGTGAACCGCAGTGCCACCGGCGAAGTCGATAACACCCATCTCAAAGATCCATCCACCACTTGCCCATACCCAGTGCGCGACTGGGAAGTACACCAGGACAGCCCATATGCCACCGAAGACTAGCCAGCCATTGAATTTTGTTCGATCTGGAATCGCTCCCGCGATAAGTCCAACCGTGAGGCAAGCAAACATTCCTTGAAATGCGACGAAAGCCATTATCGGTAGCGTCGATTCTGGATCATCTGCCATCAAGGATTCCAAGCCAAAGAACTCGGTTGGGTCTCCGATCACGCCACCAATCGACGTTCCAAAAGTCATGGAGTATCCGAAGAGAACCCATAGAACACCAACAATGAATAAAGCTCCCATCACCATCATGAGCATGTTGAGAACGGATTTTGAACGAACCATTCCACCGTAAAAGAATGCAAGTCCGGGGATCATGAGCAGCACCATCGCTGCTGCAGTCAACATCCACGCGGTGTCGCCGGTATTTAATGCGGAATCCATAGAAGTCCTCCTATCGAATGCGAATACCACGGCACATTGCCGATCGCATGAGCCAAGATTGGCGCGGACTTATTTCGAGAAGTGTTTCAGAAGGTTTCACTCATGTGAATTAAGAAACTGAATGTGAACTTCGTGTTAATTCAGTAGGGCTGTGACAAACTCTTCAACATCAAAGGGCGCAAGATCATCGGGGCCTTCTCCTAAACCCACCAATTTCACGGGTACACCCAACTCACGCTGAACCGAAACCACAATTCCGCCCTTGGCCGTGCCGTCCAGTTTGGTCAGGACGATGCCCGTTACGTCGACGACCTCGCTAAACATTTTGGCTTGAACGAGTCCGTTTTGGCCGGTTGTTGCATCAAGCACAAGCAACACCTCGTCTACCGTCGATTGCTTCTCGATCACTCTCTTCACTTTTCCCAGTTCGTCCATAAGTCCCGTTTTGGTGTGCAGCCGACCAGCCGTATCGATTACGACGACATCAACTTGGGCTTCTCGCGCAACGGCGCATGCTTCAAATGCCACACTAGCCGGATCGCCGCCCTCTGGTCCACGAACGACAGCAGCGCCAACCCTGTCCCCCCATGTTTGAAGTTGCTCCGCAGCGGCAGCACGAAATGTATCTGCGGCGCCCATGAGCACTGACTTTTCTTGGGAAATGAGCACTCGGGACAGCTTTCCTACCGTTGTAGTCTTGCCGGTGCCATTGACTCCGACCACCAAAATGACGGCGGGGCGCTCGGCTGCGTCGATACACAAACTTCGATCGAGATCTGGACCCAGGAGATTTACGAGCTCCTGGTGCAGGGCTTCTCTCATGAAGTCTTCGCTGTAATCATTTTCTTGCGCGATCCGAATTTTCAGGGCAGCAATTAACTCGGTCGTCGCAGCAATGCCAAGATCAGCCCCCAGCAATGTGGCCTCGATGTCATCCCATGCTTGCTGATCGAGGTTCCCGCTCGTAAGGAGCCCCAGCAATCCTTTACCAAAAACGCTATTGGATCGCGCCAAACGAGCCCGAAGTTTATGTAAACGCCCAAGCGCAGGTTCGGGGACTTCAACCTCCCACAACGCAGGAGGAATTCCCTCAATTGTCGTAGTCGGATCAGCCAAGACATCGGGGATCAGAATTGTTTCTACAGTTTTTCGAGCCGTGTCACGAGGTTCCGAGTCGTCATCTCCGACTCCCGGAGAGTAGTCAATTCCCGGTCGTGGCCGAGAGGTGATTGACTTGCTAGCTTTGGATCGGGAATAGGCGGCCGCTCCACCAATAACAAGGCCGAGAAGGACAATCGATACGACGATGACGAGCGTTAATGCATCCATTAGGCGGGCTCTACCTCACGAAGGCGCTGCCCGATGATCTGGGTGACACCATCTCCACGCATAGACACTCCATACAAAGCGTCCGCTATTTCCATGGTTCGCTTTTGGTGAGTGATAACGATCAATTGTGATGACGAACGCAGTTCTTCAATGATGTCGATTAGTCTGCCCAAGTTCACGTCGTCAAGTGCCGCTTCAACTTCATCGAGAACATAAAAAGGTGATGGACGGGCCTTAAATAGTGCGACGAGAAACGCGACTGCCGTGAGGGAACGCTCACCGCCAGATAGCAAGGACAAACGCTTGACTTTTTTGCCCGGTGGACGGGCTTCAACGTCCACACCGGTTGTCAGCATGTTGCTTGGATCGGTGAGGATAAGGCGCCCTTCTCCTCCAGGGAACAGGCGCGAAAATACGCCTTCAAATTCCCGTTCAATTTCCCGGTAAGCCTCAGTGAATACCTGCTCAACTCGAGAATCGACTTCTTTCACAATGTCAAGTAGGTCATCACGAGTCTTTTTAAGATCTTCCAGCTGCTCGGTAAGGAACTTCTGCCTCTCCTCCATGGCCGAATACTCCTCAAGGGCCAACGGATTCACCTTGCCCAATATCGCAAGTTGCTTTTCGGCAGCCTTTAAACGTTTTTCCTGTTCCTCGCGAACGAAAGGATATGGCTCCGGAAGAGGAGCGTCCGGGTCGATTTCGTCGCCTGGGGCAACTGCACTCGGTGGGACGAGTTGAGTAGGACCGTACTCGGCGACGAGTTCATCTGATGCGATTCCAAAATCCTCCAAAGCCTTCACTTCGAGGGCCTCAATCCGCATCCGTTGCTCTGCTCGAGCTACTTCATCTCGGTGAACACTGTCCTTGAGATTCTCTAGTACGTCTACCAAAGTGCGTATCTCGCCGCGAACGAACAGCAACTCAGCATCTCGTTCCTTCTTCAACACCTCAGCTTGAGTACGTGCCCGCTGGGCTAGAGTCACCGAAGTTTCGGTGTAGGTCAATGCCACTTTCGCACCCGTCAGGAGTGCCTGAGCAACGATCAACGCTGCCGCACGCCGTTCCCTACGCTCAATTGCCGCGATCCGGGCATTGCGCTCACTGTGCGCGTCCCGCTCGAGGGCTACAGCGCGCTCGCCTATCGCGCGCACTCGTTCCTCTGCGGTACGCACCGCTAGCCGAGAATCGACAACGTGCGCCCTTGCATTCGCGAGAGCCTGCTCCAAAGCCTCCCTCTGATCTTCGCCTACGGCAGGTACGTCGAAATCTTCTAGAGTCTCCAATTCCAGTGCCAGACCAGCCAGTAAATCTCGATCCCGTTCATGGGCCGCTTGAGCGCTTAACATGGCCGCTTCAAGGCGCTCCGCCTCCGACAGCGCGTTTCGAGATAACTGGCCCAGTGCGCCCAGCTTTTCCGCTATGGCAGCCAGTTCAGCGTCGGATTCATGCAGGAGCGAAAGCGCCGATTCGACTCGTTTGACGGCTACTTCCTGTTCGTTTTTGGCAGCCGCTAGCTCAAAAACAGTCTTTTGCAATTCCTGTTCGATACTTACAAGCGTGGTTTCTGATTGGTCAAAAGCTGCTTGAACTTCCAACAAACTCGGACTATTAGCTGATCCACCTTCGATCACTCCTGCGTCAATTGAGTCCCCTTGGCGACTCACTAACGAAACTCCGAGGTTCTTTCGGGCACTTTCACGAATGTCGTCGAGGGAATCAACAACAACGAAACGGTTGAGAAGCGCCTGAACTTGAGACGACACGATTGGATCAACCCGGACACAATCGACAAGCCACCTACCCACCGGTGCCGAGTTTTCGCGACGGATGGGCTCTGCAGGGAACTCAGCTACGAGTACATTAGTTCTTCCTGCCTCTTCACTCTTCAAAAACACCAGCGCATCCATTGCTAAGTCGATATTGGATACAACAACCGCTGATGACAGATTTCCCAAAGCACTCGCGACGGCGGTTTCGTACCCTTGCTCAACGTGAATCAGCGAACTCAAAGTTCCGATATATCCCTCGAGGCCAGACTCAACGAGAGCTGCCGATCCGTCTTTTCGCTCCAGACCCAGAGCGAGTGCGTCACGTCGAGCCACTGATGCTGCTTTTTCACGATCGAGTCTAGCCTCTTGTGCCAGTAATTCACGAACCTTCGAATCCGCGCGGGCAAGTAACTCTTGTGAAATTTCGTGCTCGGAGTCCAAACCCTCCTCCCCTGCACCATGTGAAATTACGGAGACTTCGACTTCTTGGAATTGTGCCTGCGCAACTTGGCTTCGCTCCTTGGCTTCCTCGATCTGAGCGGCAAGCCGTGTCAGTTCTGCTTCTCGAGTCTCCAAGCGTGCCCCGACATTGTTCTTGGACGCCGTTAGGTCATCAATTTTTTTGCGGTGGGCAATCTGTGCGCTTTCAATGTCGGCGACCCGAGACACTTCTTGGCTCAATGCATGAACGGCGCCTTGCTCGGCAAGTTCGGCTTGCGTCAGGCTCTGGCGCAATGACTCAACCTGGCGGGTTAATTCAAACTCCTGGCTTCGCAATGAACGCGCTTCCGCTTCAAGTGCTTCGGGCTCGCGACCTGATTGCTCTTCCTCAGGTTCAGGGGCAAGATTTCGAACCTTTTCCACACCTAATTGCACTAGTCCGAGATACCGTTCGCGAAGACTACTCAATGAGAACCAGGTTTCCTGGCTCCTCACTAACTCTGGCCCGAGCTCACGTTCAAGTACCTCTGCATGGTTCTCTCGCTCGCGAAGTATCGCTATTTTGGATTCGACTTCACCCTGCTTTTGACGTAATGCACTTTCGTCGGCCACCTCGGCTTCCAGGGCCACTCGCAGATCCGACAGGTCGTTGGCCATTAGTCGCAGCCGTGAATCCCGGACGTCACTTTGGATCACAGTTGCTCTTCGTGCGACTTCAGCCTGTCGACCAAGTGGCTTAAGTGCACGGCGCAGTTCAGCTGTTAGATCATTGAGTCGGGTGAGATTAGCCGCCATCGAGTCAAGCTTGCGCAACGCTTTCTCCTTGCGTTTGCGGTGCTTAAGCACGCCTGCAGCTTCCTCAATAAAACCGCGGCGATCCTCTGGGGTTGCATGCAAGATCGAATCAAGCTGCCCCTGACCGACAATGACATGCATTTCACGACCGATACCAGAGTCGCTTAGCAATTCTTGGACATCAAGTAGCCTGCATTGCTCACCATTGATTGCGTATTCAGAACCACCGTTGCGGAAGAGTGTTCGCGAAATTGTCACCTCAGCGAATTCAATTGGCAGTGCACCATCGGAGTTGTCTATCGTGAGGGAGACTTCCGCGCGACCCAATGGGGCTCGGCCTGAGGTCCCAGAGAAAATGACATCTTCCATTTTTCCGCCGCGTAAAGATTTTGCTCCTTGCTCACCCATCACCCACGCCAGTGCGTCGACCACATTCGATTTGCCGGAACCATTGGGACCCACAACACATGTAACACCGGGCTCGAACTGGAGAGAAGTCGAGGACGCAAAGGATTTGAAGCCCTTTAGGGTGAGAGATTTTAGATGCACGGCGCGATAGTCATCCTGTCGATTTGGCACGTCCCCAGATATTCCTAGGAACATGCGCAAGGTTAGATATTAAGCCTGATCCTATCGGTGAACAATGTCGTATTACGGCAGCAACCACGGGGGCTGACATGTAGGGCAATGAAAACTTGATCGATTCATAAACTTGCTTCTCGTAATGGGATTCCCGCAGCGTTCACAAGGCTCTCCTTCGCGTCCATAGACCGACAATGAACGCGAAAAATAACCAGATTCGCCATTGACGTTCACGTATAAACTGTCAAAACTTGTACCCCCTGCAACAAGCGCCTCACTCATCACTTTTGTAACAGCCGTCACGATTTGCAAGGCGGCCGATCTATCAAGTAGTTCGCATGGGGTGGTTCCGTCGAGTCCGACTCGCCACAAGCACTCATCGGCATAAATGTTCCCGATTCCGGAAATGAGATTTTGATCAAGCAAGGCTCTCTTGACCTGAGTCGACCGTTTCACGAGGGAATCTGCGAAATGATGAACGTCGAATTGCGGATCGAAAGGATCTTTTGCGATGTGAGTGATTACAGACGGTTCCCCATTCTGATCCTGATCAGAGATACGCATTCCCCCAAATGTGCGCTGATCCACAAACTCGAAATAGGAATCCGGTTCTCCCATGCGAATCACATTCCAATCAACTCGAACATGTGGATGCCCTGAAGGTAATTCATTGACTCGGATCTGGCCACTCATGCCGAGATGAATCATGAGAACAAATGATCGATCGAGTTCTAGCCACATGTATTTGCCACGGCGGGCAACTCGCAAAATTGTGGCACCCTCAAGTTGATGGGCTAGGTCCCCGTCATTTTGGCGAACGGCTCGTTTATGGTGAATGCGCACCGCGCCTATTTTGGTGCCCATTATTAGCTTTTGTAGGCCCGCACGGACCACTTCGACTTCAGGGAGTTCGGGCATGGGGAAACCGATTTAATAACTCACCATAGGCTTGTTCTGCTGCAATCTGCTCAGCCGCTTTTTTCGAACTTCCTATGCCAAATCCGAGATTCTCGCCCGCTATTTGGGCGTGTGCCGCAAACTCTTTTGCGTGATCAGGTCCTGAATCAGTGACGAGATAGGTGGGCAAGGTCAACTCCAATACCCCGCAGATTTCCTGCAAGGACGTCTTCCAATCCAATCCAGCGCCCAATTCTGAAGCAGCCCGAATCATGGGGTCGAAGATTCTATGAATGAATCCGCCAGCTGCAGCAATTCCGCCGGACAGGTAGATCGCTCCGATCACTGCTTCCAAAGAGTCAGCCAAAATGGATGTCTTATCACTGCCGCCCGAGCTAATTTCACCGCGGCCCAACCTGATGTATTGTCCAAGTCCAAGACTTCGAGCAACCTCCGCTAAAGCTTGAGAATTGACAACTGATGCCCGCATTCGAGCTAGGGATCCTTCTGGGAGATCGGGAAACTCGCGGTAAAGAAAATCAGTCACAACTATGCCTAGGACTGAATCGCCCAGAAACTCAAGTCTTTCGTTTGTAGGAATCCCACCGTTTTCATAAGAGAAAGACCTGTGAATGAGGGCAAGCTCCAACAAATCTAATTCACACTCACAATCGAGCACCGAGAGAAGTGTGACTAGCGAAGGCTGTCCTGCTTCCATTGCGAGCAATAACTCCCCAGTTGGATTCCGATAGCCCAAGACCTACTAAACGTCGAGAACGCGGCGCTTTGCGTATGTGCCACATGTTGGGCAAGCGGTGTGTGAGAGACGCTTTTCTTTGCAACGAACGCAGATTACAAGATTAGGCGCAACGGCTTTCCACTGTGACCGACGATGACGGGTATTCGATCGCGAGGTTTTCCGCTTGGGAACTGGCACTGGATCCTCTTTCAAGTAGTGGTTGCACTCGTTTGCGCAGTGAAGTATCGCACTAGTGCTATTTGTTCAAGCCTAAGGGGTCAGTTTGATCTATCCTGCAGGGTCAGGCTCGGGTGAATCCAATAGCCCCTCGAGGGCAGCCCACCGTTGATCTCGGATCTCGTGGTCATGGGGAGCGTCCTCAAGTTTTTCACCACACTGCTGGCAAATCCCCAAACAGTCTGGCTGACACAGTGGTGAGAGCGGAAGATCTAGCACAATTGCGTCACGAACTACTTCAAGTAAATCCAGACTGTCGTCGTGAACATAGAAGACCGTCGACTCATCAGATTCATCCTGGACGGCCGGAATTACGCGTCCACGTGAGTCTGTTTCTTCATAGAGGAAGAGCTCGGTCACGTGAGCTTCATCGGTCCACATGAAGGACTCCAGACACCTGGCGCACTCAGCTTCCACTTCATATTCGAAATCAAGATTAACCAAAACGCCATCAAGTACTGACTCAATGCGGATGTCTGCAGGCATCTTGCTCCCTGGCACAAGTCGGGCCATGCCAACTTCGAGTTCTGCCGGGGCAACGAATTCCAGTGGTGACTCCCACATATTTCCTGGCCTACGCTGCAAATGCGTTAGCGATACGTGAAATGAACCTGGTTCAACAGGAGAATAAGTTGACATCAAAATCACTACTCCGTTTGTGCATCAAAAAAATCAGAGCCTTGACTCACGTCGGGAGCCAACTCTTGGTACATCTGACTTCGTAGACGCTCACGACCCCGATCCACCGTTTGTAGTGTCTTTTGTAGAGTAATCTCAAAGGTTGCTAATTTGGCATCGATGTAGTCATCCGTTTCAACCCGCATTTGCTGGGTCTGCGCGGCCACTTCGCTTCGAAGAGCGCTCGCTTCCTCAACGGCGGTCAAATAGACCTCGTGTTCGGACACAAGTGAGTCAGCAGTTGCTCTCGCCTGAGCAAGAATCCGATCTGCCTCACGGCGCCCATCTTGAACTACGGCCTCTCGGTCTGCCAACAGTTCGTCAGCCCGATACACCGACTCTGGCATGAGTTGACGGATCTCTTCGATGATGTCGAGTACCTGCGACCGATTCACAATGCACGAAGCCGATAGCGGCATGGCCTTCGCATCTTCCACCAATACGGTGAGTTCATCGAGTCTTTCCTGCACGTCCACGCTTGCTCCTGACATTGATTCCTGTATAGCGACTAAGAAAACCGCTAGGTCATATTGTGCTGGATATTTTGATTTCTAAGCGTTTCAACACGACTTCAGGCACCAGACCAATGACATTTCCACCATGAGTGGCGACTTCTTTTACCAAACTTGACGACAGATAACTGTATAGCGGATTGGTCGAGATGAAGCATGTTTCCACCTGGGTTAGCCGGTAGTTCATCTGAGCCATCTGGAGTTCGTAGTCAAAATCACTGACTGCCCTCAGACCTTTCACAATCGCATTTACATTGTGGTCGCGGCAATAATCAACCAGCAGCCCATAAAAGGAATCCACAGAAACATTCGGCAAATGTGCCGTTGCTTCTGTGAGCATCTCTATTCGCTCCTCCAGAGTGAACAATGAAGATTTATTCTTGTTAATCAGAACTGCCACGATTACTTGGTCTGACATTCGAGATGCCCGCTCAAAGACATCGAGGTGCCCCATAGTTACCGGGTCAAATGAACCAGGGCATACCGCAACTCGCATCTGCATTCCTCACGTAATCGGATCCGTTCCCACCTGACCGTACCAAAGTTTAGAGTCGCCATAAGAACGTTCCCATGTAAGTGGCACAACTTTCGGCGAAACCTGGGCAAAGGGCGAAACTGACCGCGCTCCGCGCTCACAAATGAGTAGCGCCCCAGCGAGCTCCTCTGTTTCACATATTTTTGACAAATATTGTTGAACTTGGGCATCAGAGTGAGCATATGGCGGATCCAAAAAAAGGATGCTGACCTCGAATGTGGGAACCCATGAATACGCGTCAGTGCTGGCGAGTTGAACTTCTAAACCAGAGCGCGAAGAATTATTCTGAATAATGGAGCGGGCTTTTGCGTCATTTTCGACGAGGACTACCTGCCGCGCCCCACGACTTTTGGCTTCAAGACCCACCGCGCCAGATCCAGAGAAAAGGTCTACGAAGTTCACTTGGGTCCACTCAGCATTCCTTTTGGCCAGATGGGAATTAATGGTCGAGAACATTGCCTCCCTTAACCGATCGGATGTAGGGCGCGTTCCGACGAGGGGAACCTGCAGCTTTCGACCACGAGCGGATCCTGAAATGATTCTCATTAGGCCTTTTCTAAATTCTGTGCACGTGCAATTTCAAAGGAGTCAATCGCCTGAAGTACTGAATCCCAACTATTGCCTTCGTACAACTCTTCGATTTCAATTCGTACGGTCTCAATGAAGTCTAGGTCATCAATTATTTTCAGGAGTCGTAGCGAACTCAGCGCCCCAGATTGATCCTGTCCAAGGACGTCGCCTTCGCCGCGAATTTCAAGATCCTTCTGGGAGAGTATGAATCCATCACGCGAATCACGCATTGCACTTAGCCGATCAGTTGATGCGGAGCTGTATGAAAAGCCATGAACAAGGATGCACAGCCCCGGTAATGAACCACGACCAATACGCCCCCGTAGTTGATGCAGTTGTGACATTCCGAATCTCTCGGCGTTGAGCACCACCATCATGGTTGCTTCGGGGATGTCGACTCCCACCTCGATTACCGTTGTTGCAATCAAGACGTCAATGTTGGGCCCTTCCAATCCACCGAAACGATGCATTATTTCTTGCTTGTTGTGTGAGTCCAATCCACCGTGCAACATTGCAAATTCGATGTGCGGAAATTGTCTGGTTAGTGATTCATACGTTTCCTCGACTGAAGCCAGCGGCTCGGGCTGCGGGGTCTTCACTTGTGACGTCTTAACTTTTTTAGGATCAACTTCCGATCGAGAAATGGTTGGACAAACTACGAAGACTTTGTTCCCAGCAGCGACTTCCTCGGCCATTCGCTCCCACACCCGCAACACGCTTCGAGGCATTCCTGAAGTCGATACGAGGTGAGTCTGCACTTCTGCTCGCAAGGATGGTGACTCTGTCAAGGTTGAAACGTCCAGATCCCCAAAGATCGTGAGGGCCACAGTTCGCGGAATCGGAGTCGCCGTCATGACCAACAAATGCGGACGCAGTTCGCCTTTGCCTTTCGTGAGCATGACCGCACGTTGCTCCACACCGAAGCGATGTTGCTCATCTATGACGATGAGCCCTAAATCAAAAAAATGCACCTTTTCTTCCAGCAGTGCGTGCGTCCCAACAAGGATGTCAAGGTCTCCACTTTGTGCATTGAGGAGCACCTGACGCCTCGTTGCCACTGGCATGGCTCCCGTAAGAAGGTCAACACGAATCGTTCGCGAAGTAACCCCCTTCAGAAACCTTTGAAGGGACTCAAGGTGCTGAACGGCCAGCACCTCCGTCGGAGCGAGCAAAGCCACTTGACCTCCTGAAGAAATCACGTCAAGCATTGCGCGGATTGAAACGATTGTCTTACCACTACCCACGTCACCTTGCAACAGTCTTGTCATGGGAATGCTTCTTGCTAGGTCCTGGGCGATTTCCTTACCTACTTCACGTTGGCCCTGTGTCAACTCAAATGGAAGGGAGTTATCAAATTCAGAGAGGACCACCCCGTCTGATCCATTTCGAGCATGAGCAATCGCTGCTTTCGCTTGACTTTTTCGCTGGCGCATCAGTGCGAGCAAAATAAATGCTTCTTCATATTTAATCCGCTGAGTCGCCCGAACAATTTCATCATGATCTTTAGGTTGATGAATTGCATGAAGGGATTCGAGTTTGGTCATAAAACCATGTTTGGCGACAAGTTCTGCTGGAATTGGGTCCATAAGTTCATTCGCTGAAGTCAGGACAACGTCAATGGCCGCCTGAATTTGCCACGAAGCCAGGTCCTGAGAACTTGGATAGACGGAGATGATCTCCCCCGTGAAGTTCGTGATTGCATCAGTTTCCTGTGAAATATCCAGCCCAATGTCGGCGAAGAGTGCAAATTTTGGGTGTGTCAGTGTTCTCACGCCTCGGTACTCAGATACCGTCCCTGCGAACAACCCGCTTCGGCCCACCTTCAAATCCTTCTCACGCCATTTCTGGTTGAAGAATGTGAGCTCTATGAAGTCAAGGCCGTCAGTGACTTTCACAACCAGAATGAAGCCACGCTTTTGGGTCATGCGTCGGGTCTCAACGCTATGAATGGTGGCCATAATTGTTACGGGGACTCCCACCTCCACATTACTGAAAGTTGTGAGCCTTCCTCTGTCAATGTATCTCCGCGGATAGTGATTAAGAAGCTCCCCTGCTCGGGTGATTCCGAAAGCCTTTTCCAGACTTGCGGCACTTTTTCCACCAATGAGTTCCTTGAGGGATGTACTCAAAAAACTATCAATCCCACTCACGCTATTCGACCCCGAAAATGAACGGCCATAATGGCTGCTCACCTGAAACGATTTCGAGTTCAATCAAGGGATAGCTCGCTTTAACCCACGTCAGGAATAATTCAATTTCCGAGTCTGTCAATTCACTACCCGTGACAATCGTCAACAATTCAGCTCCTGGAGTGAGCATTCTGCGTACAATTTGTTCACTTACTGTCAGGAGGTTGCTTTCAATAACACTAATTTCACCGTCGATCAGTCCGAGGTAATCACCGGATTTGCATGCACCGGCCATGGTCAAGACATCTCGAGTGGCTCGTGTGATTGCACCGTAGCGGGTCGCACTGGCCGCCCGAGTCATCGAGACAACATCACGGTCAAATTCCAATGAGGGATCGTGGACAGCAATAGCCGCCAAGGATTGAGTGATGGCACGACTGGGAATCACCGAGACGCGGTAGCCCATAGATCGCATGTCTGATGCTGCAATGTCGGCAACTGGATGCGTATCGCGATCTGCAGGAAGAATAACTATTTCCCTTGCCTCACTTCCCTTGATTGCTGAGATGATCTCGGCAGCAGAGGGTTGTTGACGCGCAGGAGTGGGAATACAGGTGACTCCAAGTGACTCCAGCAGTCGCTGGACTCCTTCCCCGTGCGTGACCGCAATCAAGATGCGTGACCTAGTCTCATGCGATTCCAAATGAACTGGATTTGTGGAATGTAGGTCAAGGGCTTCAACACAAACCTGAGTCACGATCCCCCGTGTCAACCCAGCGTTTATGCATTGCGAGACCCTGTGCAATGGGACGTGTACGTGAACTTTCCACAGTGAATCAATCCCAGCAACCATCACACTCGTTCCAAGCCCCTCCAGAACATTTCGTAATTGCGCACTCTCTTTCGCCTCAAAGTGATACATCACTTCACACTCAATTTCCCCACTCTTGTTCCCCAAGGGTCCCTGTGATTGTGAATATTGGGTAACTGGGGTAACCGCATGGTCTGTGCGCCGAGGTGTATGACCTGTCAGTACCGTGACCAATGCGTCAAGCACGACAACCAACCCACGACCTCCGGCATCAACTACACCCGCATCACGTAATTGAATCAGCAATTCTGGAGTGAGAAGTAATGAGTTGTATGCAGCGTCCGCTGCGGCAATCGCCACCTCCGCCAAATCTGCACCCCGAGATGCGACCAAAACTGCCTCTTGGGCTGAATGGGAGGCCACCGTAAGAATTGTTCCTTCGAGGGGTGAAGCGACGGCGCAATAAGCGCCGCTGGCACCCTGGGAAAGAGCATGCGCGAAGTTCTCTGGGCTTTTTGCTAACTCCGCCACCAAGTCACGCAGTAGGGCCGAAAAGATTACTCCCGAGTTTCCTCTAGCCCCCAAGATCGCCGCTCGACCGACCCCAAGGGCCGCTGCGCCGAGGTCCTCACATGGCTCAATAAATGCAGCGCAGGCGGCTTCCACTGTGAGGTACAGGTTTGTTCCCGTGTCCCCATCTGGAACGGGGAACACGTTGAGAGCATCAATTTCTTCACGCGCTGCCCGTAAGGCGTTCTGGGCCTCAACCAGCCAGGTGTGCAAGAGGGGCAGGGTGAAACTCGAAATCGGGGCAATGTTCGATTCGGTGATCGACTCTCCCATAGCCCCTCCTTCATCACATTGCAGTTGATCGGCTATTCTTCACAGGGTTTAGCACGAGGTGAGCAATCTTCTCGCATTCGACCCATATGTCCAACCGGATCCGCCTGGATCCACCTCTTTAAATTGACCGAAGGAGTCATTGTGGCTGCAAACTGCGATATCTGCGGAAAGAGCCCTAGCTTCGGGCATAACGTTTCCCACTCACAGCGCAAGACCAACCGTCGCTGGAATCCGAATATCCAGCGCGTTCGCGCACTGGTTGGAAAGACCCCCAAGCGTCTGAATGTATGCACCTCGTGTATCAAAGCTGGCAAAGTAGCTCGCGCTTCCTAAACACCTGGCACTAAACATTCAGCAGTAAACACTCTGTCACTCGTACGCTACGACGAAAAATGTTGGAATCCGGGCGTGGCTCCGTACGCGTCCTCATAGCGCACTCCATCAATGTGGACTTCACCGACACGGTCGATTACCACCGTTCCAATTGCCGCAAAGCCTGCTGGCAATGGCTTTGTGGGTGGGAAAGTTGCGACGAATGCATGGTCATCCCCTCCTGCCAAGATCCAAGCCATTGGGTCGGCACCAAAGGCGGCCGCCGTTGACACTAATTCTGCAGGCACCACAATTTTCTCCGTATCTATTTCGATTCCCACACCCGATTCACGGGCAATGTTTTCCAGGTCGGCAACTAAGCCATCAGAAACATCGATCATCGATGTTGCGCCACCTTCAGCCGCTCGTACACCTGCAGAGTAGTCAATTTCAGGGACTCGAAATGCGTCTACCAATGCTCGTGGCGAGCGTAGGCCACGCTGCAGCACGCGAAGTCCGCCAGCAGCCATCCCAGATCGACCGCAAATTCCAACGATGTCACCCGCGCGGGCGCCACTGCGCGTGATCGCGGCTCCGGTAACAACGGTTCCCAAGGCGGTAACGGAAATCACGATGCTCTCACTTCCGCTAACGTCCCCACCAAGAAGAATCGAACTCGCATCGCTTGTTTCTTGCATGAAGCCCGCCATGAAATCCTCCACCCAAGGTGAAGCAGTGGTAGTAGGTAATCCAATCGCAAGGAGCACCCCGACCGGAATAGCTCCCATTGCACACACATCAGCGATCGAGGCCGCCGCGCAACGTCGACCAATCTCAATCGCCGTTGACCAGTCGGTTCGAAAGTGCTTCCCCTCGACATACATGTCGACACTAAGAACAAATGAAGATCCTGAAGTATTTATGACTGCCGCGTCATCACCTGCCGCTATCTCGACACTTGAGCTTTGTACTTGCGATTCACTAATGCGTGCCAAAATTTTGGCGACCAAACCTGATTCACCGAGATCGGCGAGAGTGGCGCTGCTGGGATCGGAACTCACAACTTTGAGCCTTTCGGGTGATCTTCGAGGTAAAGTCCCCCACTCAAATATAGGGTGAGGCTATGTCGGTCCAAGCATATGTATTAATTCAAACCGAAGTAGGCAAGGCGGCCACCGTCGTCGAGTCGATTCGGGAGATATTCGGGGTAGCAGTCGCCGAAGATGTCACCGGGCCTTACGACGTTATTGTTAAGGCCGAAGCCGTCACCATGGACGAACTCGGTCGACTTGTCGTTGCAAAGATTCAATCAGTCCCGGGGATCACCCGCACATTAACCTGTCCCGTCGTGAACCTTGGCTAGGAAAATAGCGACGCTCCTTTGTTGCCTCACCATCTTGGTAAGCACTAGCGCTTGCAGTTCTCCTCTCGATGTTGATCCAGCCCAAGGTTCAGCGAACCAATTTTGTGCCGATTTGGGGAATATTCTTCCCGTCACTCTCGGTGGAGCGCTATTGCGAGACACGAACCCAGACTCCCCTGGCACTAAGGCCTGGGGGGACCCAGCAATCGTGCTTCGTTGTGGTGTCGCCATGCCAGAAGCCTTTTCAACGGCGAGTCAACTCCTCGCGGTCAACAACGTCAGCTGGTACCCCGAGGAACTGCAGGCCGGGGTGAGATTCACTTCGATGGAGACTATCGAATTGGTGGAGGTTTCAATACCCAGCGATTACAACACAACAGCTGAAATACTGACCGAGTTGAGTTCGACTATCAGTTCTCTGGAGGGTGACTGAACACATAACCTGAATATTTCCTAGGGCCGTTCATTTTCCATGGCTGACCGCACTAATTGGTCAACAATTTGCGGAAACTCCATGCCCGTATACGACCACATGCGCGCAAACATGGAGATTGGAGTGAAGCCGGGAATGGTATTCGCCTCGTTAAACACAATTCTTTCACCATCAAGGAAAAAGTCGATGCGGGCATACCCTGCGCATCCCAACACTTCGAAGACACGAATGGCAAGCCGTTGTACTTCCTGTGCAACATTACGGTCAAGTGGCGCCGGGACGATTAATTCCGCGCCATCGCTAATGTATTTCGCATCAAAGTCATAATATTCAAAGTCCTTTTTAACCTTTATTTCACCAACTGGGCTGGCTTCAATCCCGGTTTCTCCTACCAGAATCCCAACTTCCAGCTCACGCGGGCGAGTCAAACCCTGTTCTACTATTACTTGACGTGAGCTAAGGAACGCTTCCCTGCATGCCTGTTCGTATTCAGATGGTGAATTAATGCGACTGATCCCAATTGAGGAACCCCCCGTAGCCGGCTTCACGAACCACGGAAATGGGAAGACATCAGCAGCCGGCCTTACGACTACCTGTGAATCATTTTGGCCGAACCAGTTGCCTGCATCAATTCCCGCTGCACGAACTAACTCTTTCGCGGTCAATTTATTCATACAGATTGCAGAGGCACGCACACCTGAACCAACCACAGGAATCCCCATACTTTGACACAGTCCTTGGATGGCGCCGTCTTCACCACCCTCGCCATGCACTACTGGGAATGCAACTGAGATGGGAAGAAACTCGCCATTACTTTCAACGCCTGGCCCCGTTGCATTCATCACGAGTCGAATGGACTCCGGTCGATCAACAACCTCTGGATGATGGTTCTCCGTGATGTCATAATCTGCAACTTCCGCGGAAGTAACCTCAACCCAATTCCCCGTACGAGTGATACCGATACAGAGAACCTCGTAGCCAATATCCACGAGTGCTGCATGTACTGACTTCGCACTCACACATGAAATTGAGTGTTCTGGGCTTCGCCCTCCAAAAACGAGCGCGATGCGTGTCCTTGGATCAAAAGGCATGGCCTCACCGTAGTGGGCATGATTTTTCCCGTTGGAAGTGCTGCCCCAAGAAACACTCACGAATTAAATCTGGAGGCCGGGTTTATACGCATAGTGAAACGACGAGACGTGAATCGGCTGGCCGTTAAGGTGTGCTCATGGATTACAAGGACATGGATCCCAGTACCTGGGTGGTGAATTCGGGTCGGCCACCCGCAACACCCTCCAATCCGGTCAACACCCCGATTTTCCCCGCTTCCACTTTCCATGCGGGCGGAGCATATGAATATAGCCGTGAAGGTAACCCGAGCGCCTCATCCCTGGAAGAAGCACTGGGAGGACTGGAAGGAGGGGATGCAATCGTTTTTTCCTCCGGTATGGCTGCCGCCAATTCACTGATGGATCTGTGGCCCATGGGTTCGAAAGTCATCGCACCAACCACCGCGTACACCGGTGTTGCCGTGCGGTTGCGCGAATTACATGAACGCGGGCAGATCGAACTCACGACGTGCGATGTTACCGAAACTCAGGTAATCACGGACCTTCTACCCGACTACCACATTCTTTGGCTTGAATCCCCAACTAACCCACTGCTTGATGTTGCTGAACTTGAGGTTCTACTCACTCGCGCTCGAGATTGTGGTGTTACCACAATTGTCGACAACACCTTTGCAAGTCCAGTGCGTCAAAATCCGCTGGCCATGGGTGCCGATTTTGTTTTGCACAGTGTTACCAAAATCCTTAGTGGACATTCAGATCTACTCATGGGCGCTGTAATCACTTCGGATCGAACGGCTTGGGAGCAACTGCAAGTACGGCGGGTGTTACTCGGTGCTATGCCTAGTCCATTTGATTGCTACCTTGCCTTGCGCGGTTTGCGAACTCTTTTTATCCGATACGAAAAATCAGAGTACAACGCGATTACCTTGGTTTCACAGTTAGAGTCGCATCCGAATGTTTCACGGGTGAGGTATCCGGGCTGGGGCACAATTGCCGCGATTGAGGTTGTTGGAAGTGCTGATCAAGTATGCGAATCAACTCGGCTGTGGACTTACGCTACGAGTTTGGGCGGGGTCGAATCACTGCTAGAACGCAGGCGCAGATGGCCACTTGAAAGCCATGGTGTTCCCGAAAACTTGATTCGGCTTTCATTTGGAATTGAGCACCCCGATGACCTTTGGACCGACCTGAATCAAGCACTCTCAAACCCTTAACGACTAAATCTCTGATTTTGTGTCGCGCGCCATAAAGGATTTCAATAACTCACGTGGCGGCTTGCCGAAATGTAATACCTCCACCACCTCATTCGTTATCGGCATTTCCACTCCTAACTTCTGCGCCATTTCTAAAATTGGTTGGCAACTTTTGTACGCCTCACACGTCTGATTTGTAATCACAATTGTTTCTTCTACCGTGAGACCTTTTCCAAGATTCTCACCGAAAGTCCGGTTACGTGAAAGTGGTGATTGACAGGTGGCTACCAGATCACCCACGCCTGCAAGTCCTTGAAATGTCAAGGGATCGGCACCGAGTGCGACACCTAATCTGCCAATTTCGGCCAATCCACGAGTGATCAAAGAAGATTGAGAATTCTCACCCAGGCCCATGCCGACCGCGATTCCATTGGCCAATGCGATCACGTTTTTAACCGCTCCACCAATCTCCGTGCCGATTACATCCGTTGACCAATAGGGGCGGAAATAGTCTGTAGTGCACGCTCTCTGGATGGCAATTGCCCCTGCCTCGGTGGGCGCTGCCACCGTTGTTGCCGTCGGCTGTCGTGCAATGATCTCCCGCGCCAGGTTCGGCCCGGAAACAACAGAGATGCGATCGGGATTAGCACCCGTAGTCTCGACAATTACCTCACTCATGCGCATTAACGTCCCGAGTTCAATACCCTTCATGAGACTGACAAACAGAGCTTCAGGCGCAACCCACTTCGCCCACTGAATCAAATTCCCTCGAAGTGATTGAGCGGGTACCGCTAAAACGACGATGGCAGCGCCCTCGAGAGCAGTTAGTGGATGGGTAGTTGCAACAATTGATTCGGGTAAATCTACGTCGTGGTGGTATCGGCTATTTCGGTGAGATGTATTGATATCCGCAGCAATTTCCTCGCTCCGAGTCCACAATGTCACCTGCGATCCCGCATCGGCCAAAACAGCGGCGAAGGCTGTGCCCCAGGATCCGCCACCCATCATGGCCACCTTCGTCACTGATCGCTCCCGTGATTCACAGTATGACGATAGAGCACGGTCGGTGGAGCCTCTCCCCTGATCTCACCTTCCATACGAGCAATAGTGAGCATCAGGTTGTCTGTCGCCTCATGCAGTAATTCGGGAGTCAATTCCTTATCACGATATCGGGCAAGATCCATCGGCTCACCCAACCAGACATTCATTGTTTTGCGCGGTAAAAGATGAAACTCTTTTTTATATGGTCCGATTACCTTGTGTGAACCCCACTGCACCATCGGGAAGAGCGGGCACCCTGATTCCAACGCTATACGCACGGCGCCAGTCTTCCCTTGCATAGGCCATAAATGTGGATCACGGGTAATAGTCCCCTCGGGGTAAACCACCACACACTCACCGGAACTCGCGGCATCAACTGCGTCCCGCAACGCAAATACAGCCTCACTAGATTCACGATAAACCCGAATCTGCCCAGCACTGGAAATTATCCAACCGAAAACTGGAACTCTAAATACAGATTCCTTGCCCAAAAATCGAGGTGGCCGGTCATGTGCCCAAAGTGGGTGCGCAACGGCCAACGGATCAAACCAAGAGGTGTGATTCGTCGCAACAACAATGCCACCGTCGTGCTGTGACAGTTGCTCAAAACCACGCCAATTCCATTTAGTAAAGAGTTTAAGAAACGGAAGGCCGAAGAAAACGGCAATCCGAAAGCCAAGACCGATCTTTGATCGCCTTGTCGTATATCCAGCCACCGGATCAGCGTACCTGCGAACCCGATTAAATGGACCCATGTTGGACCACTCTGTACCCCAAGGAATCAAGTGGCATGCACTAATTCCTGCAAAGGTGCTTCACAACTCAAAGTCTCGGCTAGACCGAAGTGACTTGGCCGCCGCTTTCCTGGCCGACACGGTTGCGGCACTACTGGGCTCAGCCAACGTGGCTCGACTCACCGTAATCACTGCAGATAAAGAGGTGGCAACCTTGGTTGAAAATCTTGGTGGAGATGTCATCCTCGAAGACGCTTCAACCGGGCTACTTCCCGCGTTGGAACTTGGCTTGAAAAGTGTTGCGAATAACTACGGCATTGTTATCGCATTGGGTGATCTGCCGTGCCTGAGCACAGCCGATGTGGACTTTTTCCTTATGCAAGCCACTCACCACGAAAGTTCGTTCACCTGTGATTCAGCGGGGACTGGAAGTACGATGTGGGCTCGCCTGCCGGGATCCGACGCCAAGCCACGGTTCGGGCTTCGATCCCGCGCAGATCACCGGATACATGGGGCCGTCGAGATTGGTGGCTCCCCTGGTGCACGCCGCGACGTGGATACTGCGACAGACCTATGGGATGCCATTCGCATTGGGGTTGGTCAACAGACGCTGAAGGCATTAACTGCTCCTACTATGTACAGTGCAACGATATCCGGGGTCAATCCACTGACGGCAGCCGACGAATCTGGCCTTCAACGGTCATACTCCGATTACACGATGCCCGGGATAATAGCGCCACGCGTTGGACAAAGGATCCGTATCGACTCGGAAAACAAACGGATAACGCTGTAAAAAAACAAAGATGGTCGCTCCCATTGGACACGACCATCTTTGTTCTCAAAAATTACTTACGACGAGCAGGAGCCTTCTTTGCTACGGCCTTCTTTGGTGCAGCTTTCTTTGCTGCGGCCTTCTTTGGTGCAGCTTTCTTAGGTGCGGCAGTTGCAATCTTCTTTGCACCTGAAACGACAGCTTTGAACTCTGCGCCTGGACGGAACTTGGGAAGCTTGGTTGCCTTGATCTTTACGGTTTCGCCAGTGCGTGGATTACGGCCAAGGCGCGCTTTGCGGGCTTGGGCTTCGAAGATTCCAAATCCACTGATAGCAACTTTGTCGCCTCGTACTACGGACTTCTTGATTTCTTCGATGAATGCATCCACGATTTCGGTGACTTCGCGCTTGCTAACGTCGCCACGGCCCGCTACTGCATCAATGAGTTCTGCTTTGTTCACGATTTAACCCCTCCGGAGGGTGATTAGGTTGATCTTGTGATCAACGCCTAAATGTAACTTGAAATTGTTAATATTTCCCATTAGCCACGCCGAAAGGCGTTGCCGCGCAACATCTTTTGCTTTCCCGAGTGACCTGAATTGTGACATTGTGACTAGGTTTTTGCGCGACTTCGCGACTTCACGAATACTAGTTAAGAACAGGCTTAAATGAAGGGCGGTTTCTTTCAAACTCAGCTATTGCGTCCGCGTGCTCAAGGGTTATCCCTATGTCGTCAAGCCCTTCCAGCAGGCGCCAGCGAACATAATCATCGACTTCAAAATCACAGCAGTAGTCTCCAGCAGTTACCGTTCGTTCCTGCAGATCCACGGTCACTGGTGTGGCAGGGCTAGATTCTATGATTTCCCACAGTTTCTCAATGGCATCTTGAGGGATAACCGCGGTGAGCAGACCACCCTTACCCGAGTTTCCCCGGAAGATATCAGCGAAACGTGAACTAAGAATCACTTTGAATCCGTAATCTTGCAGAGCCCAAACGGCATGCTCACGTGAAGATCCAGTCCCAAAATCGGGGCCAGCAATCAAGATTGAGGATCCTTCATACTGGGGAAGATTGAGCACAAACTCCGGGTCATTTCGCCAGCTGGCAAATAAAGCGTCTTCAAAGCCGTGCCTGGTGATTCGCTTTAGGTACTCAGCAGGAATTATTTGATCCGTATCGACATTGCTTCGATGTAGCGGTGCCGCAGTACCCGTGTGAACGGTAAATGCATCCATGTTTAAACCTCCACTAAATCTGTTGGGTCGCTGAGTGTGCCCCGAACGGCAGTCGCCGCTGCCACCTCGGGGGAGACTAGATGCGTTCGACCGCCAGGGCCTTGGCGTCCTTCAAAATTACGATTTGACGTTGACGCACTTCGCTCACCGGGCGTCAATTTATCGGGGTTCATAGCCAGACACATTGAGCAACCAGCGCCGCGCCACTCGGCTCCTGCGTCAAGGAAGATTTGATCCAGACCCTCATGCTCTGCCTCTATCCGCACTCGAGTTGATCCTGGGACGACGAGAAGTCGAACGCCTCGAGCGACCTTTCGATTCTTGATGACATTTGCGGCGGCGCGCAGATCTTCAATGCGACCGTTAGTGCAGGACCCAAGAAAAACCGTGTCAACCGCAATTTCCTTAAGTGGTTGACCGGGGACAAGATTCATATAGGCCAGGGCATTTTCCACAGCTTTTCGCTCAACTGGATCAGAAAATGATTGGGGATCAGGAACTGACTGATCAAGTGGCAAACCTTGGCCCGGATTCGTCCCCCATGTCACGAAGGGACGCAATGAAGAGGCATCGATCGTGATTTCTTTATCAAATTTTGCGTCTGGATCCGTGACGAGTGTTTCCCAATAAGACAGGGCATGCGTCCAATCTTCCCCATGCGGCGCGTGCGGCTTTCCTTTGATGTATTCAATGGTCGTTGCATCGGGTGCAATCATGCCAGCGCGGGCACCCGCTTCGATTGACATATTGCAGATTGTCATTCGGCCTTCCATGGATAGTGCTTTGATCGCTTCACCGCGGTATTCCAAGACATACCCTTGACCGCCACCAGTTCCAATTTGAGCAATGACCGCGAGGATGAGGTCTTTTGCACTAACCCCTAGTGGCAATTTGCCCTCCACGTTGATTGCCATCGTTTTAAATGGCTTGAGTGGCAGGGTTTGCGTGGCCATCACATGTTCAACCTCGCTGGTACCGATACCAAAAGCTAAGGCCCCGAAGGCACCATGGGTGCTTGTGTGTGAATCCCCGCACACAATCGTCATACCTGGTTGGGTGAGACCCATTTGTGGCCCAACAACGTGAACGATTCCTTGTTCTAGATCACCAAGGGGGAAAAGCGTGACGCCAAACTCTTCACAGTTCTTGCGAAGAGTCTCAACTTGGATGCGCGAAACAGGGTCCGCAATCGGCTTGTCAACATCTACTGTGGGGATATTGTGGTCCTCGGTTGCAATCGTGAGGTCGGGTCGTCGTAAAGGCCTACCAGTAGCACGCAATCCGTCAAAAGCCTGTGGACTGGTGACCTCGTGAACCAGATGCATGTCTATGTATAAGAGATCCGGTAGTCCATCACCTTCATGGATAATGTGGTCCGACCAGACCTTCTCCGCCAATGTGCGACCCATGTTCTACTCCCATTCATCAATACGCGTTGTCTCAAGGTGGGAGAATCCAGTTGGACTCCCCCACCGTTGTAGCCCCGACGGGATTCGAACCCGCGCTACCGCCTTGAGAGGGCGGCGTGCTAGGCCACTACACAACGGGGCCGTGAAAAAAATCGCAAAAGTACGCGATTCGCTGGGGTACCAGGACTCGAACCTAGACTAACTGAATCAGAATCAGTTGGGCTGCCAATTACCCCATACCCCAAGGGTGCCGGGAAAGTCTATCGGTGGGAAAAAATTACTCGCTCAAAGGTCGGGCCAACGCATGGACACGTCCATTTTCAACTCTCAATAGCGACTCATCCTTACCCAATATCTCCATTGACTCAAAGAGCGGTGGAGAAATTTTCCGTCCACAAATTGCCGTTCGAACAGGCCCAAAAGCTAATTTCGGTTTGAGACCCAACCCTTCGATGAGAGATTCCCGCAGGGCGGCCTGGATACCCTCCGCCGTCCATTCGACAACCTCAGCGAGGACCCTCCCTGCTGTAGTAAGGACCTCAGCTGATTCGCTTGTCCACAAAACTGGATCAATATTCACTTGCGCTGCAGGAATGAAAAGGAATTCAACCAATGCGGGGGCGGCATCGAGTGTGTCGAGTCTTTCTTGGATCAACGGAACAACTTGAGCCAATAGAGCCTTTTCCTCGACGGTGATGTGTGCTGAAGTGACCCCTGCAGACTCCATGAAAGGGACAAGTCGGTCACACAGATCAGATTCAGGAATGTAACGAATCCAATCCCCGTTAACCGAGGTGCATTTCTTCAAATCGAATCGTGCAGGGTTGGGGTTAACCCGTTCTAAGGTAAACGCCTCCGTCAACTCCTTAGGCGAAAAGAACTCAACGTCATTGCCCATGGACCAGCCCAGTAGAGCTAGGTAGTTCAATAATGCTTCTGGTAAGTATCCCTTTGAGCGGTACATAGCGAGTGAAGACTCCGGATCACGTTTGGACAGCTTCTTGTTGCCCTCTCCCATGACATAAGGCAAGTGTCCGTACGCAGGCGTGAATTGTGCAACTCCTGTCGAGATGAGTCCCTCAAAGAGTGCAAGTTGCCGAGGCGTCGAAGATAGAAGATCCTCACCTCGCAACACATGGGTAATGTTCATCATTGCGTCGTCGACCGGGTTCACTAACGTGTATAAGGGATCGCCATTTGCTCGGACCAATACAAAATCAGGGACATGTTCCGCTTGGAAAGTAACCTCCCCGCGAATGAGGTCATTCCAGGTGAAGTCGGTCCCTGGCATTCGATACCGAATAACAGGTTCACGACCCTCAGACAAAAAAGCAGCCACCTGGTCCGCGCTCAATTCCCTGCAGGAACCGTCATAGCCTGGGGTTCGCTTTTCCGCGGCGGCAAGCTCGCGCTTTAATTCCAGTTCCGCGGCACTGCAATAGCAACGGTAGGCAAATCCAGCCACGAGAAGTTTCTCAACAACGTCCGCATAGATTCCCATCCGTTCAGACTGACGATATGGACCGTATGAACCACCAACTTCGGGGCCTTCATCCCAATCCAATCCAAGCCAGCGCATACTTTCCAAAAGTGCAAGATAAGAATCCTGCGAGTCGCGAGCTGCATCTGTGTCCTCTATGCGAAATACAAAGGTTCCCCCGACGTGACGGGCAAATGCCCAATTGAAAAGCGCCGTTCGAATCATGCCAACGTGTGGATTCCCCGTAGGAGACGGGCAGAATCGAACTCGAATGTCACTCATTGAGCATCCTTTACCGTATTGACCAAACTTCCAATTCCTTCAATTGCGATTTCAATTTCATCCCCCGCAATAATTGGCCCGATACCGGCGGGCGTACCTGTAAGAATTACATCTCCTGGGAGCAAGGTCATTTGGTGGCTTACATAACTCACTAAATCGACAACTGAAAAGACGAGATCTTTCGTGTTCCCCGATTGGCGCTGTTGGCTCCCAACATATGCTGAAATAGTCAGATTAGTTGGATCTAAATCAGTTTCAATCCATGGTCCAAGCGGGCAGAAAGTATCAAATCCCTTTGCCCTTGTCCATTGCCCATCCATTTGTTGCACGTCACGAGCAGAAACGTCATTTGCGCAGGTATAACCCAAAACCACCTCGTCGACTCGCCCTCGCGGAACGTCTTTACAGAATCGGCCAATAACAATCGCTAACTCTGCCTCGTGATGAATAATCGATGATTGCTGCGGGAGCACGATAAATTCATTTGGTCCAATGACCGATGTATTCGGTTTAAGGAACATGAGTGGCTCTGTAGGTAGCACGCTATTCATTTCGACGGCATGCTCCGCGTAGTTTTTGCCAATGCCAATAATTTTACTGGGAAGAATTGGTGCTAGAAGTTTTACCGATGAGGCTGCAATCACACGACCATCCGGATCGAGTTCACCAAATGGGTGACCCCTAAGTATTGCAATTATGGAGTTTTCTGTGAGTTCGCCTTGATCATCCAGGTTATCGAGTACACCGAAACTTACTTCTTCACCATGACTGAACCGACAAATACGCACGCCACAACACTACCGGCTTGGGCTATATGCATCTCACGGCCGGCCGCGCACCAAGCCATAATGGACGGCGTCGTCCAAGGCTTGCCACGATGCCGCGATTACATTTTCATGGACCCCGATCGTGGTCCACGCACGATCGCCGTTGGTGGTTTCCAGCAGCACACGTGTAATTGCGCCAGTTCCCTTAATTCCTTCGAGAATTCTCACCTTGTAGTCGGTCAATTCAAGCTTGCCCAGATCAGGGAACAGTTGTGATATCGCGTTTCGCAAAGCATTATCTAACGCGTTTACTGGACCGTTTCCTTCCCCTGTAGAGACGAGACGCTCACCGTTGGCATGCAATTTCACGGTTGCTTCGCTTACAACTTTTCCATCTTCACGCTGCTCAACAATTGTTCGCCATGATTCGACCGTGAATTTTCGTCCAGAGCCCTGCTCCTCGCGCACAAGTAGTTCGAATGAGGCATCTGCTGCCTCGAAAGACCACCCTTCAGCCTCAAGTGCCTTTACTCGTTCCACAACCGCAGAAACTACAGCTGGGCTCTCCCGCAGATCTATCCCTAGCTCGGCACCTTTGAGCTCCACCGAGGCCCGCCCGGCCATTTCTGTCACGAGTACTCGCTGGATATTTCCCACTGTTACCGGATCAATATGGTTATACAAATCAGCGTTAATTTTCAGGGCGCTCGCATGCAACCCAGCTTTATGGGCGAAAGACGACACCCCTGCGTAGGCCTGGTGAGTGTCCGGCGCGATATTCGCGATTTCAGCAATCGCGTGCGACACCCGATAAGTTTCGGCTAGTGCTTCCGCAGGAATGCACTCGATGCCCATCTTTAACTGTAAGTTCGCGACAACAGCGAATAAGTCGGCATTACCTGTTCGCTCCCCGTAACCATTGGCCGTGCATTGAACATGCGTAGCCCCAGCCTCAACCGCGGCCAGTGTGTTTGCAACCGCGCAGGCAGTGTCATCCTGACAGTGAATTCCGATTCTGGCGTCCGTGCGTTCACCCACTTCTCGGACAATTTTTTCGATGCCACTCGGCAACATACCGCCATTAGTGTCACACAGGACGACAACGGATGCCCCTGAGTCATGTGCGGCCACGAGCACCGACACAGCGTATTCTGAATCGGCTTTATAACCGTCAAAGAAATGCTCCAGATCGACAAAGACTCTACGACCATGCGAGATTAGATAACGGACCGTGTCAGACACCATTTCCAAGTTTTGTGCACCAGATGTTTTAAGCGCCTGTTCCACATGGCGAATATCAGACTTGGCCACCAACGTAATGACGGGCGCTTCGCTGTCAAGCAGTGCTTTGACCTGCAAATCCTCTTCTACGGCAACTCCTGCCTTTCGAGTAGCACCAAATGCAACTAACTGGGCATGCCGGAAGGGAATCGCTTTGGCCATGTGAAAGAACTCGGTGTCTTTGGGCATAGCACCGGGCCATCCACCTTCGATGAAATCAACGCCATAGTCATCAAGTAAACGAGCCACGGCGAGTTTGTCATTCACTGAATAGGAAATGCCTTCGCGCTGAGCACCATCTCGCAAAGTCGTGTCATAGATATGAAAAGAGTCGTTCTTAGTCATTCACTTGCTCCGTTTCCACCACAGTAAATCTTTTCATACATGGACTTTGCTTAGTTAACGAGTGCATGCATCCAGTTGTGTCGATCAGCTACTGCACCTGACTGAATGTCGAGCAATGCATTGCGCAATGCCAAAGTGATCTCACCGGACTTTCCTCCAGCGATATCAAATGAACCGCTTGTTCGGCTCTTAACCGTCCCAACGGGAGTGATAACTGCGGCAGTTCCGCAGGCGAAGACTTCAGTGATTTCTCCATTGTCACAACCAGCCCTGAGTTGATCAACTGTGATCTCACCCTGATCGACCCGAATACCGAGGTCGGTGGCCACCGTAATGAGGGACTCGCGAGTAATTCCCGGGAGTAGTGAACCAGTAAGAGCAGGCGTCATTATTCGGGCTGAATCCCCTGCGCCGTAGACGAAATACAGGTTCATTCCTCCCATCTCTTCAATTCGCTGCCGATCAACCGCGTCAAGCCAGACCACCTGGTCACAGCCGTGGGCAGAAGCTTCCGCCTGAGCGAGCAACGAAGCTGCGTAGTTCCCTGCGCATTTCGCCTCCCCTGTCCCTCCCTGAGCGGCACGTACGTACTCATCTGAGATCCATACCGAGACTGGATTAATTCCTCCAGCAAAATAGGCACCTGCAGGAGATGCAATGAGGATATATTTATAGGCATTTGCTGGCCTTACCCCAAGTCCAATCTCCGTCGAAATGAGGAATGGCCGAAGGTAAAGGGATCGCTCACGCCCTGCGGGAACCCATTCTTGATCATGTGCGACTAATTCTTCTATGCTGGCCACAAACAACTCTTCCGGAACCTCCGCCATAGCAAGACGCCGAGCTGAACGTTCAAAGCGACGCGCATTTTCAAAAGGTCGAAAGGTCTTAATGCTGCCATCTTCATGGCGATACGCCTTGAGACCCTCGAATATTGCTTGCCCGTAGTGCATGAAGTTAGTCGCCGGGTCTAGAACCAGCGGACCGTAGGGGATCAGTTGGGCATCATGCCAACCATTTTCCACATCCCAGTCCGCAGTCACCATGGAATCCGTGAAGTATCTTCCAAAACCCGGGTTTACCAGGATTTCTTCGCGTTGTGTATCAGATTGACGCACTGCACCCGCAGTTTTGTTCTCAATCTTCCACAGCCCGGACATGTCAACTTCCTTCTGCCGCGGTCAAACTCGCATTCGCCAATGCAGATCCAATTTCTGAAGTGGATCGCGCCTCGGACCCTCGCGAACCGAGATCTGTGGCGACGCCCTGCTCAATCCATGCTGCCGCTCGACTTTCGCCAATATGGTCCAACAGCATGGCGAGTGACATCACGGTTGCTGTGGGATCCGCTTTCCCCAAGCCCGCAATATCTGGCGCAGAACCATGAACAGGTTCAAACATGCTGGGATTTTTACGGCTGGGGTCGATATTGCCACTGGCCGCTAGGCCAATCCCTCCACCGATTGCAGCACCTATGTCAGTGATGATGTCTCCGAATAGGTTGTCTGTGACAAGCACGTCAAACCGCTCCGGGTTGGTCAAGAAAAACATCGATGCAGCATCAACGTGTAAGTAATCAGTTGTGACTTCCGGGAATTCAAGCGCAACGCGATTAAATGTTCTTTCCCAAAGATTGCCAGCAAAAACCAACACATTCGTTTTGTGAACGAGTGTCACCTTTTTACGCGATCTGCGGGACGCCCTTTCAAATGCATCTCGCACAATGCGCTCAACACCGAATGCTGTATTCACGCTGACTTCAGTCGCCACCTCTTGCGACGTGTCTTTTCTCAAGGTTCCACCGACTCCAACGTAAGGACCTTCGGTGCCTTCACGGCAGACAATGAAATCAATGTCTTCGGGGCCTTTGTCCGCCAACGGCCCAGTGACGCCCTTGTAGAGTTTGACGGGGCGCAGGTTTACGTGATGATCCATGGTGAAACGCAAGGGCAGTAGGACTCCTCGCTCGAGGATTCCAGGTGAGACACTTGGATCGCCGATTGCACCCAAAAGAATCGCATCGGCGCCGCGCAACTCTTCGATAACGTACTCAGGTAACAACTCTCCCGTGGCGTTGTAACGCTTAGCGCCTAAGTCATACTCCGTTGTTTCAAACGTGAAACCGGCCTTCGGGGCTACCGCCTGTAAAACCTTTACGGCTTCAGCGACCACTTCGGTGCCGATTCCATCTCCTGGGATAAGTGCGATCGAGTAGTTGGCATTCATGCGTGAACTTTAGTGGGTACTCGGCTTCTCAAAGACCGGTGCTAGTCTTTAAGCATTATGACCCGCCTTCTCCTGCCCTCACTTCGCTGCCGCGCCGAGGCATAACAGCCGGATCCTCGTCGCGGGCCGAAATCCTGGAGCAGTCGAGCAAGAATCTGCTTCGCCGGTTACCTCACCATTCGAAATAATCTAGCCGCGGAGACCATAATGAACACAGCAAACAGTTACGAAGAGCGAAATAGCCAGAAAACCTCGGGAATGCCGTTCCACCGCTACCGGGCCTTCACCCCCATTGACCTTCCTGATCGGACTTGGCCCACCAAATCAATGACTAGTGCGCCTCGATGGTGCGCCGTTGACCTACGTGATGGCAACCAAGCCCTGATTGACCCCATGACCCCTGCACGCAAAATGGCAATGTTCGAGTTACTCGTCTCCATGGGTTACAAGGAAATCGAGGTCGGATTCCCCTCAGCTTCGCAAACAGATTTTGATTTTGTGAGGCAAATTATTGAGGAAGGGAAAATACCTGATGACGTCGTGATCCAGGTCCTTACCCAATCACGGGAACACCTCATTGAGCGAACATTTGAATCTTTGGTGGGGGCCAAGCAAGCGATTGTGCATCTCTACAACTCAACCTCGACGCTACAGCGACGAGTCGTTTTCGGACTTGACGAGTCTGGAATTATTGACATTGCCGTGCATGGGGCCCAACTATGTGCCAAATATGCAGAAGAAATCACCCCAAATACGGACATCTACTTTGAGTACTCCCCGGAGTCCTATACGGGAACCGAGCTGGAGTTCGCTCTGAAGATTTGTGATGCCGTGACTGAAGTGTGGCAACCAACACCTGATCACAAGGTCATTTTGAATCTCCCCGCCACGGTCGAGATGGCAACTCCCAATATTTACGCTGACTCAATTGAGTGGATGAATCGCAATCTTGCCCGCCGAGACTCGATTGTGCTCTCACTTCACCCCCATAATGACCGCGGGACAGGTGTTGCCGCCGCAGAGCTCGGCTACTTGGCGGGCGCCGATCGCATTGAAGGCTGCCTCTTTGGCAATGGCGAGCGGACCGGCAATGTTTGTCTGGTGACCCTGGGCATGAACCTGTTCAGCCAAGGTATCGACCCAGAGATTGATTTCTCCAATATCGATGAAATCAGGCGTACCGTTGAATACTGCAATCAGATCCCCGTTCACGAACGCCACCCGTACGGTGGCGACCTGGTATTCACGGCTTTTTCAGGATCGCATCAAGATGCAATCAACAAGGGGCTTAACGCCATGAAAGCTGATTCCCAAGCAGCCGGTGCAGACGTCAACTCATTTCGCTGGGAGGTTCCCTACCTTCCCATTGACCCTCAGGATTTAGGCCGTACCTATGAGGCGGTAATTCGGGTGAATTCGCAGTCAGGCAAGGGCGGAGTCGCATACATCATGCGCACCGAGCATCGACTTGACCTACCTCGTCGGCTTCAAATTGAGTTCTCACAAGTGATTCAGAAGGTGACGGACACCGAAGGTGGTGAAATCGCACCTAGTGCCATGTGGTCCGCCTTTTCATCCGAATACCTGCCGGACCCCCAAGCTCCATGGGGCCGTTTCTCCTTGCGCTCTGTCAGTCAGAACTCTGATGTCGACGGGCACACCACGATTGAAGCGAAAATTACTGATGGAGAGAGTGAAGTCACCTTGAGCGGGTCGGGCAACGGTCCAATTGCTGCTTTTTGCCAGGCAATGGGAGACCATGGAATTGACGTTCGTGTCCTCGACTACACCGAACATGCCCTCAGTGCAGGTGGGGACGCCACCGCGGCTTCCTACCTTGAATGCGCGGTCAACGGCAAAGTCCTTTGGGGCGTTGGGATTGATCCTTCCATCACAACGTCTTCTCTCAAGGGAATTATCAGTGCAGTGAACAGAGCGATAAGGAACTAAAGCGCGACTGACTTGCCTGTATGCGCACCTATTTCGCCTGTGATTTGATCCACAAGTGCGGGGGCGATCGGTGAATCCACCGTCAGGACAATCAGGGCATGTCCTTCATTGTCCCGACTGACCTGCATGCCGGCAATGTTGATCTCTGAATTACCCAAGAGATTACCGACTTGGCCAATAACCCCAGGACGATCGTGGTAACGGAAAAATGCCATATGTGAGCTAATCGGGACATCAATGTCGAAGCCATTGATATTGACAACTTTGGCTTGGTGCTTGCTCCCGGCAACCGTCCCGGAGACGCATACGATCTCGCCATCGGTCTGGGTGACACTCACGCTTACCAAGTTCTTGTGATCGTCACTGATGCTGTCTGTTTTCAGAGAGATGTCAACTCCGCGCTGTTCGGCGAGAACCGGGGCATTAACGAAAGACACCGGGTCATGTACCAAGTTTTGGAATATACCTTTTGTGGCACTTAGTTCTAAGACACGAACGTCATGATCTACGACGGCTCCTCTGACTTCAACTTCAACCCGAACTATCGCAGAATCCGCTAGTGCGCATGCAATTGCGCCGAGCATTTCTGCCAACGGAATCAATGGCTTAATGTCTTCATGCAGATTGCCACCCTGAACGTTGACCGCGTCCGGGACTAGTTCGCCGGCGAGTGCCAGGCGAACCGATCGAGCAACGGAGATGCCTGCCTTCTCTTGAGCTTCATCGGTTGATGCGCCTAGGTGGGGAGTGGCCACAACTGACTCGAGTGAAAACAATGGAGAGTCTGTACACGGCTCCTTTCCATAGACGTCAACTCCGGCGCCGGCCACGCGACCATCAACAATCGCGTTGTAAAGCGCAGTTTCATCGATGATTCCACCACGAGCGGCGTTAATGATGTGAACTGTTGGCTTGGTCCTGTGCAATTCCGCGTCACCGATAAGGCCAATTGTCTCCGGTGTTTTCGGCAAGTGGATGGTGATGAAGTCACTCTCAACCAAAAGTTCGTCAAGGCTCACCATGCGAATCCCAAGTTGAGCAGCTCGCGCTGGTTGAACATATGGGTCATAGGAAATCAGTCGGACGCCAAATGCACTGAGTCGCTGAGCGACGAGCACTCCGATACGCCCGAGTCCTACAACACCCACAACCTTGTCCGCGACTTCAACACCGGTGTACTTGCTTCGCTTCCACTCACCTTTACGCAGTGCCTCATTGGCCGGCACAATATTGCGAGCGCTGGCCAGAAGCAGCCCCACTGCTAATTCCGCCGCACTGACAATATTTGAGGTTGGGGCGTTTACAACCATCACTCCCGCTTGGGTGGCCGCCTTGACGTCAACGTTGTCAAGACCGACTCCGGCGCGGGCAACGACTTTGAGATTCTTCGCTGCCGCCAGTGCCTCTGCATCCACCAAGGTAGCCGAACGAACGAGCAGTGCATCAACGTCGACAATCGCTGCGAGCAGTTCCGCGCGATTGGCGCCGTCACAGTTGATAATCTCAAAATCTGGGCCGAGAGCCTCGACTGTTGCAGGTGAAAGTTCTTCGGCTATGAGTACTCGGGATTTAGGCACAGACCAATCCTAATGACCTAACAAAAGCTCTGCTCGTGAGGCTTTACTCTCCCCAGTGCTCTCCCCTAGTTACCGTTGGGCCGAACCTTCAACGTAATCCTTATCATCGCCTGAAACCCACGACATCATGGAACGGAGCTTGCGGCCAACTGCTTCAATTGGGTGCTTTTCTCCTTTAGCGCGAAGCTCAAGGAACTCGGGGCTTCCGTTGTTGTAATCATTGACGAAACGTTCGGCGAAACTCCCGTTTTGAATGTCAGCGAGGACAGCCTGCATATTCGCCTTGACACTCGGGTCAATGACCCGGGGGCCTGAAACGTAGTCACCAAATTCGGCTGTATCGGAGACACTCCAGCGCTGCTTAGCGATTCCACCCTCATACATGAGGTCAACGATCAATTTGAGTTCGTGAAGGCACTCAAAATAGGCAACTTCGGGCTGGTAACCGGCCTCAATCAAGGTTTCGTAGCCGTACATAACCAATTGAGAAGCCCCACCGCACAGCACAGCCTGTTCCCCGAATAGATCCGTCTCGCACTCTTCAGTAAAGGTGGTCTTGATTCCACCAGCACGAAGCCCACCGATTGCAGCGGCGTAGCTCAATGCCAATGCCCATGCTTTTCCGCTGGCATCTTGTTCAACAGCGACTAACACGGGCACTCCACGTCCGGCGGCAAATTCGCGGCGAACGAGGTGGCCTGGTCCCTTGGGCGCGACCATCGCGACATCAACAAATGCCGGTGGCTTGATGTACCCAAAACGAATATTGAAACCATGTGCAAAGAACAGGGCATCGCCCTCTTTGAGATGCGGCTCAATTGATTCTTCGTAGAGCTTCTTTTGAACGGGGTCGGGAACCAAAATCATGATGACATCTGCCTCTGCGGCCGCCGTCGCTGGATCTACCACGCGGAGTCCATCTGCCTCGGCCTTAGCCCGGCTCTTCGACCCTTCGGCAAGACCGACCCGCACGTCCACGCCGGAATCCTGCAAAGAGAGTGCGTGTGCATGACCTTGGCTTCCGTAACCAATGACAGCGACCTTGCGACCGCGGATCACATCAAGGTCTGCATCAACTTCGTAGAACATTTCGGCCACTGGGGTCTCCTTCTATCGGTATGTCATTTAGATTTATTGGGGCAAGCGTGATTTCTATATAGTTTTTTCGGTAGAACGCGAACTGCGATCGCTGATGGAGCGCGAACCACGCCCCATGGCAACCATGCCTGACTGAACTAATTCCCGAATTCCAAAAGGTTCGAGAACCTTAAGTAGCGCCTCTAACTTATCGTGCGCACCTGTTGCCTCGATTGTGACGGTGTCATGGGCGACATCGACCACTTTTGCTCGAAAAAGTTGGACTGTTTCAAGAATGTGACTCCGGGAATCGAGATCTGCCCTTACCTTGACTAAAAGAATCTCGCGCTGGACCGATGAATCGGCCTCCAACTCCACAATCTTGAGAACGTTAATCAGTTTGTTCAATTGCTTTGTCACCTGCTCTAGGGGCAGTCGGTCAACATTGACCACGATGGTCATCCGAGAAATGTCAGGTACTTCGGTTGGGCCAACAGCGAGGGATTCAATATTGAATCCTCGACGAGAAAACAGGCTTGCCACCCGTGCAAGCACTCCGGGTTGATCCTGAACTAACACGGAAAGAGTATGTCGAGTCATTAGTCGTCACTGCCCCAATCAGGCGCGATCGAACGCGCGTACAGGATTTCATCATTTCCGGTTCCAGCAGCAACCATTGGCCAAACCATGGCATCGCGGTGAACGACAAAATCTATTACCACTGGTGCATCGTTAAGGCTCAGAGCCTTTTCGATTGTTGCGTCGACCGATTCCGCATTGTCACACTGGAGTCCGTAGGCGCCATAAGCCTCAGCAAGCTTCACGAAGTCCGGGAATCGATGCGACTCAAGATCGGTATTTGAATAACGTTCATTGTAAAAAAGCGTCTGCCACTGACGAACCATGCCCAAGCTCGAATTGTTGATCAGGGCGACCTTGATCGGGATATCGTTAATAGTGCAGGTGGCGAGTTCCTGATTCGTCATCTGGAAACACCCGTCACCGTCGATTGCCCACACCGTTTTGTCGGGGCAACCCACCTTGGCGCCCATTGCTGCCGGGACCGAGTAACCCATTGTTCCAGCGCCACCCGAGTTAAGCCATGTTCCGGGAAATTCATAACCAATGAACTGAGCGGCCCACATCTGATGCTGACCAACGCCCGCTGCATAAATCGATTCCGGGCCGGAAATTTTGCCGAGCCGCTCGATCACGTATTGGGGTGAAAGGCTTCCATCAGTTGGCAAGTCGTAGCCCAAGGGGTAGGTCTCACGAAGCCGGTTGAGCTCCTTCCACCATCCTGCGTAATCACCGATATTTCCTAGTTCGATTTCAGCCTTGATGGCAGCGATGAGTTCCGGAATCACTTCACCGACGTCACCGACAATGGGAATATCAGCTTCGCGGTTCTTACCAATTTCTGCAGGATCAATGTCGGCATGAATCACCGCCGCATTGGGTGCAAACGACGAAAGTTTGCCAGTGACTCGGTCATCAAAACGAGCACCGAGAGTAATGAGTAGGTCTGCCTTTTGCAGGGCGCCGACCGCTGCAACTGTTCCGTGCATCCCTGGCATACCTAAATGCTGGGTGTGTGAATCGGGAAATGCCCCACGAGCCATGAGGGTTGTGACCACTGGAATTCCCGTCAATTCAGCCAAGATGCGAAGGGATGCTGACGCATTGCCGCGGATGACACCACCACCAACGTAGAGAACTGGTTGACGACTGGAAAGAATCAATTTCGCAGCTTCACGGATTTGTTTGGAGTGTGGTCGGGTTCGAGGGTTGTAGCCTGGAAGATCAATTGAATCTGGCCATACGAATGTCGTGTCGGCTTGGAGGGCATCTTTGGAAATATCAACAAGTACCGGGCCAGGTCGACCTGTTGATGCCAAGTGAAACGCCTGCGCTATCGCTTGGGAGATTTGATCAGGGTCAGTGATCAGGAAACTATGTTTGGTTATTGGCATCGTGATGCCACGAATATCGGCTTCTTGAAATGCATCCGTACCAATAGCGGCACTGGGGACCTGTCCCGTGATAGCAACCATGGGGACTGAATCCATGTAGGCATCAGCGATGGGCGTAACCAAATTGGTTGCGCCCGGTCCACTTGTCGCCATGCAGACTCCCACCCGACCTGTTGCACTGGCATAACCCTCTGCGGCATGACCTGCACCCTGCTCATGTCGGACGAGAATGTGGCGAATCTTGGTGGAGTCCATCATGGGGTCATAGGCGGGCAAAATTGCCCCACCAGGAATGCCAAAAACTACGTCGACACCCGCGGATTCCAAGGATGAGATCAGGCTCTGGGCTCCGGATACCCGGGCGCCCTGCGGACCTGCTTCGGAGTTCACCTCATGTGACGTACTCACGATTGCTGTGCCTCGTCTCTGTTAGGTCGGTTTGCTTGTGAATTCGGTTTCATTTGCCATGGTTTGGTTCGGTAATGCAAAACCCCCCGTCCCCTAAGGGTTGCGGAGGGCTGCGCACGGATACTGGCTGCTGCTTAGCCCGTGCGCCTAATAACTACGACTGTTGTGTGTGACACGAGAGAACCATAACCTGTCAGCACTTCCTTGTCATCATTGACCTTGTACCCCACGCGGGCGCATGCCCACCAGGACATAAATACCTAGGATCACACAACAAGGCTCAGTCAAGAACTGCCCCATGAGATGCCGATCCCACTAACTTGGCGTATTTGGCTAGCACCCCCCGCTTGTATCGGTTGGGCATTGGCACAAATACGGCCCTCCGCCGCTCTAATTCTGCTGGATCAACGTGTAAATCCAGGGTGCGTGCCCCAAGATCAATTGAAATGCGATCCCCCTCCTCAACTAGTGCGATCGGGCCACCATCAACGGCCTCTGGTGTGACGTGTCCTACACAGAGTCCAGTCGTGCCTCCGGAGAACCGACCATCGGTGATGAGAAGGACCTCTTTGCCAAGGCCCGCCCCTTTGATTGCACCTGTGATCATCAGCATTTCCCGCATTCCAGGGCCACCCTTGGGTCCCTCGTAACGGATGATGACAACATCGCCAGCTTTTATCGTTCCGTCTTCCAAGGCAGCCATAGCGCTTTGTTCCCGCTCGAAAACGCGGGCGTTACCGACAAATGTGTCAACCGGCACACCTGCGCTCTTCACAACGGCACCTTCAGGTGCGAGAGACCCACCCAAAATCGTGATTCCACCCGATGTCGCAATCGCATTTTTTGAGGCGTAAAGAATATCCCCGTCGGGATCAGGAGGATTAATATCTTGAAGGTTCTCCGCCATCGTTTTACCGGTTACCGTGAGGCAATCGCCATTAATCAACCCAGCATCCAGCAATGCGCGCAAGACCACAGGGACGCCACCGACCCGATCGACGTCACTCATTACATATCGACCAAAGGGCTTTACATCAGCGAGCAACGGGACCTTAGAACCGATCCTGTGAAAATCGTGCATGCTCAGTTCGACTTCGGCCTCGTGAGCAATTGCCAGTAGATGCAGTACCGCGTTGGTGGAACCGCCGAACGCCATGAGTATCGCAATGGCATTTTCCAGAGATTGACGGGTAATGATGTCTCTGGTCGTAATCCCTTGACGGATCAACTCGACAACAGCTTCACCGGATTTATGGGCGAACCCATCGCGGCGACGATCAACCGCTGGCGGGGCAGCAGAACCTGGTAACGACATTCCCATCGCTTCCGCGGCACTTGCCATTGTATTTGCGGTATACATTCCGCCACAGGCTCCTTCGCCCGGACAAATAGCGCGCTCTATTCGATCCACGTCTTCGCGCGACATTAAGCCGCGAGCACACGCCCCAACCGCTTCAAAGGCATCGATAATAGTGACATCTTTTTCGGTGCCGTCAGTTAGTTTCACAAATCCAGGCAGGATCGAACCGGCATACACGAATACCGAGGCGACATCAATTCGGGCGGAAGCCATGAGCATCCCCGGTAGTGACTTGTCACAACCTGCGAATGTCACCATTCCATCCAAACGCTCAGCCTGCATGACTGCTTCAACCGAATCAGCGATGATTTCTCGGCTGACAAGTGAGAAATGCATTCCTTCATGGCCCATGGAAATTCCGTCGGACACCGAAATCGTTCCAAATTGCATGGGGAAGCCGCCAGCCTCGAAAACCCCGTTCTTTGCGGACTTGGCAAGTCGATCCAGTGAGAGGTTGCATGGAGTAATTTCATTCCAACTTGAAGCAATTCCGATTTGGGGTTTTGTGAAATCATCGTCGCCCATACCGACAGCTCGTAACATTCCCCGGGCTGGAGCTCGTTCAAGTCCGTCGGTTACATCTCCGCTGCGCGGTTTCATATTTGTCATTTGGGCACCTATTCCTTTACTCCAAGTTGCTCAAGTAAGAGAGTCCGCACCTTCGCTGCATCTGCTTGACCTTGAGTTGCCTTCATTACCGCGCCTACTATCGAACCTGCTGCTGCAATCTTTCCACCTTGAATTTTTTCCGCGATATCGGGTGAATCGGCCAAAGCTGCGGTGATCGCAGCAATGAGCGAAGCGTCGTCGCTAACGACCACGAGCCCGCGTTGGCTAACAATTTGCGAGACGCTACCTTCACCAGCGAGTAAGCCCTCAAACACGGACCGCGCCATCTTGTCTGTCAAGTCACCCGCAGAAATCAATCCCTCAATCTCTGCGATATCGCTAGGAGAGACCGTGAGCTCCTCCAACTCACAGTTGCGTTCATTAGCAACCCTGGTTAGTTCACCCGTCCACCATTTACGGGCAGCAGCTGGTTGTACACCGGCATCGATTGACGCCACAATGAGGTCAAGAGCCCCCGCATTCACCAGACTTTGCATGTCGAAATCGCTTATTCCCCAGTCAATTTGGAGTCGGGCACGGCGAACTGAGGGAATTTCTGGCAACGTGCCGCGCAACTCCTCAATCCACGCTTCACTCGGAGCGATGGGCACAAGATCGGGCTCAGGGAAGTACCGGTAATCCTCAGCCTGCTCCTTTGAACGACCCGATGTCGTATCTCCTGTCTCTTCATTGAAATGCCGAGTCTCTTGAATGATCCGCTCGCCAGAACGCAGCCGATCCGCCTGACGAATCATTTCGGTGCGTACAGCACGCTCTACAGATCGAAGCGAGTTCACATTTTTCGTCTCTGTTCGAGTTCCCCACTCTTCACCCGGACGACTCAGTGACACGTTTACATCACAGCGCAGCGATCCCTCTTCCATCCGAACGTCCGATACACCTAGTGCTCGCATTAGGTCGCGTAACTCAGCGACATAGGCCTTTGCCACTTCAGGCGCTAGATCACCTGTGCCAAGAATCGGCTTAGTGACAACTTCAATCAATGGAATACCGGCACGGTTGTAGTCAACGAGTGAATGTGTTGCGCCATGAATACGCCCGGCACCACCCGCATGCAGCAATTTTCCGGTGTCCTCTTCCATATGCACTCGCTCAATTTCGACCCGGAAGACTTGAGGTCCATTCTCGGTCGCAACCGTGACGTCGAGATACCCATTGATGCACAAGGGTTCGTCGTATTGGGAGATTTGATAGTTTTTAGGCATATCAGGATAAAAATAATTCTTTCGAGCAAATCGACACCATGGGACAATCGAGCAATTCAAGGCAAGCCCCATGCGGATTGTGGACTCAACTGCAACCCGGTTAACAACGGGCATGCTTCCCGGCATTCCCAGGCAAACTGGGCAGACAAAAGTGTTGGGCTCTCCACCAAATTGCGCTGAGCATGAGCAAAACATCTTTGAATTGGTGCCCAATTCAATATGAGTTTCCAACCCAATAATTGGATCGAATTCGGTGATTACCGCGTTGTATTCCGTTGTCATAATGATGGCGCCTCCGAAATCAACAGTCCGCCCCAACGATCAACCAAGGCGCTCTCCAGTGCTGAACCAACTCGGTATAACAACGAGTCAGCCATCGCGGGAGCAATTATTTGCAGCCCAACAGGAAGCCCATCCTCTGGGGCGAGCCCAATCGGAAGCGACATGGCGCAATTGCCCGCAAGGTTCACGGGGATAGTGGCAATATCGTTCAAATACATGGCGAGTGGGTCGTCGAGCTTTTCGCCTATCTTAAAAGCCGTGGTCGGAGAGGTCGGGGACACGAGAACGTCAACTTCGGTGAATGCTGCCTCAAAGTCTCTCGTGATCAACGTACGAATTCGTTGTGCTTGGCCGTAGTAAGCGTCGTAGTACCCACTCGAGAGCGCGTATGTTCCCAACATGATGCGACGTTTAACTTCGGCCCCGAAGCCCTCTTCGCGTGTCGCACTCATCACCTGTTCAACGGAACGGTCATTTCCGTCATCGACTCGAATACCGAATCTCATTCCGTCAAAGCGGGCCAGATTGCTCGACGCTTCCGAGGGCAAGATCAGGTAGTACGCACCCAAAGCGTATTGAAAATGTGGGCACGAGACTTCAACTATTTCCGCTCCGAGTTCGGTCAGAATTTCCAGAGATTGTTTAAATCGTTGGAGAACTCCCGGCTGAAAACCTTCCCCCTGCAGTTCCTTGATAACCCCGACCTTCATGCCACGTATATCGGCACTGAGTGCCGCCGCCACAAAGTCCGGCACGGGTGCATTGATCGAAGTGGAGTCACGTGGGTCATGACCGGCAATAACCGAGTGCAAGATGGCCGTATCCATCACGTCTCGTGCGCACGGACCCGCTTGATCCAGAGAGGAGGCGAGTGCCACGATTCCGTAACGGGAAACTCCGCCATAGGTTGGCTTGACACCAACCGTTCCCGTCACCGCAGCAGGTTGCCGAATCGAGCCACCGGTATCAGTACCTATTGCGAGTGGCGCTTCAAAACTGGCAATCGCCGCCGCAGATCCACCGCCAGAACCCCCTGGGATCCGATCCAAATCCCACGGGTTGTGAGTAGGGCCATATCCACTGTGTTCGGTTGATGAACCCATAGCAAATTCATCCATATTGGTCTTACCCAACGAAACAACACCCGCGGCATGGAGCTTATTAACAATTGTTGCGCTATAGGGCGGCCGCCATCCACTGAGAATGCGAGAACCACACGTTGTCGGAACACCCTTTGTCGCTACTAGATCTTTAAGGGCAATGGGGACACCTGCTAGCGGCGAAGACAGTTCACCTTTCGCAATCTGCTGGTCAACTTCACGGGCCCGCGCTATCGAAGCTTCCGGGTCGACATAGAGAAATGCATGAACCCGCTCATCAACTTGGGATATTCGATCAAGGTGCGCCCGAGTTACTTCTTCGCTCGAAACCTCTTTGCGAGCGATCGCCCCAGCAAGTGTTGCTGCGCTTTGCCGGATCAGATCATTCATGCGGATTCACCGAGAATTCTGGGGACCCTGAATCGATCATCTTCAAATGAAGGTGCTCCGGGCACAAAGTCCTCGTGAAGGAGTCCTGGAATAGCTATGTCTTCTCGATAAACATTTTCCAAGGGAATTGGGTGCGATGTGGGTGGGATGTCAGCTGCTGCAACTTCGCTAATCGAAGCAATAGCTCCCAGAATCTGTTCTAGTTGAAGCGTGTAATGCTCCACCTCAACATCCGTGAGTTCAAGTCTGGCGAGTTTGCCTAAGTGCACAACCAGGTTTTGATCGATCCCGTTTGCCGAAGTGTCCGTCATGTCGTAAGTCTATTGAGCGCCATGGGTTCACTATCACGGTGCGTCACTCGGGTTTCGGAATGAGGGCGCCATTGAAGTCGCCTCGCAGCAGGGCATGGAAACCGTCAATACCAGTTGTGGGAATTCCCAAACTTTGGGCTTTGTCCGCCTTGGATCCGGCTTTTTCTCCCGTAACCACTAAGTCAGTCTTTTTGGATACCGACCCGGCAACCTTCGCTCCCAAGGACGCGATTGCGTCTTGGGCACCTTCACGGGTGTAACCTGGAATTGATCCAGTAATCACAATAGTTTTTCCCAACAGAGGAAGTGTTTGTCCTTCCACGGGACTCCGCTGATCGACGAATTCTACGCCTGCGGACCGCCATTGTGCGACAACGTCACGGCGCCATGGGGTTTCAAAAAACTCGACAATACTTTTAGCGATTCGCTCCCCTACTCCGTCAACCGCTGATAACTCCTCCATGGTTGCAGCTTCAATTGACTCAAGCGATCCAAATGCTTGAGCTAATTTCTTAGCGGCCGTGGGGCCAACATGACGAATGCTTAGGGCAACCAAGAACCGCCACAATGGAGCATTTTTGGCTTTCTGCAATTGGGCTAATAACGTCTCACCTGCCTTGTTGATGTGGGCTACTTCCGAGTCCTTATGCGAATTTACGAAGAAACTGCTCGCGGCGAGCTTCTCAGCCGTTAAATCAAATAGTTCGGCTTCATTTGAGATGACACCACTTACCAATAATGCTTGAGCGGCCTTTTCTCCCAGTCCCTCAATGTCCAGCGCTCCCCGAGATCCAATATGAAACAGTCGTTCGCGCAACTGAGCAGGGCAGCCCTGAGCATTCGGGCAACGGATATCCTTATCCCCTTCACTTTCTGGGGCAATCCTCGAACCGCATTCCGGGCACAACTCCGGCATGACAAATGCGACTTCGGTTCCGTCGCGCTCCTCAAGTACCGGACCCAAAACTTCAGGAATGATTTCACCGGCTTTTCTCAAAAAAATCATGTCACCGATAAGAATGCCTTTGCGCTCAACTTCAAAAGGATTGTGCAACGTGGCCATGGAAACAGTTGTTCCTGCGACCTGGACTGGTTCCATAACTGCATACGGAGTCACTCGACCAGTACGACCAACACTGACCTGAATGTCAAGTAAACGCGTTCGAACAACTTCTGGTGGATACTTGTATGCCATGGCCCACCTGGGTGCCCGAGAAGTGAATCCCAATAATTCCTGATCTTCGAGACCATTTACTTTCACAACAACGCCATCAATGTCAAAACTGACCTCCGAACGATGGTCATTGAAATATTCGATGTACCCCAACACTTGCTCAAAGGTTGCATGAACACGAGCAAGAGATGTTGTTGGCAAGCTCCACTGCGAGAGTCGATCGTAGACCTCACTTTGTGTTCGAGTTTTACTCAAGACCTCGGAGTCGTGTGCGCCGAAACCGTGAACTGTGAACTGCAATGCCGACAGTCTCGCAACGGCAGCATTGAGGTCTTGACTTAATCTTGCTTCACGCTCAGGAGTTTTTGCTTCCTGCAATTCCTTCTCGCGCTTGTCTATCCGCTGGCGCAGCGCCCCGGCAGCAGCGTTGCGTGGATTGGCAAACAATGGCTTGCCAATCTTCACTTGTTCACTATTTATTACATCGAAAGCATCCAGTGGGTAAAAGACCTCACCGCGTACTTCTAAGAGTGCTGGAATTGATTTACCCTGTAGTGTTTTTGGAATTGATGGGATAAAGACAGCGTTCGCGGTGACGTCTTCACCGGTCGTGCCGTCACCCCTCGTAGCGAGAGAGTCGAGTTGCCCATTTCGATACACGGCATCGACTGCTAGCCCGTCAATTTTGAGTTCACATAGATACTCTGGGTCACGGCCCAGAACACCATTTACTCGGTCACACCAAGCACGCAGTTCCTCAGAACCAAAAGAGTTGTCCAGTGAATACATGGGTTCAAGGTGCTCAACTGGATCAAAAAGCTCGGATCGAAGACCCCCCACGGATTGGGTGGGAGAATCCCCTGTGATCAAAATAGGGTATTTATTCTCAAGTGCATTCAGTTCCACGAACAAACGGTCGTAATCCGCATCGGAGAGAGTCTGGGACTCTTGCAGGGAGTACTGAATCCGCGCACGATTGATTACTTCGACGAGTTCCTGCCAACGTAGAGATGCCTCCTTTGGCGGCTCACCAACAGGTGATGTCATAGCCACATCGAATCACTCAACAATGACTCAATCACCCAAAAGCCGATCCTCGTCATTCAACAAATCTACAACTTCTCGCACCATAGCGATGGCAGACCGCGCCGCTCCCCAATCACGTGAAACTGCAGATTGACGTGGCACCACAATCAAGGATCCCGCAGTCTCACTCAACGAAAACCCAAGGCTGGTGATCCGATGTGCAATGTCCAAAGCATTTTCTCGGGTTGTTAGCTCGGGTTTGATTGACCAGTAAGTCGTGCACTTTTGGTCAATCAATTCTCCAAGACAGCTACTCGCAGCAACATCAAAGTAGGTGTTCGCTCCTGCCTTCAGCAGGGGCTCAACAAAAAGTTCATTATCGAAACTCATGGCAATCCCAAACCCACTGTGCGAATTTCGAGCGAGCGTTATGAGTGGCTCCCAAAATTCCAGTATTCGCGCCCGATCAATATTGACATAACTGTTGAGTCCACTGGCCGTTGGAATTGTTCCTTCACATGCAGCAGCCGCAAGCGGCTCCTCAAGGACGACAGTAATTTGGGCATCGGGGAAAATCCGTTGAACTGCTCTGAGGTGCTCACGCACTGCTTCGGCTAAAACCAGCGATACTTCCGATACTGCACCGAGATCACGAATTAGGCTTTCACCCGAGGCGCCTTCGACCTTGGCGCACCAACTGAGTGGGCCTACCACCGTGCAGGTGAATTGCCCAGAAAACCCCTGAGCATGCTCCTCGATTGCATCTTGATCCTGCCGCAGAAAATCATGGGCCCGTTGCATATCAATGCCAGGCATCCGAGAAATTTGCCAACCCGATGGAATAACACTTGTCGAGAAATCACTACTGATTGCACTGAGCATTCCAGCGGTGCGTCCTACGGGGTCCGCGCCCGGTCCACGCTCTGGCAATATCGGCAGAAAGAGTGCATTGGAAAATTCACCCGCAACAACCTGCGCGGCTTCTTGCGCGGATATTCCCGGCAGAACTCCTAAAGCTGATGCCCTCGCATTAGACACGGTCAACTTCCATGCAGCAAACTCTTCTTACCGACTCGGTTGGTACTGGCGACCGTGGCTGAACCTAGAACTTTGGTACCAGAGTAAATGACCGCGGCCTGGCCCGGCGCCAATCCTCTGATTGGTTCATGAACATTAATGATCAACTCGCCGTCGTGAACATAGGCACTTGCCGGCACCGGTTCAGCGTGCGCTCGCACCTGAACACTTACGTCAACGGCCACCTCCCCCAACGGAACTCCCGCCCAGATGGGATTGACAGCGCGAATGAAGTCAATGTCAAGGAGTTCTGGCGCTCCCACAATCACCGTTCCACTTTCACGGTCAATATCTACTACATATCGAGGAGCCCCATCTTCGGCAGGAACGGTCAAATTGAGCCCCCTGCGTTGGCCGATGGTCACCGTGAATGTCCCGCTGTGGCGACCAAGGACCTCACCCGTTGTTGCGTCTGTGATGTCCCCTGGCTGCTCCCCGAGTTTTCGCACCAGATATCCAGCCGTGTCTCCATCAGGAATGAAGCAAATGTCGTGGCTATCGGGCTTCTTGGCTGTGATCAGGCCTCGCTCGAGCGCTTCTTCCCTGATCCGAACCTTGGTATCCCCACCGAGTGGAAACAGTGAATGGGTCAATTGGGCCTGAGTCAAGACACCCAAGACGTAGGACTGATCCTTGAGCGGGTCAATTGCTCGATGAAGTTCGACTCCGTCTGGCCCATGCTCTATTTGCGCGTAGTGCCCTGTAGCAACAGCATCGAAGCCAAGCGCGAGCGCTCGATCGAGCACGGCGCTGAACTTAATTTTTTCATTACAGCGCAAACATGGATTTGGTGTGCGTCCTTGGTCATATTCCTCGTGGAAATTGTCCATCACGCTCTCGGCAAATTCCGAGGAGAAATCCCATACGTAGAAAGGAATTCCCAATTTGTCCGCGACACGGCGGGCATCTCGCGCGTCATCAAGAGTGCAACATCCTCGGCTTTTCCCGTTTGAATCCGTACGGGACAGTGCTAGATGAATACCAACAACTTCATGGCCTTGATCGATCATTCGCGCGGTAGCTACAGAGGAATCAACTCCCCCACTCATTGCCGAGATCACTCGCATCGCACTCATGCTGACACTGACCCTGCACGATGTGCCCGTTCAACGACCCCGGGTAAAGCTTGAGCCAATTGATCAATACCTTCTTTGGAACTGTCGCGGCCCAGGCTAAAGCGAAGTGAAGCACGCGCAGTTTTTTCATCCACTCCCATGGACAGTAAGACATGGCTGGGTTCAGGGATGCCAGCAGTACACGCCGAACCCGTTGAGCAATCAATACCCGCTGCGTCAAGAAGCATTAATAATGAGTCGCCTTCACAGCCCGGGAATGAGAAATGCGTGTTGTTCGGTAATCGTGCTTCACCGGGAATCGGGCCATTGAGTATTACCTCCGGCACCGCACTGGTTACCGCCGCGATCAGGTACTCCTGTAATTCCCCCAATCTGGCGGCATGCTCATCAAGGTCTGACACTGAGTGATGAATTGCGGCGGCGAATGCGGCAATTGAAGCAGGGTCAAATGTGCCAGAGCGAATCTCTCGTTCTTGGCCCCCACCATGAAGTACCGGCGTAAATTTGGCGAATGGATCAACAATGAGTGCACCAACTCCGACCGGTCCACCAATCTTGTGGCTACTGATTGTCACCGCGGTTGCCTCAAGTTCCTCCAGCCTCAAGGGAAGCTGACCTAGGGCTTGAACCGCATCAGTGTGAAATGGGACATCAAACTTCCTGCACAGTTCCGCGATCACGTGAACTGGCTGGATCGCACCGATTTCATTATTTGCCCACATGATGGAAACGAGCGCTACGTCTCCGCGCGTGAGCAGGCTTTCAATTTCGGTGACACTGACACGACCTTGCCCATCAGTATTCACGAATTCAACAACGGCACTTTCGTGTTCGCTCAGCCACACGACTGGATCCAGTACGGCGTGATGCTCAATAGCGCTGGTGACAATAGTGAGAGGGCTTTTCCCCAATTGCGAACAACGGGCCCAATACAAGCCTTTGACAGCCAGGTTGTCAGATTCAGTGCCTCCGCCCGTAAAGATCACGGCTGAGGGTCTGATCCCTAAATCCTCTGCAATTGACTCGCGAGCCGATTCCACGACGCGACGCGCCGCGCGACCCGATGTGTGCAGACTCGACGCATTGCCCACACGCTCAGATACCTCGAGCCAAGCTGCACGTGCTTGTGGAAGCATTGACGTTGTTGCCGCATGATCAAGATAAACGCGTTGCACAATGCCCAATACTACCTATCGTCCCGATACCCACAATCCCAATTACTTGCGTTTAGCGATTTCCTCGGTCAATTGGGGCACGACCGTGAAGAGGTCTCCCACAACTCCGAAATCCGCCAACTCAAAAATTGGTGCTTCCGAATCCTTATTGACCACAATGACGACCTTGGACGTTTGCATCCCGGCGCGGTGCTGAATTGCCCCGGAGATTCCGTTGGCAATGTAGAGCGAAGGCGAAACGGTCTTACCTGTTTGGCCCACCTGAAATTGATGCGGGTACCAACCTGCATCCGTTGCCGCACGAGAAGCACCGACCGCCGCGTTAAGGCTGTCAGCCAACGCTTCGATTACGCCAAAGCCTTCGGCTCCACCAACACCCCGGCCTCCACTGACCACAACATCAGCTTCTGCCAGTTCGGGGCGCGCACCCTTTTCTACAACATTACGGTTCGTCACCGAGACCAATTTTGCTGAATCAGAAATCCCAATCGCGATATTTTCTGTCACTGCAGTTACGGCCGACTCGCTGGCTGTAATGGAATTCGGGCGAACAGTGATGATCGGTGTGCCATGTGTGACTCTGGAGTGAACTACCGTGCTGCCACCGAAAACACTTTGTGTTGCTGTTCCATCAGAGGCAATTTCGACAGCATCTGTGATGATCCCGCAACCAGACTTAATTGCTGACCGTGCAGCAATCTCTTTTCCGTCAGCGCTGGAAGCCACAAGTACTGCGGCCGGCTGCATGGATTCAATGAGGCTAGCGACTATCTCGGCACCCGGCACGACTGGATGATCGCTCACATCTGCTGAATCGGCCACGAGAATTTTGGCTGCTCCAAAGCTACCCAAAGCCGCGACGGCAGCGTCATTGCAACCGGTTCCCAGCCAGAGAACAACAGGTGTTCCCATGGCACGAGCAGCCGTGATTAATTCGAACGTTACTTTGCGAATCTCAGATTCATGATGCTCAGCGAGTACAAGGACGTCACTCATGTTGTTCTCCTTAAAATTTTAGGTGGTTTCGTCTATATGAATTTGGATGTTGTGAGGTAATCCGCAATCGAGGTTCCGCCCGAGCCTTCGTCTGAGATCACGACACCGGCTGGTTTAGGTGGACGAGCCGCAAAATCTGCCACAGCCGACCAAGCTGCTCCTGCACCAACAACTGATGGATCCAGTCCAAGATCCGTGGCCGTCAGGGTCTCCACGGGCTTCTTCTTCGCAGCCATAATTCCCTTGAATGACGGGTAGCGAGGCTCATTAATTTTCTCAACGACACTGACAACTGCGGGCAATGTGGCGCTCAATGTGTCAAAACCGTAATCCGTCACGCGCTCAGCAGTCAGTGTCGTTCCATCTACATTCACCTTTTGGGCAAAAGTCACTTGGGCAAGACCGAGACGTTCTGCGACCATCGCTGGGATTACGGACATGCGCGCATCGGTTGACTCTGATCCAAAAATTATCAAGTCAAAATCGCGTCCTTCTAATGCCTTGGCCAGTACTGCTGAAGTTGCAATTGCGTCAGATCCAGCCAGGTTGTTATCAAGGACATGAATCCCTGCATCGGCACCCATGCTGATGGCCTTACGGAGAGTTTCAGCAGCGCGCTCGGGCCCCATGGTCACAATGACAACCTCGCCGCCATTTGCCTCGACCAGCTGCAATGCCTGCTCAACTGCGTACTCATCCAGTTCATTGAGTACCCCGTCGGCACTTTCACGATCGAGAGTGGACGTATCGGCCTTCAGTTTCTTCTCGGCCCACGTATCGGGGACCTGCTTGACACAGACAGCGATCTTCACGTGACTGGCTCCTTTACCGGACGAATGTTTACGGATTTCTCGTGTGAGACGCATATCGTACCCACGGGAGCCACAAACAGCCACTCACGACCGCAACCTTTCAGCACACTCTAGAGTTTCATTGTGGGAGTGCATCGAGAATCTGTGGTCAATCACACATCAGGGGTTCCTGCTCACGCGACCGGTCGGATTGCATTTGTTTTCCATAGCCACCTCCCTTGGGTGCTGGGCCACGGTGGTTGGCCCGTAGGCGAGGAGTGGCTTTACCAAGCCTTTGCACATTCCTATTTGCCCCTTTTACAGGCGTTTGATCGATTAAGGGAGGGGGGCTTTAGAAATATTGCTAGTTTGGGAATTACGCCGATCCTTGCCGCTCAACTTGATGACCCCAGAGCGTTAAGTGGGTGTGATTCGTGGCTCAACAACTGGCAAATTCGAGCCCTCGACCTGCCGAAAAACCACCCATTGCGCACCTACGAATTGGACCAGGCCCAGTCCACCTTGGATATCTTTCGTCGCCACTTCTCTCGGGGCGCCTCACCACGCATTCGATCACTTATCGATGATCAAGTGGTTGAGTTCTTGGGTGGTCCTGCCACCCACCCTTTTACCCCAGGACTTCATCCCGACCTTGCTGAACTTGCTTTGCGGATTGGATTAGATGATGCCGCCCGGCGATATGGCACCGCTCCGAAGGGAATTTGGGTGCCGGAGTGCGCCTACCGCCCCGGGCAAGAAGCGGTTTATCAACGATTGGGTATCACCCACTTCATGGTGGATGAACCTGCAGTGGCCAGCGCCGGCGGGCGGGCATCCACGCCATATCGGTTGGCGAATTCAGAGGTAACTATCGCCGCTCGAGATGCTCGCGTGAGCGACCTAGTCTGGTCACATGAACGAGGATACGCCGGATCCGCCGTCTATCGAGATTTTCACTTGATTGACGCAAATCACGGACTCAAACTCAGTGCCGTTGGCGACAAGACTCAGGCAGGAAAACCCCTTTACGATCCACAGTCGGCAGGCGTCCAAGTCGAATTAGATGCGCGGAATTTCGTTCACGAGCTCACGAACGTTTTTGCCCAACAATCCGATGCCCATCATGGAATACCCTCTGTGGTTGTCGGGATAGACACCGAGCTCCTCGGGCATTGGTGGCATGAGGGCATTGCTTGGTTTGAACGAGTCATTGAGTTGTTGCCTGAATCAGGAATTATCACCTCAACATTGGAGGAGGTGACTTCGTCTCCTCAGATGTCAATCCAACTGAGCGAATCCTCATGGGGAAGCGGGAAGGACTGGTCGGTGTGGAACGGTGAGCGAGTGAGCGACATTGTGTTCGCACATGATCAGAGTCAAAACTACGTCCTTGACTTGATCGATAAGGGCATCTGCTCTTCCGAACACTTAAACCAACTGATGCTGCAACTTTCTAGTGATTGGGCATTTATGGTTTCTCGCGAAAGCGCTGAGCAATACGCCAGAGATCGGGTGGCCGACCATGCGAGTCAGCTCTGTTCGGGAGTCGATTCGGATAATCCTTTTCCGCTTATTTCATTTAGCGCCGCGCGGGTGCGCAGTCGCACTGAATCCGCGTGACGCTCGACTTCCAACGCAGTGGCATCAACGTCCAGTCGAGATTTGATGGTTTTGGCAGGAATTCCCACCGCAACTGACATGGGAGCGATAACCCCGCGGACAACTGAATGAGCGCCGATCACACTGCCTGCACCGATATCGGATCCACGCAAAATACTCACCTTGGTCCCTATCCACGTGTTGTCGCCGATGCGAACAGGTGTCTTGTCGATCCCTTGCGCCCGTATCGGTGTCCGAACATCAGAGAATCGGTGGTCAAAATCGCACATATATATCGAGTCGGAAATAACGCACTCAGAACCGATCGAGATGTCGAGATACGCGTTTATCGTGTTGTCCGTACCCATCACGGTCTTTGACCCAATCCGAATGGTGCCTTCATGCGCTCGAATATGACACTGATCCCCAATGTGCACCCAAGGTTCAAGGAGAATTCGTCCATAGCCCTTTCTGGCTCTGAGTTCGACGCCTTTACCCAAGAAAATGAATCCCGTGCAAGTAACACCCCTGGGACCAAAGACATGTAACTTCAAAAATCGCAGGTAACGCACAACGTAGTACCAGTTCCAAGCACGATGACGGATTATCCACTGCACATGTGAAAAGCGCCATGGGCTGAAGCGCTTCATGCGCCCACCTTTTCATAAACGGAATCGGTCAGATCGACCACGGTCTCCCAAGTGAACTCAGTTTCGACCCGCGAACGCAGCCGATCAGCTTTCTCAATGGCCAAGGTTTGATTGCTCAAAATCGATTCAATCCCACGAGCTATTGAACCGCCGGAGATCTCACCAATCAGATACCCGAATTCACTCGAAGAAATAATGTCACATAGACCGCCTACTTGAGAAGCAATAATGGGTACGCCAACTTGGCCGAGTTCAAGAGCAACGATTCCAAACGGTTCATAACTTGATGGAATAACAGCCACATTCCACGACTGAACAACATCAACCCTGTCATGATCTTCGATGTGTCCGAGAAATGAAACCCGATCCCCCAGGCGTTTTCTCTGAACTTTCTCTTGGAGATTTGCCAGTTGACTCCCGCTTCCGACGATCTCCAGTTTCACTCTTTCATCATTGATTAATCCCATTGCGTCGATGATGTGGTGGACGCCTTTCTCCCATTCCAGACGCCCAATAAAACCCACGACAATATCTTCGGAATTGTTCACAGTTCTTCGTGGTGCGGACAGGAGCGGTGAGACCGCGTTAGCGATTACATTGAGGTTCTTTGGTTCAACACCATAGCCACTTCGAATTTCATGGGTCATGTATTGACTGCAAACGATAACCGAGTCGGCGGACTGTACAGCCCTGCGTTCATTCGCGTAAACCGTTTGCGAAAGCCGTGAAGTAAGCCATCCATTATGTCGGCCAAATTCGGTTGCGTGAACGGTGAGAACGCTGGGTACTGAAAATCGTTTTGCCGCGACAATCAGTTGGCTCGCTGCAATCCAATCGTGTCCATGAACGATTTCAGGCTTTCTTGGCATCGATTCGCAGGCAGTTTGGCTGGCTAAGGCAAACCCATGCACCCAGTTCGCGAATCTCTCGTGCACCATCTGGGCATCCGGATAGTGATTCGCAACCCGAATGACTTCGACGCCATTGGAGTTTACATGCGATCCGGCATCCCCTGGTTCCACCTGAGTAATGACCGTCACTTCGTGACCACGCCGAGCCTGTGCTTGCGTCAGGGCCAAAACGTGTGCCCCCAGTCCCCCATACATCACCGGTGGGTACTCCCATGAAAAGTGCAAAATTCGCATGTCTTTGTCCGATTAAGGCGCTACTCCGGTGATGCAAACGTTGTAAAAAAATTCGTCAGGGACAACCTTTGACAGTATCTTGCGGTCCAAGGTTTCAAGTCTTTTCCATGTTCCGAACGCGAAATTGGCCCAACCCCAACCGAGGGCATCAGTCTTGACCGACGCCTCGAATGTTCGCACCGGCCATCCAAACCAGGAAGCCGTCAGCTCTTCCGTGACGGTGCTGACGTCAACACAGCCATTACGCAGCGCTATTCGGGACAATTGATCTGGGTCAAAAGTGTGAATGTCCACGACAGATTCCAACGCAGCTTCACGCGAAGAAGCCATAAGTTCATGTTCGGGACGCGCCCATGTTGCTTCAAACATGGGCAGCCTGGTCACTCTTGTACTTGTCCACCAAGTCAGTCGAGACAATGCGCGAGCAACTACATCACCTTTTTGAGTCGGTTCACCGCAAAATACGAATCGACCGCC
>JAFMHB010000014.1:0-38166 GCA_017854795.1 Candidatus Nanopelagicales bacterium
GGCGGCATGGGTGACGGCGGCGGCATGGGTGACGGCGGCGGCAAGAACTCTGGCACGGTCACGCTAGTTGCCGGTCAATCGACTTCGATCGAAAACATTCCAGGAAACAAAACATGCTCAGTAACCGAGGAAGCACCCGAGGAGATTGAAAACTTCACTTGGGGAGATCCAACTTATGAACCGGAGTCCGTGCAAATCAAGTTCAATGAAAAAAAGATCACGGTTACGAACACTATTACTCGCGACCGCGGATCATTGAAAATCATGAAGGAACTCGCCCAAGGGTCAACAGCTTTCGAAGGCGACTTCACAATTGACTATTCCTGCGGACCCGCACCTGAGTTGGAGGGTGCAATCGTTGAAGGTGATGTGACCATCCCTGCAGGCGATTTTGAAGTGGTCAAGATTCCTACCGGTTACACGTGTGTTGTAACTGAGACCGCTTTTCCTTCAGTTCCTGGTTTTGCTTGGACGACACCCTTGATTGCAGGTTCTCCAACTGATGCGATTGTCGGAGGCGAGGGTGAAGCAAGAGAAGTCACGGTATTGAATCAACTCACTGCAGTACCACCGCCCCCTCCACCTGCTCCAGCACCTGAACCAGTTCCTGTAGTTGAAGCTGTCACTCCACCAGCAACGGGAACCGAACCTGAAGTCACTCCTGTCCTTCCTGAGACACCTGTGGCACCAGCTCCCGGGACAGGCGCAGCACCGACAACACCTGTGACGTCGGTTGAACCAGCTCCAGGAACAGGGGTACCCACTTCGGTTAACGCAGGTGAGGGACCAGCTCCCAGCAACGGGATCTCAATCGCAATGTGGCTCCTAATGATCGCTGCAATCAGCGCCGCAGTTACATGGGGATTAACGCGCTGGACTGATACAGAAGGTGAGACTCACATGCACAAGGTTCACATGGATTAACTAATAGAAAGTACATCGCAAGGCATTAGCGATGGAGAAAAACATTGAGCCGGTCGTCGCCCTACCTAGGGCCGACCGGCTCAATCTTTTGCGCTCACGTGACCAAACATGTCCGTTCAGTCATTTTTGTTTGACCATTCTTGATCAACGATGAACGTGTGTTGTCATGAATATTTACTCCACGAAACGAAATTGCATCCGCAAAATAATCGTTCGAATAGGGGAAATCATGAACGTCTCTCGGAAGACTCGAATCGCTGCACGCCAGATCACCGCATTCACAACTGCATTTGTGCTGTTGACTGGAATGGTCACTGGCGCGACCGCATCCTTCGCCGACACCGAGCAACCGACAAGTATCACTGAGTCCCCTGCTGTCGAATCGGAACCACAATCTGAGTCCCCCGAAGTCGAGTCGGACCCCCAAATTGAAGTGCCCGAGGATGAATCCGCATCCCCTGAAGAAAAACCTGAAACCGACTCCCAGTCGCCTGACGCTTCAGAAGAGAATCCCGACGCTGCAGAAGAAAATGAAGTGCTTACTACCGATGAGCAGGATTCAGGATTCGGGCCTAGCTCACAAATTGAAGAAGGCGCTGAGGTCGAGACTCAGATGGTTCAACTCGCATCACCCCAAATTACTGTTGCGAAAACAAGCTACTCGCCCGGTGAGTCGGTTACCGCTGAAGGTTCCGGTTGGAATCCGAACAGCGAAGTGGAGTTCACTCTAAGTGAATCAAAGGATGGCAAAAAAGCTGAGAAATTGGATTCCCAGAAGGGGACATCGAGCGATAGTGGATCGGTTGCTGTCACCCTTACGTTGCCCAAAGATTTTATTGGATCATTTCAAATCGATGCAAAGTTTGATGCAAAGAAGAAGAGCGATGATCAGTCAGCCTCGATCCAAGGGCTCGAAGTAATTTCGTTATCAAAATTGATTCTCACTTCCGACTCACCCGAATACAAACCAGGCAGCACCGTGAAATTGGCTGGCGAGGGCTGGGACGGTACTAAGAGGAACGTCAAGATTCAAGTTACCGACAAAGAAGAAAAAGGAAAAGACTTACTTGATGGACAAGGATTTGCCAACGTAGACGCCGATGGGAATCTAACTTTTTCCTTCCCACTTCCTGCAGACATTTCTGAATTTGAAGTCACGGCTACAGAGGTTGATGATTCCTCTCGACAGGCAACCGTTTTCTTCACCCAGGAATTAGCAGCTGTAGCTGGAACCATCACGGTCAGGAAAGCTGGCATTCGAACAGGTAACACCACAGCTAACGGCCTAGAAGGAGCGGAGTTTGAAGCTTTCAACGTGGGAAGCAATACAGACACCTCAATTCCTTCAGGTGCCTCGCCAGTTGCCACCTGCACCACAGATGTCACAGGTAATTGCGATTTGAGCCTCCCGAGCATCAGTGGCTCTTCCGACAACTTTGTGGTCAAGGAAAAGTCCGCTCCCAGCGGTTGGGTGTTATTGGAAAAGTTCAGCACTGGTGATTACCGGGTCAATGTGACAGTGGCCACTGGCGCCACGGTCCAGGTACCTTCTAGTTCACGACGCTGGGCAAATGCGAAAGATAATCCGCCGTTGCCAGATATATGCGGGCTCAACATCGCACTGCTTTTTGACGAGTCAAACTCGATTAATGACACTGAGTGGGGGCAGATGAAAGATGCGGCTAAGTCTTTCGTCGATGCCCTCACGGGGACTCCTTCTCGGGTAGCCATATTCAGTTTCGCTTCCTCAGCTCCCGCAGGAACCACTAGACCGTTGGCGTCCGTCAGGTCCGTAGCGGATGCAACCACATTAAAGAACACCATTAGCGCGATGTCGCAGCAAGGTGGTGGAACAAACTGGGATGCCGGCCTCTATCAGATCGCCCAAAGTTCAGAGAATTATGACGCCGTCCTATTCCTTACTGACGGCAATCCCACTTTCTACGGCAATCCCACTCTCGGATCAGGAAGTTCGACGTTACCGCAATACGTCGAAGAAGCCGTTCATTCCGCAAACGCAGTAAAAGCCAAAAGTAACGGGAATGGTGGTGGCACCCGGATCATCGGTGTCGGCATTGGTATCGGCGGCACCTCAGCGTTGAACCTTGCCGCAACAACTGGCCCAATTGATGGGTCTGACTACTACACCACGGATTTCGACAATCTTGGCCAAGTTTTGAAGGACGTTGCTACCAAGTTGTGTGGTGGGACCATTACAGTTGAGAAGCAAATCGGCACGGCCTTTCCCGGCAGCTCAAACTCCGAGTCGAATGGCTGGCCATTTGCTGGAGTTATCAACTCTGGTGGCGGCGTCATCGATCCGACGTCCGGCAGCACAGTCAACTCAAACGGATTTGATGGACTGCTCCAATTTAAATTGTCCGGCGGAACTTGGCCCAAGAACGTCACAGTCACAGAAACTGGCAATGCTCCTGGTCTCGGTGACTTCACTTTCGTTGATGCCAAATGTTCAATTAACGGCACGAATATAGGAACGCTCAACCAAGCAAATAGGTCAATCACTTTTAGTATGGAACTTGAGGATTCAGCAACCTGTATTTTCTTAAACTCACCCGATACTGGAACGATCGAATTATCTAAGGTCTGGACGGGTCAAGGGGGTCAAACAACTCTCCAGATTGGCTCCGCTGCTAACACCTCCAACATCGCTCAAGTTCAGACCGGAGTCAATGGAGCTGCGCCCCTAACAACTGGCGAAAAGACAGTTCGCGTTGGCACCTTTTACCTATCCGAAGTGGGTGGTCTCGACGAATACACCCAGTCCCTACAGTGCACCTCAAGTGGTTCACCTATCACCACTACTCCAGAAGGTGGAGTACTCGTGGGTAAAGGAAAGGATGTGAAGTGTGTTTTCACAAACACCTTTAAAACGGGAACACTGACGATTGAAAAGACCATCAATGCTCCTGCAAGTGCAACTCTCCCAACTTCTTATGCAGTCTCTTATAACTGCGGGGCCGGATTCACTGGCAACACAACAATCAGTCCGACTAGTTCAGCATTGATCTCAGGAATTCCCAGCGGCAGGACTTGTTCCGTAGCTGAAGATGCGCTCACACCAATTCCCGGTTACACATGGGGCACTCCTGCTATTACTCCGGCATCTGTGTCGATTCCGAATTCAGGAAATGCCACGATTACTGTCGCCAACAATTTGACCCGTGATCTGGGTTCCTTAGCTATCACGAAAACCCTCGCCGAGGGTTCCGTAGCGTTCACCGATGATTTCACTATCGACTACGCATGCACACCAGCAAGCGGAGATGAAGCAAGCAAAACGGGGAGCGTCACCATCGCTGCCGGGGAAACAGGAACCATCACCGCGATCCCCACCGGATTCAGCTGCACCATCACCGAGGACACCCTTCCCACAGCACCCACGGGATTCACCTGGTCAACACCGGTCATCACCGGATCACCCGCACTCATCACCAAAGGTGAAACCACCCCCACCAGCGTGGAAAACAACCTGACGGCCAACCCGACGCCTCCTCCCCCAATTCCTCCTACGCAAACTCCCGAACCTGTTGTGGCAGTTGAAGTTGCCGTACCACCCGCTGCGGGGGTTGTGCCTGAGACACCTCCAACTGAGCCAGAGCTACCTATTACGCCAGCGCCAGGAACCGGTGTTGCCCCACCATCGGGCGTACCGACCGCCGTAAATGCTGGTGACGGACCGACATCCAATGACGGTTTCATGTTGATCATCTGGCTCCTATTGATTGCGACAATCAGCACCGCGGTTACATGGGGACTAACTCGCTGGATCGATCCCGAGGAATCGGATCGCGCGGACAAGGTTCACTTCCAGTGACTCGGGATCCGAACCAACTACGTGAATTGAGCCCGCGCTCAATGACTGGATTAGTTGGGTCCTCGTTGATTTCCGAGGGGAGAACCCTTGATCTAGCAATTGACTGGGTGCCGTCTGTCCCAAATATCCTGATATTTCAACCATCCCAAGAACTATTGACCACGATTTTCCCGTTTCAATCCGGAATCACGGATTTCTCAGTTTTACCATTGAATAGCAATGTCAATAAAGAAAGAACGAGGGGGAGAAATGGAAAGTAACATTAAGGAATTAGCGGACGGGCAGGTACATTCTGCTCTCCGACAGCCAAGTGTTGAGTCATTTGCGGCCGAGCCGTTGGTGACCTTCCTGCAGTATCTGCTCAATCTGCCATCCCGATCGGAGATTATCCAGCACTTGGTTCTGCATACATTTTCGAAATTTGAGGCTTGGGGAGCGTGCATTGTCCTCAACCAAGAATATGGAGTTCTGGAAACTGCAGGTCAGTACGGATTAGGCCCAGGTTATAAATCGTCTTTGGATGGTCTACGAAGCAGTATCGCGCTGCAGGTTGAAATAGAACACAAACTGGAAATAGGGAGCACTTCAAGTTACAAGTCTCCATTGGGGCACTCAATCGTTGGGAGTCTGTTCACACCACACAATTTCCTTGGATTCATCCAAGTATTTCTCCCCGAATCCAGTGACCATGCAGCGACGCACGACTACATGAGGGCTGTTTGCCTACCGATGAGTCTTATTGAAGAACTGCATAAGAAGGAATTAGATGTCAGTCATTTTCCCAATACCCACCCATATGCCAATGGCTTTCATCAAAATTCCTATCACGCAGTGCCGAATCCCAATGGGTTAAAGACCAATAATGCTGAAAGCACTATGTCAGGGTCACCCAATCTCACATCACGCCAGCTCCGAGTCTTGGAATTGATGTCAATAGGTAAAACGAACGTCGCTATCGCTGAAATAATTGGGTACAGCGAGTCAACTGTTCGACAAGAAACGATGGCCATCTATCGAGTACTTGGTGTTCATGATCGAAATGAAGCATGCAAAGTCGCCTACGAACTCGGAATAATCAAGATCTGGCCAGCTCATCTACCGGATCAGGCTTCTTAGAGGTCACCATGACCAGGCACAAAGCCATCAGCACGTTGGCAATTTTCCTGTCAACCGCTTTCATTTCGGCGATGTGTATTGTGTTGTTCCAACAGTTGACAGGTAATCAATCGTGGAATGCCAATGCCCCTCAGCCCCAAGTTGAAAACCCTGATTTCTCGCTGGGGGGCGGCACGGACGAATGGTCGCACGATTCATTTCCCTTGGACACCTTGAGTGACACGGCACCACTGCGGATAAAGATTCCTGAGTTGGGTGTCGATAGCAAGGTTGTTCCGGTGGGTATCAATCCTGATCAATCAATGGAGATCCCGTCTAACATCTTCAATATTGGTTGGTATGAACCAGGCCCATCCCCTGGAGATCCCATTGGCTCTGCGGTATTGGCTGGTCACCGTGATGGAGCCGAAGCCGGCAGAGGCGCCTTTTATAACCTTGGCGAACTTGATCGTGGTGACGTGATCAAGCTTTCCACGAAAACCAAAAAAATGAAATTTTCGGTTATGCGGACGGAAATATTAGACAAAGACTCGTTTGCATTGCGTTCGCAGGAGATTTTTGCGTCCGATGGCCCCGGAGTTCTCACCCTCATCACGTGTGGAGGTGACTACGACAGGAGTCGTGGGGGCTACCAAGCAAACGTAATTGTCACCGCAAAAATGTCAGGCTAGTCAGTAGTGAACGACTCGGTTGCGCAAGCACGTGAGAGTGATTTAACACCGTTGATATCGCCCGCACCGAGTGCAACATTTCCTATGACCAGCGGATGCATGATGTTTGCTTCATTGCTTGCATGACCCAGACCTAAAACGTGACCTATTTCGTGCAGGTACAAGCTTCGAACCAACTTGGGTGAGGATTTTCCGTACTTATCCATAAACTCTTGTTTGATAATTATGGCTCCAGATTGAATTGTTTTCTGGACTGGATCAACGCTCGAAGGTAGGCCAAATCCGTAGACCAGCCCCGTGAACAATTTCGACTCAGAACCTGCAACGTAATCGAAATAAATATGACGCGGTGCGGACGTGTTGCGATTCTTTGGGGTTAGTGTGAAGTCAGTGTCAGAGTAAAAAGTCTCCATTGGACCCGTGAACTCGAATTTCACAAGGGTGTACTTGCTCCATTGATCCAGCGCCCATTGAATTCTCTTTTGCTCGCGTAATGATTCCCTGCCGGAAAGTGAACTGGAGTCAAAGGACCATGTGGCCGGGGTAACACAACTTTCCCAACCTGCACCAACGTACGAGTCGCGCTTGCCCTCAAAAAAGGAACCGAAATCCGATTGCACGCTTATTCCCGATGATTTTTCCACCGCATGTGCAGTCGGGATAGCAATTACATTGATGGATAGCAGGACTAGAAGAAAGGGCAGAACCGCGATCCGTTTAAAGAAACTCACACTTCTATTGTCAATGACCGGTCATAAACAAGCAAATGTACGGTCTACGAATCCATGACCGGTCATGAACATTGTCCGGTCAAATTGCGGCTCGAATTGCGATATCGGCCATATTTTGGCGGCACCGCCTAACAAAAAATGCACTTGAATCGGCTTACTTCACACCCCACTGGGTAGTTGCACGAAGTCAATGGCGGATCCATATTTCGCCCTAAATTTTTCATCGCAAATATGCAGCACTTACTATCAGAGGGTGAAATTGTCCTTTTCCATGCTGGGCGCACTGGTAATCACTTCGGTGATCCTGATTCCGATTACTGGTGTTAGTGCCAGCACAGATTCGATTTCTCCCCGTATTTACGGTGGAACTTCAGCCGCAGGTAGCCCCGGTGTGGCTGCTGTCGCCATTTTTGATGGCACCTCGTGGAGCAAAAGTTGCAGTGCCGTCGTGTGGAAACCGCGAGTTTTGCTCACCGCCGCACACTGTGTGACCATGGAAGGCAGCGCCATGCGAGTCCCTGAATTGGCAATTTTCCCACCAGGCGCAGCGGCTGTTCAGTACAGCGACGCTGGTCCTCAGGGTGCCAGCCCTGCCAACGTGATTGGGATTTGGACTCCCAGCGCCTACGTGAATGCCTCGACCCGTGTGGAACCAGATGACTTTGCCGTGCTGCTCCTTGACCAAGATCTTGGCCCCAGCATGTATTCCCGGTTGGCGACCAGTGCAGAGATGTCTCGTTGGGCGGCAAACCTCTACCCCTCCACGATCATGGGTTACGGATTGAAAAGCCCCACTGAGCGTGACGTATTTCCCCTTCAGGCAAGTGTCCCCATTGACACCTATGATCCAAAGTCGGTTTACGGGCCCGTGTTCTCCATTGGTCAAAATGCATCCGTCGGTGTGTGTAGCGGTGACAGCGGTGGTCCCACCTACGCCTCTAATCCTGCCGGTGAGAATTTGGTACTGGGTGTTAACTCCGGCTCTGCCGGTGGATGCGTCGCTGGGTTCGTCGGCAGCTACTTGATGGTTGGTTTCAGTGCAATCGACTACCTTGAATTGGTTAACCAAGCTCTCACTGGCGCCGGTTACCCGACTATTCCCTCGGCACCAACAAATATTTCATTAACCGCAATTAACAACTCCGTTGTGGTCAATTGGCAAGCGCCCACTGTCTCACCGCAAAGCGTTGTCGGCTACGACGTCCTTGATGCTGTAGGAACCCTCGCTTGCACCTCAACAACTCTTACCTGCACGGTGCCGAATCTGCCCGACGGCGAGCACAGTTTCACGGTCCGCCCTCGTAACACCGAAGGTGAAGGTAACGCTCAGCCTGCGACCCTCACGAGCACAACGGCCGCCCCTACCCAAATGGCCCCGCCTCGGGCGAATAGGAACAAAATCAGATTCACCACTTTGGCGGGCACCACGTCCGCTGTGGTTGAGCAGTACCGCGTAATCGACGTTAAGGGAAAGCGGATCTGCACAATTAAGGCGTTCAATCCGGTGGCGAAGGCCTTGAGTTGTCCAACGCCCAAAAGAGTCGGCGTCTACCGATTCCGGGTCCTAGCCGTGACACAAATGGGACAAACCCCACCTTCGGGTTTGAGTGGAAAAGTGCGAGTTTTATAACGAAATTCGTTTGTTAATCTACATTTCACCACGAATTCCGATATCCGATAACATTTATATAACGGCAATGTCGTACAGTTGTCCCACCGGACACCCCGGGAATGCAATACAACTAGAAGGACGTGAATGTTATGCAGAGCTTTGGAAGAGTTCTCAGCCAGATTTTCAACCCAAGCCCGACTCGATCATTTCAACAAGAGTGGGACTTTCAACGCTCACAGGCAATGAGCCCATCACACCGTGACGAAATTGATGCAATCTTTCGCCGCCACGAAGGCTGAGAAAGACTTGATCGGTACCGAGCAGGCTTAAAGAAACTCGCAGAGGAGGCTTTGCGAGTTTTTTCATTCCGTGGATCAGCCTCTCAACTCCGTTTTCTCAATCCGATACGCCGCTGGGGCATGCTCGGGTACATACGGATTCTTCGGCGCAATTGGTGAGATTTTTTTGTATTGCGAACCCAGTGCGGGGCGGGTATCCGCCTCACCCCGATTGGGCCACAGGGACATTGCTCGCTCGGCTTGAGCCGTGATTGTCAAAGAAGGATTGACTCCCAGGTTTGCCGTGATGGCTGAGCCGTCAACAATATGGAGTCCCGCGTATCCGTACACGCGGTGATAGCCGTCAACTACGCCATGGCTTGCATTACTGCCAATCACGCATCCTCCAACAAAGTGCGCCGTCAATGCTGCATCAAAGTTTTCGAACACACTGCTACCCGGTCGTCCGTCGATAATCGCTGCGGCGCGCTCAACAACTTCCTGAGCAACCGGAATGTAGGTCGGCGCAGGAGTTGACTCAGAGGACACCGTGCCAAGTGACCAGCGTCCCAATCGGTTCCGCTTTCCTTTGAGGGTCAATGAATTGTCGACGGTTTGCATCACGAGTGAGATCACGCTTCGCTCACTCCACGACTTCACATTCAAGGCGATAGCAACATCTTTGGGGTTCCTAATCATTTCTCTGATCCAGACCGACCATCGTTTCCTGCCGTCCTCCGGCCTGGTCATGATTGTTTGCAGGAGTCCCATTGAGTTGGAGCCTTTTCCGTATCGAACGGGCTCGACGTGGGTCTGCGGATCAGGGAAGAAACTGGAGGTGATTGCCACGCCTTCGGTGAAGTCAGTTCTCGTCGTCTTTGCAACCGCGCCAAGAATTGACTCAGAGTTCGTACGCGAGAGCTTCCCCAGTGCCGGCGAGAGATTCGGAAGGATGCCTTCGTCTTTCATGTGGTGTAACAGCTTTTGCGTGTTGTAAGTTCCGGCCGCGAAGATGACGTCATTCGCCGTGTAACAACTTTCATCCTTCGTGCCCGTTTTACGAATTGTGATTCGGTATCCGCCTGCTTGCATGGGTTCAACCTTGGTCACAGTTGACATCGGCATCACATTTGCACCGGCGGCTTCTGCCAATCCGAGGTAATTCTTTGGCAGAGTGTTCTTTGCGTTGTAGCGGCACCCGGTCATGCACTCGCCACACTCAATGCACCCTGTTCGAGTAGGTCCCACTCCCCCAAAATATGGATCTGCCGATTTCTTTCCATGGCCTTCGCCAAAGAAAACTCCCACGGGTGTGAGTGTGAAGGTGCTACCAACTCCCATGTCTTCGGCGATCTCTTTCATGACAACGTCCGAGGGAGTCATAGTGGGGTTTTGGGTTACCCCCAACATTCGTTTGGCTTGGTCGTAGAACGGCGCCAATTCACTTTTCCAATCGGTGATCTCGCCCCACTGCGGGTCTTGGAAGAAAGTATCTCCGGGAACATAGAGGGTGTTCGCGTACACCAAACTGCCGCCGCCTACACCAGCACCGGCGAGAATCGCAACGCCTTTGAGCACGTGGATTCTTTGTATTCCGAAGAATCCTAGCTCGGGAGCCCAGAGGAAATTTTTAAGGTCCCATGAATTCTTGGCATAATTCGCTTCGGTGAAACGACGACCTGCTTCAAAGACCGCGACCGAATATCCCTTTTCCGTAAGTCGCAGTGCAGAGACCGAGCCACCAAATCCAGATCCAATGATTGCGACATCAAAGTCGGTGCTTAACCCGTTTCCTTCCACGACAAAACCATAGAACAAATTCGTCTTCGTTGCTCTCAATTCACCCAAAGCAACACCTAGTGCTAGCCTTGAGAAACCTTGGGGAGCTCGCAGGATCAGCGGGCTGAGAGGGCAGTTGCCACTGCTTACCCACAAAACCTGATCTGGGTAATGCCAGCGCGAGGGAGTGGAAATGTTTCGTTTTATTGTTGTCGTCGTATCGGGCGCAATTGCCCTAAGCGCCTGTTCAAGTTCGCCTGAATCAGCTCCCAGACAGGTCGATGACCCTCAGGTGCAAACAGTGCAAATGATTACGCACGAATCCTTTGTGCTCTCGCCTTCATTCACCTCTGAGCTACTAAAACAAGGTATTGATCTACAAATCACCTCAACGGGAGATGCAGGAACGCTTACCGCGAGTTCAATTTTGGCTGCGGGTGCACCCACCGCCGACTTGCTGTTTGGAGTTGATAACACCTTGGCGGCTCGCGCCACCAGCGAAGGAGTTTTTGACTCTTATACCTCCCCTGAACTAGCAAATGTCCTGCCGGAGTTCACCCAAGACACCCAGGGCGGATACCTCACGCCGATTGATTTCGGTGACGTGTGTATCAACAGTGATGACACTTGGTTTGAACAGAACAATGTGGCGATTCCTACAACCCTTGAGCAACTGCCTGAAATCGCGAACCTGCTCGTGGTTGAGGATCCCGCAACGTCTTCGCCTGGACTTGCATTCCTTCTTGCAACCGTCGCACGATTTGGCGAGAGTTGGCCCGCTTATTGGGAAGCACTACGCGATGGCGGTGTGGCCGTTGCAGGTTCATGGACCGACGCGTATTACTCGCAGTTCACTCCTTCCGGTGGGGGTCGCCCGCTCGTGGTTTCTTATGCAACCAGTCCTGCGGCTGAAATCGTGTTCGCTGAAGATGCCACCGTGACCGAACCAACAACCTCCGTGCTTGTGGACTCCTGCTATCGGCAGGTGGAGTACGCGGGTGTGTTGGCTGGCGCTGAAAACCCAGTTGGGGCTCAAAAGGTCATTGATGCATTACTCTCTCGCAAGGTACAAGAGGACATTCCTTTAAACATGTTTGTCTACCCGGTTCGGGTCGATGCAACCTTGCCTTCCGTCTTCACCGATTTCACGCCGGTGATTCCTACAAGCTCTTCACTGCCTCCCGAACAAGTCAATGAAGAGCTCTCTTCATTACTTGACACTTGGGGAACGGTGATGAACCGCTGATCAGCGTGCTGAGCCAGCATTTACCTCGCAGCCTTAAATGGCTGTGGATACTTCCTGCAATTCTATTGTTCACATTCCTGATTTATCCGCTCTCTAAACTCGCGGCAACGGCCTGGAGTACCGAGACACTCGGCGAACTGACGAGTTTAACTCTGTGGCGGGTAGCGCTTCTTGCAGGCGTTCAAGCACTCCTTAGCGTAGGGCTCTCACTGCTGATCGGGATTCCCATCGCTCGAGTTTTATTTACCTATGAGTTTCTTGGCCGAGGATTCATACTCGCCCTGGTCACGGTTCCTTTCGTTTTACCGACCGTCGTCGTGGCTCTTGGCTTCAGATCCTTATTCGGTGACGCAATTCCTAACGGATTGTTACTCGTCGTGATTGCCCACGCCTACATCAATATTGCCGTTGTTGTTCGCCTCGTCGGGGCCCAGTGGTCCACGCTCGATCCACGCATGGAAGTCACCGCCGCAACGTTGGGCGCTAAGCCGCTCCGTGTTTTCATGACAATCACACTGCCTGCATTGCGAAACTCAATTGTGCTGGCGGCGAGCGTAGTATTCATTTTCTCCTTTAGTTCACTTGGCATTGTTGTCGTGTTGGGTGATGGCTCGAGTACCCGAACACTCGAGCAGGTCCTGCTTCGTTCAACCTCGGTGCTTCTTGATTTCCCAGCGGCCCTGGCGGCGGCCATCCTGCAACTAGTTGTTGTCAGTTTGGTTTTCTTGATTTCCGCCCGAATAAGTCGTGATGAACCTAGGGCAAAAGTTGCCCTAGAGCGCGCCAAAATTAGTGGACGTAAGGCCATATTCGTGGTTGCACTCACTTGCCTCGTTGCCGTGGCACTCGTTCTTAGCCCGATTGCGAGCATTCTTTGGTCATCAGTCTCAAGTTCTGGGGGCGTTACCTTGCAATGGTGGAGTGAGTTGGCCAGTACCCAAAACACGCGAATCGGGTCACCGATTGCAGCGCTGGGCAGATCAATTGGCTTGGCATTGGCCACTGCCGTGATCGCAGCTATTTTGGGTGGGGCAATAGCAATCGCCGTTATGAGCAAAAAAGGATTCGTTGTCACGCTGGCATTAATTCCATTAGGTGTTTCAGCTGTGACGTTGGGGTTGGGGATCCTGCTTGCGTTCTCACGCGGGGCATTTGACCTGCGCGGCACCGGTGCGTTGATCCCGATCACTCACGCTCTGATCGCAGTGCCGATTGTGGTTGCTGTGGCAACTCCCAGCTTGCGCAATGTTGACCCCCGCAGGTATTTCGTCGCACTGAGTCTAGGTGCTGCTCCACTACGAGCTTGGTGGACAGCGTTTGGCACGGTCTTTAGTGGCGTCATGTTGGCCGCTGGCGGATTAGCTGCAGCGGTTTCACTGGGTGAGTTTGGTGCCGCAACACTGCTATCGCGTACCGACTCACCCACGGTGCCGGTACAGATCGCTCGACTGTTAAGTAAGCCGGGTGAGTCAGCATTCGCAACAGCCGCGGTACTCAGTGTGATTCTAGTAATTATCACTATGACCCTACTTCTGATTGTTGACCGAATCGAGTCACGAAAGGTACTCACATGACCACCTCGATTTTGCACGCACATGATTTGGTGATCGGCTACGAAAAAGCCTTGGCCCCGCCCTTGAATTTCTCTGTTAGACCTGGCGAGATCGTGGTCGTTGTTGGTGAAAGTGGATGCGGGAAGTCAACTCTGTTAAGCACTTTAGCTGGAGTGACCCCAACGCTGAGCGGGGATATTTTTCTTGGCGACAAAGACCTGAGCGGCGTGCCCATTCACAAACGCAATATTGGGTTGGTATTTCAAGACCCACTTCTCTTCCCACATCTATCTTTGATCGACAACATCGGTTATTCACTTCGGGCCAGCGGTGCCTCAAAAAATGCCGCACGCATCCGTGCCACTGAACTTTTGGAATGGGTCGGCCTGAGCGAGATCGCTGGCCAAAAAACCTGGCAACTCTCGGGTGGTCAAGCAGGTCGGGTTGCTTTGGCCCGGGCGATCGCGGCGAAACCGGCCGTCCTGCTGCTCGACGAGCCCTACAGCGCCCTCGACACAGCAACCCGGTTGCGCCTGCTAGCCGATGTCAAGACATTGGTCACGAGCGAGGGAATCCCAACTATTCACGTCACCCATGACCACAGGGAAGCCGATTTGCTGGCCACACGCACCTTGACCTGGTAATCACTCGCCCTGCGATACTCAAGGGGTGAGCTCACCTCGTTTTGACCGCGCTCGGGTAATCCGACTCAAACGTTTTAAACCCACAACCTACATTCGGTTGGCCGTTCTCACCTCGTTTGCAGCCTTCTTCGCCTATTTGGTGAGCGAAGCGATTCCTTATGCATCCCCGGTTCCGGCCGCAATCACAGCCGTTGTTGCGACGCGAGTTACTTTCCACCACGCAGCAAAGGAAACGTCCATCCAGTTATTGGGTGCACTCATTGGGGCAGCCGTCGCGCTTCTCATTGTTTCCGTGATCGGTAGCGGTGCCATTGTCATTCTGCTACTGGTTGCCCTGAGTTTTGTTATGGCGCGAGTAATGCAGTACAGCAATCCACAGGAGTCACCACTGGTCGCTGCGAGTTTGGCGGTAACGGTTATTTTGGTGGTTGGTTCGCACCTAACAACCGAGTTGGCGTTAGAACGATTCACCGGTGTGGCCATCGGCGCACTGTTCGCTTTAGTCGCATCTTTTCTCGCATCACCAACGCGCGACACTCAAAAACTCGCTGCTGGTTTAAATGCCGTGCAAGTTCAATTGGCGGAAGTGCTCGCCCGAATCGCAACTGACCTGCGAGGTGAGCCATCCAAGGATGACGCAAGCGCGTGGCATGACCAGGCGGTTGAGTTACGCAATAGAGTTCTTGGACTCGCCGCGCAATATGAAGACTTGGCAAAACATTCACGCTGGAGTCCACGTATTAATAGTGTTGACTTGGAATCGCTGAAAGAACTGCTCAGGGCCAATCAGGTGATGAGTGCTCGAGTTCTTAACATTGCGAATGATCTTCGCAGCGCAACACGGTCAAATATGAGTAGTCAAATCCCCCAGGCGGCACTTTCACCACTCGCCGACTTACTCGAGTTGGCGGCCGGGAACCTTGCAACGGATGACCCAACTCAAAGTATCGGCATGACCGCCGCTCACCAGGCAGTGCGTGGAGCTGACATGACGGCACAAATTGCCTTAATCGGCGGAATCGTCTCCCACGTAAATCAGATTAATAAAGCATCAGTTCACGAAACCGATGACACTTCGACTTTGCAGGTCACGAATGAGACAGATTAGGAAAGTTCGGCCAAAGCTGCTGCGTAGTCATCTGCATTGCGCTCTTCCCCAGGGCCGTTAACAACCGACCAGCGGATGATTCCTTCTTTGTCAATGACATAGGCGGCCCGGGTCGCGAAGCCATTATTTTCCAAGAAGGCTCCGTATTCTTTGGAGACCGCACCGTGGGGATAAAAATCGCTGAGCAGATTGTGAGTGAACTTCTCCTGTTCGGAGAAAACCTTCAAGCTTGGGACCGGGTCGCAGGAGATGCTCAACACTTCAGTGTCATCATTAATAAAATCGGCGCGACGGTCACGAATTGTGCACAGTTCACCCGTGCAGATTCCGGTGAAAGCGAATGGATAGAACATGACAACCACGTTTTTCTTGCCGTGGAAATCTGAGAGGGAAACACTCTCACCGAATTGATTGGACAGGGTGAATTCTGGGGCGCGATCGCCAATACCTAAGGACATGGGGGGAAGACTAACGCTTAGCGCGCGGTGCCACCAGTCGAGTCCCCTGCCAATTCTCGCCGGCACTGATCGTGCTCGTTTGACGCAGACCTGCAGTTTGGGCTGCATCGGTGATGTCTTCAGGTTCAATATGCCCCTCGCGACCAGGCTTCGGGGTAAGTAGCCAAACAACACCCTGGTCCGCTAGTGGACTGATTGCATCAACGAGTGCGTCAGTGAGGTCACCGTCGTCATCGCGGAACCACAACAGCGAGGCGTCAACAACCTCATCAAAATCCAGACCGACAAGGTCGGAACCGATGATTTCCACGACAGCCCCGCGCAAATCTGAGTCGCAGTCGGTGTCAAAACCAACTTCTTGAACTATCTGGCCCGCCGTAAATGAAAGCCGGGTGGCCCGTTCCAGGGCTTGGGATGAAACGCTCACGGGGCTAGTTCACCCAAATCGGAGCCATTTGGCAAGTGGATTGGATAAAGATCTAACAACTTGTTCGTCACAAAGGTCACCCCGACAGCCTAGCTAAACCCGGCGATGTCGACGGTATCTACCTCAGAGGCGAATGAGTGTGAAAGTTTCCCATACGGGAAGATAGGACCACGGCAGAACGGGCACTACTCGTCTTGCCGCACGACTCCGATCACTAGCAGCGATCCTGCAAGTGAGAACTGAAAGGCGATTGCCATGCCAAATCCCCGATCACCACTCCTCGCAGGTGGGCTCCCAACGCAGTACGTTGACGTTGACCCAGCCGAAACCAAAGAATGGCTCGAGTCATTTGACGGTCTCGTTGAATCCGGTGGTAACTACCGGGCTCGTTTTCTTATGTTGGAACTGCTACGTCGAGCGGCGGAAAACAATGTTGGAGTACCCAGCCTTCGCAGCACCGACTACATCAACTCAATTGCCCCCGATAATGAACCTTGGTTCCCCGGCGATGAATTCGTAGAGCGCCGGATCCGCGCCATGATCCGCTGGAATGCGGCAATCATGGTTCACCGCGCTCAACGCCCGGGGGTTTCCGTAGGTGGACATATTTCTACCTATGCCAGTTCTGCAACCCTGTACGAAGTTGGTTTCAACCACTTCTTCAAAGGTCCCGACCACGCTGAGGGCGCTGACCAAATCTTTTACCAAGGTCACGCCTCCCCCGGTATTTATGCTCGGGCATTCGTTGAAGGTCGCCTGACCGAGACGCAAATGGATGGATTCCGTCAGGAACTTTCCCATCCTGGTGGCGGTCTCCCTTCGTACCCGCATCCCCGCTTGATGCCCGCGTTCTGGCAGTTCCCGACAGTTTCCATGGGAATCGGACCGCTGAACGCAATTTACCAAGCCCGCTTTAATAAATACCTGCACAATCGTGGATTTGCCGATACATCCGGCCAAAAAGTGTGGGCCTTTCTCGGTGACGGTGAAATGGACGAGGTCGAGGCCGTGGGCGCAATTAGTCTTGCCGCCCGCGAGGAACTGGACAACCTCATCTTTGTCGTGAACTGCAATCTGCAAAGACTCGACGGACCTGTTCGGGGTAACGGCAAGATCATTCAAGAACTTGAATCACTCTTTCGTGGTGCTGGTTGGAATGTGCTCAAGGTTGTATGGGGTCGCCAATGGGATGAACTCCTCGCCGCTGATCGCGACGGCGCTTTGGTGAACCTGATGAACACCACCCATGACGGTGACTTCCAAACCTACAAGGCAAATGACGGCGGATACATTCGCGAGAACTTCTTCGGTCGCGATCCACGCACCGCGAAGCTCGTTCAAGGTTGGTCTGACGACGATATCTGGAATCTTTCCCGCGGTGGCCACGACTATCGCAAGATGTACGCGGCATACAAGTCGGCAACTGAGACAAAGGGTCAACCAACTGTTGTACTCGCTAAAACTATTAAGGGCTGGACTCTCGGCTCAAGTTTTGAGGCGCGCAACTCAACCCATCAAATGAAAAAACTCTCACTCGAAGACCTCAAGGACTTCCGTGACCGGTTACACATTCCCATCTCAGATGCACAATTGGAAGTCGATCCCTATCTCCCTCCCTACTACAATCCAGGGCTCAAAGACGAAAATCTCCAATACATGATGGAGCGACGTCGTCAACTGGGCGGTTCGCTCCCCCAACGCCGCGAAAAGTCACGGCCACTGGTGTTGCCTGGTGACAAGGTCTACGACGTGATGAAGCGTGGTTCCGGTAACCAAGCAATTGCCACCACCATGGCTTTCGTTCGGCTTTTTAAAGATCTCATTAAAGATGAAAACATCGGTGCTCGTTTCGTTCCGATCATTCCCGACGAGGCTCGGACTTTCGGGATTGATTCACTTTTCCCAACAGCCAAGATTTATTCACCGCACGGTCAACAATACGAATCGGTTGACAGTGAATTGCTGTTGTCCTACAAGGAAGCAACCGACGGCCAGATCCTGCATGAAGGGATCAACGAAGCAGGTTCGGTCGCTTCGTTCACCGCAGCTGGTTCGTCCTACTCAACACACGACGAACCCATGATCCCGGTTTATGTCTTCTACTCAATGTTTGGTTTCCAGCGAACAGGTGATGCTTTCTGGGCGGCCGGGGATCAGATGGTGCGCGGGTTTGTCCTTGGCGCAACCGCAGGACGCACGACACTTAACGGTGAGGGTCTACAACATGAAGACGGTCACTCGGTTCTGTTGGCAAGTACCAACCCTGCTGTTGTTTCCTACGATCCTGCATATGGCTACGAGCTAGGCCACATTATTAAAGATGGTCTTCGCCGAATGTACGGCGAAGACTCGGAAAATGTCTACTACTACCTCACGATTTACAACGAGCCATACATTCAGCCGGCCGAACCGGAGAACGTTGACGTTGACGGGATCCTCAAAGGCATATACCTGCTCAACGAATCCACCGAAGTTGGGCATAAGGCTCAGATTTTGGCGAGCGGTGTTGGGGTCCCATGGGCACTCAAGGCCCAAGAACTTCTGCTCGAGGATTGGGGGGTCAGTGCAGATGTTTGGTCGGTGACCTCGTGGAATGAACTGCGTCGTGACGGCTTGGCAGTTGACCGTCACAACCTGCTTTACCCCGAGGCGGAGCCCCAGCAGGCCTATGTCACGAAGCGGCTTGAGCACACTAGTGGTCCGGTAATTGCTGTTTCCGACTACATGCGCACCGTACAAGACCAAATCGCGCCCTGGGTCCCTAATGATTTTTCGAGTTTGGGCACCGATGGCTGGGGGCTCTCTGACACTCGAGGCGCCCTGCGTCGACACTTCTTGGTTGATGCGGAATCGATCACCGTTCAAACTCTGGCATCTCTCGCAGCATCGGGTAAGATTGAAAAATCAATTGTTGCGCAAGCGATTAACAAGTATCAATTACTTGATCCTGCTGCGGCAGACGCAGGAAATACGGAGGGTTCAGGCTGAGCATGAGCAAAGATCCCAAACGTTTTTTGCGTTACTTGGAAGCCGAGCGTAAAGCATCTTTGCTCTACCGTTCACTAGCAGAAACCGTAACCGGGGATCGCGCCGAAGCATTAATTGAGCTGGCTGACATCGAAGATGCTCATGCCGAGCACTGGTTGGAAAAGCTAACCGAATACGGCGTTGACATTCCACCCCCACCGACAGCACTTGACCCAGCGGATCAAAAACTTGTCAACATGGCGCGCGCAACAGGTCTCAACAGTGTTCTTGGAACACTGGAGGAAAATGAAGGCGCCGACGCAGGAATGTACGACGATGAACCCGAAGCATTAGATTCAATGCCGGTGGACGAACGTGAACATGCAGAAGTCTTTCGCAGCATGATGCAAGGCTCTCCGATTCCCACGATCACATCGCGTGCAGAGATGTCGCAAAAAGGTACTGAGCCTTGGCACAGAGTTGACACATCTGGTTCTGCTCGCGCCACCGTCTTTGGTGCTTCCGATGGACTGGTTTCCAACACCGCACTCGTCATGGGTTTCGCCGGGGCAAGTTTGAACGGTACCCTTGACAACAGCACGGTTCTTTTTGCCGGGCTAGCCGGTCTCCTCGCAGGGTCTTTCTCCATGGCAGCCGGTGAGTATGTCAGCGTGGCCAGCCAACGTGACCTTTTCCGCCGTGAAATCGAACTAGAAGCTATCGAGTTGCGAGACAAGCCTGAGGAAGAAGCAAAAGAACTTGAACTTATTTACCGGGCTAAGGGACTCGATAGAGTCCAAGCAAAAGCAGTCTCGGATAAAATCATGTCCGATCCCAAAATGGCCTTGGACACCTTGGCACGTGAAGAATTAGGACTGAACCCCGATGAACTCGGTTCACCTGTCAAAGTCGCCATCTCGAGTTTCATCGCATTTGCCATCGGTGCAAGTGTTGCCGTAGTGCCCTATATCTTCCTGCAAGGGTCTGCAGCATTCTTCACAGCAATCGCCGCAGCAGTAATTGCACTGTGCGTTGTTGGTGGCCTTGTTGGAAAGTTCTCGGGCCGAGGAATCGTCTTCAGTGCAATGCGTCAATTGATGTGGGGTGCTGGCGCTGCCGGAGTCACCTACATTGTTGGTGCAATTATCGGTGTTAACACAGGCTAGTGAGCCATTTGTAATGGAGGATCTCGATTCCTTGATCACCCGCATGCAGGCTGCGTCAGGGGACCTGGGAACACTTGCTGTAAAGCGAATGGAAATTTTTCCCTGGTACCGCGAACTCAGCGCCGATCAGCGGGCTTGGGTTGCCGTGGTTGCCCAAGCGGGCATCGGTGCCTTCATGAACTGGTACTCCATTTGGGCAAAGTCACCCGACACCACGGTGCCAAAACTCACCACTGATGTATTCGGGGCAGCACCACGCGAACTTGCCCGGGTAATTTCCCTTGAACAAACAGTTGAATTGGTGCGCACCACAATTGACGCGGTGGAAAGCCAACTCGATACATTCTTAACGGGCGATGATCTGGCCCATGCCCGTATAGCAACCCTGCAGTACTCCCGGGAGGTCGCATTTAGTGCCGCCGAGGTGTACGCGCGCGCCGCAGAGGCACGGGGGGCCTGGGACGCCCGCCTTGAAGCACTGATTCTTGATGCCCTGATTCGAAGTGATGTCGACAGCGAAATTCTCAGCCGGATTGCAGCCCTTGGCTGGTCCCAAGATCGACCGGCACTTGTCTTGGCCGGATCCCCACCGGATTCAGACAATCAAGAATCACTTTCAGTGATGCGCCGGGCAGCCAGAAGTCATTCCCTGGAGCTACTCACCGGAATTCATGGCCCGGTAATGCTCGTAATTATCGGTGGCGCTGGCCTTGATCCACACGCATCCCACCGGCTGATGACCCCCTACTTCGGCACCGGCCCCGTTGTTGTCACCGAGTCCGTGAACGGATTGGCAGAGCTAGGAGTCGCCGCCCGAATGTGCGTTTCCGGAGTGGCAGCGGCGCGGGCATGGCCACATGCTCCGCGTCCAGTGTTCGCCGGGGAACTCCTCGCCGAACGTGCACTCATGGGCGAGGTCAATGCCCGCTCGCAGATCATCGAAAATATTTTCAACCCACTCAATGCTGACCCCACTCTGCGGGACACCGCCGAAAGCTACCTAGAGAACGGGCAGTCCCTTGAGGCCAGCGCCAGGGCTCTTTTTGTCCACGCGAACACGATTCGCTACCGGATTAAGGGAATAAGTGAGTTGATCGGTTACGACCTCGCCGATCCACGTGATGCCTTTACCGTCCGGCTGGCTCTGGTTCTCGGCCGAATTAACCAAAATATGTAGGGTATTGTAGGTTTCCTACAAAGATCAGGGTCAAATCTTGGCGCCTAGGCGCTCAGAGTTAGCGGTTATCTACGTAAAGGTAGGAATGTGCTTGTTGTTGTTGCGCCCGGTCAGGGCACCCAGACTCCCGGATTTCTCACCCCTTGGCTCGACGTCCCCGGCGTCGCAGAGCGCCTTAATTGGCTCTCACTCGTAAGTGGGGTGGATCTGCTCACACATGGGACCACCTCTGACGCAGACACAATCCGCGACACCGCGGTCGCCCAGCCACTCATTGTTGGCGCCGGACTGGTCACCCTTTTGAGCCTGTTCCCCCACCCCTCGGCGGCATTTGCATCCATTGGTGCAGGCGCCGGACACTCCGTTGGCGAAATCACAGCGGCCGTTGGCGCAGGCGTGCTCACGGCAGAGCAAGCCATGGTCTTCGTTCGCGAGCGCGGCAAGGCAATGGCTAAAGCCTCTGCAGTTACCGCGACCGGCATGGCGGCTGTCCTTGGTGGGAGTCAAGAAGATGTTATTGCTGCGGCAACCGAAGCCGGATTGACCTGCGCCAACATAAATGGGGCTGGTCAAATCGTCGTTGCAGGGACAACTGCGCAACTTGAAAGCTTCGTGGCACCCGAGGGTGCACGAGTTCGAGCCTTAGAAGTTGCAGGTGCGTTTCACACCGAACACATGGCAAGTGCCAGTGCAACGCTGGGCCGGATCGGCAACGCAATGAGCACCCATGATCCCCGGATTCGTTTAATTTCCAACGCTGACGGCCAAGTTGTCCACGACGGTCGCGCCGTTGTTCGTCGTTTAGTTTCCCAAGTTGCCCAACCAGTTCGTTGGGACCTCTGCATGCAAACCATGATCGACCTTGGCGTAACCGCGATGATTGAAATCCCACCCGCGGGAACGCTGACGAACCTAGCCAAGCGGGTAATGCCCGACGTCGAGATCCTTGCACTCAAAACACCCGATGACCTCCCCGCCGCATGGAAGTTGATCGAAAAACACGGGGTTAAGTCAACAATTGAAACCAGTCCCACTTGGCGTCTAATAATTTCACCCGCGAAGGGGATCTTCACTGCAGCGAACATCACTTTCGCCGAAGGTGATTCACTCCAACCCAACGTCCACATTGGCTCAATCCAAACTTCACGGGAACTTATTCCGATTCATGCACCCCACGGTGGCGTAGTGATTGAGTGGCTCGCCCAAAACGGTGATCCAGTTTCCCCCGGCGCTCCTTTGCTTCGCTTACACCCCACGGCACAGCCCGCCTAACAATCCACCGAACAGCCAACTGGACACCCCCACCAACAGAGGAAGAAAATGCCAACGCTTCTCACTGCATCCGGCGCCAAGCATGCACGCATCTATTCGGTGGGCAGCTACCGTCCCCGGCGCGTAGTAACTAATGCTGAAGTGTGTGAACTCATCGATTCATCAGATGAATGGATTCGTGAGCGATCGGGGATCACCGAACGGCGCTGGGCCGGCGAAGGTGAATCCGTTGTTTTTATGGCTGCCGAGGCCGCAAAAATTGCCATTGAGCGAGCGGGTATTTCTGCATCTGATGTTGGACTGATCATGCTGGCAACCGTTTCCCACCCCTATGCATTCCCGTCTGCCGCTGTTGAGGTTGGTGACCTCATTGGCGCTCGTGGCGCCCCCGCTTTTGACCTGTCTGCAGCATGTGCAGGCTTCTGTTTTGGAGTCGGACTGGCTGCCGATCTCATCCGTGGCGGTAGCGCCAAGTTCATTCTGGTAATTGGCGTCGAACGCCTCACCGATTATGTCGACAAGCACGATCGGGGAACCGCATTTATTTTTGCTGACGGCGCCGGAGCTGTTGTCATTGGTCCTTCCGAGACCGCCGGTATTGGGCCAACCGTGTGGGGTGGCGACGGAAGCCAAAAAGATGCAATTACCGTGAGTGCATCCTTGACGGATTACCGTGACGGGATCGTCAGCGAGTACCCCACCGCCGTCATGGCCGGTCAACAAGTTTTCCGCTGGGCTGTGGGAGAAATGCCGAAGGCGATCAACCAAGCCCTTGAAATTGCGGGAATCACGGCCCAAGATCTAGACGTATTCATCCCCCACCAAGCCAATAATCGAATCACTGACGCCCTTGTTCGCGCCCTTGATCTCCCTGAGAACGTAAAGGTCGCCCGGGACATCATCACCACTGGCAATACCTCCGCCGCGTCGGTACCTTTGGCCATGGATGCCATGTTGCAGAGTGGTGAAGCAAAATCGGGTGACACGGCGCTCATCATTGGATTCGGATCGGGCCTTGTTCACGCAGCGCAGGTTGTTACGCTCCCCTAGGTTTCCGCGCAACAACGCGGGATAACAACACTCCACAATGAAAGGTACGAAATGAGCCAGGAAGAAGTATTAAGCGGTCTTGCCGTGATCGTCAACGAAGTTGCCGGTGTTCCCGTTGATCAGATCACAATGGAAAAGAAGTTCGTTGATGACCTAGATGTTGACTCACTCTCGATGGTGGAAGTTGTCATGGCGGCCGAAGACAAATGGGGCGTGAAAATCCCTGACGCTGATGCAAAGAACCTCGTCACCGTCGGTGATGCAGTGTCTTACATTGAGGCAAACTCCTAAATCGAAGCCAACCGCCCAACATATTGACAGTTGATGTTGATAGTTGCGCAAAGCAACTTGGTGTGGCCAGTGTCGATGGAGTCAATGGACTTTTCACTGACACTGGCACCCACTAATCAACGCATCGAAGTACGCACTTACTAATTTGGAGGATTACATGTCCCGCGAAGTTGTAGTGACCGGCATGGGGATGACCACCCCTGTAGGTGGCGACGTCGAATCGAACTGGGAAGCAATCCTCGCTGGTCGACCCGGAATCACCTTGATTGACGAACCGTGGGTTGAAGACCACACCGCGAAAATCGCCGGAATTTTAGCCGTCGATCCGCTGACGATTCTTGAAAAACACGAAACCCGCCGAATGGACCGTTCCCAGCAGTCAGCATTAATCGCTGCACGGGAAGCGTGGAACAACGCGGGTTCCCCCGAAGTTGATCCGGAGCGCCTTGGCACTGTTATCGCAACGGGTATCGGAGGCATCACTTCACTGCTTGCCTCCTATGATCTTCTGCTTGACCGCGGACCTTCCCGAATCTCGCCGCACATGGTGACCATGATCATGCCTAATGGCCCTGCCGCAATTGTTGGTTTGGAATTCGGCGCTCGGGCGGGAGTTCACACCCCCGTAAGTGCCTGCTCATCCGGTGCCGAAGCGATTTCCTATGCCGCCCGGATGATCCAAACCGGCCGAGCTGACGTCGTGATTGCTGGTGGAGCCGAAGCGGCAATTCACCCGATCACAATGGCGGGCTTTGCAGCAATGCGCGCACTGTCCACGCGAAATGAAGATCCGCAGGCTGCTTCACGTCCCTACGACATTGATCGGGACGGCTTTGTCATGGGTGAGGGTGCTGGAATTCTCATCCTTGAATCCGAGGAGCATGCCCGATCACGTGGGGCCAAAATTCTTGGACGCTACGCGGGCGCCGGGCTAACCAGCGACGGACACCATATTGCTCAACCTGATCCCGAGGGTGCCGGCGCAGCGCGGGCAATAACCTTCGCGCTTGACGAAGCAAGCCTCACCCCCGCCGATATTGCTCACGTGAACGCACATGCGACTTCAACACCGCAGGGTGACATTGCCGAGGCAACCGCGATCAGGCGGGCACTGGGCAGTGCCACAGACACTGTTTATGTTGCGGGAACAAAATCCATGACCGGCCACCTGCTAGGTGGTGCGGGTGCAATCGAGTCGATTTACAGCATCCTCGCACTACGAGACCGAAAAGCACCACCCACCGCGAACTTGGACAACATTGATCCCGAAATTAATCTCAACGTGGGTAATAACGGTCCGGTTGACCTGCCACAGGGTGATATCGCTGTGCTTAATAATTCATTCGGTTTTGGTGGCCATGACGTCGCCGTAATTTTCAGGAGTGTCTAACATGACCACAGCGACGGAAGAAACCCAGCTTGATCCACGTTCGCCGCTGGTAAGACTCGCGAAGTTTTTTGACAACGGCGAATTTGTCACGATAACTCCAATCGATGACAGCGGTGTTCTCTCAGCGGTAGGTACTGCCCGCGGAGTGCACTGCGTTGCATTCTGCACCGATCCAACCGTGCAAGGTGGAGCAATGGGCTCAGTTGGTTGTCGAGCTATTGTCACCGCTTACGACCGTGCGCTGGCCGACTCAGCTCCTATCGTTGGCATTTGGCATTCAGGTGGTGCACGCCTGCGTGAAGGTGTTGCCAGTCTCGACGGTGTCGGTCGCACTTTCCTTTCGATGACCCAGGCAAGTGGCAAGGTTCCCCAAATCTCTATTGTGCTAGGCCCAGCAGCGGGAGGTGCGGCCTACGGCCCTGCGTTAACCGACATAGTGGTTCTTGGCCCAGCCGGTCGAATTTTTGTTACCGGACCTGAAGTGGTGCGATCCGTGACCGGCGAAGACGTTGACATGGACCGTTTGGGGGGACCTGAGCCCCATGGCCGTCGCAGCGGTGTTGTTCATATCACCACTGACAGTGAAGACGATGCAATCGAAACGGGGATCAAACTGGTCAAGCTCCTAGGTCACCAAGGCTCACTTGACCTCAACAGCGTTGACGATCGAGATCTCGGCGCGCTCCTCCCTGAATCATCACGCCGCGCCTATGACGTACATCCACTGGTGGAAGCTTTCGTTGATCTGGACTCATTCGTTGAACTTCACACGAAATGGTCCCCCAACATTGTTGTTGGCCTTGGTCGACTTGGTGGCCGAACTGTCGGTGTAGTGGCCAATAACCCCTTGCGACTTGGTGGCTGTCTTGACTCTTCCAGCGCCGAGAAAGCATCACGATTTGTCCGCATGTGTGACGCCTTCGGTGTACCACTGGTGGTCCTCGTTGACGTACCGGGTTATCTTCCAGGGCTTGGGCAAGAGTGGGAAGGCGTTGTGCGTCGCGGTGCAAAGCTTTTGCACGCGTTTGCCGAATGTGTGACCCCTCGAGTCACCGTTGTTACTCGTAAGGCCTACGGAGGGGCCTTCGTGGCCATGAACTCATCCTCCCTGGGCGCAACTAAAGTAATCGCCTGGCCTAATGCCGAAGTAGCCGTCATGGGCTCGGTCGCCGCCATCCGCATTTTGCATCGACGCCGTCTAGCCGACGTTCCCGAAGATAGCCGGGAACAGGTTGAACTCGAACTCGCAGCCGAACATGAGGTGATCTCCGGTGGGATTAAACGAGCCGTGGACCTGGGTGTAGTTGATTGCGTTGTTGACCCAAAACTCACCAGACGAGCCGTAGCTGAAGTTCTCCTGGAGACTCCGGGTGCCCGCGGTGCACACGGCAATATCCCATTGTAAAAAACGCGCCTGTTTGTTGGTGCGGGCTTAGGAAACGTTGTGTAGCACCCGAATGTTTGGGTCGCTGTGGGCTATCCGGAATGCTTCAAGTTCCTCATCCCAGGGTTGCCCGATCAGCCGTCGAATGTCCTCGGTCACAGACTCTCCCGTTGCTGTTGATTGCACAAGCAGACTGCGTAAGCGATCTTCATGCACCATAACGTCGCCATGAACACCGATGCTCGCTCGAAATAGCCCAAGTTCAGGTGTCGCGGCAAAACGCTCACCTTCATGACCGGCACTGGGATCCTCGGTTACTTCGTACCTCACCTGACCAAAAGCCAGCAGTGAACTTGCAATTCGAGCACCCATACCTTGTTTCCCGGCCCAAATTATTTGACTGCGAAGTTGACCAGGAACAACTAGCTGTGGCATCCATTCCATGGGAACGTCCGTGCCCAGCACCTTAGCTAGTGCCCACTCAAGGTGGGGGGCGATTGGATTTGGGCACGAGTGAATGAAAACCACGCCGCGACTCGGAGTGGATTCAGATCCATCCCGCGAATAACTCACTGCTGACATGTTGACCTCCTCGTTGTGATTGACGCCTTCCCCAGCGATTTCACAATCAGGTCAAAACTTATTCAGATCAGCAACTGCTATGACTAACCTAGTGTAACCCAGCACAGCCACATCCCCAGCATTGACTGGAATTCGGACACATGCATACTTCTAGGATTCGGAGTCCTCAATATTGTGTGATTACAATCATATGCGCCGAGGTCGCCGAACGGATCGAACTCCACCCGGGGCACTTCGACGTGCGACTATAGTTATGAGGGTTTGAGGGGAACGTCAAGTATGCAGTCCACACGATCGTTAGGTAGGTGACATGCCGGTTATCACGTCTGCGGTCGACCCAACCTCGGACGCCTTTGCCCGCAACGCGAACAGTATGCGCGGACTTGTCGAAGACTTGCGAGCGCACTTAGCAACAGTTTCTCTCGGAGGGCCGGAAAGCAGCCGCCTGCGTCATGTTGAGCGCGGAAAACTTCTCACTCGCGATCGCATCGATGCCCTTCTCGACCATGGCTCACCCTTTCTCGAACTCTCCCCTCTGGCTGCCCTCGGCCTATATGGTGACGAAGCACCTGCTGCGGGCATAGTCACCGGTGTCGGACGCGTACACGGTCGTGAAGTCGTTGTTGTTGCCAATGACCCAACGGTAAAGGGCGGGACTTACTACCCGATGACGGTTAAGAAGCACCTTCGGGCTCAGGAGGTTGCTTTACATAACTGCCTACCCTGCATTTATTTGGTTGATTCGGGGGGCGCATTCCTTCCCCTCCAAGATGAGGTCTTCCCAGATCGGGAACACTTCGGCCGTATCTTTTTCAACCAAGCCATCATGTCGGCCCGAAGCATTCCCCAGATCGCTGCAGTTCTCGGCTCATGCACCGCGGGCGGGGCATACGTGCCCGCGATGAGCGATGAATGCGTGATCGTGCGAAACCAAGGAACCATTTTCCTCGGAGGTCCACCCTTGGTGAAGGCCGCGACCGGCGAAGTAGTGACCCCCGAGGAATTAGGAGGTGGGGACCTCCACTCGCGCGTATCAGGTGTGACCGATCACCTTGCAGAAAACGATAATCATGCTTTGCTCATCGTTCGAGACATTGTCGCCACCCTTCCGCCCTCAGCAAAGGCAGAATGGAGCGTAAGCGGGAGTCGCGAACCACTTTTCCCCGCTGAGGACCTTTACGGCATCGTCCCCGATGACGCGCGCACCCCCTATGACGTACACGAAATCATCGCGCGAATAGTTGATGGCAGTGAGTTCACCGAGTTCAAGTCAGAGTACGGGGAAACAATCGTCACAGGTTTTGCCCGAATCCATGGAAACCAAGTAGGCATCATTGCCAACAACGGTGTACTGTTTTCAGAGTCAGCCATGAAAGCGGCTCACTTCATCGAATTGTGTGATCGACGCAAGACCCCGCTTATCTTCCTGCAGAATATTTCCGGATTCATGGTAGGTCGCGAATACGAAGCCGGTGGTATCGCGAAGCATGGGGCCAAAATGGTCGCGGCGGTGGCCTGCGCACGCGTACCCAAATTTACCGTCGTTATCGGCGGCTCATACGGAGCGGGTAACTATTCAATGTGCGGACGCGCATATTCACCACGGTTCATGTGGATGTGGCCCAACTCGCGCATTTCCGTAATGGGTGGTGAGCAGGCCGCCAACGTCCTTGCCACCGTCAAACGGGATCAAGCCGATTCGCGAACACAAGAATGGGCGCAAGAAGACGAAATCGAGTTCAAAAATGGGGTCCGCGAGAAATATGAATCTCAAGGAAGCCCTTACTATGCGTCAGCTCGACTCTGGGATGACGGCATGATCGACCCGGCGGATACCCGCCGAGTTTTGGGCCTAGCCATCGCGGCTTCCGCGAATGCGCCCCTTGAGCCCATTTCCTACGGCGTCTTTCGGATGTGATGATGTTTACCAAAGTCCTCGTGGCCAACCGTGGAGAAATAGCGGTGCGGATTATGCGCACGCTCAGAGACATGAACGTCTCATCGGTTGCTGTATTTAGCGAAGCCGATAGAAATGCTGAACATGTTGCAGTCGCCGACGAGTCCGTCCTGATCGGACCAGCGGATGCTGCTCGCAGTTACCTCGACATTTCACGCGTTATCAAGGCTGCCCAGCACACGGGTGCCCAAGCGATCCACCCCGGTTACGGTTTTCTCTCGGAGAACGCAGACTTTGCGACCGCTTGTGCGGCAGCCGGAATCGTATTTATAGGACCTTCAGCCCAGACCATCGCCTCAATGGGCGATAAAATTGAGGCCAAGCGGGCAGTTCTGGCTCTCGGGCTGCCCGTGGTCCCAGGATTCAGTGAAGCAGGGGCCGACGACACACGTTTGATCGAAGAGGCCAAGAACGTCGGTTTGCCGCTCATCATTAAGCCTTCGGCCGGCGGTGGTGGCAAGGGTATGCGAGTCGTCTATTCACTCAACGAACTCCCCGCGGCTTTAGTGTCGGCTCGAAGGGAAGCTATGTCCTCCTTTGGTGACGACTCGCTGCTGTTGGAAAGATTTATTGAAACGGCACGACACATTGAAGTTCAGGTCATCGGAGATACATTTGGAACGGTAATCAACGCAAGCGATCGAGACTGCTCACTCCAACGCCGGCACCAAAAAGTTGTGGAGGAAGCCCCAGCCCCCAACCTCCCGGACAACGTGCGCGCATCAATGCTCAACGCTGCCGTCGAAATAGCACGCTCTGTCAGTTACACGGGCGTCGGCACTGTGGAGTTCGTCGTTGATGCGCTGAATCCGCTCGACCACTTCTTTTTAGAGATGAACACTCGCCTTCAAGTAGAACACCCTGTAACTGAGATGGTCACGGGACTTGATCTCGTGGAACTGCAGTTGCGAATTTCGGCGGGTGAGCCACTGCCAATCACGCAGAGCGATGTGCGAGTCACCGGTCATGCTGTGGAGGTTCGGGTGTATGCCGAAGACGGCAATCACAACTTCATGCCGTCATCTGGCCGGCTAGTCCAATACTCGGTACCTGACAACGTGCGCGTCGACTCAGGCGTCCGCCAAGACGACGTGATCGGGACCAACTATGACCCGTTGCTTTTCAAGGTCATCGCGCACGCCGATACTCGCGATGAAGCCTTCATTCGCATGGACACAGCGCTACAGAATTGTGTTGTGCTCGGAGTTGCCAACAACATCTCAGTACTCCGAGCTCTCGTCCAAGATTCGCAGGTTCGCTCTGCGGATCTGAACACTGGACTCATAGAGTCCCTGGGCTTGGGTCAAACCCCCGTTCACCCGGGCCACCATGAAATTATCGGTGCCGCTCTTGTTCTCACCAATTCACTTACTCCAATTCGCCCAACCACAGCATGGGCGATCGCTGACGGTTGGCGGGTGGGACAGCACGCGGAAACTTCTTGGACGTTGATCTCCGGCCCCGACTTCCGTACACATGTTGCTATTTCATCCGACGGGTCCAGTTTTTGGGCCAGTGTTGACGGTGGCAAGCCTGTGCATTGCTCGATCATGCCGCGTCCACCTCGGAAGGACTGCTTCTCCGTAGTGGTTGATGAATTCGCCAAAGAAGTCACAGTTGTGCTTGATGGCAGCCGAGTTTTGGTCGGTACCGCCGGCTCCTCATGGGAACTAAACCGCGCTAGTGAAGGTACTCACGATGACTTCACCAGCGGTGAGCGATCTCTGGACCATGTGCGTTCACCGATGCCCGGTACGGTCGTGGTTGTCGAAGTCAAAGTTGGCGAAACGGTGACAAAGGGTACCGTATTGGCCGTAGTGGAAGCAATGAAAATGGAGTATTCACTGACCGCACCACATGACGGTATTGTCGTCGCAATCACAGCTCAGGTGGGGAGCTCTGTCGCCAAAGATGCAGTTTTGGCGGAAGTCAGCCCAAAAAAGATGGACCCGTGAGTCCCGTGCACCGTCCATCACGTGTCTCGATGGACAATCTGCCCGACCGGGTTCGGATCTGGGAAGTCGGCCCCAGAGACGGATTACAGAACGAAGCCTCAATTATCGAAACCGCAACCAAGATTGAATTTATAAACCGCCTAACGGATTCAGGACTACCCGTGGTGGAAGCGACTAGTTTTGTTCGGGCTGACCGAATCCCCCAGTTAGCCGATGGCGCCGAGGTGATGGCAGGTATTTCGCGCCGTGCAGGAACTCGGTACCCGGTACTCGTGCCCAACGTTAAAGGTCTCGAAGCGGCAGTGACAGCGGATGCAAAAGATATCGCGGTTTTTGCGAGTGCAACGGAGACGTTTGCTCAGCGCAACCTCGGCAGGTCTCGCTCAAATCAAATGGAGATGTTCGCCCCTGTATTGGATCGTGCCTGTGTTGATCAAATCCCTGTCCGAGGTTATGTTTCTATGTGTTTTGGTGATCCTTGGGAAGGATTTGTGGACCCGTCACGGGTCGTAGATGTTTGCGTTGAACTCGTCGAGAGAGGATGCAGTGACGTGAGCCTGGGTGACACCATCGGTGTTGCTACACCCGGCCAAGTCCGGCAGCTCATTAACATGCTTGTGGCTGCGGGAATTGGCGTAGAACGGATTGGCGTGCATTTTCACGATACCTACGGACAGGCATTGTCCAACACTTTAGCGGCCCTACAGAGCGGGGTCTGGACCGTGGACGCATCCGCAGGAGGTATCGGCGGCTGCCCATACGCTATATCGGCCACTGGCAACTTAGCAACCGAAGACCTGGTCTGGATGCTCGATGGGCTCGGTATCGATACCGGAGTAGATCTCGACAAACTCATCACGACATCGCTGTGGCTAGCGGAATATCTCGGTAGACCTGTGCAGTCACGCGTGGGACGCGCGCTATCGAAGTAGTGCGGATTCCGTTTGCGCATAAGTCGACATCGTCGAGAACACCCTGCTACACTAACGATCGTTAGTTAAAGTCTTTCCTGTTACCAACAACACGTCCAAGCCCCAAGGAGACATCGTGGAATTCGCATATAGCGCCAAAGTCGAGGCACTTCGGGAGCAGGTCACAGATTTCGTTAACAACACGGTTATTCCACTTGAGCCGGTCTATCAGTCTCAGAAACCTGAAATTGGTCCCTGGGACACCCCTCAGATCATTGAAGATCTCAAGAACCAGGCAAGAGCCCTTGGCCTGTGGAACCTGTTCCTGCCCGGTGATCGTGGCGCGGGACTAACAAATCTTGAATATGCACCACTCGCTGAGATTTCCGGCCGAAGCCCTTGGATGGCACCGGAAGCAATGAACTGCTCCGCGCCAGATACCGGCAATATGGAAATTCTCCATCACTTTGCAACCCCTGAGGTACGCGAACTATGGCTACCGCAGCTTTTAGATGGCAAGATCCGCTCCGTTTACTCAATGACGGAGCCAGCCGTGGCCAGTTCCGATGCGAACAACATCAGCCTGAGAATCACCGAGGAGGGGGAAGGCTTCCGGGTTAAGGGCCGCAAGTGGTGGTCCAGTGGCGCCATGAGCCCTCACTGCAAGGTTGGCATCGTTATGGGACTCTCTGATCCAGATGGTGAGCGTCACAAGCGGCACTCAATGATTGTCGTTCCCTTGGATACCCCTGGCGTCAATATTCTCCGATCTACCAGTGTCTTTGGGTTTAGCGATAGCGGCCATGGTGGTCACGCAGAAATTGAATATGACTGCTGGGTTCCGCGCGACCATCTTCTTGGCGAACTCCACAGCGGCTTTGCGATAGGCCAGGCGCGTCTGGGCCCAGGGCGCATCCATCACGCAATGCGACTGATCGGTATGGCCGAGCGCGCATTCGACATTATGTGTGATCGTGCCCACAATCGATTCCCATTTGGAAAGGCAATCGCCGAACAGGGTGTCTTCCAGGACTGGGTCGCAGAAGCCCGCATCCGAATTGAGCAGGTTCGTTTACTCGTGCTCAAGACGGCTTGGTTAATGGACACGGTCGGTAACCGTGGTGCTGCTGTTGAAATCTCTGCCATCAAGGTTGCCGCCCCACACATGGCCCAGTGGGTCATCGATCGGGCAATTGAGACGTGCGGGGGAGCAGGAGTAAGCCAGGACTATCCACTCGCGGAGCTCTACGCCCAGTCCCGCATGCTCAGTATCGCCGACGGACCAGACGAAGTTCACAAGATGAAGATTGCACGACACGAGCTTCGTCGGTATGCACCCGGTTCCTGAAGCGGCGATCTCAGCCACCGCCGACGAAATTCGCGAGGCAGCGCTTGAACAATTTGCTCGAGATGGTTACAGCTCTACCAGCATGCGTGACATTGCCAGTAGCGTTGGCATCAAGGCAGCCAGTCTGTACAACCACTTCGGGTCCAAGGAAGCAATTCTCTGGGATCTCACGCTTACGGCTTTCGAGGAATTACTGCGGTGTCGAGATTTGGCGATAGCTAATTTGCCAGATAATCCGACTCCACAAGATCGGCTTGCCTGCCTTGTCACTTCTCACGTGGCATTTCACGCCCGCAACAGCAATCAAGCGCTTCTGGTAAACAGCCAACTCGCGGCCCTATCAAAAACGCACTATCGCAAAGCTGTTGCCATGCGTGCACAGTACGAGGCCACAATGCGCGAAGTGATCGATGAAGGCATCACCAAAGGTGTTTTCACAACCATAGATGCGCGGGTAACTACTTTTGCCATTCTGCAAATGGGAATGGCGGTCTCTGGCTGGTTCCGACCTGAAGGGCCCTTAACCGTCTCGGATCTGTGCGCTATTTACGTTGACCTCGCTGCGAAAATGCTCACCCCACTCCCCCTCAAACGCAAGGAATAGAGGAATAAAAACAATGAAACACGATCTGCCACAAGCCGTTCTATTCGACTGGGACGGAACGCTCATTGATAGCGGCGACATTCTTCTCCAGTGCTGGCATTCAGTGACAAAAGAGGTGTTGGGTGCACCATTTCCGATCACAGAGGCAGATCGCCGAAAATTTCTGTCCATGCGCGGAGCAGACAGCTTCCCTTTACTCAGCGATGATCTAGAGGTAGTCGCGAGGCTGAACCGTGGGTTCACCGAGGCCTACCTCACACTGGCATCCATCCATGTCCGTCCACAGACGTACAGTCACACTTTGCTGCACACATTGCGATCACACGGAGTGAAGGTGGGCTTGGTAACGTCGAAATCGAGACAGCGTTTGGAATGTGACCTTGACGTCTGTTGCATGAATGATCTCGTCGATGTCATCGTGACAGGAGACGATGTCACTACCGCCAAACCTGACCCTGAAGGGGTCAACGCAGCAATGTCAACCTTGGGAGCGAGCACAGAAACAACTTGGATGGTGGGAGATGGCCCCGTCGATGTGCTGGCGGGTAAAGCCGGTGGTCTTCGGACGGCCGGGATCAGCCACGGACTTCACTCCCATGAAGAACTACTCGGTGTCACACCCGATGTTCTGGTCACAGACCTCGGTGAATTGGCCGCGATCTGGGGACTCGACCTCCCACAAACATCGGACAACTCCCAGCGCCCATGACATTTCGTGGCTAGAATCAGAGCGCTAGACATTCATTTTGCACATCCGGGGTCACGTGGAGGAAAAACATGCTGAACGCGGAATTGCGCATATTTCAGCAGATGGTCCGCTCATTTGCCAATGACGTTGTGGCGCCTGTCATCGGAGATCATTACGAGGCGCGGACCTTCCCCTACGAGATCGTTTCTCAGATGGGTGACTTGGGACTCTTTGGCCTCCCATTCCCCGAAGAATACGGTGGCTCCGGCGGAGACTATTTCACCCTGTGTATTGCCATAGAAGAACTCGCGCGCGTTGATTCTTCGGTCGCGATAACCCTGGAAGCTGCCGTTTCACTCGGTGCCATGCCAATCTATCGGTTCGGAACGAAGGAGCAGAAAGAAAAGTACCTGCCCTCAATGTGCAGTGGTCAAATGCTGGGTGCATTTGGTTTAACCGAATCCGGGGCTGGTTCTGACGCCGGCGGAACTAAAACAACAGCAGTTCGATCCGAGGGTGATTGGGTCATCAATGGCTCAAAAGCTTTTATTACCAACTCCGGAACTAACATCACCGGACTCATAACGGTAAATGCGGTAACGGGAACGCGACCTGATGGCACTAAAGAGATTTCGTCGATCATCGTTCCTTCCGGCACACGCGGCCTCACTGTCGGCCCGTCCTACTCCAAGGTGGGGTGGAATGCCTCCGATACGCATGAGTTGGCCTTTGATGATGTGCGGGTTCCTCTCGAGAATTTAGTCGGCGCAGAGGGGCGCGGGTATGCGCAGTTCCTGAGCATCCTTGACGAAGGTCGTATCGCAATTTCTGCGCTGGCGGTCGGTTTGGCCCAAGGTTGTTTGGATGAGTCGATCAAATACGCCAACACCCGCATGGCATTCGGTCGCACAATAGGCACTAACCAGGCAATCGCATTCAAACTTGCCGACATGGAGGTTCGCACTTACACCGCGCGCCTTGCCTACTACGACGCTGCTGCTCGGATGCTGCGTGGTGAAGATTTCAAAAGACAAGCCGCAGTCGCAAAACTTTATTCATCAGACATTGCCGTTACAAACGCGAGAGAAGCAACGCAAATCCATGGAGGCTATGGATTTATGAACGAATACCCTGTCTCACGGATGTGGCGGGACTCCAAGATCCTGGAGATCGGTGAGGGCACCAGCGAGGTTCAGAGAATGCTGATAGCCAGGGATCTCGGTGTTAATTAGGCCTGGTTGTCCGATGTTCGGATGGTTCGCACGACCATTGTCACAACATCAGAATCACGGTTTCGGCGACGCAGGCTGGCTTCGCTTCCCCCTCGATCTCAATCACAAACGACATGGTGACTTGGGTGCCTGCCGGCACGAGAGCGACACCCACAATCGAAACGACAGCTCGTATTCTCGAATTCACTCCAACCGGACTCGGAAATCGCACTTTGTTTATTCCGTAATTGATCATCGGCCGGCCGGTGTCAAATGCAAACACCTCGTGACCCAACGCGACCACCAACGACAAAGTCAAATACCCGTGCGCAATTGTCCTGCCAAATGGGCCATTCGCGCAACGTTCGGCGTCGACATGGATCCACTGCTGATCCCCCGTCGCATTGGCGAAAGCATCGATGCGCGCCTGGTCAATCGTGAGCCACTCGCTACTTCCCAACGGCTCACCAATCGCGGCGGTGATCTCTTCTGCACTAGTAAATGTGCGCATATTGCCGGTCTCCTTAGATTCGATCGAAGTCAGAATCCTAGCCTTAGCAATGTTCAAACCAATGTCAAAAGGAGTTTTAAGTGACGCAGCCATCAGAAGATACTGCTCCATCAGTGACTTATACAGTGACTGACGCAATTGCAACCCTGACTCTCGATCGCCCTGACCTACGCAACCGGCTCAGCCCACAGGCCATGGCAATGACTTGCAGTTTCGTTGAACAGGCCGTTGCAGACCCTGCCGTGCGAGTTATCGTTTTTACGGGCACAGGCAACACCTTTTGCTCAGGAGCAGACCTCTCGGCTGCAACCTCTACCGATTCATCGCAATGCAACTTCACCAACTCGGGTCCGACTGAATTGGTGAAGTTGTTAAAGGCAATCATGGACTGTCCAAAGGTGACAATCGCCCGAGTACAAGGCCACGTTGCGGCTGGGGGAAACGGAATCGTGGCTTCATGCGACATCGCGATTGCGGTGAATGAAGCGAAATTCGCTTTCAGCGAGGTGCGTCTCGGGCTGGCGCCTGCCGTTATCTCTGTCCCCTGCCTTGCGGTCATGAACCGACGTGATGCACAGGAACTACTACTCACTGGCGACCGGGTAGACGCTGCCCGCGCACTACGCGCCGGACTTCTCACATCTGTTGTGGTGCCAGAGAAATTAGACGACGAGGTCAGTAGGTACGCCTCGATGCTCGTCCTCGCTGGCCCAGAAGCGGTGGGTCACACAAAAGAACTACTTCGTCGGGTCCCCACATTGCCCCGGGACGAAGGTTTCGAGTGGGTGAGTGTACTTTCCGCGGAAGTTTTTGCTTCTCCCGAAGGACAAGAGGGCATGTCTGCATACCTCAATAAGCGTTCACCACTGTGGATTCAAGGAGCACTCGAAAATGAAGGAGAATAATCATGACAATCGCCACACGCGAGTTGTTTGTTTTGGAAGCCGAGTTGTCTCCGCCCCAGATGATGGAGAACACTCCATATGGTAAACGCAAGATCGTTCCAGTAGCTGGCGGAACTTTTACTGGTGAGCGCCTCAAGGGGGTGATCATGCCCTCAGGTGGACACGACTGGGCCATGACACGATCCGATGGCGCATTGATTCTTGACGTCCGGCTAGTTTTGGAAACTGATGACGGCGAGCACATACTCATGACTTACAAGGGCATCCGCACCGGAGACCCTGCTGTACTCGCGCGCATTGCATCGGGAGAATACGTTGACCCGGCCCAGTACTATTTTCGAATCGTTCCATCTTTCGAAACGGGTTCCAAAAAATACGAGTGGTTGAACTCCATCGTGTGCATTGGATTCGGAGA
>JAFMHB010000014.1:38691-63259 GCA_017854795.1 Candidatus Nanopelagicales bacterium
TACTTGATCGTGGGAATGGTGGGAGTCCCTTGGTTTTCTGGGGGTACGTCCGGATTTTCCAATGCGAGCTTTGGTTACATTCTCGGATTCATCCTCGCAGCTTTCATCGTTGGGCGTTTAGCAGAGCGAGGAGCATCAACAACTGCACTTCGTAGCGCTGGCTTGATGGTCGTTGGCAACCTCGCAATTTACGCGGTTGGGGTTACTTGGCTCAAGTTCGCAATTGATGTCAACTGGGCAACCGCATTGAGTTTGGGTGTTGTGCCATTCCTGATCGGCGATGCCGTCAAGATTGCACTGGCTGCTGGACTACTTCCACTTTCTTGGAAGGGTCTAGAAAAACTTCAGATGCGCAATCAGTAATTGGTTAAGAGCTAGTCCAGCGCAGCGAGTACTTCATCAACCATTGCCCTTGTGGTTGCCGGGTGCAAAAATACTAGGCGACCAACTGTTTCCCCGTGCCATGTTGAAGAGGTAACAAATGCCACTTGTTGGGCTAAAAGATCTGCTGACCACTTGTCGTAGTTCTCAGCGTTCCAGCCCTCACGCCTGAAAAGCACAACGGAGAGATCCGGTTCACGAATGAGTTCAAGATCTGGGTGCGCCTTTATTTGATCGGCCGCGTACCTCGCCATCATGTTTCCGGCAACAACAGCATCGCGGTAGGCGTCAAGACCATTAACAGCCAGCGAAAACCAGAGTGCCATGCCACGTGCTCGACGGGTTAAATGAAACGCCAAGTCACTTGGGTTGAATTCAGTGAGATCCCCTGCGTGGATCACGTCAAGATAAGAGGCATCTTGGGTGTGAACGGCTTTTGCTAGGTGTGGGTCTTTGTAGATTAGCGCCGCTGAATCAAATGGTGCGAACCACCATTTATGTGGATCCATGACGAGTGAATCCGCTCGCTCAATACCCGTGTACATATCTCGTTTTTTTGGATCCAACATCCCAGCACCACCGTAGGCGCCATCAACGTGGAACCACCAACCGTGCGCTTCCGCTGTATCCGCTACCGCGTCAAGTTGATCGATTATTCCAGCATTCGTAGTGCCTGCCGTAGCAACAATTGCAACGACATTGGAAAGGTCCTGCTGAGCAAGACCCTGCTCAAGATTTTCGCGTGTCATGCAGCCATCGGTTGTGGGAATAACAATCGCACCCATGTCAACAATATTGAGTGCGTTCTTAATTGAGGAGTGCGCTTGATCACTGACAACGACCTGCAATTGATACAGCGGTTGGCCATTTGCAGTTCGTCTGGCTCGTGCAGTGTCACGTGCGACGACCAACGCTGAAAGGTTTCCCGCACTGCCACCAGAAACAAATGTTCCGCCGGCACTCTGGGGCATACCAGCAATATCTGCCATCGTTCTTAAAGCTTGGTTCTCAGCCATAACGGCTCCTGCAGCTTCAAGCCACGAGCACCCTTGCAATGAAGCAGCAGACACCACCATGTCAAACAGCAGGGAAGCTTTGGTGGGTGCCGCTGGAATAAACCCAAAAAAGCGTGGACTGTCAGCGGATAGAACCGTCTCTGAGAGGTACTTCTCATAGATTCCAAGAACTTTCGCTGGGTCCTTAGGTTCTGGACCGATAAGGCCCTCAAGCGCCTTCCGCATTTCTTCTCGATCACCAAAACCATCGATTGGTGTGTCTTCTATCGCCAAGCGTTCGGTGACGTATGCCAAAACGACGTCAACGAGTGCCTGATCCGGAGTGTGCATGCGGTCTGGCTCGAGGTTTGTGGTCACAGCGATCCTTTATAAATCCGCAATGCTGACGTTGATCTGCAATGCGATCGGTGCGCCGTCAGTCTTCCTGCCAGCAGGCACTGGTTACATGCTACTCGCTAGTGGGCATTGGCTGTTCGATCCGCAATCACCGCAATGACTGTTCTGGCTGCGACAAACAGCCAAACCCCGAGGCCAATCGTGGTCGCCATAAGAGCCAAGACGACGATCGAATCGAATAATTGGTCCAGCAGGTTAATCGCTATGGCCATCGATACGACGGGAAATACGACACCCCACCAACCGAGGTGAAAAGGAATTCCGCCACTTTTCACGGCTCGCCGCGTATCTATCCCGGCAAATATCGCCCACCAGAGACCGAAACCGACACTCATTGCCGCGAGTATTTCGGCAAGCACTAGTAGGTCTTCACCCACTATTCCCGCTTGCACCCCGGATTGAAAAAGTCTGATGATCCCGATTCCAAAAACTCCCGCGGGGGCGAGCGGTACCCACAGCGAAGGCACCAGCGAAGATGGCAATGATCCTTGGGTTGCAATCCGAACAATAAGCAACGTGAACACTGCCATAAAAAGAAGCGCACCGATGCCAAGAAAACCAAATCCAACTGCGATCAAAATGGGTGCCTGGTTAGGGAATCGTTGAATTATGGGGACCATGGCGACCGGTACAAGTAGGTTCATCACGACCGGGATCAGCCAGCCACCGTTGACTTTGGCCAGTGGTACTTCAACCCGGCTGATCACCGAGGCCCACAACGGCGAATAGATCAGAGCAGTAAGTCCACCCACAACAAGGAGGACCACAGTAATGCTCAGCGCATAATCACTTGGAATTGTTTCTGGGCCGACACCTCCCCAAGCAATTGCCAGCACGAGAAGACCTGCGGGAAATGTTGCCAGCATCGCTCCATGTGCGGGATCGGCAATCTCATGAGCAAGTTCGTGCTTCTTGCGCAACCTACGAAAGTATCGGGGCCATAGCAACACGGCTACTGCCGTTGCTAGCCACAGTAAAGTGATTGCTCCCCACAGGAGAACTGGCCACTCAACCCTTTCGTAGCTGACATAGAGAAGGCTCGAAGTGGCCCCCGTGCCCATAACTGAGCCGTACCATGCCGGCTGAGTGTGCAGTTCCGGAATACTCACATGACTCCTTTTTCGACAGCATATACCCACCCTTATACCCCTAGGGGTATATTCAAATCCGAGAAGTCTGTGATGTAGCCTACGGTGATGCTGACGCTCCCAAGTTTAAAAATTAGCCCTCGCGTTTGGCGTGAGGCTATGTCTCAGTGGTCGTCCCGACGCTGGTACGCCGCAGTTGTGTCCGGATTAGGCGTTGGATTCTTGATCGCACTGCCCACCGCGGTGATTCCTAACCCAATTTTTGGTCGAGCGATTGAAACAACGTGGTGGTCCTACCCCACGGTCATCGCCAGTGCGATTCTCGGCGGTCTCCTGATCGCAACCTACGTTCGCGAGTCAATCTCTGATGAGGAAATCGAGGTTACGAGCACGGATACCTCCCTTCGAATCGGCACACTCGGTGGGTTCATTACTTTCTTTGCCGTCGGGTGTCCTGTGTGTAACAAGCTGGTTCTACTGGCGCTTGGCTCAAGTGGGGCAATTTCTTGGTTCGCGCCCATTCAACCATTCCTGGCCGTGATCTCACTTCTGTTCATGTTGTGGGCCTTAAACGTTCGCCTGATCAATCAAAATTCTTGTTCCCTCACAGCCATCAAAGAGTGAAACTGCCTTTTTTGTCTACGACTAGGCTTATCTGATGGAAGAATGTGCCAAACGTGCATATCACCATGGCGATCTGCACGAGGCTCTGATTGAGCAGGCAATCACCAGCGTCAATGCGGTGGGCGCCGATCATGTGTCTCTCCGTGCGGTTGCCGCGGCCGTGGGTGTCAGTCCGAGTGCTGCCTATCACCATTTTGCTGACAAGGATGCTCTCATCGAAGCTGTTAGCGAGCGAGGATTCGTTGAACTCGACAGTTTTATTCTCGCACAGGTTTCCACCGACAACTGTCAATCGAATCCCATTGAACTTCTTCGGCATTCAGCCAATGCCTATATTTCATACGCGGTTGACCATCCGCATTTATTTCAAGTCATGTTTTCAGGGATACAGGCTCGACGTCGCCCCGAGTACATCGAAAGCGCGATTCTGTCCATGCTCGGCCACCTTCAATCAGAGTATGGCTTTGCCGAAACAGATTCCCAACTCTTGGAATCCGTCCTACTCGCATCGGTTCACGGTATTGCCGCGCTGGTAATTGAAGGACGGATGAACCGGGATCAGGTGCCCGCAGCCGTGGACATGCTGACCACAATAATTGTGAAAACTCCCACTAAGGATTGAGCAGATCAATGACACGACGCATTTTAGCAACGAGTGGTGGATTTCTTCCCCGTGTTGATTCAGGTGGAGCCCGTCCCGGTGGATTGATCAAGCGGGCCCTTGAACTGACCGGTTTGGCGCGCCCACGCGTCACGTTAATCATGACTGCTACAGGTGATGACCCCGGTTACCTTTCACTCATGTACAGCGCACTTCAGGAACTCGACTGCGTCGTTGATCACCTAGCACTTTTCCCGATGCCAAATCATGACCCCGAAGAAATCATCAACAGGAGTGACGTGATCTGGGTGGGTGGCGGAAGTGTTGTCAACCTGCTCGCAGTTTGGAAAGCCCACAACCTTGACTCTCTCCTACACCAGGCTTGGATTAACGGAACCGTTCTCGCGGGAGTCAGTGCCGGATCAATTTGTTGGCACGTCGGTGGACCGACAGACTCCTATGGCAAAACACTCCAACCAGCATTGGACGGACTTGGCTTTTTGCCCTACGGCAACGGGGTGCATTACGACTCAGAGAAACAACGTCGCCCGCTGGTTCACGAACTAGTGAAAAGTGGCGTGTTGCCGACAACGTATGCAACAGATGATCGGATCGGTATTGTGTATCAAGACACAACTGCAATTGAGGTTGTCACTGATCTTGAGGTTCCGGACCCCGATGGCCCCGCCGCCTATCGGATTGAATGTATCGATGGCGTCGCCGTGGAAACACGATTGCCGGTTGGGCTCATTAATTAATTTGGCGATTGATAAAGCCACACAGTAACTCCAGAATTGAAACTCCCACCAATCGAACCGTTCTTCCGTCCGGGGAATCGGCTTGGGCATCAACTTCGGTGAAGTCTACGGAATTGACCTGTGGACTATTCCCGATCAAGTACGCAAAATTTCGAAACTCGTCGGCGCTGATTCCTCCGGGCGCTGCCGCTGGGCAACCGGGAACAACTGAACGGTCGCACACGTCAACATCAAAATCCACGTGAATTGGTCCGCCGGCTGACCCAGCTATTTCCAATGCTTGAGCAATCACGCCTTGCGCACTGCGATTGCGTAACTCATTGCGTGGAATAACTGTGATTCCGTATTCCCTTGCCCTCTGAGCGTACTTGGGGGAATTTGAAAAATCCGCGATACCGATTTGGACAATGTTCGCGCCGCTTAGCCCAGCTTTCACTAGTCGTTGAACCGGGGAACCATTTGATTCACCGTCGCGCACATCGTGGTGCGCGTCAAAGGTAATCAGACCTGCACTGTTGATCTGATTGCCCCACATTCCAGTGGCAACCGAATAGGTGACGGAGTTGTCCCCTCCAATTGCGATCAGAAATTTGTCGGTGAGTTCCTTGAGTTTTTCATGGACCCGTTGCTCACCCTGCGCATGATCGGGTTCGTTCACATTTCCCGCATCAAAAACCGCGAGCTCACGGAGATCCTGATTGTGGCTCGTACAGTAGGTTGAAAAGCGCATGAAAGCCTCACGCACCGCTTGCGGAGTTGTATCAGCGCGAGTCGGACTGATCGAAGTTTTATGGGCAGGAATACCCAAAAGCGCAACCATCGCAGTGGGATCGTCAGCGAAAAGTTCGGCAGCGCCGGGCCAGTTTGGGTCTAGGTTCATCTCACATCCTTTGATCCGCCGGGCAAACGTCCACCGAGTCGCTTTGTTAGTTCGCGTGCGGAGTCTTGCACAGCTTCAACGAGAGTTTGTGAATGAGAGTCGTCAATCGTGGCGTTTCGGTACACAAGGTTAATCGCGGCAACTGGTTCACGCAGATGATCAAAGACGGCGGCGGCGACGGAGGAATGCCCTCGGGTAACCAACCCTGACTCACGTGAGAAACCTTGCTTCCGCTCCCTCGCTAGCAAATCCTTCAATTGTGAGTGGTTCTGTGGACCTTTACCTGTCCGATTTATAAATGCATCTGAATTAGGAAACAACGCACGAATTTGAGCCGCTGACAAATGGGAAAGCATTGCCCGACCCGATGCCGTTAGCGAAGCCGGAAGTCTCACCCCGATTTCCGAAACAACCGTAATCGGTCCACCTGTACTTTCTTTTAGTAAGTAATAGGTGTCGCTCCCCCGCAGGATTCCTAAATGGCCAACCAGTGGAGCAATGCCGGCAACTCGTTTCATCAAGGAAACCAGAATTGGGCGGGCGCGTTCTTCAAGTGGTTCGTGTCGCATGTACGCAGAGCCGACTTCAAATGCACTCACCCCTAAGCCCCATAGTGCATTTTCTGTCTGTGAATTTTCCACATTATTAACTGCGATAGGGGTGACAAATCCTTTTGACTGCATCGCAGCGAGGAGGTGATAAAGCGAGGATTTAGGTATCCCAAGATCGCGACTGAGGGTTCTCGCGGGGATCGGACTGGCGCTGCGTGCCAGCATCAGCAGTACCTCCAATGTGCGATTGGCAGCAGGCACTTGGCTCATGGTGGCAGTCTCGCATTTGAGACTTGTAAAGTCCATTGGGCCTTTACGCCGAAGTTTATTGCTGCACACTTGACCCATGACCACCGAAAATTTGATCACGCCAAACTATGACCCCACCCGCGAGATTCACGCGACTCGAGGCTCCATCCGCACGGCACCGGGCTGGGGACAGGAAGCAGCAATGCGCATGTTGCAAAACAACCTTGATCCCGCGGTTGCCGAATACCCGGAAAAGTTGGTTGTGTACGGAGGCACAGGTAAGGCTGCCCGCGACTGGCGCAGCTACGACGCCATGATTCGAAGCCTGCAAACACTGAAAAACGACGAAACCATGTTGGTGCAATCCGGACGACCCGTCGGAATCATGCAAACCCATGAGTGGGCACCCCGTGTCCTGATCGCCAATTCAAACTTGGTCGGTGACTGGGCGAATTGGCCCGAGTTTCGCCGATTGGAGCATCTTGGGCTAACCATGTACGGCCAGATGACAGCTGGTTCTTGGATCTACATCGGGACACAAGGGATCCTGCAGGGCACCTATGAAACATTCGCAGCTGTTGCCCAGAAGAAGTTTGGTGGCACATTGGCCGGGACTTTGACCTTGACCGCGGGTTGCGGTGGCATGGGTGGCGCACAACCACTGGCTGTCACCATGAATGAAGGTGTTTGCCTTGTCGTCGACATCGATCCAAGCCGCTTGCACCGTCGCGTTGTTGACCGCTATCTCGACGTTGTTGCCGACGACATTGAGCACGCACTCAAACTCGTACTTGACGCCAAGAAAAACCGTACTGCGCTTTCGGTTGGTTTGGTCGGCAATGCTGCAACACTGTTTCCGGAGTTACTTCGTCGCGGTGTTCCTGTTGACATTGTCACCGATCAGACCTCCGCCCATGACCCACTGAGTTACATCCCCGAAGATATTGATTTCGGTGATGCACACGAATACGCAGACAAGAAACCCGATGAATTTACCGAACGCGCACAACTCGCAATGGCCAAGCACGTTGAAGCGATGGTTGGATTCATGGATGGTGGAGCAGAAGTATTTGACTACGGCAACTCAATCAGAGATGAAGCCCGAAAAGGTGGCTTCAACCGAGCTTTCGCGTTCCCAGGATTCATCCCTGCCTACATTCGTCCACTTTTCTGCGAAGGCAAAGGCCCGTTCCGCTGGGTTGCACTTTCCGGTGACGAAAAAGACATTTACAAAACGGATCAGGCAATCTTGGAACTTTTTCCAGAAAACGATCATCTTCGCCGTTGGATCACAATGGCCCAAGAACGGGTCGCCTTCCAAGGCCTTCCCGCTCGCATTTGCTGGCTGGGTTACGGCGAACGCGATAAAGCCGGCGCCAAGTTCAATGACATGGTTGCCAGTGGTGAACTCTCCGCACCGATCGTGATTGGTCGCGATCATCTTGACTGCGGGAGTGTCGCCTCCCCTTACCGCGAAACCGAGTCAATGCTCGACGGCTCTGATGCAATCGCGGACTGGCCGCTGCTTAACGCAATGGTCAATGTCGCATCGGGGGCTTCCTGGGTCTCTATTCACCACGGCGGTGGTGTCGGTATTGGTCGATCTATTCACGCTGGCCAGGTCACGGTGGCTGACGGTACCGAACTCGCCGGTGAAAAGATCAGGCGCGTGTTAACCAATGATCCCGGTATGGGCGTAATTCGCCATGTTGATGCCGGTTACGACATTGCCTGCGAAGTTGCCGAAGAAAAAGGTGTTCGCATTCCGATGACCGAAGGTGAAGGCCCGCTCGCGTGTTGACTCTTGTTCGCAACATTGGTGAATTGATTACCAATGAAGGATCTGACCCGTATCGAAAGAGCGGCTGTGCATTCACTTTTTCGGAAGGACTCATTAACTGGGTGGGGCCGGAGGCTGATGCGCCAGATAATTGCGGTCACATAATTGATGCTGCGGGCTGCGCTGTTCTTCCCGGTTTCGTGGACTCCCACTCACATCTCATTTTTGCCGGTGACCGCTCGGCTGAATTCGCTGCGCGAATGAATGGGGAGCCCTATGCAGCAGGTGGGATTCACTCAACCGTTGCGGCAACGCGGGCCGCAACCGACTCCGAACTGCGGTCAAACTGCGCATCACTCGTTGACGAGTTTCATGCCAGTGGAATCACCACCTGTGAAATCAAGTCAGGGTACGGGCTTGACGTGGAAAACGAAATTCGCAGCCTGCGCATTGCCCGTGAGTTCACTCCGGAAACTACATTCCTGGGTGCACATGTCATTCCTCGCGAGTTTGCTTGCGATCCCAAGGCTTACGTTGACCTTGTCTGCGGCGAAATGCTTACTGCCGCACTCCCCTACTCCCGTTGGATTGACGTTTTCTGTGACAGGGGTGCATTTAATCCCGATCAGGCTCGCAGAATCCTGCGTGCCGGTGCCGAGGCTGGACTGCTCGTAAAATTACATGCGAACCAAATCGAATCTATTGGTGGAATCGATGTTGCCTGCGAACTGGGCGCCATATCCGTTGATCACTTAACACACATTTCTGATTCAGAACTAAAAAATCTCGCTGGTGCAGGAATAGTTGCAACACTACTGCCGGGCGTTGAGTTCTCAACCCGTTCTGACTACCCCGATGCTAGGAGATTTTATGAAGCCGGGGTTGAGGTGGCACTTGCAACCGATTGCAATCCCGGCAGCTCATTCACCACTTCGATGCAACTAGTGATCGCCCTTGCCGTTCGTGAAATGCACATGAGTGTCGACCAAGCGATACGAGCAGCCACACTGGGTGGTGCTCACGCACTTGCGCGCACCGACATAGCCGTGATCGCCCCTGGGATGAAAGCTGACTTCATGGTCCTTAGCGCACCGTCAATTGATTTCCTCGCGTATCGTCCGGGTGTGCCGCAAATAGCCCACACCTACTTGGCCGGAAAGGCACTGACCACATGACACAGACCGTGATTTTAGGAACCAATCCGCCCAGCCTCGATGAAGTAATTGCCGTCGCTCGTGGCAATGCTCAGATCCAAATCAGTCCCCAAGCACTTGAGGCAATGGCGGTCACCCGTGCATACGTGGACACACTTGCCCACCAAGAAACACCTGTTTACGGCATATCAACCGGGTTCGGCGCACTGGCCACCCGGCATATTCCACAAGAAAGTCGAGTCCTGTTGCAGAAATCACTCATTCGGAGCCACGCAGCGGGCTCAGGCAATGAAGTTGAGCGTGAGGTTGTCCGAGCAACAATGTTTCTTCGACTCAAGACACTTGCATCGGGCCGCACCGGTGTCCGGCCAGAAGTTGCCGAAACCTATGCAGCGATTCTCAATGCTGGGATCACCCCGATCGTCTACGAGTTCGGTTCACTGGGTTGTAGCGGTGACCTAGCGCCTCTGGCTCACTGCGCGTTGGTAGCCATGGGTGAAGGGGAAGCACGAAATGCCGACGGTGATTTGGCCGATGTCGCATCACTATTGAGTGCAGCAGGGATTTCACCCCTCGAACTGAAAGAAAAGGAAGGCCTTGCCCTCATCAATGGGACCGACGGCATGCTCGGCATGTTGATCATGTCCATCGCAGATCTTGAAGGTTTATGTGATGCAGCGGACCTTGGAGCGGCCATGAGCGTTGAGGCGCTCATGGGAACAGATCAAGTTTTTCGCCCTGAATTACATCAACCACTGCGACCACATACTGGGCAAGCAGTGAGTGCGGCAAACATGTTTGCAGCCCTTGCGGGATCGGCGATAGTAGAGAGTCACCAACTAAACGATGACCGGGTCCAAGATGCATACAGCCTGCGGTGCGCACCCCAAGTCACCGGCGCGGTTCGCGACACGATCACGCACGCTAAAAATGTTGCTCAGAATGAATTGGCGGCGAGTATCGACAACCCGGTGATTCTTCCCTCGGGTGAAGTGACGAGTAACGGAAACTTTCACGGAGCTCCAGTCGCCTATGTCCTTGATTTCCTGGCAATTGCCGCCGCCGATCTTGGTTCAATCTGCGAACGTCGCACTGACCGGATTCTGGACAAGAATCGAAATCACGGACTGCCACCATTTTTGGCGCACGACCCCGGGGTTGATTCAGGCCTCATGATCGCTCAATACACCCAGGCTGGTTTGGTGAGTGACTGCAAGCGCCTTGCCGTACCGGCCAGCGTTGACTCAATCCCCAGTTCTGCAATGCAAGAGGATCACGTGTCCATGGGATGGCACGCGGGACGCAAATTGCGTAGTGCTGTTTCCAATCTCACCACGATTATTGCTATCGAGTTCATGGCGGCAAGTCGAGGACTTGAACTCCGCGCACCCCTTATGCCCGCTCCGGTAACCCGAGAGGTGCTAAACGAACTACGAAAAACAACATCCGGTGCTGGACCTGATCAGTTTCTCGCACCCGAGATTCAAGCAACCCGGAAATTCATTGTGTCAAGGTTTCTCACTTCGACATTGAATTAGTTGAGGTCGCCGGGAAAATCCCCGACGACCTCAACTGACAATAAAATCAATTTACACGGGCAGCGTGAATCTCTGCCTCCGCAACAACTTTCTGTAATTGGGTCCCGGCGGCTGTCAGCTTGCCATTCCATTCATTCGCCCGAACACACCACATCACAGCCTCCTGCGCCTCTTCTAATTCCTTGCGGGGCTGAGTGGGGCCGGAGTCCCCTAATCGACTCAACACTCGATCCGCTGCAGCAACCCAAAGTTCTGCAAGTTGCAGGTGCTCAATTTCCTTTGCAAGTTGTCGGATTTCAGCCCCAGGATGCACCTGAGTCGGTTCGACACCTTTGACCAGCTCTTCGGCGCGATCAACGGCCTGCAAAAGTTCGTCTCGCATCACCGTATGAATTTGGGATTTTCGAATTGCAGTTCGCAAATTTTCGCACGCCTGCTTGGCGTTATTCCGAGCCGCAAAGAAGCGATCCTCGCTCCGATTGCCCTTGTACTTTGCCTCAATTCGGCTGGTACGACTGGTTGTTGTATTGCTCATGGCAGTTCCTTCCCAGTAGGTGCTCACACACATTCGTTACATGTATCCATTGTGCACCCGATGCCGACTTTTTTCATGCTTTACGGCATAGCGGAAAGTCCACCATCCACGATTAGCTCTTGACCGGTCATGAAGCTTGAGGCGTCACTGGCAAGGAAAAGTGCAGCGGCGGAGATTTCCTCCGCTCGGCCCCAACGACCCATGGGGACGCGAGAGAGGGTTCCCGCCTCGGCTTCCTTGGTCTCCCGAAGGAAATCAGTGAGATCTGTCTCAATCCACCCGGGAACCAAGGAATTGACCCGCACACCTTGGCTGGCAAGCTCAAGCGCCAAACTACGGCTGAAACTGATTACAGCGGCTTTGGCTGCACCGTAATGGGACATGAAAGGTGATCCCCGAAGGCCTGCAACCGAAGACACGTTGATTACTGATCCATTTCCCGAGTTGACCAATCGGGGAATTACCCCCTGGGTCAGGGCAACCAGTGAATCAAGATTGAGATTCATGGTCTTGCGCCAGCCCGAAAGGCGCATTTTCTCGGTACTTGACATAAAAGAGTTACCGCCGGCGTTATTTACCAATATGTTGAGTTCATCGAAGTCCAAAGCGGTGCAGATCGCCTGCGCCGCGTCCTCCGCGGAAAGGTCCGCGGAAATCACTTGTGCGGTACGACCCAGTCCCCTAATCTCCTGGGCAAGGTCTTCCAGTTTCTGCGCATCGCGGGCCACGAGGGCTACATCGGCGCCCTCTTGGGCAAAACTCAGGGCAATGGCCCGACCAATTCCGCGCGATGCACCCGTAATAAGTGCGGTTTTCCCGGCAAGAACCTGTTCGGACATAAGTATTCTCATTTCACTTGGTAAATAATGTAAACATAGTTTAGCGGCTCATTAGCCTGGCTTTTCAGCATTGAATGAAAATTGAATGAAAACTGCGCATTGCAGATTTCTCTCAACGTGGATGTTCACCGTCGATGTGTTGCGCACGGTCGCACAGTAAATGGAACTCGGGGTCCCAAGTCGTGTCTGCTCCAGCCACCAAGGATCAGGGAGTGACGAGCACCTTTACATGCGCGCTGCGATTCTCGGCCAGCACCTCGAAGCCCCCTGAGATTACATCCTCCAACCCAATGCGAGTGGAGATGATCTCCTCGGCTCCGATGATCCGCCCATCGCCCATTGCGGCAATTGCCTCGGGGAAGTCGGGCTTATTGTATCCCTTGCTACCAACAATCGTGAGCTCCTTGAGCAGCATCTGCATATAGTCACAAGGCGCTGGGGCAAGCCAGACGGCCAGACTGACAATCGTGCCGCCCATGCGGACCGCACCGATAGCTGTGGCCATAGACTCATCGGCCCCCGAGGTCTCGAAGACAACGTCCACTCCCCGACCGTTGGTCATTTCCATAACGGCGGCTACGACATCGGTTGAACTGGAGTCAATGACGGCCTGGGCACCGAGTCGGGCGGCGGTGTCAGCGCGAGCACCGGGACGCCTGACGCTCACTGCGGTGAATGCTGACCCGAAGGCCTGCGCACATATCAATGTTGTGAGACCAATCGGTCCAGCACCGATGACGAGCGCAGTCTGACCCTTTCCGAAATTGCCTTTGCGCATGCCATGCCACGCGACCGTGATTGGCTCGACCAGTGCGCCCACCTCGGACGACACGGAGTCGGGCATTTTATGAACGGTGTAGGCCGGAACGAGCGCTTGCTCGGCAAACCCACCCCCAACATTGTGGACGCCGACAACCGTGAGGTCCGGGCACACGTGATAGTCGCCTGTGACGCAAAACTCGCACGTCTGGCAATACATGAAAGGCTCGACGGCAACGCGTTCGCCGACCTTCACATGATCGACACCTTCGCCCACCGCGGAGACCGTCCCGGCGAACTCATGTCCGAGAATTACTGGAGGCGAGTATCCCGACACGGTATTTGCCTCGAACTCGTGGAGATCCGAACCGCAAATCCCGCACCATTCCACGTCGATCTTCACGGTGCCGGGCACGACCGTGGGCTCGGCCACGTCTTCTAAACGAAAGTCTCCACGGCCATTGCTGCCACGGCCGTAATACATGAGTGCCTTCATGGATTCCTCGTTTCGTTTAAAAGAACGCAGCGTCAAGCACGCTGCCCTCGATGGTGTGGTCAAAATAGGAACGTTAACGGAAGTTGCCGGCTCCTGTCAGGCCATTTGCATCACTCGGAGTGCAGCGTTGAAGCCGACCAAAATTACCCCGAATTGACCAGCCACATTGATGGTTCTGCGTACTTTTTGCTGCACCGCTAAGTTATATCCCATGCCTTCTTCTACGCCTTCTTCTACAACGGTCCCTTTCCGTGTTGGTCTACTTGCCTACGGCGCGATCGGTCATGAGCACAATCTTGCGGTGGCAGCCACCCCTGGACTTGAACTTCGAGCGGTAGCCGACCTGAATCCAGATCGGGTCGCAGCAGCCCTGGAACTTGCGCCCGATGCTGCCACCTATTCAGATTCAATGGAAATGCTTGACAGTGGACTCATTGACATTGTGGTCATCTCAACCCCGCCTAATAGCCACTATTCATGGGCCAAGGAATCCCTCAATCGTGGGTTGCACGTGATTCTGGAAAAGCCAATGGCGTTGACTGCCGAGCAGTGTGATGAACTCATTGCATTAGCCATTGAGAAAGAACTCGTTTTGGTTGTATATCAAAACCGTCGGTTCGACCCTGACTTTGTCACAATGCGTCGTCTCATTCAAGAAGGAGCGATCGGTGAGGTTTTTTCCTATGAATCCTTTGTCGGCGGATATTCGCGGCCTTGTGATTACTGGCATTCAATGTCAGATGTTTCTGGTGGAGCGATCTTTGACTGGGGATCGCACTATCTTGACCAAATATTGAACCTCTTCCCCGAAAAAGTTGCCCATGTAAGCGGCCACAATCACAAGCGTCACTGGGACCATGTGACGAACGCCGATCACGCGGAGGTAGCAATAACGTTCACTGATGGTCGCACAGCAAGCTTTGTCAATTCAGATTTGGCCGCGGAGCGCAAGCCGAAGTTCTACGCCCTCGGAACAACGGGAGCAATCATTGGCGAGTGGGATCCGAACGCTGAACCAGCGGTAGCTGATTTGCCCGCCAAGATAATCATGGTTGATTCAACAGGGGCAAGAACCAGCGTGGAACTTGATGTTGTGCAGCCCTTCGAGTTCCATCGAGAACTTGCCGCACTTTTGCACGACGGTGCGCTCATGCAGGTGCGGGCAATCGACTCACGTGATGTCGTTGCCTTGATGGAGGCCGCAGAGACTTCCGCTGCTCATAACGGGATGCCCGAGTCCCCTGTTCTGCTCAATAACTAGTCCGACAGACTAGAGGCATGCCTACACACGAAACTGTTAATTGGGGATTTATCGGCGCCGGAGGTCTTGCAACGGGAACCACCGCAAAGTCGCTGCACAACTCGAAGAATGCGACCCTTTATGCCGCAGCCGCACGCGATAAAAATCGGGCCCAGGCCTTGTCACCAAAAGTTGCTTACGACTCATATGAAAAACTTATTCAGGATCCACAAGTTGACGCGGTTTACATCTCACTAAATAACGATGCCCACCTGCCGTGGATCATCAAATCACTCGACGCTGGAAAACATGTTCTCTGCGAAAAGCCCATGGTGATGAATGCCGGTGACACGATCACGGCCTACGCGCATGCACAAGACAAAGGCTTATCCCTCGTTGAAGCCGTGTGGTCACTGTGGCATCCGCGGACCCAACGACTCCAAGAACTAGTCTCGAGTAATGCCATTGGCTCACCCACAAACTACTTGGGTACTTTCACATTTGACGGAGTAGCGCAAGGCAATTACCGCCTCGATCCAGCGAAAGGTGGTGGCGCACTCTATGACGTTGGAATCTACCCACTGCATGCACTTGTCGCACTTCTCTCCGAAGCCACCAACTACACGGTGACCTTGGCACATGATGAAAAAATCGGCGAGCAGGTCGACATGACAATGAAAGCGCAATTTAATTTTAACAATACAGATTGCAAAGGCTCTGGTGCAATCGTTGCGTCTTTTGCCATGCACCCGTCCCAACGTTTCGTGCTCAAGGGAACCGAGGGTGAGATCACCCTGCCCGGTGATCAAGCTTTCACCAGCCACAATCAGGTGAGCGAACTCACCATTACTTCGGAGGGAAATACGAGTACTGAAACGTTTGCAGCCGTGGACCCGTATCAATTGATGTTTGAAAACATGAGTGATCAGATCAGCGGAAACGGCGGTTGGCTTCCCAATCCGTGGCAATCGGTGCAGGTTGCGAAGATTGTTGATCAGACCTTCAAGTTGGCTCAGGCTTCCGCCGAACTACCCTGATCACAATTGCAACTGTGATCAGTAGTTCCACCCCCGCAATAGATGCTCCAACCACTCCAGAGATCCCTAACACAGACGTAATCACGGCTGTGTTAGCGATGAGAACCATTCCGCCAACTGCCACACCCAGCGGGGCCGTCGGAGCCCTTCTCGTAAAACGAGCAGCAAACGGGGCCACGATTACTCCACCGATTATTAGTCCCACAACAGCTAGCCAGGGAACGCCCGAGTCAGTAGCGCCCACCAGGAATCCCAAAGAGGCTGAAACCGCCACCAAGAACTCGGCGGCACTGACCGTTCCCACAATTCGGTGCGGCTCATGACGTGTAACAGTCATCAAAGAAGGGGTAGCGACAGGACCCCAACCTCCACCACCTGTTGCATCAACAAACCCACCGAAAAGACCGATGGGCCACAGATTTCGCGTTCGAAGGCGCACCGCGGGTATCAGTGATTTACCGAATCCAAATCGCGCGATAATGCTGATTCCAAGGATGAACAGGATTGCGGCCATCCAGATTCGAGCGTTATCCAGAGCTATATTTGTGAGAACAACAGCACCAATAAACGCACCAAATGCCCCCGGTAAGCCCACAGCGATCAGCACCCGCCAGTCAACATTTCCCTCACGCCAGTGACTCACCCCAGAGGCAAAGCAGGTTGCGACTTTTGCAGCATGTGTTCCTGCGGAAGCAGCCACCGCGCTGTATCCCAAGACGGTGAGCAGAGTCGCTGAAATGACTCCAAAGCCCATCCCGAGTGTTCCGTCAACAAATTGGGCCACACCGCCAACGAATGCAAAAACGGAGACAGCGAGGAAGTCCATTGCGCCAACTTACGCGGTCAGAAGTACAAGCGATCCCATGCGCCACGAAAGTTGGCTCGAATACTTTCATCAAAAACGGGATCAAAATGCTGTGACTCCCCAGTGTCACCTTTATTCCACGTTGGAAGTTCACCCAAAAGCACCCAGGCTGCTTGGCGGGCTGCCCCGTCAGCGACGTATTCACCTGCCGGTGGAACTTCAATCGGGGCCTTAAACATGGTTGCTGCCACCTGGCCGACAGCCGGGTTGGCGGCCGCTCCGCCAATGAGCAGGACGCGATTAACCGCGGCGCCTGCCCGAGTCAATGCGTCAACAGCATCCGCTAAACCACCAAACATTCCCTCGATCGCACTTCTCGCCATATTCTCAGGAGTCATGTTTTCGCGAGTCATGCCATGCAGTGATCCACGAGCATCAGGCAAATTTGGCGTTCGCTCACCATCCAGATAAGGGATGAAAGTCAACCCGCCAGAACCAGGGACCGCACTGAGTGCGAGTTTGGCGAACTCATCAAAATCGACATTGAGCATTGCCGCGGTTGCGGTTAAAATTCGAGCCGCGTTCAGTGTGCAGACAAGAGGCAGAAAATTTCCTGTGGCGTCAGCAAAACCAGCAACGAATCCCGATGGGTCGTGGGTCGGTGTGCTTGATCCAGCGAATGCGGTACCAGAAGTTCCCAGTGAAACAACTACGTCCCCCGGTTTCACACCGAGTGCCAATGCCGCTCCCATATTGTCCCCTGTTCCAGGACCGATCATGACGTCTTCGCGGCCAATCCCAATTGCGGTGCCGACCGACTCACTTGGACCCGCAACTCGCGGAAGTGCAAGCTCATGGCCGATTGCGAGTTCAACCAAGTCCTGCCGATACGCGCCGGTCAAGGGCGACCAATAACCGGTTCCGCTGGCATCACCTCGATCCGTTGTTGGTTCGCCGGACTTGCCTGCGAGCAGCCACGTCAAATAGTCATGTGGCAAAACAACACTGTGGGTTCGCTCTGCATTTTCCGGTTCATGTTGGGCCATCCATCGAAGTTTCGAGACTGTGAAAGCCGCCACCGGAACACTGCCAACCGCCTGCGACCAAGCAGACGGACCACCAAGATCTTGGATCAAGTCTTCTGCCGCTTGCGCAGATCGAGTGTCATTCCACAACAGCGCATCACGCACAACTTCTTGCTGGGAATCTAACGCCACCATGCCGTGTTGTTGACCAGCAATACTGATTGCCGACACGTCTTCGAGAACCTGCGGCACAATGGAATTAAAGGCCTCCCACCATGCATGTGGGTTGACTTCGGTTCCCTCGGGGTGCGGAGCCCGAGCCTCTCGCACCAACTCTCCCGTTTCAGCGTCGCGCACAACAACTTTGACCGACTGAGTTGAGGAATCGATCCCGGCAACAAGTTTGCCGCTAAGTGACATGTAATTTTCCAAGGTCCATGGACGCAGCCTAGGGTGTACCAAGCTCCAATGTGAAACCCGACAGAGCAGATGCAGCAGGGGGGTGCGCACCAGAGTCTCCGCCGGGTTTCACCACTGACTATGCCAGAAAATTTGGGTTGAATTTGGGGTTGATAAGGCATAACACAGACCTGGACTGGTCAATTAACTAACTCTCTTTACTACCAGCGCGGTAATGATTTCCCTGGATTAAGAATCCCCTGTGGATCCCACGCGGACTTGATTCTGGCATGTAGACCAATGGCAACCTCATCCAATTCACGAGCGAGCGCTTCCCTCTTGAGATTACCCACTCCATGTTCACCGGTAACGGTTCCATCCAAGGCCAGTGCGACCTCCAAAATGTCATCGAAAGCCAGCAATCCTCGGGCAGCAGCCTGTTGATCCCCTCGTTCAGTGACGATTGTCGGATGCAGGTTTCCATCACCTGCATGGCCAAAAGTACAAATGGTTACATCACGGTGTGCAGCAATGTCTTGGATTCGCACCATGGCCTCTGCAAGATTAGACCGAGGTACCGCAATGTCGTCAAGCAACCAATCACCTTGAGCTTCAATAGCGAGAATGGCCATTCGTCTGGCACCGAGAAGCATTTCGGATTCGGCTTCATCTTCAGATCGGTGGGCAAGGCTCGCGCCGTTCTGTTCGCAAATCTGCAGGAGTCGATCCGCATCGGCTAGTGAACTACCGAGCCCGGAATCGGTTTGGGCAACGAGAAGTGCCCCCGCACTTGTGTCTAGACCCATGGGCCGCCAATTTTCTACAACCTGAAGGGTCTGCTGATCCATGAGCTCGAGCATGCTCGGTGTGAGTTCGGACATAATGGCCGATGAAGCTCGCCCAGCATCAGCTACGTTGTCAAACACTGCGATAGCCGTAGTCGCAGGAGCAGGCATTGGGCGCAGACGCAGTCTTGCCATCGTGACAATTCCCAGAGTGCCACCCGAACCGACCATCAGTCCCGCTAAGTCGTACCCCGCAACACCTTTAATGGTCCGTCGGCCCAGACGGGTTATCTGGCCGTCAGCCATAACAACTTCAAGACCCAAAACCGCATCTCTGGTGACTCCGTATTTCACACAACACAACCCCCCTGCATTAGTGTTGACATTGCCACCGATTGAGCAGAAATCCTTACTTGCAGGGTCTGGTGCGTACCACATTCCAGAGCGTGCCACGTACTCACGCAATTCCGTATTCAGAATTCCTGGCTGCGTTTCTACGTATCCGTCATCTACATTCACGGCAATAACATCATTCATTCGCTCAACACAGAGCACGAGTGAACCATCAATTGCGTTACTACCACCGCTAAGCCCTGAACCAGCACCGCGAGGAATGACAGGAACCCTGTACTTGTGTGCCGCGGACATGATCGCGGACACCTCGTCGGTGGAGCGAGGAAACACCACCGCGAATGGTTCACCGGCAGCCGAACCCGTCGAACGATCACGGGAATAGGAACGCAGAATGTCAGGATCGGTCACAATATCTCGGTCATGTAGTGCCGCCTCGCAGGCCGCCAACACGGAATCTTCAGGAGTCACAGCGCACACCATAACGCCACTACATAATAAAACTACTCTCGCTCTGAACCTGCAACCGCTCCTTCTGGCATTTCACTTGTTGTCCGGGTAATCATCCAGATAACGACTGCAACCACTGAACCCGCGAGTGGGGCCAAAATGAACAGCCAGACTTGCGACATGGCCGTTCCGCCTTCGAAAAGTGCTGGACCAAGTGAACGAGCTGGGTTCACCGAAGTTCCCGTCAACGGGATACCGACAAGGTGAACTAGTGTCAAAGTCAAACCGATTGCAATGCCGGCAAAACCAGGTGCCGCTACTCGCTCTGTCACCAGAAGGATCACCAGAACAAATGCAGCAGTAAGGACTGCCTCAAGAACGAAAGCTCCTGTCATGTTGATCGCGCCGTTGTCATAAGAGTTGGTGCCTAAAGCACCCGTGTAGTCGGTAACGCCGAATGAGTCAACAAATAGTTTGAGAAGTGCACCTGCAGCGATCGCGCCGAGGAATTGCACGACCCAGTACCCGATTGCTTCAGATGCTGGCAGTCGGCGACCCAGCAACATTGCCAAAGTAACCGCGGGGTTGACGTGTGCGCCACTGACCGGGCCAAAGGCATAGGCAACACCCAACAGAACGAGACCGAAAGCGAGTGCAACACCCACCACACCAGATCCTGGACCTTTTCCGTCGACTCCGACAACTGCGGCGATACCGAATACGGCTGTGCCCACGGCGAGAAATACCAGAAGGAACGTGCCAACGAACTCGGCTGCCAATGCGCGTGAATATCTACTCTGCATATTTTTCCTCTCCTCGAAGCGCGTGATCCAAATGGTAGAGATCGACCACCTATTCACAAGGGGACACACCGGGGAGACCGAGCCTTGACCGGCCAAATTCAGACTCTGGTGAGATAGAGCCATGGGAGAACTGCTGCTTAACGTGATTCCGCTCGGAATTGGAGCTGCATTCACACCCTCACTTTTTGCTATCCAACTCCTCATCGTGGCCAACGACCCGTGGAAGCTTCGGGCTCTAGCGGCATTCCTTGGCGCCGCGAGTGCATTCGGGATCGCCGTAACAATTCTCCTATTGGGGTTCGCCCAACTGAACACATCAACAGGTACCCCCGATGTCCTCGACGGTCTCCTTCGAATACTGGCAGCAATTGCCTTAGGAGGCCTCACTATCTATTTCTTTCTACCCCACCCAGGACTAGAAAAACGCGTTGCAGCAGGCATCGAGAAACAAGTGGCGAAGTCGTCATCAATTGAATTCTTTGGAATAACATTTCTGTTGAGCATCAAAGACTTTTCTTCATTTGTCCTGATCGTCCCCGCTATGCACGACATTGGCGTTGCAAATATTTCGTGGCCACTCAAACTGGGCGTCACTGCATTGGTTTTCATTCTTGCACTCTCGCCTCTATTGCTCCCCCCGCTCATGCGGACTGGGCTTGGTTCACCCGGAAAAGAATTATTAAAAAAGATCTATACATTTACGATGAACCATCAATTCACGATCATGGGATCGATCTTCTCCCTCTTAACCGTTTACCTACTAGTATCTGGCCTCAATTCGCTCTAATCGATGGAGAATCCTTGGCGAGATCGCCACTGTTGACCACGACAAGGTGTTAGTGATCGGCGCGCTTCGAACCACCGCGGTAACCCTGGGCCTGGCCATTGCCGCTTGGGCTTTAGGTGCACCACAAAACGCTATTCCACTAGCAGTCTCCGCACTCTTTGTAGGATTAGCCGAAGCAGGGCTACCGGTTGGACACCGGTGGCGGATCATGCTGTGGACAACAACGTGGCTCATGTTCACCGCAGCGCTGGGCTATCTCGTTGCACCTAATATTTTTCTGACGGTTCTTGTATCCGCATGTGTTGCCTTAGTTGCTGGCTGGGTGGGGGTTGCCGGCCCTCGCGCCGCATTGATTGGCACGCTTTCTCTCGTCATTTTCACCATTACGGCTGGCCTACCCGAGGTGATCACCCTTTCAATGGATTTTGTTGCCCTCATGGGTCTCGGTGGCCTAGCGCAGACATTCGCGCTCGTGCTCACGGTATTGCTGCGAAACCCAAAAGCGCTGCGTGTCCCACCTGAAGCCATGGATTCACTGCTGTGTCGACTTCAATCTTCGAGCGATCAGCGCGACCGATATACCCGCCACGCCCTTCGTCTTGCCTTGGCCATTGCTGTGGCAACCATGATCTCCGAGTACTTCTCCGTTCCGCACCAGTACTGGATTCCGATGACCGTTGCCTGGATCGCAAGGCCAGATTCAGGCGGAACCGTAGTGCGAGTCGCCCAACGTGTAGGTGGCACCATTTTTGGGGTCAGCCTCTTAGTTGCTTGGGGAATTTGGCTCCCCAAACCCCAGTGGGCACTGATTATTGCAATTGCAATTGGGGCTTACTTGACCTTCGCCTTTATTTGGGCGAATTACACCATCGCAGTATTTGGAATCACTATCTTTATTATTTCAATCTTTGCTCTGGCCGGTGATCTCCTCGAGAAATCCGTCTTTTTCCGTGTCGGCGCAACACTCGCGGCAGCCCTCATCGTTTTGGCAACTCTCGTGGTTATTCGAGAACCAAAACAAACGACTACTGACGGAACCTTCACTCAATAATCAACCGGGTGGAGTTCATCAACCCAAATAGTGGCCACAACATCAGTGGTCACGACTTCATGAACATGGCCGCCTGATTCTTGGTCTGAGCTAATCGCATGAAAGTGCAATCCGGGGATTGTCTGACCGTCACTTTCGTCGGGGAACCGGAACCCGACCAGTGTTCCACGCCACTCATCAAACTCAAAACGTGTTTCATGTTCAAGAATTTCAGTCAAAGTTTCATTCGGAAATGTGGCTGGTGCCTCTGTGCGCAAAAGTACATCGGTAAAACTTCCCACGATTTCCACAGCACAAACAACATCCTCGTGATCGACATGGTTTCCAGCCAAATACGCATCAATCGCCGAAAGTATCCCGGTCATGTCACTCCCAATTGGAATTTCAATCTGGTGTTCCCGCCCGCCATGGGCCGCGATACCAAAAGCAATTCCTTCAGAAGGTGATACTTCAATAGGCACTCCATTCACGGGGACCCGCCACGTTGTGCCCTTGACACTCACCACCTCACCATTGAGGTCGTGCATTACTCCCAGCCCCAGCCTGCTTCCTGCAAACTCAGCACCGGCAGTTGTACTGGAGGAAAAATCCCCCTTAAACAACGCCCCCGCCCCCCGCGACTGTTCAACAATTCCATGGCTGTGACGCAAGTGAAAGGTGTTCCGAACTTTCTCCAGTACTTGATCTCGCATGGCAGAAGGATAGTCGTTGAGTCGCAACGCGGGTAGCCAAACAATCTCCCGGGGCTCGCATCATCGAAGCTACCGAATTGTTGCTAGCCTGTCCTTTATTGACCATCGCATGGTCGGTGAAAAATTACGCTCACCAATTATTTAAATTTTTAGAAGGGCAAGAAATGATTGCAGTAGGTGATGTAGTTCCTGATGTGGAAATACGCATGATGACAGAAGATGGGCCCATCGTCGTCTCGAGTTCCAAAATTCTCAGCGCTGGTCGCGTCGTTTTGTTCGCGGTTCCAGGCGCCTTCACCACAGGCTGTTCACAACGGCATTTCCCGGGTTACGTTGAACAGGCTGCAAATATGTCTGCGGCAGGAATAGATTCCATTGCATGCATTTCAGTGAATGACGCATACGTCATGGACGCTTGGGGAAAAGCCCAAGGAGCAGGCGACATTTTGATGCTTGCCGATCCAGATGCCACGTTCGCGCATGCCGTTGGAATGGCGGTCGATGCTTCTCAATTTGGACTTGGCCTGCGCTCCAAGCGATACGCGATTGTTCTTCAAGATGGAGTGGTCGAAGAGTTCCTACCTGAGGAGAACGGCTTCAGTATCGAGGCCAGCACGGCCGCTTGCGTGTTAGCCAAACTGTAGGCTGTTCGCGCCAGCAAGGCGAACGTCACTAGGTCTCTGGTTGTAAAAATTTTCCGTCGTAACTATCAAGGGAGTTTGCCGTGAGTAATGTTATTGAATACACAATGCATGCCAAGCCGGGACAATACGACAATGTCCTGAACGCTTACGTCGAATTTGCTGACCAATTTGGTGAGCGCAACTTGTCAGAGGATCTAATTCTGGTCACCGGTGACCCCGAGGCCGGTATCGTTCGAGGTTTCGGAGTGTTCCTATCTGACGATGAAGCACTCGATGTCGTCAATGCACACATGTTCGTCGAGTTCCGTGACAGCGTCGCTGATCTGCTCACCGAGGTTCCCGTCCGCGCCGACCTTGAATTGGTTCACGTATTCGTCAAATGATGCATACCCTGGCCCGGAGACCTGATCACAAAATCGAAATCGTCCAGAGGGTCAGTTCTCATCTCTCTTAATCTGGCGATACACCAAGTACTTGTGCGAGTTCAGGGGGAATGAACCCAGCGATGGTGTTGTTCTCTTCGATGGTGGATGCTTGTTCACCGTTGATTAACGATTGTTGGGTGAACCAGCCCGTGAACACGAGTTCAGATTGTGCAGCTTCGGGCAGTGAATTTGTGGGAGTTCCGGGGGCGCCGACCCAGTAATAAGACTGATTACCTGATGAACCCACATAATCCACTTTCACCCGAACAGCGGGCTTCGTGTTTACAAAACTTGGTGAACATATTCTGTAATCGCCTCCAAGAAACGTTGGCCGGTAATCCGACTGCCACGAGCCTGTCGTCCCCTGAGCATAATCGCGCGGATCACTCGCGCAAAACTCCCAATTGCTCAGATTCTGATTAAAGGATG
>JAFMHB010000014.1:63723-69903 GCA_017854795.1 Candidatus Nanopelagicales bacterium
AAGTCTGGATTTGTTAGTGAAGTGTTGCCTGCAAACATGGCGGCAAGATTTGTTGTTCCATTTGCCTTTAATTCAGGTGCATCGGTTGCGCTGATATCCAGATTTACTGCTCCATCGAAATACCCACCATCATTACCGAGTCGAATATTGCCCCACTGGGCAACCTCGGTTATCTGGGCGACAGAGGTTTCGTTGACACTGAAATTCCAGATGGGCAATTTCGACCCAGTGATGGAAATTTCAGGTGCCGTTACATCGGCAGGAAATATGCACGAAATTGTGACTGAAGCAAGGGAAGTGTGCGGACCACTTGTTGGGCATGCTGTCCCAACACCCCAATCAGTACCGTCACCCCAATCAATGGTGAAGGACAAGTCTGTTGCGGGGTCACTGAGTGGCAACGTAATGGTTTTTTGTGATGACGTGTCCCATACGGTGACGAGGGCTGATGAAGGATAGGAGCCATTTGCCCTAGTTGTTGAGGCCACAAGCAGTGGGGCAATGGCTAAGGATAGGGCGACCACGAAGAGGAGGACCCGCATTTTGCCACTCTGGAGGACATAAATCACGCTCATGGTGGCGAACTTAATCTGTTCAAGGATTCAGCAACACCGTATTTCTACGGTATTTTTCGCTGAAGGGGCAATCCGCCGTAAGCCCTATGCAGAAGACCAATTGCGGAGTTTGCATACTTTTTCCTTGGAAAGGTTGAGTCGGGTTGGATCCTCCCTTTATAAATCTTGGGTCTACAAACCTCCATCTATATCCACACCCCTCAGTACGATGGTGTCAACGGACATGTCTTACATCATCACCATCAAATTTAGTTATTGGTCTGGTGAATTCCATTTGAAAGGCGGCGTGATCGCCGAGGGCTCACCTTTTCCGCTGAAACGGATTCCGTCATTACCCGGTCCTTGCGGATGACCCAAGCTAGGGAAACCACAATCAGATTCGCGCTCCGCACTCGTCATTCTCAAGTTTTCTAGCCCTCCACCACCTTGCCCCTTTCGGACTGCTCGGATGCCGTTCGTTTAGCCTGTTTTGGATTGGAGAGCCTGGTCAGAGTCACCGCTCCGAGCCCCGCGGCTGAAAAAGCAGCTATGGAGCCGAGTGCGAGTGCCCACCGTGGTCCAGCATTTTGCGCAATAAAGCCGACGATGGGTCCACCGAGTGGAGTCGTACCGATGAATGCCACAGTCCACAGCGCCATGACTCGCCCCCGCATCTGGGGGACGGCTGTGAGTTGCAGTGTGGAGTTGGCTGTCGATAAGAACCAAATGCTGGCGGCGCCAACAGGTACCAGTGCAACTGCGGCGAGGGTAAGCGTGGGCGCCATGACAACGAGGAGTACTGACCCTCCGAACGCCAACGCTGCCAACACCATGGTTCTGATTCCGCTGGTTGTTCGACCCGCGCTCAGTAGCCCTCCAATTACTGCGCCCGTGCCCATTGCTGCAGTGATTATTCCGATGCTTGCGGCACCCCCGCCGAAAGTTATTGTGGCTAATGCAGGGAGGCTCACTTGAAATTCGTAGGTCAAAGTCCCGACCATGGCCATCATGACCAAAGGAATGAATAAGTGGGGATCACTGCATACGTAGCGCAGGCCTTCGCGTAATTGTCCGGGGCCGCGCGGCACTGGCTCTGTTGGCGTTAACTCAGATCGCTTCATCAGGACAAAGGCGCCAATTGCAACGAGGAAGGTCGCCGAATTGATGAAGAAGCAGGTAGCCAGTCCCGTTGTTGCAATCAGTACTCCAGCGACAGCGGGTCCAACAGCGCGCGCGACATTAACTAGAACTGAATTCAGGCTCACTGCATTGCGAACCATGTCAACAGGAACCATTTCGCGGACGAATGCCTGGCGCCCTGGGTTTTCAATTGCGTTGATGAGCCCAAGGCCAAGCGAAAGTGCGAGCACCCATTCAAGCGTGACGGTGCCGGTGACAGTGAGCACACCAAGAATTAACGCTTGAGCTCCCGAGGTTATTTGGGTCCCAATCAATAGGTGGCGTTTGTCCAGTCTGTCGACCAGCAGTCCGCCGTAGGGACCGAGCAACAGAATGGGAAGTGACTGGAGGGCAATTGCAAGTCCAAGCCATGTCACTGAATCGGTTAACTGGAGAACGAGCCAGGCTAAAGCCACCGATTGCATCCAGGTGCCTGTCAGGGACACGGCTTGGCTGAAGAAGAACTTGCGGTAGTTGCCGTTGGCTAACGACGCGAAGGTTCGTGATCGCCAGTTGCCAACAGCCCTACTCATAGCGAAAAAATTAGGACGTCAGTGTTTAGTAACTTCGCAGTTCAACAAGGTTTCCATCGGGATCGTGAATGTAAAGACTGCGCGTGTACCCCTGAGCGCCGAAAAGACCATCCAAAGGGCCTCTCGCCACATCCAGGCCACCTTCGGTTGCTAGGCGATCAAGATCCGTCGGCTCGATTACCAGACAGAAGTGATCAAGGTTCGTGCCAGTGCGTTCACCGTGCATCAGATCAATCAAGGTTGCGGCGTCAACACGCAATGATGGAAAGGGAATCTCACCGCGCTGCCACTCATCTATACGAACTCCTTCTAGTCCCAGCACATTTGAATAAAAGTCGAGCATGCTTGCGACGTTGGGGGTAGTGAGAACGATGTGATCGAGACCAATAACACGAATGGCTGGTTTCATAAAGAAGACGATATCTAATGGATCCTGACCCGCTCTCTCGGACATCTAATTTGGTCGATGATTCGACTAGGAGCAGTTCGTTATTGCTACTGCAGTACCCAAGGAGTCCTCACGTCGTGATTTGGATCTGGTCGCTCAGGGTAACCCCGTTGGTCAGGTGGTCAGAGACTTGGGCTTTCACCAGTCATGTCTGGGTCACTACTGAGCCAAAATATTCACTGATCCTTTAAGTCCGCCTTGTCATGAATCTAGCCGATTACTCGCATTCCTGCGCTGTTGAAAAAGTGCAGCAGGCCAATGAACCAATGTGAATTGTCCGGGAAGGCAACTCCAAGGATTTTTTCAAGAACAGCGAAACCAACCTGACGTCATTACCCAAGACGTATTCCTCAATGCCAGTATTTACTCAAAACAAAATGTCGTGACCGCTTAATTTTTTGCTGATTAGGAATTCTCGTGGGGCCGCTCGGACGGGATCCGACGACGAACTAAATATGGATTCAGGTGTCACCTTCTGATCTAGCGTCGACTGCATGGAGATTTTGGCCTTGCAGGAAAATTTCGCATTTCTGTCCGTGACTAGGGTTGTGACATGAAATTCAAGATTGTCCGCACAGCCACCGCTGCAGCCAGCTCAATCTTCCTTGCGGGAGTGTTAGTGGCGACTGTAATGCCAAGCGCTGCGGGCCACGCAATTATTGACCTCGAGGGTAATGATGCAGTTGCCGGCACCACGAGCGTCATGAAGTTGGAGATTCAACATGGCTGCTCGGATAGTTTGCCGGGCGTCGTGGAAGTCCAGGCGTTTGTTGGTAAGCCTTGGCGCAAAATCCGCCCTCTTGCTGTGGCGGGCTGGTCAACTGAAGTAAGCGTTCGAAAAAGTGGCGGCTATCAAATCACTTGGAAAAATGAAGGGGAACCGGTCGCTTTCGGGACACCTGTTTTTTTCCCACTCAAAGTAAGTTGGCCTAAGAAGGCTGGAACCTACGGCATGACGGTGCTCCAATTATGTCCTGGTGGATCAACACTGTGGAACACGGAATTCACGGCTGCGACAGCCGATGCACCCTCTCCACCCCTAACACCACTTCCTGAAGTTCAGGTCAAGAAACCCTCCTAAAGCCATACCTTTCAGCAACAGTTAGTGCGGATCACCTCCAAACCGGCTCCATATTCGGCTACAGTTTCCGCGTGCGAAAAAGACTAATTGCGACAGCAGTAGCCATCATTATGACCGCGGGTGCAGCGAGTCCGGCACTTGCAGATTCCTTCACACTCCAAGGCGATAAGGACACGGGTCTACTCGGTGTAAGCCCATTCGCTATGAATGTCTCCGGGACAACAGACCGCGTTTTTTATAGCGGTGGGCTCAGCGGCGGCGGATGGAGCTTGTCACTGTGCTCCCCTGCAGGTAACTGCACCGGATCCCCTCTCCCATTCGGTTTCGGAACCGACTACACCCAAGTCACTCTGGCCGATGGCTCAATGCGTGCCTACTTCATTCAACCCAGTGCTGGGTCAAAGTCGATTGCAACAGCAAGTGTCACCTACGACCCTGCCGGCGTTCCTCAACTTGGCCCTACCACCAATCTTGGAATCGCATCTCCTCCCGGGCAGAAAGCGTGGGGCGTCCCTGATTCCGTTGTGCTCCCCGACGGCAGGGTTCGCCTGTATTGGGTGAGCATGCCAACTGAACCGGTCGCGGTCACATCAGGACCATCACGGGCACAACTCAAGTGTCTTGCTAAGGCAATTGGCAAGAAGCGAGTTGGTGCAATCGCTAACGGTGCCAAACTCACGGCTAAGGACAAAAAGGCATTGAAGAAATGCAAGGTTCCCACAAGTCTTCTGACTGGTGCCTCGACCCCTCGATCCGGTGAAGTGATTGTGAGTGCCACATCAACTGATACTTCAGGGACCCAATTCACTCCGGATCCGGGCTACCGATTCACTGGTGGCTACGTGGACTCCGACATTATTCAAGCCACCGACGGAAATTGGATCGCTCTGGTTTCCACCGGTCCAGGAGCTCCACCCCAGCGCCTTTACGCAGCAACTTCCACCGATGGGCTGACCTGGACGGTCGACCAACAAGCGCTTACATCCGCTTCGGTGAACTCCTTGGATCCAACAGCGGTACCAACGAGCGCAAATAGCTGGCGGGTGTACTACTCCGTTTCTCCCGCTGCAGATCCATTCAACAATCACAGAATTGTGGTGGGGACCCTCACTCGAAAGTAGACGGTGGGATACGCCTGGTCTAGTTCTCCCGCAACCAGCTCTGCAAGCACGCCTCAGAGATCCTGAAATCATCGGCAATCTCCCTGAGATTTGCCCCAGCTTCACGACGATGGACAACCGTCACAACATAATTATGGAACTCTTTCAGGAAAGATTTTCTAGCCCGCACCATTTTCACTTTAACAACCGTTCAACCGCATTCCAGAGGCTAGAGTAAGAAGGAAAGGGACTGTTAAATGTTTGCCTAGTTCGGATAAGGACAACTCATGGAAAGATTAATTGGTCGAGTAGCTCTCGTGACGGGTGCGGCGAGCGGTATTGGCAGGGCGACTGCGAAGAGGCTCGCCGCTGAGGGAGCTGCCGTGGTCATAACCGATATTACGGTCGACGCGGGTGAAGATGCTGCCAAGGAGATCACTAACGCTGGCGGTAAGGCCATCTTCATCAAGCATGACGTAACCAGTGAACAAGAGTGGGGGGACGCTTGCGCAAAGGCCGTGGCCGAATTTGGCTCTCTCGACATTGTGGTGAATAACGCAGGCATGGGAGACATCAATGCAATTGAGGACACAACCCTTGAAGAGTGGAACCGCACGATTGACATAGACCAGACCGGTGTCTTCCTCGGTATGAAAATCCCCGCGCCTTACCTGAAAAAATCCGAACACGCTTCGATAATCAACATAAGTTCTATCTTTGGATCCAGCGGAGGATTCGGGCTCTCACCGGCCTATCACGCCGCCAAAGGAGCCGTCCGAACATTAACCAAGAACCTTGCGTTGCACTGGGCCACTGAGGGAATCCGGGTCAACTCCATCCATCCTGGTTTTATCTCCACCCCAATACTCGAGACCGCTCGGGACACACCTCTTTGGGACAGCATGACCACGCTGACCCCGATGGCGCACATCGGGGAACCTGAAGACATTGCCGCCGGTGTCGCCTATCTCGCTAGTGACGATGCCAAGTTCGTTACTGGTCTGGAGCTCTACATCGACGGAGGGTACATGGCCAGATGAGGGACCGAAATAATCTCCTTCATCGATTCGGACAGCAAGAGCCCGCATGTACGGCCCACGGGCGCACTGATCCTCCAACCATCACTACCGCCTCTCGTCAGTCCTGTCGGATTGTTGAGCCGGAAAAAGCCACGACCATTGAGTGGATACCGAGCCGAACCCATGCCACCATGCGAAAACTAAACTGCAGGTTTTTCGTGGTGGGGCGGGTCGGGCTCGAACCGACGACGACCGAATTATGAGTT
>JAFMHB010000052.1 GCA_017854795.1 Candidatus Nanopelagicales bacterium
GTAATGCGTAGGTCCGGAGTTCGAATCTCCGAGGCGGCTCCACGTTTTGGGCTCGTTTTCCGTGGATATGCGTACATTTTGCCTACATGTGCGCGCGGAGTCTTGTGTGGCTGCGGGAAAGAATTGGAAAGCTTTTTGTTGAGCATGGAACTATTGGTGCCCGTGCAGCTCTCTAATAAGGTGTAGTGTCAATATTGAAGCGGTACATGTTTCCTCAATCACCTCACAGGGAGTGTTAATGTCTGTTGTTTCTGGTAAGTCCATGGTCGCATTCGCCGCGTCACTAGTGATGGCGGCGGGCGGGTTAACTGTGGCATCGGGGCCAGCGTTTGCGGCAGAAAAAGATGAGAAGCCGCAGAAAGTTAGTGTGCTGTTTGCCTTTGATGGCCGGGCAGCTTTCATGACTGCGGTAAATGGCTCCCAGCGCATGTATGACTTTGTGATGCCTCTGACATGTATAAGTGCCACCGAATGTGAGGAAGTGATGTGGTTCACTGACCGTCCCGCTCGGGATTCAGACTCGATGAGTTTTGAGAATTTTGCGGGGTTGTGGGATGTGAAAGGAAGCAACAGTTTCGCTTCCGACCCACCAAATATTGCGATCGTTACCCAAGATGGTGATTCACGCGACACGATTATTGCGGACATGCGTAACCCGCGGGTGGCAACAACTACAGACGGGCAGAAGTACTTCACTGCCCGGGTGCGCACCGAGACGAAAAAAGGGACCACCCAAATTGCTAAAAGCGACAGCGCCCTCGCCCGTCACGCCAAAAACCCCACCAACACACCCATCCCCAACAACCTCGGACCCACCAGCATCTTCATTGACGCGGAAAACATGGGCCAAAGCATGCCCCACTGCATGGACCCCCTAAGCGAAGAAGTCAAGTATTTTACGCCGAATGGGATAGGCACGAAGCTAGAATTGGAGTGTCCCAACTCGCCGTCCGAAGGGAATAGTTGAAAGCCAAGCGTCGAGGATTGAGTCCATTGATTTTGGGGCTTGAAGATCGCTGTCACGAAGCCTTGGTCTCGCTCCGTGACTTGTCGAATACGTACATTTTTGCGCACGGTCCTAACGCAAGCGTAATGCGCAGGTCTGGGATTGCTGCCCGGAGGATCACGCTTGGATCGAGGCCTTCAAGCATGTCACGTAATACAACTGTTAGACCCTTAGTGCACAGTCTTCATGATCTAGGTGGAGGGTCCTTCCGTAGGGGAATACTCCGTTGGGAGCGCTACTCATCGAGGTGTTTGACGGCATCCCACGTGTGATTCTTCCGTACTGATGAACCAATTAATTACATATCGCACAGGAAAATACCCAAATTACTGACGAAGCAACAAATTCGCTACTGGTTCTTCTCAGAGGTCTTCGCAAAATCTTGGCTAGCGAGTAGGAGTGATCGGTCCTACGTTGCTTAATTTCGATGCGCAAGCTGCACCGCTGCACAGAGAGCCATCAGGCATTGTTGTGTTGTCGAATGTTGCCCCAGAAACCTTTGCTCTGCTCAAATCCGCTCCAGCGAGATTGGCGTTTTGCAGTTGGGCTCCTTGCAGGTTTGAATTCGAGAGGTCAGCTCCTTGTAGGTTCGCACCCGAAAGGTCCGACGTCGATAGATTCGCATCAGAGATATCTGCTCCTTGCATCGCGCTTTCCTTCATTTGCGAGGACTGGAAATTAGCTCCACTAAAGTTTGCGTTCTGCGCCTTCACGCTGCCTAGGTTTGCTCCCTGGAAGTTCGCTCCCTTGAATGAAGCACCCACGAGGGTCGCTTTCGACAGATTTACGTTCACGAAACGCCCACCATCGAGCGTCGTTCCGCGCGCATTGATACTGGCCATCCTTGCGCCATTGAATGTGCCACCGGGTAGGGACAGCCCCTTAATCGAGAGGCGGGAAAGGTTTTTCCCACTAGCTTGCACACCAGCAATCACACTCTTGCGCAACTGTGTGGATACCGCTTTCGATTTACAACAAGAAGTAAAGATTTTCTTTAAGTTCACTGTGCCCTGTGCGCTATGAAACTGACTCAAAAAGGCGTAGGACTTAGCAGTGGAAGTTGACATGCCCATCTTTTTAAATTGCGCGAGTACGCATGCTTGCTTATTTGGACCCGTCGCGTTCTTACATGCTGAAGTGTCAACGCTCTGGCATGAGACAGGTCCGATTGCAAGATTGTCCGGTGTAGCCAGACCTGTAATGGTGGCCACGGTGGCTCCAGTCGTGGTGTCAAGAACGGTCACGGTTCCTGTAGGTGACGAACTTGGCGAGCTGAGGGAATTAGACACATACGCACGGGTCCCGTCCGCACTCAGGGCAACGTCGAAGGGTAACGGTCCCGCAGCGTACGTCGCCACCGGAGCAAGGGTGCTCGCGTCAATAACCGTAACCGTGTTGCCCCCAAGGTTGGTCACCCATGCGGACTCACCATCGGGGGCAAATCTCACTCGTTCCGGGTTGGCACCTACAGGGATATTCGCAATGATGGTGTTCGTTGTAGTAGAGATTACGTTGATGGAGCTCGAGGAGTCGCCAGCCACCCACAGTTGCTGACCTGACGGGGATAGTGCGATTCCTTTGTTGTGACTGCCCGTGGGAATGGTCTCCGTGATGGCGAATGTTGCACTGTCGAGAACATAGACATTCTGGTCCGACTGCGAGTAGGCACTCATGTACACCACGGGCGCATTAGTGGAGGCCGCAATTCCGTAACCGCCCCCGATCGAAGGTAGGGCGGTAGTGGTTGGCACGTTTGTTGCCGTGTCAATGCTGGTGATGCTTGATGGGTTCGTGTTGGCCACATACACGGTTGAGCCGTCGGAACTCATCGCGATGCCCGTGGGTACATTCGAATCGGCGATGGTCGCGGTAACCTGATTTGCAATAAGATCAACAACGCTGATCCCGCCCCCGTTATTCGTCACGTAGGCGGTGTCTTGATTCGCAGTTAAAACGATGCTGCCGGGTGTATCTCCAATGTCGATCGGGGAGCCCACGATCACGTTCGATGCAGTGCTTGCCATTCGAATGCTGCCGTTGAAGTCAACAACGTAGAGAGTTGGGGAGCACAGGGGTTGGCTCGTTGTTCGGTCCTGCGCTGGGGGCACTGCTGGCACTCCTACCGCTGCTGGTGCGGCGACACCCAAGCATAGGGCTCCCGACAGTGCCATTACTCCTAGTCTGGTCAATCCAGAGTGAGAACAACGTGATGGTAAAAACGAACGCAAACGACCGACTCCTCGAATGTTGTAGCGGCGGGCCCCGCATCCCTAGATAAACGAGTGCTGAACTCACTCCCGAACCCGAGGCTACTCCCGCTGTTTTAACAGGTCAATGCTGAGTTGGTCGTAACCAATTGTCAGCCTACATGTGTCGAGCCAAGTGTATTCCTTGATAGGTAGACGTTCCCTAGCTCTGCGAATCACAGTGTGCTCATGAAGAAGTCAGCAAAAAAAGGGTTCCGCGAACTTATTTGCTCGTCTAGGTAGCACTAACGCGTCGTCGGGTATTTACTAGATTTCCGTCATGAGGGCCAGATCGCGGTAGCAGGGCTCCCCTTGGAAAAAGAGTTGACATCACATCGGAAGGACGATGATTAAATAATGGACCACATCACCACATCAGTTCAACGCATTGCACAGTTCGTGTGGTTTCGCCTGAGTGCAAAGTAAATATCACTCACATCCGTAGCAGGTTACATATATAGATACCCCGGAGTCATTGTTAACAAGAGCGGAGTCAAGTTTGGGGCCTAGGCTTTGAAAAGTGCGAACATTTTGCGAACATTTCCCTTGCGACTGGATACATCAGAGTGACACTGTAGGTGTCTGCGTACTACTCGAATCGGAACCAACCCTTGATCCTCCTCACGGTCCTAACGCACTCGTAATGCGTAGGTCCGGGGTTCAAATCCCCGAGGCGGCTCTGATCGTTCT
>JAFMHB010000002.1:0-1609 GCA_017854795.1 Candidatus Nanopelagicales bacterium
CGCTGGAGGCATGGCAGGCACTTATTGAGCGCACGGGGCCGGGTGCTTTTGCCAAGCGGTTGGCTTGGGACGGTCTAGGACTTGATGGTGCTCGTCACTTGGTCGAGTGTCATTCACCCAAAGGTGACAATCCCGCGTGGCTTGACGAGCTTCACACCATGATGACTGCGGTGGCGCAGTCGGCACTCTCCGACGAGGAAGCTGACGAATCAGCGTGGTGGGACGCCACTGCTCGAAAAATTGAAGATGCCCAGCGGGATAAGGACAAGCCGATTCCCTATATCCACGCCGTGTGGCCCATCGTTGAGTTCGAGTTGCGGAGGGTTCAATTGGAGGTGGGCGATTGCTGCAATGTTGAGCAGTGGGCCTGGAACGACATGGCCTGTGCACTGGCACGGCAGGTGTCCAATGTGTTGAGGTCATCGCTCAACGAACAGCGGGCCGGGACGGCCTATCGCAGCTACTGCCACCAATTTGTCACATCGGGTCTGGTTCCATTCTTGAGAGAGTTTCCCGTTGCAGGGCGGGCAATCGCGACTGTCTGTGAGTACTGGCGGCGCAATGCCTCGCTGCTCGTGCGCCGCATCGAATGTGATCGGTCTGTTCTGGCTCGTGAGTTCGGTGTTGATCCGACATCACCCCTGATCGGAGTTGAGTGGGGACTCAGCGACCCGCACCGAGGGCGTACGAGCGTAGCCATTGTGACCTTTGGTAATAACGCCCCACGCGTCGTTTACAAGCCAAAGGATCTGCGGCTGGAACAGGAGTACGAGACCTTTCGCCGTACCGTGATGACGGCTTTCGATCGGGATGACTTCACATCCCTTGACGTAGATTCCGTCATGGGCGCTCACGGAAGCGAAGTGAGCCATGTATTCGCCGTGGGGGATCAGTACGGCTATTCCCTCTTCGTTGAACACGTACCCTGCGACCCGGATCGGCTACCGGTGTTCTATCGCAATGCCGGTCGACTGATGGCGATGCTTCACCTGCTCGGGGCCAGCGATTGTCACTTCGAAAACCTAATCGCACACAACGAGCACTTGGTGCTCATTGATGCAGAGACCTTGTTTGAGGTTCGCCTGCAGACAGATGTTGAGCAGGTACTCGACCATCTCCCGGAGGTGGTCGAGGACTGGATTCTCAATCTGGGCATGCTCCCCGCCGCTCGAGCCTTCGCTGCCGGTCAAGCTGCCGTGGACGTCAGTGCACTGGGTGTCGAGTCGACAACGGGAGTGGCGGACACTGAAACCCGCATGTGGCTCGCCGTAAATTCAGACGATATGCAACGCGGGACAGCGCTCGAAGTGTTGCCGCAACCGCACAGCCTGCCGGTGCCGGTGGGCGTTGCCAACCCATTGAAGCTACATGCGGAAGTTCTGATTGAAGGATTCGGCGAGATGTATCGCTGGTTCATGCAGGACGAGCATCGGGCGGATGTGACTCGCGCCCTGCGCAGGTTCACCGGGTTGCGCAAACGCGTGGTCCTGCGCAACACGAGTGTGTATGCAATCTTGCAGAGCCGCGCCAGCAACCCGTCGAGCCTTCGCTCGTGCCTTGCCCGCGGCTTTGAACTGGATCGGCTTTCCCGATCGAGTCTGGTCCATGA
>JAFMHB010000002.1:1895-42904 GCA_017854795.1 Candidatus Nanopelagicales bacterium
GCGGAAATCCTGACGGCGCTTGGTCAGACATCGCTAACTGATCGGATAGGTGCGCCCACCTGGCTGGTGCTTGGCGTTGCATCCCGCTCAGGGCAGATGTCCCTTGAACTCGCCGCCCCGGAGTTGTACGGAGGCCAGGCGGGCATCGCGGCGACACTGTTCGCCCAGGCATTGGTGAGTGACAACGCAGATGACCGAGCTTTCGCTGAGCGGGCAATGCAACCACTGATCACCATGCTGGGCGACGACGGGATGCGGTTTCGCACCCAGCGCGACCGTGGGCTGGGGTTCGCCGGATACGGGGGTGTGCTCAGACTGCTGGCGATGCTGGACAACGAGGGTTGGTACCCACCGGCGGCTGATCTGCTGGCCACTGCGGTGGCTCACATAGACCGAGGTCTGATCGCTGGTGATAGCAGCCTGGATGTGATCGGCGGGGTTGCCGGCTCGCTAGGCGTTGTCGCGAACTTCGCGAGTCGAACTGACACGGGTAAAGACCTCACGGCTGCCATGGCTAGTCGGCTGATGCAGGCGCAGGATGCAAGTGGAGGGTGGGCACTCTTGGGAGTGGGTTTCGGGCGCGCGGGTAGCCCGCTGACCGGACTGGGGCATGGAGCCAGCGGAATGGGACTTGCTCTCCTTGAGGCAGGTGTAGCTCTTGAAGACGAGGCGATGGTGGCAGCGGGCGCGAGAGCCTTCGCCTACGAGGATTCCGTATTCGATACGGATGAAGGCAATTGGCCGGACTTCCGACTGCCGGGTGACGAACGCAGCTTCATGTTGGGCTGGTGCGCGGGGGCACCGGGAATCGGCCTGGCTCGCATGCGAGCTCTGGAGTTGCTGCCAGAGCACCCTGATGCGTTGCTCTGGCGGCGCGACCTAGAACTCAGTGCCGAAGCGATGGCTTCGTTGGATCTGCAGCTGCGGGATCACGTGTGCTGCGGCAACTTCGGCCGAGCGATATCGCTGGGGCTCATGGGTCGCTCGATGCAACGCCCCGATTGGGTTGCTACCGCGGGCGATCTCGTGGACTCGATCCAGGCGCGCGCAGTGCAGGACTGTGGTTTCGCCTTGGGTCCGGCTGGAACTGCACGGGCGGGGTATGAGACCCCGCATCAGATACCCTCGTTCATGCAAGGGCTCTCCGGGATTGCTTTTGCGTCCCTGATTGGACCGTCGAGCACCGCACTCGTACCTCTGCTCGTGGGCGGAACCAATCAACGGTGATTCGGACTTGCCTCCTTGTGCCACGTGTCTTGTGGCTTTTTTCTCCGCTCGTATGACTACAGTGTTTTCACGGTGGTCGGGTCTGACTTGGTCGAGATAGTCTCGCGTTACTAATTGTCAATGGAGGATGCATGGATGCTCAAGGTTTTTTAGCCGCACTTGCCCCGGCTGTGTCGGATGCGGATGCGCGGGAACGTTTCCTTGCTGACCCGAAAACGGTACTGGCAGCTGCAGGGTTGGATCTGCCGCAATGGTTTGCGGTGAGTGCACGTGAAGGTGATGCGGCCGAACTCACCATCACCTTGCCAGCCCTACGCGACCCTGACACCGATCTCAGCGATGCCGACCTTGATGCTGTTGGTGGGGGGACATACGGTGGGTTGCGGCCTTCTAACACGTATGGCTCTGGTCAGCCTGGTTGTACCGGATAGACATGATTCCGTGGTGCGGAACTCCACGTGTAGTGGTGGTGGACCGTGTTGGCATGGTTCGTGGGCGTCTACACTCAAAAGTCAATAGACAAATCGAAGAGCTCGAGGAGAACAAATGATGAAAACTATAGGTAGGCATGTGCGTCGAATGACACTTCTTTCGGCGGTCATCGCTTTGTTGTCCATGGCTGTTGTAGTACCTGCAGCTAACGCAGCGCCCGGTGATGCAGCAGTCCTGAAGGGTACGTGGGTTGGAACGTACAGCGGTTACAGCAATTCCGGCCGCAAGAGTGGGCTGGAGAAAATTGTGATTTCATTGGTCAAAGGAAGTACTGCTCGTGGTACCTGGCAGTCGCGATCCTCTGCAACGGCCAAGTGGAGCAAGCCTAAGCCGGTGAACTTGTCGGTGTATGCGCAGGAAGATGACGACTCGCTACCGACCGATTACATTTCAGGAGCAGATGCCGATGGAATTTACGTGGGCAAACTTGTGACATCGAAAAATCGACTGGTGTTCTCTTACAGCTCGCCCGCCAAAGATCTGCTCGTGTTGACTTTGGACCTCAAAAAGAAGTAGCAAGTCCGTGACCTCACCGATCAAGAATCCGGTGAGGTCACCGTGGCTGGGGTTAGGCCATGAATTTTGGTAAGGACCACGACTGGAATACAGGTGTTTTACGCTGACGCCGAAATTATCTATGAACTCGCAGGCACGTTGAAACTGGAATGGGAAATCATGGTGTAGCCGCCGTCGGACAAGACTCACGTGTGGCCTTCGCTTTCTGGGTATCCGTACGCGCGTGTGCATGTGTGTGGCAATCACCCGCAAGACCACCTCGCAACTTGGTAAACGGGTTTGCGGACTAGGGCCATCACCTAGACTTTGAATCCGTGAGGAGTGGCTACCCACCCAAACCTTCATTCGTCAAAACAAGTACTCTCACAGGGCATTGATTCACGGGTCATTCTGGCTCAAGCACTGATCGAAGGAAACCCGTGAAATCTAAGTACAGCGTCTTATTCACCGCATTTATGCTGCTGCCTGCCTTGTTTGTGGTCGGACTTACTGGCACAGCGAGTGCCGCTTCACCGACACTAACCCTCACCGACTGCACCACTGACGTGGCAGGGCGTACGTTTGAGGTTGAGCCAGGATATCCACTCACTGTAGTTTTCACAGATCCTTGCCTGTGGGACATGTCCAATTATGCCGGGTTCGCTTCAGCTAATCGGGGCAGTCTCAGTGCTGCAATATCACTTGGCGATGGCGGAACCACCATTGGCGAAATTAGGCGATCTGCGTCCTTCGGGCAGGTAACCCTGACTATCACGGCACAGCCTGGACAGGTTGGCCTCTCCACAAATACGACGTATTTCCGAGCACCTGGTGACTTCTTTCAACTATTCACAGTACGAGTATCGCGACCCGTGTCGGTCACCTGTCCAACCTTGAGTGGTAGCGCGCCCTACACCGTAACTCCAGGAGCATCTGCTGGAGTGAATTGGTCTGGATGTGCCCTCCAAGATGCAGACTTTAGGGGCGCAAATCTAAATGGCGCAGATTTGAGCGGCGCAGATTTGAGCGGCGCAGACCTCAGCGCTGCGAATTTGAGCAACGCGAACCTCACCGGAGCCAATCTGGACAACGCGGATTTCGGAAGCATCACAATGGGTGGTGCCACACTTGAGAGGGCGAGTTTCAGCGGAGCGAACTTCAGCGACGCCGACCTCAACGGCTTGGATTTCAGTAATTTAGTTGCCGATGGCGCAATTTTCAGTGGAGGGAATCTGACTAGTGTGAATTTCAGCGGCGCGAATCTCACCGAGGCTGACTTCACTGGTGCCGATTTAACCCAAGCCGATTTCAGCGGCGCGGGGATCGAGGACGCAATGTTCAACTCACCTGATGCATTTGTCCGTTGTTCCGACTCAGGCAACCTAGGAACTGGGATTCCGTGGGATCCGGGAACTACATTGCCTGCAGGCTGGAGTTTCAGCGCGGGAACCCTCTTCGTACCTGTCAGCGCTTGTGTCATTGCTCCCGTCATCCCAGTGGCAGTTACCTTGGATTATCGGGGCGGATCCACAGGCGGGGTAAGCGTGACAAGCGCTGTGCTTCAAGTTGGCGGAACAACAAACTCCCTACCAACGCCATCGAAGAATGCGCTGGAATTCACGGGCTGGTTTAGCACGTCCTCTTTACTCCAGGGCAGAAAAATTATCACCGTTGAAGCCAGCGATGCGGGAAATATTTTCGCAGGATTCATTCCTCCTGAATTGGTTGCGGTACTGGAGACCATCGGGACTTTGTGACCTTTTCGGTCAGAGTAGGCAACCTTTCACCTGATTCGGTATCCGCCACAACCAGAGTGTGCTCAGATGCATGAGGCAAGAAAGCTCTGCTCTGTTCGCGACCTGAGGAGCGGACATAACGGTCAGGCAAGATTTCGACGTGGAGAAACACCTGCGGTGCTCTGAATTGTCGTATAGTCCGACTCTGTACTCAGATACATTTGATCACCCGACACCGTTGGCTCAGTCGAGGTCCGTATTACAGGAGAAGAGCATTGAATATTCGGCGAGCATTGACCGTACTCATAGCAGGCTGCACTGTGGCAGGTGGCGTCTCGGTGGGCATAGCCCCAGTGGCGTCCGCGGTCACCATTGAGATTCCCGTTTACTGCGATCAGGACATCACCGTGGTTGCTGAGGTCGGTGATACTTTGAAATTTTCATTTGAATTACCGACATGCGATGACGAGGATTCTGTATTTTGGAATACCGTTGACCAGACAAATTCCGGATTCGTCGGTACACCATCTTTTCTTAGGGGTGGTGATTGTTCCTTTTTGAATAATACGTGTGATTCAAGTTTCGGCAGTTGGTCCTACATAGCAGATGGCGGAGATATTAGAGTGACAACAGCGCTGTTGGGTGCAAACTATGAATCTGACTCCCTAGTAATTGGAGAGACAATTGCCTTGATCTCAGGCGATGGGTTGACCTACTACCGCGTCATTTTGGGTGCCCCGACAAATGAAGGTTCAGGCCAAGTGCCCATAGCCCCGATGCAAGGCCTTCCACTTCCTGCATCGGGGAGCTGCGCCGATGTAGATGAGTCGGTTATGACATGGGGACGACAGGTAGTGGGCGGATGGTCGAAATCCTGGCAATCCTGGGCAGTTTCGGACGATCCGACCGTGCCGCGTTGGCAGGGATTCGCGTGCATTCGCAATATCCATTGGACACCGTCGGGTTGGGTCCTGAGTTCATAAAGAATCCCTAAGTGCGCTTTGCCGAGACGATGGTCAGACAAGCCGGCCACGAGTTCACCGAGTGAACTTTCAGGGAACCTTGGTTAGTAGACCCCAGCCTGCTACTTCGTGCGCTGAGTAGCGCGAGGAGTAGTCAAGTCTTAAGGGTACGTGGGTTGGAACGTACAGCGGTTACAGCAATTCCGGCTACAAGAGTGGGCTGGAGAAAATTGTGATTTCATTGGTCAAAGGAAGTACTGCTCGTGGTACCTGGCAGTCGCGATCCTCTGCAACGGCCAAGTGGAGCAAGCCTAAGCCGGTGAACTTGTCGGTGTATGCGCAGGAAGATGACGACTCGCTACCGACCGATTACATTTCAGGAGCAGATGCCGATGGAATTTACGTGGGCAAACTTGTGACATCGAAAAATCGACTGGTGTTCTCTTACAGCTCGCCCGCCAAAGATCTGCTCGTGTTGACTTTGGACCTCAAAAAGAAGTAGCAAGTCCGTGACCTCACCGATCAAGAATCCGGTGAGGTCACGGTGGGTTTTGTATCCCAGGTTAGGAATTTTCACCGAGCAGATTAACGGAGCAATATTTGTGCAATGTTTATGAAAATCTTGCATCCACATTCGATGACCTCCACCTTCGAGGTGCTGGTCACTTGCTTCAGTGCGGCGTCGGACAGAACGAACGCGGGCGCGGTCAGCGTGGACGGTTCCTGAATGAATGTTGGCCACTTCATCGCGTTGAATCTTGAAGGCGTGATCAGGAAGTAGATTCTGCAGTGGCGCGGACTGCTCGCGATCGAGTGCACGATCGACTCAAACGCCGCGAGTACGTTGACCGCCAATGATTACATTGCGTGAGCGACTAGATGCATTTCTTTCACTGAAGTGAACTGCAAGAGGCTTACCGCAATGTCACGTGCAGGCCCGCGGGATGAGTCCGTTTCAATGTCGATCTAGAGGTTGTGTTGATTGAATTGTGCTGGTTAGTTGTTCGCAGGCAGGGTGGTTCTTTGCCCGTAGTTGATCGCGAGAGCGGCCACGGCTGCAATCATTGCGACCGCACAGAAGGCAACCACTGCTGCGGGTGAGGCTGCGTCGATCATGAACCCCCAGAGAAGTACTCCAACGGGGGCCAGGAATGTTCCTAGGATGATCAGGGCGGCTACGCCGGACATTTCGTCACCATGTGATCCTGATTTTGCTGCTGCGCCAATGATGAGTGGGCGAAAAGTGAATCTGCTGGCACCGATACCAACACCGATGATCATCCAAACGACAAGTTCGAATTGTGGTAGCGCAAGCAAGATGCTGGAGGCGAATGCCAGCATGAATCCTGAAGTCCAAATTGCTGCCCATAGTGCGGCGGGGAACTCCTGGTGGTGCTTGAGGAGCCTCTTGGTCAGATAAGGCACAAAGAGTCTGCCGGCTGCTACCCCTGCGAGCATGAGGCCGGCTCCCGAGGGGAGCGGTGCGAGGTTGAGGTCGCTGAGAATCGGAACGATCATGGTGAGCATGGGCGTCACCGCGATTGCCCAAACCAGTGTCAGTAAAGCAAGTGGTCGTAATTGTGTGCTCCTGCCAAGCATGGCAAGGGTATTGCGCATTGGGTGCGCGTGTGACCGAACCTGTTTTGGCGCAGCTAATGGTCGAACAAAGATCGCGAACACGGCGAGCGGAATAGTGAGAAGACCATTGGCCACAATGCCGATGCCCGGATTTGTTTCATGGATCAAGAAACCGCCGAGACCGGCACCGAGCATGGCTGCGACACCAGACACCGCGCTTCGCCGGGACAATGAAGAAGCCAGCGACTGAGTATCGATGTAGGAAGAAGCTATGAACGGTGTCAGAATTGCGGTGGCGCCAGACATGACTCCAAAGACGGGCGCTGCTATCAGTAGGACTGCAAGACTTGAATCCGTGGATACTTCGATTATTCCGACGATGGTCCAGGACGTTGCAACGCCAATTTGAGCCCAGGCAAAGACCTTGAGGGCGCCCCATTTGGCAGCTATGCGACTGGTCCACAGGGATGCGACACCTGCCGCCAGGAGCATGAGTGCGAGGAAAACGCCGGTTGTAATACCCCGGTTCCCGCTTGATGCATATGTTGTCGCGGAGGTCGCACCGAGCTGCCCCGCAATCGTTCCGGCAACTGCCAGTCCACCAACAAGCAGGAAGGTCGCTGTGCGCGGGTCGCGCTGAGCGTTCGGCATGTCAAACCACCACCTTTGGACAGCCGGATCGATTCTTCCACCTTGAGCGGTCAGGGCCATTTTTGCTTAGCCTCTGATGACTCCAGCCGACTGCTTCAGGCACAGCATGATCGCAACTTGGGTTTTGACCCAGGGAGCCGAGGTCACGCCTTTTTGCGAAAACCCCCGCTGAAGAAATGCGAATAGATGGGAAATGATCATGACGGCACCAGCAGTTCCAAGCCAACCTTCTCGGCACAGTAAAACCCGGCAGATTGCGGTGTCGCGTTCTTGGACGGGGTATTGCTGGCGGCGCTTTTCCATTCAGGCCATGGCGTGGGCCTTCTCAGTTGTTGACCGTGAGGACAGCCCGGGTGAGTGATTTGCGCCAATCAACACCAACCGTGCCCCCTCGCGAGGGGGCAGAAAGTCAAAATGAGGGGGCAGAGGCCCCCTCATTCGCCCTGAAATTAGGGGAAATTTGTTTGGGGTGAGTGACGGGACTTGAACCCGCGGCATCTGCGACCACAACGCAGCGCTCTACCAGCTGAGCTACACCCACCATGCTGATTAAAAAATATGTGACTTTCGACCAGCCGCCACAGCATATCTGGTGCAGGTACCAAGGCTTGAGGGCCTCACATCAAGAGCGGTAAATACTAGGCGTGATCCACAACGTGGGAAGCGCCCATGGTCTTTGCGGTTTCACCGTCAGGGCCAGGTAGGTCCACGAAAACGGCATCGCGGTAGTAACGCAATTCGGCGATTGATTCGCGTATGTCGGCTAGGGCGCGGTGATTGCCGGTCTTTTCGGGAGTGTTGAAATATACCTTGGGGTACCAGCGTCGGGAGAGTTCTTTAATGCTGGACACGTCGATTAAGCGGTAGTGCAGGTACTGATCAATCTCGGGCATGTATTTGGCCAAGAAACCGCGGTCAACGTAAATACTCGAACCAGCGAGTTGACCCTTCCCTTCCTCAGGAATGTGTTCCTTTATGTAGGTGAGTACTTTTTCCTGGGCATCGGCGAGGGAAAGTCCGTCAGGGATCTCCGTGATCAACCCTGACTCGGTATGCATATTGGTAACGAAGTCGTCCATGTTTGCAAGGGCGGCCTCCCCGGGTTTCACCACAAAACACACACCGGCATCGATCTCGGTGAGGTCGGCCTCGGTCACAATTGCCGCGATCTCAACGATTTCGTCGTCTTCGGTGCTTAATCCGGTCATCTCAAGGTCAATCCATACGAGGCGGTCGTTTTGGGGCATGAACTGAGCCTATCGGGGGCCGAATTGAGGTTACGCCGCTTCCAATTACTCGGAAGGCAGGGGAACTATTGCAACCGGAATCTTCGCTTTATGAAGTACGCCATTGCTCGTGGAACCAAGTAGTGCTCCCAACGCAGCATTTCGGCCCCGTGTGCCTAAAACAATCATGGCGGCGTTGCTGGCCGAGTCGAGCAATGCTCGAACAGCTGGTGCCCGAACTAGGTGCTCGACAACTTTCACATCAGGGTACTGCTCGGTATACCCGGCAAGAATTTCGGCAGAAAGTCGCACCTCGTCATCAGCCAGATTCTCGACAGGAAGCGGTATTGAACCGTCACCGGTAATTATCAAATCAAATGAGGGGACGTCCCACGCATGAATAGCGACCAATGAGAAGCCGTGACGACTCGCTTCATCGAAAGCAAAACCAAGGGCAGCCATTGAATTCTGAGAACCATCAAGCCCAACGAGAATCTCTGCTGCACCTGCTCGTGGGTTATCACGCACCACGATGACCGGGCAATTTGCGTGTGAAGCTACCTGTGAACCAACCGATCCCAAAAGGAGTGAGGTGAAACCACCGCGTCCGCGTGAGCCAAGAACCAGCAACTCAGCGGTGTCACTTGCGGCGAGAAGTAATTCCGATGGTGTTCCGATCTCGACGACCACGTCGACATCAAGGTAGTCCAGATCAGCAGCAAGTTTTGTAAGTTCCTCAATTGCACTGTTATGCATGTCTTCAATCAAATCAAGTCGCGGTGGGACCGCAACCCCGAATGCACTCGAAGCCGCCATCGGCACAATCGCGTGGGTCAATGTGATTCCGCGCCCTCGGAGTTTGGCCTCGCCGACGGCCCAATCGACTGCCTTGCGGGATCCTTCGGAGTCATCCATCCCGACAATGATGCGCCCGGCGAAAGGATCAATTTCGGTTGGATTGTTGATGTGAAGTGACATACCCTCATTCTTACCCCTAATCGACGGCGATTGAAGGGGCATTGGTCCTAAATAATATGGACAAATACCAAATGAATGGTCAATAAAAATGATCAGCTGAATATACGTGCGGTGTGAGGTAATGGCATCTACTAATCTATGGGGCGAAGGCTCACCAATTCAACGGGTGTTGATCGCTTCACACAACACTGATGATTGACCTTTTCCTCGCGGTCATCTGTTATGTTGAATGTTTAACTTTAGTACGCGTCCTGCTTTATTCCGCTCAGTCAATGTCAGGGGGAGGTAATGGTGGCACCAACACACCGGCCTGCTCCGAACCCATCACGTTCCACACTTTCTTGGGCTCGGCTTCGTGGATACTTTGGCTCTGGTGCAGGCCTGCCACCGTGGTGGATTGAACTGGTCATTATTTCTGCGGGCTACTTGCTGTACCAAGGTGTTCAAATTTTTGTTACCGGATCGGCAGCATCTGCGGTTTCACGGGCACATTGGATTTGGGATGTGCAGTCAGCAGTGCACCTCAACCCTGAGGTCGCAATCAACCATTGGGTAGCCGGAAACGACTTTTTACTGTATTCAACCGGCTACTTTTATGGAATCCTGCATTTCGCTGTAACCCCTTTAGTCCTTATTTGGGTGCGCTTTTGGCACCGTGACCATTACGCCATGCTGCGCAATGTCCTTGTCGGAACCAGCCTTGTTGCGTTGATCATGTACTGGGTGGTGCCACTTGCTCCGCCTCGGCTGTCCATGACCAATATTGTCGACACCCTTCGCGTTGAAAATATTCTTTCCGCCGCTGATCCAACGGGTCCTGCTTCTATGGCAAATCAATATGCCGCGATGCCAAGCTTGCATGTTGCCTGGGCGGTGTGGGTAGCCCTTGCACTTTATGTGTGTCTGAGGCCTCGAAGTTGGCGCTGGGCAGTGTGGCTGTATCCCGCGGCAACAACCTTCGTAGTGATCGGTACAGGAAATCATTTCATCCTGGATGCCATAGCTGGGGCTCTTCTCGTTTGGCTGTCCTGGTTTGTGGCTTCACGTGTCCACGCGACCATGCGAGGGCCACAGCAGGTGACCCAAAACAATTACATGAACGCGGTTTAGAGCTTCAAACGATGAGCACCCTAGATTCATTGGACCATGCGACAATCACATTATGAGTGAGCCAGTGCAGGTGCCAGCACCGGAGTTGGCGGAGTTCTATTCGTGGCCACAGGGCTGGTGGTTGCGAGCAATGATGCTGCACACGCTCGACGGCGCATATTTTGGTCCTGACGGTGGAAGTAAAAGTTTGTCCAATCCACGTGATCGGGATGTGATGCTCGAGGTTCGTCAGATGGCAGACGTTGTGCTCGTGGGGGCGGCAACAATTCGAGCCGAACGCTATAAACCAATGCTCACCAATGCTGTGGTCGCGATCGTGTCACCTTCATTGGATCTCCCGTGGGAGGAGCCACTTTTTGGCAAGTCAACCCACGTACCGATTGTGTTCACGCACAGTGCAGCAATATGCGAAAAAAACAACAGTGATGCATTTGCGTTGGCAATGCAGATGCAAGAGCACAACAAGGTGGCGTTGGTACACCTTGATGACCCAGCAGTTGATTCACTGGCCTACCTTCGCGAGAAAGGTCACCAACGGATTGTGTGCGAAGGTGGTCCCCGGTTGCTGGAAGCTTTATTCCCCTACGTCGACGAACTGGATTTGACGACCGCACCATTTTTGGTGGGCACAAAGCCCGTTAGTGTGCACGAAGGTCGGGCCCAAGATCGGGCCCAAGAATTGACAGCGCAATTGACCAATTGGGATTTAGCGCAATGGTGGACTGAGGATTCCTATACGTATGCAAAGTATTTGCGTCAAAAATAGTCATTCGTCTCGGTTAGTCCGTACCTTGCAGCGCCCAGAACACAACGGCTGCTGCTGATGCAACGTTCAGAGAACTCACGTCATTGGACATGGGTATGTGAACGCTCTGATCGCAGTTGTCCAATGACGCCGCGGTGAGCCCCTCGCCCTCGGTGCCCAAGATCAGTGCAATCCGGTCATGCGGGAGCTCCGTGAATTTCCGCAGGTCTTGGGACTGCTGTCCGCCAATATTTTGCGGGGAAATTGCGACAGTGTGAAAGCCCTGCTCTTTGAGGTTATTGATTGAGGAGGGCCAGGCAGGGATCCGGGTCCACGGCAAGGTGAATACCGAGCCCATGGAGACTCGAATGCTGCGGCGGTAAAGCGGGTCGGCGCATTCGGGTGTGACCAGGATTGCATCTATGCCAAGCCCTGCAGCCGCACGAAAGATCGCTCCGACATTGGTGTGATCAACGATGTTTTCCAGAACAACAACGCGCTTCGCTGGGTTAAGTACAGACTCGACACTGGGCGTGGGAGGTCGCACCATTTCGGCGAGCGCGCCACGGTGGACGTGGAACCCGGTGAGTTCCTCGAGCACGTCGTGTGAGCCGATGAATACATCGATGTCCCCAAAATCATTGTCGGAAATACTTGGGAGCAGCAGGCGCATTTTGGCCAGCCAGTTCTCTGCCATCAGGATCGAGATGGGGGTGTGGCCGCAGGCAACCGCCCGCTCAATTATTTTCGCACTCTCTGCAATATAAACACCGTTTTCCGGTTCAGACTTCTTTCGCAATACGACATCGGTGAGATCTCGGTAGGCGGATAGTCGCGGATCACCCGCGGTCTCAATTAAGTGAATTGGCATTTCGCGCGTTACTGTATCGCTTCACTAAACCCGGTATTGCATTCATCACGGCTGAACGTTTTTCTAGCTCAGGGGTGCGCCCTGCTTGGCGAAAAGTTCGTCAACCTGAGGCATGATCGCTTCGGCGTAGTCCCAAGTGAGATGTTGATTATCTCGGTGGGTCACAGTGCCGTCCACCTCTGCAGGACACATGTTGTCAGGACAGATCAGGTCATCAAGTGAAACCGAGATAACTTTGGGGTTGTTGGCTGCGATAGCTCGAGTGATTGCCTCGAACTCTTGCGTTCCCGTTTTCACATTCACTGCCTGATCGCAGGACGCTGGGTCGGCCCCGGTTGAGAGGCAATCCAGCATTGAGGTTGTGGTTTCCGGCATTGGCTCGAGAATCACGATCTGATTAGTGAATGGTGCTATTTGATCAAGGGCTTTTTGGGTTCCCGTGGCAACGACGTCAGCCCAACCCGGCTGGTCGGCCGAGATGATTTCTCCATCCACGAGCAAGTCACGGCTCAATACAGACCGCGAAGCAAGCACTGTCACGGCTGGCGTGAATTCCTTTGCTGCCGCGATCGCTGGATCCCAGAGGCGTTCTTGACAATTAAATAATGTGTCCTGCGATTGTGGCGCAAGTGCTGGAATGTCCATCCATGGGCAACTTAATTTAGTGACAAAAACAACAGTAAATCCTTTTTCTCGGGCGTAGGCCGTAAATCCTTGTCTCCAGAAGTTTGCATGGGAATCTCCAACGACGAGAACGGTTTTCCCACCACCACTCGAATCAATCTGAATGTCTGCGGTTGGCCCATCTGATTCCTGCTGTCCTTGTGCGGCGGTGTTGATCAGATTGGCGGAGGCCGCGGGAACTCGCAAGATCGCAAGGGTAATCAGTGCGGTGCCGATCGTTGCGACAAGTCCAATGCCGACGGCTATTTTTCGGGCACGTGCGGTGGCTAAGGAAATGTTAAGAACAGGCTTCTCAAAAAAGTGGTAAGTTGCAGCTGCAAGACCGATCGTGAGAACGAGAACGAGTGGCACCCGGTAACCCCAGAAGTCAGGAATTATTCCGATCAGTCCACCAAGAACGATCACAGGCCAATGCCATAGATAAATCGAATACGACCAGTTACCCAAACTGCGGGCACTTCGGGTCGTGAGTGGGCTGAATACTCGGGAATTTTCCGCAGTACTGATTCCCCACAAAATACCTACAGTTGCGATTACACCGACAACACCTACTTGCCACGGATTCAGGCTTGTTAGTGACGTACTGACAATTAGTAGCAATATAAGTGAACCGGCACCAACCCACGGTGCAAGGCGGGTCAAATCGTTTCTTGGCTTACCAAGTTGGTTCCACTTCAGCATGATCGCGGCCAGGGTTGCACCGGCAATTAGCTGGTAGGCGCGGGCAATCGTGTTGAAGTAGGCGGAAGTTTCGTTCCCTGAATTCATAACCGCCGAGATTATGAAGAGTGCAATGAAAAGTGAAATGAGAAACGCCATGTTGAGGCGCTCGCGAATTGGACGAATCGCGAGGACTCCGAGCATGACGATCGGCCACACCAAGTAGAACTGTTCTTCAACTGATAGTGACCAGTAGTGCAAAACTGGACTGACCGCACTGTCTTGCGCGAAATAGTCAGTAGCTTGACCCATGAAATACCAGTTGGAAACATAAATTGAAGCGAAGGAGAAACCTGGACGGTTCGTTGCTACTTCCAGCGGAGTTGCCCAGAGTTGGTAAAGAACCGCAGTAACAATGAGTACCAAAAGTGCAGCGGGAAAGAGTCTGCGAGCTCGACGAGCGTAGAAACCCCATAGTGAAATTGAGTTGGTGGCAAGGCGCTCACGCAGTAGAAGTGATGTGATCAAAAAACCTGACAGGACAAAAAAGACGTCAACCCCAACGAAGCCATTCCCAAAACCAGGCATGTCTGCATGAAAGAGCACCACCAAGATGGCTGCGACCGCTCGAAGTCCGTCAATGGGTGTGAGATGAACGAATTCAAGTGCTGACCGTGGTGTCGGTTCACTGGTGGTTATTGGCGCCGACACCGAACAAGTCTCACATGTGGGTGTTGCTGCTACTGGGCGAGGATGAGTTGGATATCACTGCTGCCAAGTGAAGTGATTCTTACGGGTACACCCCAATCTTGCTGGTGCATGTGACAGGCACTGTGTTCCTCATCCGTATCGCAGGACGTCCCCTTGGCGGCCACATGCAGAATTCCATGAGAGATCTCAGGATTAATGCGCAACTCTCGTGTCAGTTCCGGCCCAGTGCCACTGCCGTTGATTATCAGTTCAGGAGGAGTGGATCCGACCGTGAGTTGGGTGGACGGCCCGTATCGATCATCTTGTTTTTGACCTGGGGGTGGTGTGAAGAGAACAGTGAGGCTTACATCACCTGCTGCTACATCCAGTTCGGGGCGGACCGTGTGCATTTCTTCACCGGTGATGTTCAGGGTCTCTTGAATGGGAATGTTGGAAACCAACCCGATCGCGGATTCAACCACGAGAAGGCTCTTGCCGTCGGGTGTCAGACACACATCACTGGGTTCGGCTAAATCCCGAGCCAGAGTGCTCACCACTCCCGTAGTTGGGTTGTACAGGCGAAGCGCACCGTTGTAGGTGTCGGCGATGTAAACCAGTTCACCATCGGTTGTGATTCCCAGCGGGTGCTGCAAACGGGCGTTGTCTGCCGGACCATCAATATGCCCGAAATCAAAAAGCCCTGTTCCTATTGAGGTTGAGACAAAGTTGGATTGCAGTGTGCGAAGTGAAGATGTCTCCGCGTCAAGAATCCACAATCCACGGGGCGAATTGGCCAGTGCGGAAGGTTGGGCAAACCAAGCTTCCTCGCTTGGACCGTCGACAAGTCCCTCGTGGGTTGTCCCAGCGGCTATGCCAACAGTTCCCAGAACTGGATCAAAGAACCAAATCCGATGTTCACCCGCCATGGCGATATAGATGAGTCCATCACGGTATTCGAGATCCCAAGGAGTTGACAGGGAGGTTTCAAGCGCGTCACCGTGATCGGGGTTGCCCGGGCGCCACTGCGCGCCCGTTCCCGCCAGCGTGGTTACTTTCTCAGTGTCGAAGTTGATGCCGCGCAATGCATGATTAACCGTGTCCGCAACCACGACATGGTGACCAATTTTTTCAGCGAGATCAGCAGGAAGCACAACCGCGCCGTATGGTTCATTGAACTGTGCTTCGGCCAAACTGCCGTCCACAAAACCACGCTTGCCCGAGCCAATACGGGTAACGGGAGAATTGGGCTCGGCAAAGGTTGCAATTGCCAGCGAGTGATTGCCGCTGTCACTAATCAGGATCCGCTCGCTATCGAGTGCTTCGATCTTCCCCGGTTGGACGTAGACACTCTCGCGCAAAGTGTCCGCTTGAAAGTGACCATCTCCTCTTGTGAGTTCCCCGCTCGATTCATAAGCGGGAATCAATTCAGTGATTGTGGCTGCGATTGCGTGTCCGTGTCCTTCTCCAGACCACGTTCCCACGATCTCCCCGACGGGATCCACCAGAACAAGGGTTGGCCAACCGCGCACACCGTATGCCCGCCAGGTCGCCATTTCTGGATCGTTGAGTACTGGGTGGTCTACCCCGTGCCGTTGAACAGCACTTCGTATTGCATCGGCATCTTTTTCAAACTCAAACTTGGGGGAGTGGACCCCAACCACCGTGAGGACGTCGGCGAACTCGGCTTCAATTGGTCGGAGTTCAGCGAGGACATGGTGACAGTTGACGCAACACAATGTCCAAAAATCAAGGAGGAGAAAGCGCCCTGCGAAATCGGAGAGACTCAGCCGGCGGCCACCCGTACCAATCCAGGTGTCGCCCACGAGTGCTGGAGCGCTCATGTGATTCGTCTCGTTGACCGGATGACACCCGTATTGAACCCAGCAAGGTGCAATCCGCCATGGAATCGCGCGTGCTCAATCTTTAGACAACGGTTCATCACGACATTCATTCCCGAATCATGACCTAGTTGCGCAATTTTGGGGTCTTCAATCCCTAGTTGCAGCCACAGGGTTTTCGCCGAGGCGTCAACGGCTTGATCTAAGACCTCGGGGAGGTCGCTGGGTTTGCGGAAAACATCAACAATGTCAGGTGCAGCGGGGAGATCACTCAAGCTTGGAAAGACTGTGTGTCCCAGAATTTCCGTTTCCCGAGGATTAACAAACCAAACGGTGTAGCTGGGGATTGTGAGGAGATAGGTCCCGACAAAGTAGGACGCGCGCGCCGAATTGTTTGACGCTCCGACAATTGCAATCGTTCGTGAGTCCTGCAAAATCCTGAGTCGGTCTTTGGCGCTGGGTACTACCCACTGTTGAGAGGAATCGGACATTATTTTCCTCTCGTCGCGGAGGTGAGGGCTTGATCAATATCCCACCAAATGTCGTCAACGTCTTCTAATCCAACACTGATTCGAATGAGGTCCGCGGGAACACCTGCGGCTGCCAATTGCTCGTCATTGAGTTGCTGGTGGGTGGTGCTGGCTGGGTGAATAATCAGTGATCGAGCATCACCGATATTTGCTAGATGACTCAGGAGTTGAACGCTGTTGATGAACTTTTCAGCGGCCTCGTAACCACCCTTGACCCCGAATGAAAAAACCGCACCAGGTCCGGCAGGAGTGTATTTCTTGGCGCGCTCGTAATGCTGGTGCTCGGGCAGTCCGGAATAGGAAACCCAGTCCACCCGTGGATCTGCATCGAGTCGAGTGGCGATCTCTTTGGCATTTGCAACGTGTTCTTGCATGCGCTGGGGCAAGGTCTCCACACCTTGTAATAACAAGAAAGCACTATGAGGGGCCAGAGCAGGACCAATATCGCGCAATTGTTCGGTGCGCAGCTTGGTAAGGAATCCGTATTCCCCGAAGTTGTCCCACCACTTGATACCGCCATAGGAATCAACAGGCTCGGTCATGGTGGGGAATTTCCCACTACCCCAATCGAATGTTCCGGCGTCGACAACAACACCACCCAGTGTTGTGCCGTGTCCACCAAGAAACTTGGTGACCGAGTGAATCACAATGTCCGCGCCATGCTCAATTGGTCGGCACAGGTAGGGCGTGACCGTGGTCGCATCTACGACCAGCGGAATGTTCGCTGCGTGCGCAACGTCGGCTAAACCGCGAATGTCAGCAACCAAACTCGCCGGATTAGATACCACTTCAGCAAAAACCGCTTTGGTATTTGGTTTAATCGCGGCCGCAAAGTCGGCGGGGTCATCGGAGGCAACGAATGTTGTGTCGATTCCGAACCGGCGCATTGTTACGTCTAGTTGAGTAATTGTGCCACCGTAGAGTGAAGCAGATGCAACGATTGAGTCACCCGCACCAGCAAGGGCTGCGAAGGTGCAGAACTCAGCGGCTTGTCCACTTGCAGTTGCTACCGCGCCCAACCCACCTTCAAGAGAGGCAATTCTCTCTTCCAATGCGGCGACCGTTGGATTGCCGATTCGTGAATAGATGTTTCCGTACTTTTGTAATGCGAACAGTGTCGCGGCGTCGTTTGTGTCCTCGAAAACAAAGCTCGTCGTCTGGTAAATAGGAACCGCGCGCGCTCCGGTTGTGGGGTCTGGTGTTCCACCCGCATGCAAAGCTCGTGTTCGAAATCCAAATTCATGGTCGGTCATGATTCTCCAATGTGTTGGTTAAACCCATCTCAATGTTCGTTTCTCTATTGTGGCCAGAATGAAGTCAGTCGTTTTCCCGAGAATGGCCAAACTAATAATGGCCAGCAGGAGAATGTCGGTTCGTGAAGTGTTCTGGCTGTCGATTAAAAGGAAACCAAGTCCTTTAGAGCTGGCAATTAGTTCGGCGGCAACAACAAAAAGCCAACTTTGAGCAAGGCCTAGTCGCAGTCCGGCAAAAATTGTCGGGGACGCTGCGGGCAGCAAAATTCCGGTGATTAGTCGGCGTCCTGAAAGGCCGTAAGCGCGGCCAACTTCAATAAGTTTCTTGTCTGCGTGCATAAATCCAGAGGCGACGGTTGTGAACACAGGGAAGAATGCGCCAATGGCAACAAGTGTCACCTTTGGACCTTCATAGATTCCCATCCATAAAACGAGGAGTGGAACCCATGCGAGTGAAGGGACAGCGCGGATTGCTTGAATCGTGGGTGAAAGAAATGAACTCACCCGTGGTGAAAGCCCCACCAAGGATCCGAGAGTGAGACCGGCGACGGCGCCAATGGCAAAACCGATGAGAACTCGCTGCAGGCTAATTGCCACATGCGTCCAATAGGTCCCACGTTCAAGCAGCTCAACAAGGGCTGAGCCAACAGCACTTGGTGTAGGAAGTTGACTAGCAGAATACGAACCACTTGTTGAAGCCCACTGCCAGAGCAAAAGAAGCGCCGCGGGCAGGATCATGCCCAACAGAACCGCACCGGTCCAGCTGGCACCGCGAGAGCGTTTGTGCACTCGCGGTGAATCAACAGTTGGCAATTCGCTTACCCGAGAATCCACGGTCACGAGGTTGCCCGCTCGGCAAAGGATGTGTCATAGAGACTGTTCAGTGCTGCGCGAGCTTCTTCTTCGCTGCGCACCTGAGCTTCAGAAACCAAGATCGGCAAAATAGTTTCAAGCACCTGGCGTTGTGCATCTCCCGGTACGAGCGATCCGTCAACCACGGTCCGTTCATTGAGCACCTTTGCCGCAATCGCTGGCTCTAAGGATGCTTCTTGTGCCAAGAGCGCCGCGGCATCTTCTGGATTTTCGATGATCCAGGCGCGGGCCTGCTCGTAGCAATTGAGCGCCTGATCAACGAGTTGAGGTTGTTCGACTAGGAACTTCTCACGCGCATTGAGAACACCGTAGGAGTTGAATGCAATGTTGCGATAAATGAGTTGAGCGCCATCTTTGACCTCGGTTGTTGCCATGATGGGGTCAAGCCCGGCCCACGCATCAACGTCACCGCGAGCTAGCGCAGCTTGTCCGTCAGAATGTTGAAGATTGATAATCTCAACATCAGACTCGCTTAAGCCTGCCTCGTTGAGTGCCTGCAGAAGGAAGAAGTACGGGTCGGTTCCCTTTGTGGCTGCGATTTTAGTTCCCGCAAGTTGTTCAACACCCGTGATTGTTGATCCCGATGGCACGACAATCGCTGCCCATTCAGGTTGGGAGAAAACACCAATTGTTTTGATTGCTGCCCCATTTGCACGCGCCACAAAAGATGCGACACCAGCCGTGGAACCAATATCGATGGCTTCAGCGTTGAGATTCTCATTTGCTTTGTTGCTACCGGTTGAAAGAACCCAATTGACAGTTGCGTCTGGTCCGAGTTTGTTTTCAAGGCATTTTTGATCTCGTACTACCAAACTCAATGGGTTCCAGTAGGCGTAATCCAAGTTGATAGTGGTACCTGAACCACTTCCCTCAGTGGAGCCTTCACCACTTGCGCAACCCGCGAGCACAACACCCAACAGGGTGAATCCAGCGATGGCTGTGAATGTCTTTTTCGTGCTTCTCATTGTTTGTTCCCTTTGATTGAAAGACAGGATTGTCTATATTTTTTGATGATCAAGTGGCGCGAAATTTTCTATACATGAACTCCAAAAAGCGCCAGTAATTCCCGGCGTAGTGGAATGAACGTGCTGTCACTGCGATCGCGAGGTCGTGGTGAATCAACATTGATTGTTGTGACTATTCCTTGGCCTCGTTCGCCAAGTACAACGATTCGATCAGCCAGGTACAAGGCTTCATCGACGTCATGGGTGACGAGTAGAACTGTCGTGCCAATCTGCGCGGTCACCTTGACCATCAGATCCTGCATTTGCATTCGCGTCAACGCATCCAATGCCGCGAAGGGTTCATCCAGGAGTAGCACACCTGGGTGACCAATGAGTGCTCTTGCCAGTGCTGTCCGCTGCGCCATTCCACCGGAGATTTGTTTCGGGAGGTATCCGGAAAAATCACCGAGTCCAACGAGGTCGAGCCACGATTGGATCTCATTTGTTGATTGTGAATTTCTCACGCCAAGTCGCACATTTCCGCTCACGCTTCGCCACGGCAGTAGACGTGGTTCTTGAAATACCACGGAACACCGCGCATCAACCCCGACTACTGGGCTGTCATTGAGTAAAACCGTTCCTGAAGTGGGAACCTCAAGCCCAGCTACCAGTCGTAAGAGGGTTGATTTCCCGCAGCCGCTTGGTCCTAAGATGGCAAGGATTTCACCAGGAGCGGCAACGAGATTGATCTGATTCAACACGTCAACGCGATCGGTCCCTCTACCAAAAGATTTTGATACCTGCGTGAGAGAAACCTCTGCGGGGGCAAGTGGAGCGATAGCGCCTGGCGCTATCGGGTTTTGGGTGTGACTCATTATTTCCTTTGCACAGTGAGAAGGGCGATGCGCTAAACGCAGCCTGCATATTGATGCCAGACGGCTCGGCTCGAGTCAGCGCACGCTGAAGTCAAGCGGGGGTGGGGGTGATTTAGCGCAGACAGAGTGCGCTGGACATGCGCATGCAGTCCATCTCAAGACAACTGACAAGAAGCAAGGGTGTGTGAGCGGTGGGCTCGATAGACATTGGAACTCCTGACATCGGTCCTGGCGGTAGCACCCGTTTCCGGGTTGCTGCGGCGTCAATGAGCCAGATCTCTCGGCCGCTCTGGATGTTGGAGCGGAAGTTAGCACATGTATTTCGTCGGCGCGAATCGAGGGTCTAAATTTTCCAAGGCCTCCTCATCGAAGTGGGCGCTGATCAATCCACGAGATTCCGCCGATTGATCGGTAGCAACCCCGCATGTCCTCTGATCTCGCCGCGCCCGTTCTCACCAGACGCGAAGAAATCCTGCAAACATTTATTCAAAAGACCGACGGACTGCTCTCCGGACTTGCGCTCGTCTATCTCGTGACATTCTCGATTCAGGCAATTTGGCCGGACACAAATGCCGAATGGTTTTTCTGGATGTCAGTATTTAGTAATTTCCTATGGATCCTGTTCGTCATCGACTTAGCTTTCCGCTATTTCATGACAACAAATAAGAAGCATTTTTTCCGAAAAAACTGGTTGGACACCATCACGGTTGCTGTCCCGCAATTCCGAGCATTAAGAGCTCTTAGAGCTTTTACCTCGGATGGAATTTTGTCCAAAGGAAAGGGATTTTTCTCAGGTGGCGCTGTTGCAACTGCCGTCCTGGGAACTGTCATCATCGTGTGGGTGGGTTCCCTGTCGGTTCTCATGTCTGAGCGGGGTGCCGCTGGTGCTGAGATCGAGACCTTGCCGGATTCGCTGTGGTGGGCTTTTGAAACCATCACAACCGTCGGATACGGCGACTTTGTCCCGGTGACGTGGCTGGGTAGATCTCAGGCGGTTCTCATCATGCTCGTTGGAATTAGTTTGTTGGGTGTGGTGTCAGCAAGTTTGGCAGCCACTTTGGTGAAACAGAATAAGCCAGATCCAGCGGTGGAAGTCATGGCTGAACTCAGTGAACTCAAATCAATGGTGGCGGCTCTGCGGGAGCAGCTGAAGCGGAACGCGTCCGGATCACAACCCGATCCGTGATGGATGGCGGGTTGTACGGTTAATGAAAGTGTCCCTACCTCTAACGTACCTGGACCCGTTCGCTGTGAGATTCACAACGTATTTTCCTCGCAGTACCAACGCTCGGAGAATGCCGTGACCGGTCATTGTCTGGCTATCAGTTGCCTATCACTACGCGATGGGCGTAACTTAAAGACGTCGCGCCGCAAGGAGCGAGTCGGTTAAAGAAACGCAGTTATCCGATGACTGGATTGCACGATCTGGTTTGAGGCTTCGAAATGCTAGCGAAGCAAATTGCGTGAAATTGGTCGAGGGAAGTGTTTCGAAATTGTTGGCACCTGAGGCGACTCGGGTGTGAGTGCTACACATTGCATTTGTGTAGAGGCCCTGAGAGATCGGATAACATTCGAGCTTTTCGAAGCGAAAGCTCCTCGAACTCATACTTCGAGGAGCTTTCGTATTTTAATGAACGGTTAACGGGTCGGGGAGGTCAGTGATGATCACATCCGGTGATTCACAAACGTTGAATCTTGCTCTCGCGCAAGTTAGTCATACGGCTCCTCTGGACGACTTGACCCACTCACTTGGATCGAATCTTGACAGTGGTCTTACTTATGAAGTCGCGGCAGAGCGGCTCGAAGAACATGGCCCGAACTTTCTTCCATCAACTCGACGACAAGGGCCGCTACTGCGCCTGTTGGCTCAGTTCCACAGCCCGCTTATTTATGTCCTGATCGTGGCAATGCTTATCACTCTCGCAATTGGACACGTGATTGATGCAGCAGTTATTGCTGGTGTCGTTCTGATTAATGCGTTAGTTGGATTCATTCAAGAGCGGCGGGCGGGGGAAGCATTGAAAGCACTAGCCACGGTTGTGAGGTCTGGTGCCACTGTTGTGCGTTCGGGTGAAAGGTACAGGGTCGATTCCCAGGAATTAGTTCCTGGTGACCTTGTCATTGTTGAAGCCGGTGACAAGGTGCCCGCAGACTTACGCCTCACGAGATCCCAGGAACTGCGGACAGATGAATCAGCGCTGACCGGTGAGTCCATGTCCGTCAGTAAGGCAACTGGCGATTTAGAAGTGAATACCGCGCTGGGTGATCGAGCCAACATGGCATTTTGCGGGACTTTGGTGATTCGAGGATTCGGGCATGGTCTTGTTGTCGCCACAGGAATCGACACAGAGATAGGGCGTATTCACCAACTGACAGATGAAGCCGAGGGAGTTGTCACACCACTCACGAAACGACTTACCTCCTTTAGCAAGTGGCTCACGATCGTGATTTTGTTTTTGGCAGCCGTGACGATATTGGTGGGAGTGCTTCGAGGCGAGACTCTGGCAGACATGATCACGGCAGCGGTAGCCCTTGCTGTTGGTGCGATTCCCGAGGGACTTCCGGCCGCACTCACCATTACTTTGGCGATTGGAGCCTCGCGCATGGCGCGGAGGAATGCGATCATCCGGAAACTCCCTGCAGCTGAGACTCTGGGGAGCACGACGGTTATCTGTACCGACAAGACCGGAACTTTGACCCAGAACCGAATGGTTGTTCAATACGTGTTTGCCCATGGACGCGTTCATCCTGTTCACGATTCAGAGTTGGATCACGTGAAACCGTGCTTGATAGCTGGAGCCTTATGCAATAACGCCTCCATTGACTTTGATGAGATGGGGCAACCGGCTGGTATCGGAGACCCAACTGAGGTCGCCCTTCTCGTTGCGGCTCAAGGAGTGGCAACGGGAGAGGGGTTGGAGCAATCACACGGCATTCGAATTGACGAACTTCCATTCACTTCGGAGTCGCGCCTTATGGCGACCCTTCATGTGGTGCCCGATGGAAAGAAGAATCTCCTGGTGGTGAAAGGGGCGGCAGAGGCAGTACTTGATTTGTGTGAAAGTCAGCGCGGCGAGACAGGAGATGCGGAACCACTCAACAGGCTTGCTGTGGAGTCGCAAGTTGCAGCCTTTGGGGAAGACGCGCTGCGCGTACTTGCATTTGCCAGCTGCCAAGTGCCCCGAGACTGGAGATTCGTTTCCGGAGATCTTGGCGATCACCCGATGACATTTTTAGGGTTGCAGGCCATGTCTGATCCACCAAGGCCAGAGGCGATTCGGGCAATTGCAGCCTGCCATACAGCGGGAATTGAAGTGAAGATGATTACAGGTGATCACGCCAGGACAGCGAGTGCAATCGCGAAACGCATGGGCCTAATCGACGTTACAGAAAACAATTGCGTTGTCATGACGGGCGAGCAACTTGCGCAACTGGGGTCATCAGTTTCCTCCACCCAGTTAGAAAATGTTGAGGTGTTCGCAAGAGTTTCCGCTGAGCAAAAACTTCTCATTGTTCGCACGTTGCAGGCAGGGGATCATGTTGTTGCGATGACGGGAGACGGGATAAATGATGCTCCGGCACTAAGGCAGGCAGATATTGGTATTGCAATGGGTTTTGGTGGAACGGAGGTGGCCAAGGAGGCATCCGACATGGTGCTCACCGACGACAACTTCGCCACCATTGAGGCAGCGATCGAGGAGGGTCGCAGCATTTTTGACAATCTCACCAAGTTCTTGGCGTGGACATTGCCGACGAATATGGGGGAGGGACTGGTAGTACTTGCCGCGATTGCTGCGGGTGTTGCCCTCCCGATACTTCCGGTGCAGATCCTGTGGATCAACATGACCACGGCAGTCCTGCTCGGGCTTATGTTGGCATTTGAACCAGCGGAACTGGACATCATGGATCGTCCACCTCGGCGTCCGAATAGAGCAATTCTTACCGCGGAACTCATTCGCCGAATCGTTATGGCGGGCGCCATCATGTTGGTGGGAACATTTGTACTTTTTGAATGGTCCCTCAATCAGGGATCTGATTTAGACCAAGCGCGTACGGTCACCGTAAATGCGTTTGTAGCAATGGAAATTGGTTATCTCTTCAATTGCCGGGCCTTGAAGAGACCTGTCGTAGCCGTGGGACTTTTCAGTAATCGGCTATTGATTATTGGAGTGTTCAGCATGGTGGCCTTGCAAATCGCTTATACCTACCTGCCTGCAATGAACTATGTATTCCAATCCTCCGCACTTTCATGGCAGCAGTGGATGGTCATTCTGGTACTGGGATTCGCCGTTTATCTCATCGTTGAAATTGAGAAATGGATTACCTCCCTTGCCTCTCGACCCACGCGAGTGAGTAGGTAGAGAGATCTACAAAAGTGCGCCCGGAGGGACTCGAACCCCCAACCGACCGGGTAGAAACCGATTGCTCTATCCATTGAGCTACGGGCGCATGCCCTCACGGGCGGTGTGTCGAGGCGTAAGTATTGCAAGGGGCGCGATCACTGTGTTGACCGGCTTAGTCCACGAATTGATCTTTTTGGTCACTTGGCGCCTGACCGCTTCCTCAAAGTGGCAAAGGCCCTGGTGGACCATAGAGCCCAAATAACAAGTAGAGGCTGGAAGAGTAATCGCACAAGGCGCGCTGAATCGCTATCGAGTCCGAATGCGTCTCGGCCCTCGAAATATTGCCACAGGTTCCCTGGAAAAATTATGATGAAAAATGCTGCTGTTACCCATCCAATATTTGGCAACCATTTTTTTGGCGAAAAAATGAGAGCCAGTCCGAGTGCGAGTTCAACGACACCGGAGAGCAGAACAACCAATTCCGGAGCGGGCATCCATGGTGGTACCTGGGCGAGAAATTCATCGGCTGAAAAAAAGTGCCCGAACGAAGCAAAGAGAAGAAATAGCCCTAATGTGTAGCGACCAGCTGTTATGAGCATTCGTACATTCTTTCATTACTGAGTTTCCACATATTGCTCCTGCGTTGTCTCACGTCCACAACTCGCATATATGGGTGTTTCCGAATAGAAATTTGCTTGATTCTATCCAGTAATCGCACTGATGAAGGTGCCCCAAGGAAAGTTGAGGTAAGTGATGAACGACATAACACTCGAAGTTGTAGGGAATCTGGTTAACGACGTTGAATTACGATTCACGCCCTCCGGTGAAGCGGTTGCTTCATTCCGGGTTGCGAGTACGACTCGTCGCTTTGATCGGGCTAACGAACGGTGGGTTGATGGGGATACTCATTACTTCACGGTGAGCTGCTGGCGGCAAATGGCACACAATGTCGCGTCGAGTTTGATGAAGGGAATGCCGGTGGTCGTCACCGGCCGGATGCGTAGCCGTGAGCATGAGAAGGTCTGCGGCGATCACACCCACATGATGCGTTATGTGGATATCGAGGCCATTGCCGTTGGAGCAGACCTTGCTCGTGGCACTTCGGTCTTCACCAAGACGCGCAAAGACTCGGTGGTGGAAAGCGAGCGTCGCATGTTGGCGGACGCATTAGGGCAAGACACCGTCGACTATCTCGATCGAATCGGGATTGAGGGTGAGCAAGATGAAAATGCGAACGAAATCATTGACATCGAGACGGGAGAAATAGTCGGCGTTGGGTGATGCAGCCGGGGCATCGGAGCCACACTAGGCTTCGATGCCATGGCTGAATTCATTTATACATTGCAAAAAGCACGTAAAGCTCACGGCGACAAGGTCGTCTTGGACAACGTAACCCTCTCATTCCTACCCGGTGCGAAAATTGGTGTTGTTGGTCCCAATGGCTCGGGTAAATCAAGTCTGTTGAAGATCATGGCAGGCCTCGACGAAGTGTCCAATGGAGAAGCGAAACTCCATGAGGGCTTCACCGTCGGGATTCTTATGCAGGAGCCCAACCTTGATGAGACCAAGTCCGTACTTGAAAACGTGCAAGAAGGTGTCGCTGAGACTAAAGGAATGGTTGATCGGTTTAACCAAATTTCCGTTGAACTCTCTGAGCCTGATGCAGATTACGACGTCCTTCTAGCAGAGATGGGCAAACTCCAGGAAGAGATTGATCACCGCAATGCATGGGATCTCGACAACCAACTTGAGCAGGCAATGGATGCGCTGCGTTGCCCTCCTGCCGATTCCGAGATTTCAGTTCTCTCTGGTGGTGAGAGGCGAAGAGTTGCACTCTGCAAGTTGCTGTTGCAGCAGCCTGATCTACTGCTACTCGACGAACCAACCAACCACCTCGATGCCGAGAGTGTTCAATGGCTTGAGCAACACTTAGAAAAATACCCAGGCACCGTCATCGCGATTACCCACGATAGGTACTTCCTCGACAACGTTGCCCAGTGGATCTTGGAACTTGATCGCGGTCGTGCCTACCCGTATGAAGGTAACTACTCAACCTACCTGGAAACGAAGTCCGCCCGACTCAAAGTTGAAGGCCAAAAAGACTTGAAGCTTCAGAAGCGGCTGACCGACGAACTCGAGTGGGTTCGATCAAATGCGAAGGCGCGCCAAACAAAGTCGCGTTCACGGCTGGATCGTTATGAGGAAATGGCCTCGGAGGCTGAAAAGACCCGCAAGTTTGACATGGAAGAAATTCAAATCCCACCAGGTCCACGACTCGGGTCAGTTGTTGTTGAAGCCAAGGGTCTCACCAAGGGTTTTGATGATCGCATGCTGATAGACAATCTTTCCTTCACATTGCCTCGTAACGGCATTGTTGGTGTGATCGGTCCCAACGGCGTGGGGAAAACAACGTTGTTCAACATGATCGTTGCTGCAGCCGAGGGGGATACATCGAACAAGGACACCTTGCCTACTTCGGGCGAGCTCAAGGTCGGCGAGACCGTGAAATTGTCCTATGTGGATCAGAGTCGCTCAGGTCTTGACCCAACCAAGAACGTTTGGGAAGTCGTCTCAGATGGTTTGGATTGGATAAAGGTTGGCAACGTCGAAATGCCCTCGCGTGCCTATGTCTCAGTTTTTGGTTTTAAAGGTCCAGATCAGCAAAAACAAGCAAAGGTCCTCTCTGGTGGTGAAAGAAACCGCTTGAACTTGGCACTGACATTGAAAATGGGCGGAAACCTGTTGCTCCTAGACGAACCCACAAATGACCTTGACGTTGAAACGCTGGGCTCACTTGAAAAAGCATTGCTCGAGTTCCCCGGTTGCGCGGTGATTACCTCCCATGATCGCTGGTTCTTGGACAGGATTGCGACGCACATTCTGGCTTACGAAGGTGACTCGCAGTGGTTCTGGTACGAAGGAAACTTCGAAGGCTACGAAAAGAACAAGATTGAACGCTTGGGCGAGGAAGCAGCTCGACCGACCCGCGCGACCTACCGCAAACTGACTCGCGATTAACCGGAATCATGACCGTTCTCATAACGCAGGTTCATTCTCGCTATAGCGATCTTGACCCCCAGGGGCATGTGAACAATGTTGTTTTTCTTGATTACCTTCAAGAAGCTCGGATTCGCGTATTCCTACAAGTTGATTACGCTGAAATTATGACGGTAAGTCAAGTAATGGTCCACCAATCGATTGATTTCCGGCATCCAATTTTCTATTCGACGGAGCCGCTCACCATCGAAACGTGGGTGAGTTCGGTAGGTAATACTTCCTACCGAATGAAATATAGAATCATAAGTGCAGCCGGAGTACTTGCTGCGGAAGCAGAAAGTGTCATGGTGTGCTTTGATAATGACAAGGCAGTTCCCATTCCCGACACATTACGCAGTGCTCTACAGAGCATTCTTGAAGTGGAGTAATTCGTGCAGGTCACACTTGGTGCAACGGAATTGCGCACCCTGATCTCGATTCTTGAAAAAGAAATAGAGTGGAATTCCAGTATTGCCGTTCGCGTTGTCACCTCCCCGAGTGCTGTGGCTTTCTACGCGGCTATTCCTCTAAATCTGCACGCATTCATCGCGATGCCCGCAAAAATTGGTGCGGGGGCGCCGTGTGACGTCATTACCAGCGGCCGCGATGTTGTGGCGCTCCTATCCAATTCATCAGGGTTAATTGATCTTGATTCCCTCGAACCATTAGTGGGAGGTGACGGCACATCTCTTTCGGAGTTACCTCCGTCAACCGGATGGCAAATACCCATTCATGCAGTTGCAAGCGATGTGATCCCGATTATCAATGAAGCGGCGAGCGAATTCGATCGCCGAAGTGTTGGCCTAGGAGAACGCGGTAAAGCCGACCTAGCGGAGGAAATTTGGAACCGCCCAGGTTGGGGTGGGCTCCCCGTAAAAGTGCTTTACGCCGCTCAACGATTGAACTTGATCTGGGATGAACCAATTAAAATCTCAGCCGCGACCTGCGGTCCATGGAAAAGACTGAGTACCCCTCGGGGACAGGTACTCCTCCTTGCTGAAGGACCCGCAACCCGAACCCGAATGCGCTTAATCAAATCCTGACAAGTGCGTTCCTGAGATCCTGAACTAGCCGCGCACCCACACGCAAGTCTCTGGACCAATGACTAGGTGTTCACCGTCGCCTGAATCAACAACGGCTACCTCAGGGCCTGAAGCAACTAGTACATCGGTTCCGAAAATCTGTGGGACTTTCCACATGCCATCGTCAGTGTTCATGATGCAGGTGAGTGGCTGAGTCGGGTGCGGCCTGCGGTAGGCGAGAACTGAGTCATTGGCAATTGTGAACTCGTCCATACGCCATTCAAGTTCACCGTCACCGGTAGCGGGCTCCTCGCGCCTCTTCGCGAGTGCATCACGATAAAAGTTCAAAGTAGTGTCGCCAGATTCTTGGGCCTGGACACTTAAATTTTGCCAGGAGTCCGGCTGAGGAAGCCACGAATTTTCACCCGGGCCGAAACCATAGGAAGGGATATCGCCCGACCAAGGAATGGGGACCCGACAACCATCTCTTCCGAGTTCCTTACCTTGTGTCCGGAACCACACGGGGTCTTGACGTGCATCACCCGGAAGGTCAAGGACTTCTGGCAAACCAAGTTCTTCACCTTGATACAAATATGTGGAGCCGGGAAGCCCAAGGGTGAAAAGGGTCGCGGCGCGCGCGCGAGACAAACCACGATCGGCGTTTTCCGGCGTTGGCATGATCGTTGGGTGCTCACTTTGTCCAGGAGCCAACCGGGTGGCATGTCGAACAATGTCATGATTTGAGAGAACCCAAGTGGCTGGAGCACTTACCAACTTGTGATTGAGCAAGGTGGCATCGACTGAAGTCTTAAGTTTGGCCGCATCGAATCCAGCGCGCAAATAGTCAAAATTAAATGAGGTATGAAGTTCATCGGGGCGCTGATACAGGGCAAGCCGTTCAGGGGAAGGAGCAGAGGTTTCACCACAAAATACTCGCGGTGGGTCATAACTGTCCGCGAGCTTGCGCCAACTGCGGTACACCTCGTGCACACCGTCTTGATCCCAGAACGGAGTCAAGATTGGTTCGCCGAGGAGTTCTTGTTCCGGAATTGAGTCGTAATTAATGTCCGGGAAACTCTGATCTTTGATCAAGCCGTGAGCCACGTCAATTCGAAATCCATCAATTCCAAGGTCGAACCAAAATCTCAGGATATCTTCGAATTCAGCGCGGACTTCGGGGTTTTCCCAATTGACATCAGGTTGTGAGGAGTCAAAAATGTGTAGGTACCAATATTTGGTTTTCTCCCCGTTCGCTAAGACGAGTGGTGACCAGGCATCACCATGAAAAACGCTCTGCCAATTTGTGGGTGGCAACTCGTGATTACTGCCCTTGCCCTCCTTAATGACATAACGATCCCAAGCCGGTGAACCCGGTTCTGATCGGAGAACCTCTTGGAACCAAGCGTGTTCGCTGCTCGTGTGGTTCGGCACGATATCCATGAAGATTTTCATCCCCTTGGAGTGGGCTGCTGCGAGCAGATCCTCAATGTCTGACACCTCGCCCAACCGTGGGTCAACAAGTCGGTAGTCCGCCACGTCGTAGCCGCCGTCAAGTAGAGGCGAGTCGTAGAAGGGCGAAATCCAGATGGCGTCGACACCCAAGTTATCCAGGTAGTTCACCCTGTTGAGAATTCCGGGGATATCTCCTAGACCGTCGCCATCACTGTCGGAAAATGAGCGTGGGTAGACCTGGTAAATGACGGCATCGCGCCACCATTCATTTTTTCCGCTGGGCACGACTAAGCCTCCGATAGTGGTATTGATCCCTGATTCCCGGGTGTTTCGTCAGGAACATTCTGCATGCCGTAAGCCGCAGATACTAAATACTTCCATAACTCTGATTCCAGCTTCGCATCCATCCCCTGATCGGCGATTGCCGCTGCCATTATGGCCAGCCAACGGTCACGCGCCTCCCCATCAATGTGGAACCCAATATGGCGCATTCGTAGGCGGGGGTGTCCGCGTTCTTCGCTGTAGGTCTCAGGGCCACCCCAATATTGCTCCAGGAATGAGCGCAGACGCCACTCGGCACCTTCCCAGTCATCACTCGGATACATTTTGCCGAGGATCGGATCGTTGGGGATCCGTTGATAGAAATTGTGAACCAGGCTAACAAAGAAATCATTCCCACCGAAACGTTCATAGGGTGTCAACTCAGGTTCTGTCATCGGGTTCCTTCTCCTCATTGATTTGCCCGTCAATGATCTGCATTTGCGCCAGTGGAATGTGCATGCCGGCCACATCTAATGCTCCCTTAATGCGCTCGCGTAGCAGGCGAGCGGCAATGAATTGCTGGTCGGGGACCACTTTGGCCATTACGCGAACCACTACTGCGTCACCGCGTGCCTCCTCTAAACCGGCATAGACGGGTGCGTCCATAAAGACCGTGTCGAAGCTGGCGTCATGAGCAATTAGTTGCCCTTCCGCATCAATCACTTCTCGCACCCTTGCTAGATCCGCGTCGTAATCGAGTGCGAGATCAACGACCGCATATGTCCAGCCTTGGCTCTGATTGGCGATATAGGCGATGGTGCCGTTTCTCACGTACCAAACAACGCCAAAGAAGTCCCGGATTCTTGTGTAGCGCAATGCAACTTGCTCAACGGTTCCCAAAACCACGCCACAATCAACCACGTCACCTACGCCCAGTTGGTCTTCCAGAGCCATTGAAATTCCAGCAAGGTAATCTGCCACCAATGTTTGGGCACCAAAACCGAGAACGACTCCAAGGACTCCCGCACTGGCGAGGAGAGGACCCACGTTTAACCCGACCTCGGTCATGATCGTGAGAACCGCCACAGTCCAAATAGCAATGACGGCAGCACTCCTTGCTATTGACCCAAGGGCATTGGCGCGTTGTGAAACTCGATTTTCAAGTAGTTGATCTGAGACATTCTGAATATTTGTTGTGTTTCTTAAATCGGAAAAATCAATTGCCTTGCTCTTTTTCGTGGCTCGATTGACAATGCGATTTATGGCGATTGAAGCCAACTTGGATGCCACGAATGCAAAAATTATGATGAGAACAATATGAATCGGTGCATCCCATGGGCCATCCCGAAATGACTCGATTGCGTTGGAGATTGCATCCCAATCCATGTGAAAACCCCTAGCGATCTAGTCCGGTCCAGTGCGACATAAACGCTAATGTATCTGCACTTTCCTCAATGGACTTATCCAATGATCGGGCACCGTGACCGACGTTTTTTTCTGTGCGAACCAAGATCGGGCGGATTCCATTGGTATTCGCCTGGACGGCTGCCGCCATCTTGCGTCCGTGCATGGGATCTGTGCGCGTGTCATTGTCGAAGATTGCGAACATGGTCGCGGGGTAATCCGTTCCCCGGGTCACCCGGTGGTAAGGCGAGTAGGCATGAAGCCAGCCGAATTGCTCCGCATCAGCTGGGTCTCCGTATTCCACGGTCCACGTCGGTCCCAATTCACTCTCGACATAACGAATCATGTCCAGAAGCGGTGCGACACAAACAACGGCATTGAAAAGTTCAGGGCGCTGAGTCATCGCGGCACCAACGAGGAGACCGCCATTTGAGCCGCCGTAAATTCCGAGTTGTTCGCTGGTGGTCCACCCTTGAGCGATCAGATATTCAGCGGCTGCGTGAAAGTCGTCAAAGACATTTTGTTTATTAGCCAACATCCCGGCACGGTGCCAGTCTTCACCCTCTTCGCCGCCGCCTCGCAGGTTAGCAATCGCCCACACCCCACCAGACTCAACCCACGCAAGAATTGCCGCGCTGTAGCCGGGTTGTAGCGGGATGCCAAAGCCGCCATAGCCATAGAGAATTGTGGGTCGGGGCTGATCGGGTGTACCCGTTGGTGAGATAACGAACATGCGAATTGTTGTTCCGTCTAGTGAAGGATATGTAATCAATTCCGAGTGCACCTCAGGTGCTTTCACGGCTCCAGGGGGAGTTGCGTAAAGGGACAATTCCCTTGTGCGGGCATCGAATTCATACACCGTAGGGACTGTTGCGTGGTCGGTGTAAACGATCCAAGTGATGGGACCACCATCAATGTGCTCAACAGGCCCACCGACTGTTCCTGCTCCGGGTAGCTCGAGGTCGTAGAGGGCGACACCATCTGCTGCGGCGTGCATTGCCATGTGAGCGACGCCGTGGCTGGTGTGAACGACAAGCAGTTGATCCTGATCAAGATCGTCGCCATCAAGGAGTGTCACCGACTCGAGTACCGAGTCCTGTGGCTCAGGGATCAGAGTGGCCCAGGAATCAGGGTTCCAAGAGCCCGGTGTTGTAACAAGCACGGTTCCTCGGGGGGCATCCCTGTCCGTAAAAATGTATGCCCGACCGTCTCTGCCGAAAGTGATTGACGTTTGTGCGTCTACATCGCCTTGAACGAGTTCAAATGATGGACTTGCTGGTTCACTCGTCGCGAGATCTGCAATCCAGAGGTCATTTCGCGGTTCCGTTCCTTCACTCGATGACACCTCGAGCCAGCGACCATCACGTGAAACACTGACCCCGTAATAGTTGGTCATGTTCATCCCGGCACCGAAGACGAGCACGTCGGTCTGTGGATCGGCGCCCACTGTATGCAGGTAAACACGTCGGTGAAAATGACGCTCGCTTTCGGGTAAGAATTCCGGTGCAATCCGCCGGACATAATAAAATGCCGATCCACCTTTGAGCCAAGCGATAGGGGAGTACCTGCACCGATCTATCGGGCCCTCAACCGTCTCGCCGCTTTCAACATCCATCACGTAGACGTCAGACTCTTCGTTTCCACCCTGTGAAATTTGGTAAGCGAGCAGATCACCTTCTTTTGAGGGCTGCCAACTGTCGAGAGTTGTGTGCCCTTCCGGGTCCATCGCCATCGGGTCGATCAGGACTCGCGCCGTTTGTGGATTGGTGTGTGAGTCATTGGTGTCGCGAACGTAGAGAACGGCAAATTGCTGACCAGGTTCACGTTTGGTGAAGAAGGTCCGATCCCCACGAATATATGGTGGGGAAATAGCGCCAGATCCCAGTAATTCACCGACTCGCTTCACATAATGCTCCCGTGAAGACCAGGTGTTCCTCTGGGCATCCATGAGGAGTTCCTGAGCCTGTAACCACTCGATAGTCCGGGCATCCTGCGGATCCTCCAAGTACCGATAAGGATCGGGGACGCTCACCCCGTGGAAGTCGTCAACTATCCCACTGTCGGGCAGTTGCGGGTAGACCATGGGGGCATCGGGTTGCAGGCTCGTCATGACACCACCGTAAGGGCTTGCCTCGCAGGCGCACATTAGGCTAGGCAGGTGAGTGCATTTCAAGCAATTATGATTTTTGCAGGAATCCCATTAGCTCTCGGAGCAATCGTGGTGCTGGCAGTTGCGGCGCCTTCGTGGACCCGCAGCAGTCGAGGCAAGGTCACGGACGAATTTGATTCCGCATCAGGTTCAGAGTCCATCTTTATTTCAAGCGATATAGCCGCACCAAATCCTTCGATCCTTCCCCCCGAAATTTCGGCCCAAGCAACCTCTCTCGTGGGAGGCGGAGCACATGCATCTTGGTAACACTGCCCGCAGGGACCTCACTCGCTCAGTAAAACTGGCTCGTGAAATCTCTGGCCTCGCATTTGGCGTCTATATTGGCGAACTCGCCCAAGGGCGTGAAAGTGCAATTTCACGTCACGCGCAGCTCCCAGCCGCTGAGTCCGCTGTCCTCATTGCGGTGGATCCCGACGCCAGGAGCATTGACATAGTCACAGGAAAAGAAGCTCACATCTCACTCGATGACCGCTCGTGCGAATTTGCAATCATGGCTTTTGCCTCATGTGCAAGCGCAGGGGACATCGTTGGTGGCGTCCGCGAAGCCCTGATTGTGATGGCTGAGCATGCCCGCGTGCCCAAGGTGTACAACCTCGAAGAGCCCGCCTAAGCATCCTTTGCTTGAGCGCGCAAAGCCCGTTCGGCGCCATCTCGTCCCTCGGTAACAAGCCGAACCATTGTCGGCATGCTGTTCCTGGCAAGAAATTCATTGGTCTTGGAAATTAACTCAGGTGAGGTTGCATAGACCGGGTACATGCCGGCAGTGATGTCCTGGGCCATTTCCATGGTTTGTTCTTCCCAAACACCCGGGAGTTCATCGAAATAGCGGTCAACGAATGCTTCCATGAGGTCGCGATGATCGGGGTCTTGGAAACCGCCGATTGTCGCTTCGATGATCGTGTTGGGAAGGGTGGTGTTATGCATGACCGCATCCCATGCTGCATCTTTGGCTTGCATTGTTGGTCGGGAGGCAAGGGCAAGTGTTGCTTGGCGCCGACCGGTCGCGGTGTTGTCCACTTCGAGTTCAGCATCAATCTCGACATCGCCTCGAATTCCGTTACTCACCAGTGTTCTCAGCAATGACCAACGAAGGTCCGTGTCTATTTTCAGGCCGTCCCATGTTGTTGTTCCATCGAGGAGCCCAGCGACTATTTCCAACTGAGCGTTTGTGGTGGCATTGCCGACAAATACACGGGCAAATGCGAGTTGGTGGTCACTGCCCGCATCCGCTTGTGCAGCTAGTTCTTCACATGCTTGGGCCAAACGAAGACGGTATTCCTCGCGGTGAGTAGGGGCAGCAAATTGATCGATGGACATTGACAGTTGACGCAGAACGCCACTTGTCACGCCTACATCACTCTCACGTCCAATTCCAGACAGAACTAGTTCAAGGAATTCGCCGGTGCTCGCTTCAGCGTCTCGAGTCATGTCCCATGCGGCGCTCCAAATCACAGCGCGAGCAAGTGAATCTGAGATCTGACCAAGGTGCGTAGTCGCGGTCTTCCACGATTTTTCATCAAGGCGCACCTTCGCAAAGGTCAAATCCCCGTCGTTGACCAGTAACAGATCGGGTTGCTTCTTGCCGACGAGTTGTGTTATTTGTGTTTGGGCACCGGTGACATCGACCGCGATGAACTCGCGTTGGATCAGTCCGTCATCGGTGAGGTCATAGAGTCCCAGCCCAACCCGGTGGGAGCGCAATGTTGGCTCGACACCTATTGGTGAGGAGGGTGGTTCCTGTTCAATAATGACTGACGTGTAGTTGCCTTGGGAATCAACGGTGACGATCGGCCGCAGCAGGTTCACACCACTTGTTTGCAACCATTCACGAGTCCAGCCAGAAAGATCCCGACCACTCGTTGCTTCCAATTCGGTCAGGAGGTCACTGAGCTGAGTGTTTCCCCAAGCGTGCTTGTTGAAATAGACACTGATCCCGGCCATGAATTCGGGTTCACCCACCCAGGCGACCAACTGGCGCAGCGCAGATGCACCCTTTGCGTAGGTAATTCCATCGAAGTTCACGCGAACCGCATCGAGGTCTACCATGTCCGCTGCAATCGGGTGGGTGGAGGGAAGTTGATCTTGACGGTACGCCCATGCTTTGCGCAGATTGGCAAATGTTGTCCAGGCATCGTTGTAACGGGTTGCATGCACATTCGCGTGATGCGCTGCCCATTCGGCAAATGATTCATTGAGCCACAGGTCATCCCACCAGGTCATGGTGACCAAGTTGCCAAACCACATGTGGGCCAATTCGTGCAAGATCGTGTTTGCACGTTGTTCATAGGCCGCAATGGTGACTCGACTGCGAAATATCAGGTCTTCCAGGAAAGTGACACAGCCGGCATTCTCCATTGCTCCGGCATTGAACTCGGGAACAAAAAGTTGATCGTATTTCGCAAACGGATAGCCAACCTTGAATTGGTCTTCAAAGAATGCAAAACCTTGTTTGGTGACTTCGAAGATTTCATCGGAATCAAGAAACTCAGAGAGTGACTGGCGGCAATAAATACCGAGGGGATAGGTGCCAAATGGACCGGAGTATTCGTCACGAACTTCGAAGTAAGGCCCAGCAACCAGTGCTGTGATGTAGGTGGAAATTGTTGGAGTAGGTTCAAACTCCCAAGTTTTTGAATCATTGTCGTGTTCGGTGACCTGTGCCATGGGTGAATTGCTGATCACTTTCCAATTTCCCGGCGCGGTAGCAATCAATGTGAAAGTGGCTTTGAGGTCAGGTTGTTCAAAGCAGGCATACATGCGACGCGCATCAGCTGACTCGAATTGCGTGTACAGGTAAGTCTCGTTGTCAACAGGGTCAACGAAGCGGTGCAGGCCTTCGCCCGTATTCATGTATTTACCCTGGGCAACGACAACTAGCGTGTTCGTCGCCTGCAAATTAGGGAGTGAAATTCGCGCGCCGTGAACAACCTCACCTAACGCGAGTTCAATCCCATTGAGTGTCACTGATTCAACAGTGGGCGCAATGAGGTCAATCCACGTTTGGGCGCCCGGTGTTGTACAGGCAAAAAGTGCTGTGGTGGTGGTTGCGAAAGTAGGACCACTTGACGTTAGGTCAAGGACAACCTCATAGGAGGTGACCGAAATCAGGTCTGAGCGTTCACTTGCCTCGGCACGTGTGATGTTTTCAGAACGGGAACCTGTTGCTTCGGTGATTGTCATGCAGGAATCCTTGCACGTCATGCGTAAATTTCTCGTTCAGGTGGTCCTGCCGACCATTGAGGTTGGTGGGAGGATGCCGTTATGACTACTAAAGAGGAATTCTGGTTTGACCCGATGTGTCCTTGGGCGTGGATAACATCCCGCTGGGTCCACGAAGTTTCCGCTTCTCGAGATCTTGACGTGACGTGGATCGTCATGTCACTCGCTGTTCTTAATGAAGGCAACGACGTACCAGCGGAATACGCTGAGGTTATGGCGGCAGCGTGGAAACCCGTTCGCGTGTGTATCGCTGCCGCAGCGGAGTTTGGTGATTCTGTTCTCGGCCCGCTTTACAGCGCTCTGGGTACCCGAATTCACGTTGAGGGCCGCAAAGATTACAACACGATAATCGCTGAATCACTCACTGAAGTTGGACTGCCAGAGACCCTTGCCGCAGCAGCCGACTCCGAACACTTTGATGGGAAATTGCGGGAGAGCCACGGAAGGGGCATTTCCTTGGTCGGTGCAGACGTCGGGACTCCGGTCATCGCAATTCCTAGGTCCTCGGGCGAACCCGTTGCCTTCTTTGGTCCCGTGATGACCCCCATGCCGATCGGTGATGACGCGTTAAGGCTGTGGGATGGCGCTCTCCTTGTTGCATCGGTCCCTGGTTTTTACGAACTCAAGCGCACTCGAACCGCGGAGCCTTCATTTGACTAAGTACCGAAATTTGACCAACCCCCCGAGTGGCCCGCCCACTGTTTGTATTTTTGATGGAGACTGTGGGATTTGTCAGGCATCCGTTCGACTGGCAGGTCGTCTCCATGCTCGCGTGGACTTCATTGCATTTCAGTCATTTGATTTCGCACATGCTGAAGCGGGTCTCACGCTCGAGCGCGCTGAATCCGAGGTATTAGTTGTTACTCCATCAGGGAAAGTATTTGGTGGAGCGGCGGCTGTCGCCCAAATTCTCCGAGTGAGTTGGGTGGCACCGCTAGGAGTCGTCCTGGATTCCCGACTCGTACTTCCCGTTGCAGGGTTCATTTATCGTTGGGTTGCCCGGAATCGAAGTCACGTGCCGCGGGCCTGCGGAGTCAGTCCCGCCGGCGAATCTGGCAGGGATTCACGGGTGGGGAATACTGGCCCACATGAGTGACCTACACGAAAATGTCAGCATGCAACCGTGGCGTGGATTTGCCAGTGACAACTACGCGGGCGTGCACCCAGAAATCCTCGAGGCACTGACTCGGGTCAACTCGGGTCATCAGGTCGCATACGGTGACGATTCGATTACCGCTGAACTTGATGAACGCATGGCCGCACTCTTCGGCCGGCCGGTTGGTGTTTATCCAGTCTTCAACGGAACCGGTGCCAACGTGGTTGCCTTGTCATCAATCATGAATCAATGGGAAGCCGTTGTGTGCACCAGTACCGCTCACATTCACATGGATGAAGGTGGCGCACCGGAAAAAGTCGCTGGAATCAAGTTGTGGACGGTTCCCGGTGTAAATGGAAAACTCACACCGGATTTGATTCGTTCGGCCGCCCATGATTTTGGTTTCGTTCATTACGCCCAACCAGGTGCAGTATCAATCGCACAGTCCACCGAAATGGGAACCGTCTACACGGTCGAGGAAGTCACGGCAATCAGTGAGTGTGCGCACGAACTGGGGCTTCGAGTTCACATGGATGGAGCGCGGATCGCCAATGCTGCCGCGGCTCTGGGGGTTCCCGTTGCTGACTTCACGATAAATGCCGGCGTCGATATTTTGTCGTTTGGGGGAACGAAAAATGGAATGCTCATGGGTGAGGTAATTGTTGTTTTTAACCCCGACGTTGTTCGTGGCGTTGAATACTTTCGGAAAAGTTTCATGCAACTCAACAGCAAAATGCGTTTCGCTTCTGCCCAAATGATTGCTTTGCTGAGCGAGGACCTGTGGCTTGAGAGTGCGACCCACGCTAATGAAATGGCGCAGAAACTTAAGTCAGCTGTCGAGAAAATTCCTGGAATAGCAATTGAAGTTCCTACGGACGCCAACGCAGTATTTGCGCGGATGCCAGAAGAGGTCGTTGAGCGATTGCAGAGTAAGTGGCGTTTTTACACATGGGACAGTCCGACACTCGTGCGTTGGATGTGTTCGTGGGACACCCAAGAGTCTGATGTTGAGGCTTTTGCCGCAGACATTGCGACAGAGATGGCTGCACGGAGCGCCGATTAGTCGTGCCTGAAGGTCACGTTGTTCACCGCCAAGCGCGGGAGTTGAATAAGCTTTTCACAGATCGAATAGTTGAAGTCAGCAGTCCGCAGGGTCGGTTTGCGAAATCGGCATCGGTATTGAATGAAACAAAGTTTGCCAAGTCACGTGCTTACGGCAAGCATCTTTTTATTAATTTCGAACATGGTGAGGTCATTCATATTCATCTTGGCCTTTATGGAAAATGGACTTTCCTGAACCACACGCCTGAACCGGTTGGTTTGATCCGACTGCAAATTTCGACTCCTGAATCTTGTGCCCAATTGCGTGGACCAAATGCATGCACCCTCATTTCGCCAGCGGAAGTGAAAACAATGCGAGCAAAGATCGGACCGGATCCAATTCGCAGGGACGACCCGAGTGCTGCGCGAGAAAAGGTTTTAGCGAGCAGCACCCCGATCGGGGTCCTGCTCATGGACCAAACACTGTTTGCGGGTGTCGGGAACATTTATCGAGCAGAGGCACTTTTTCGGGCCGGAATCAATCCGCAGATACAGGGGAAGGAATTGACCTCGAAGCAGTTTGATCTTATGTGGAATGACCTCGTCGAGCTCATGAAAATTGGGGTTCGGCGTGGACGGATTGACACTGTCCGACCGGAACACATGCCACAAGCGATGAAACGCGCGCCACGCGAAGACCGCCATGGAGGTGAGGTGTACGTGTATCGACGTACTGGGTTGCCGTGTTTTATTTGCTCTAGCGAGATCGCTGAAAGTGATATGCGAGGAAGAAATCTTTTTTGGTGTCCAACCTGCCAAAAGTAAAGACCTATTCGGGAATTTGTGGACTGCGAATACCGGGGTGATCTGCTGGCAAACTTTTTTTGATTATTCGCCACGACCAGAAAACAACGCCAATCACCATTACATAAAAAAGTGGACGGACTGCTGCAAGCGCCCACAAATCTTCACCTTGAATGAGTGGCACTTGGATCGCAGCCCGCACCACATTGAGCAAAACCCACAGCCATGAAGCTTTTGAGTACGCCTTAAGCAGTTCAGGATCTTTGCGCCACCGCATACCGGTCCCGGTGATTGGGCCAACTATTACTCCGAGGAGTGGCCAACGGATCAGGATAGAAAATGCGAATGCGAGAGCTGAGGCGACATTGGCAAGGACCAGTGGCCAAAAATATGCGACCGCACTGCCCGTGTAGTAGGCAACTGTGGCTGCGACTACGACAACAAGTAAAGCTCCAACAACTCGGACTGGTTTTTCTCCACGCGAAATACGCAGCCCTGCCAGAACAACTCCGATTGCCAGCGCTGAAATAACCGCTGCGGTGAGATTGCTGCTGGTGGCTAAGTAGACAGAGACAAAAACAACCGGCGGCAACATTGACTCGATAGCGCCACGAGGACCGCCGATAAGCGCAGCCAGCGGATGCCCAGGCTCTGACTCTGCAGCCCTTGCGTTAATCACCCGCCCAAATGTAGTGTCAATCTCTGAATTTGTTTCCGACACTGTGTCAGCCACAGTCAGCCAC
>JAFMHB010000002.1:42915-105776 GCA_017854795.1 Candidatus Nanopelagicales bacterium
GTCAGCCACAGTCAGCCACGCACAGGGGTTAAGGTTCTGGAGTGAATGAAACCCGGATCCAACTCTTAGCCGATCAATGGGCAGCAGACCTTAATAGTTGGGCGCTCCCGAAGGAGATCCTTGATCAAGCACCAGAGGTTCCTTGGAAGCATTCGGTTGCCATGTTCACCGTTGCCGCCGAGATCCCTGATTCACCCTCGCACCAGCGCGCACGTGAGGTTCTCGAGCCAGGTGGCAGTGTTCTCGACATTGGATCTGGCGGCGGCCGAGCCTCAATGGCGATCACTCCGCCGGCGGGTACTTTGACGGCGGTTGATCACCAGCAAGAAATGCTCGACGAATTCCTCAAGGCTGCCGAGACTCGGGGCGCAATTGCCCACACGTACTTGGGTGACTGGCCGGAGGTGGCGCACTTAGTTCCCGAAGCTGATGTAGTCGTGTGCCACCACGTTGCATACAACGTGGCGGACATTGTTCCCTTCCTCCAAGCGCTGAATGATCACGCGCGCAAGCGCGTAGTCATGGAAATCCCCATGACCCACCCGATGAGCAACATGAATGCGCTGTGGAAAAAGTTTTGGGACCTGGACCGACCCACCCAGCCAACCCCTTTTCAGTTACAAGATTTGTGTTTAGCCTTAGGTTTCGATGCGATTCTTGACATTTGGGAGGATGAAACTTGGGGTGCCCGGGTTGATCTCTCGGAAGCGGAACGAATTCGTCAGGCGCGAATTCGGCTGTGTCTCACCGAAGATCGTGATGCAGAGTTAGCCGCAGCGATGCTCTCAGAAAAAGACTCCAAACCTAGGTCCATTGCCACTCTATGGTGGGATGTGAAGTAGATGATAAAAACTCAGTTCAGGTCAACTCCGTGGCTGTTGCTGTTTTCGGGGATCATTGGGCTTATCGCAGCATTCACGTTGACCCAAGACAAAATAGCGATCCTTTCCGACCCCAGTTTTATCCCTAGCTGCAATATCAACCCGGTACTTTCATGCGGCTCAGTGATTGTTACCGATCAGGCATCAGTATTTGGCTTTCCCAATCCAATCATTGGCTTGATCTCCTACTCGGTCGTCATCACGCTGGCCGTTCTTCTCATCTCGCGCGTGGTTTTGCCCAACTGGGTGTGGCTGGGTCTCAACCTTGGCGCGCTGGGCGGTTTGGCATTTGTCATCTGGTTGATCTTCCAGAGTTTGTACGTGATTGACGCACTATGCCCGTGGTGCATGGTCGCTTGGGTTGGAACGATTTTGATTTTCTGGCTCACCACGGCTGAAAACGCGAACGCGGGAAGGTTCACTCGAAGTGGAACCCCAGGATTTGTATCAGATATTTTCAGTTCATTGCGTTGGGTATTTATCGGTGCGACTTTCTTAATTATCTTAAGTTTGATCTTCATCAACTGGATGGACTTCTGGCTCGGCCGCACCTGATTTAGCATTGATCTGCGCCCACTGCGGATGGTGCTTTTGGGCCCAACCTCGGGTGACTTCCCCTGATCGCATCCCCATCCGAGCCTGCGTGTCCTTCATCGCCATATAAATATGCCCGGTAAGCGCTATGACTATTAGCAGTGTCAGCCAGTCATGAACAAATGTTGCCCCCGTACGAATATCGTCGGTGAAAAGTGAACTGAAAAACATGACCATTCCGGTTGCGAACATAATCAAAATTGCCCCAAGACTAAACGCAGCATTGAGCTTTTGTCCTGCATTAAATTTTCCGTAAACGGGATCCGGATTGTTGATTTCAGGTGTGATAGGGGCGGTATTCGCGCGCTTGAGCCACGCGAAATCATGTGGGTGGAATCGGTTGAGCTCGCGCATATTCATGCGAAACACGGGGAATGCGATAGCAATAATGAGTGGGATGGGTAAAAGGAATCCGCTGACCGAGTGGATTGTTTTTACTATTCCACGGTTTCCAATCAGAACACTGATGTCAGGGATGTAGAGGGCGGCGGCCGTGGCAATCAGGATAAACATCAAGATGGAGATGGAGCGGTGGGCGAAGCGCTCAATTGGGGTGAACCGTTTCACGTTACCGGCTCATCACTGCGGCCATTTGATTGGCCGACCCAAGCGTCAATGTCGTAACCGCGCTGCTCCCAGTATCCAGGAATAACCGAGTCGACTACATCAATGTTCGATAACCATTTAAGTGATTTGTAGCCGTACATCGGCGCCACAAGTAACCGGACGGGTCCACCATGCTCTCGAGTGACAGGTTTTCCATACATTGAGGTGGCAATCAAAACGTCGGGGCGAATCGCCTGTTCCATGGTGAGCGATTCGGTGTATGCGCCATCAAATGAATCAATGGTCAGGGCGGTTGCGGTGGCTGGAGCACCCGCAACCGCAAGCAGGTCACTCATGAGAACTCCGGACCAAGGAACGTTATCAACGCGCCAGCCCGTTACGCATTGAAAGTCCTTTGTCATCGAAGTTTGAGGCAATGATTCAAGGTCAGCAAAACTCAAGTTCAGTGGTGAACTCACGGCACCACCAACGGTTAAGCGGTAGTCCGCCTGTGACATCTCGGGGTATCCGTTTGTCACCGTGTAGATACGAAAGCCCCCGGCTGCCGGAATCACCGCCCCGAGCCCAGGCAGGGTGGAAGCTACGGTGTTGCTCACTACCGAATTGAGTTGCCGACCGAATACGACACCGAGGGCACCAAGGCCCACCATGCCGAGAATCACTCGTCGCCCGACCGGCGACCCCTTTGACTCCATTGCTCAATGGGAACACAAAAAACCGGTTTTGGCGAGGGAACTTGGCTAGCAATACGCTGTATGTGTGTTTGAGGAGGCTCGGTGGATTAACCCACCCCAGAAATTTACGGTCGGTCAGAGTGAACTAACGCTGGAGACCGAGCCTGGCACAGACTTCTGGCAACGGACTTTCTACGGCTTTCGTAACAACAATGCCCCGGCTTTTGTCTTTGACCGAAGTGACAACTTCACTTTTTCGGCGAGTATTGAGTGCGAATACACAACACTGTTTGACCAAGCCGGAATCGTAATCTGGATTGATGAGAATAATTGGATTAAGGCATCACTTGAATATGAAAATGAGGAGTTCTCCCGATTAGGGGCAGTGGTGACAAATAACGGCTACTCGGACTGGTCAACGCGCAACAGCCGTGCCGTTGCCCGGATTGAATTCCGAGTTTCCCGCCGAGGACCAGATTTTCTGATCGAGGCCCGCACCGACTCCCAGTGGGAGCAACTGCGAATTGCCCACCTGGGTGCTCTCGGTGACACAACTGTGCAGATGGGAAGTACACCGAGTGCCGAGTTACTCGCTGGTCCTAGCGTCGGCGTCGGAATCTATGCGTGCAGCCCGGGCGACTCGCACTTCGAGGCAAAATTTGGCCAAATGGTGTTCACCCCGACGAAATGGGCCATGCACAAGGGTCAGCAGGGCGCCTGATTCATAGAGTAATTTCACAAGATGGAGCGGGTGACCGGGATCGAACCGGCATGGCCAGCTTGGAAGGCTGGGGCTCTACCATTGAGCTACACCCGCGAGGTGCACCGTCTTTGAGACCGTCTTTGAAGCAACGTGCGCCCGTAAGAATAGTGGCAGCACGAAATCACATGCCGGCAGGCTTGCTTCTTTGGCTGGAATGTATGCCGAATGGGGCGGGAAAATCCTTACCCATAGACTCTGCCACTCAATGTTGTTTGGCCAGTCCGGGGCGTAGCGTAGTGGCTAGCGCGCCTGCTTTGGGAGCAGGAGACCGGGAGTTCGAATCTCCCCGCCCCGACCATGTGGTTCGTTTTCACAAACGGATCATGCGTGAAAGTGTCGGAAATATCCAACCTCAAGACCTGGAGCAGTAAATGAAGAGTGAGATCGAAACCCTCAGCCCAACCCGCATCAAGCTCAGCGTTGAGATTCCATTTGCGGAATTGCAGCCAAGCCTGGATGAGGCACTCACTCGAATTGGCAAGCAAATTAATATCCCAGGGTTTCGCAAAGGCAAAGTCCCAGCCCGGGTTGTTGAGCAGCGCGTTGGTCGCGGTGCAGTGTTGGAAGAAGCAGTAAACAACGCGGTCCCCAAGGCCTATGACGAAATCGTCGTCGAGAACAAGCTCCGCCCGATTGGGCAGCCAACGATTGAAGTCACCGAGGTGACTGACGGTGACAAGCTCACCTTCACGGCTGAAGTTGATGTTCGCCCAGAGTTCACTCTTCCCGCATTTGATTCACTCACGGTAGAAGTTGAGCCGGTTGTCCTTGAAGAATCTGACATCACCGAGCAAATTGATTCCCTCCGCGGACGTTTTGCAAATCTGGCCGAAGTTGATCGCACCAGTGCCGACGGTGACGTCCTTCTGGTGAACATTTCGGGCAAGACCGAAACGGGTGACGAAGTTGACGACCTCAGTGCATCGGCTATGTCCTATGAGTTGGGTACCGAAGGAATGCTGCCCGGTTTTGACGAAGCAGTCCGTGGCGCTAGTAAAGGCGAATCACGTACATTTGAATTCACTCCACAAAACGGCGACTGGGTAGGCGTTCCGTTGACGGTGACAGTTGAAGTTAGTGCCGTTCGTGAGCGTGAATTGCCTGAACTTGACGCAGACTTCGTGTCAATGGCATCTGAGTTTGACACCGTCGAGGAACTACGCGCCGATATTGAAACTCGCCTTGGTCGCCTGAAAAAAATGGAACAGGGCAACGAGGCTCGCAATAAAATCCACGACGTTCTGCTGAAACAGGTTGAACTGCCATTGCCCGAAGCCTTGATCGCAGCTGAAATTGAAGGTCACTTCCACGACGGACACGATTCCGGTGAAGAACACCGCGCCGAGGTCGAAACCGAAATCCGGACAGGACTCAAGAGTCAGTTCATTTTGGACAAGATTGCTGAAGATGAAGAACTCACTGTTGGTGAAAGCGAATTGAGCGCTTGGTTGGTGCAACAGGCACCGCGCTACGGCATGGCACCCGATGCATTCGCTCAAGCCCTCGTTGAAGCAGGTCAGGTCCCTATGGCTATGGCCGATATTCGTCGAGCCAAGGCCCTTGCCAAGGTGCTCGAGAGCGCCAAAGTGGTTGACACAAACGGTTTGGTCATTGACCTAGCGGCACTTGATGCTGAGATGGCTGCCCTTACGGCTGGAGAGTAAAGTGTTTGCACTCGGTAAGTAACGCGGACAGAATTCTGCTCACCTGACAACAATCAATTGAGGAGACTAAAAAGGATCATGTCCGTATCGCTGTCTATGACGTAACCCGTGGTACTGCCAAAGAGGTTGCCGAACTTGTTTCAGCCCCTGGAGGGTTGTCTGACATCTTCAAAGCGCAACCCGGATTTCAAGCTTACTCAATCATTGAAGTCGATCCAGTTACTTTGATCTCACTTTGTTCATGGGAAACACACGAGGAAGCAGAGCATGCGGTTTCTGAGGCGGCAGTATGGACGGCGGCAAACACTGAGGATCGGGTGCACCGGACCTCAAACTATGTGGGGGACGCACGCTTTTGGACTAAGCCGTAGAGGCTAACCCCGATGCCCGATGCCCAGTGGCTGCCGTCACAGGTGGCTCGCGTCGAGGGCTAGTTCGGCTATGGGCGAACTCGACACCTTGAGTCGCGTCTTTCCACGTAGCGCGGGTTAGAGTTCATTCAGTATTCCGTAGTGAACCCAATTCCGCTTCAACCAGAAATCGGAATGACCCAACGCGAGGAGACTCGGTGTCCAGCCAGCAATTTGAAATGAATCAGCCGTTCGGTTTCGACATGCGCACTAGTGGGAGCATGGCCGGCTTCGGCGACATGCTCGACGAGCGACTACTGCGCGAGCGGATCATCTGGCTTGAAGGCCCGGTCATGGATGACAACTCCAACCGAATCGCCAAGCAGCTTCAGGTGCTCGCAGCCGAGGATCCTGACAAGGACATCAGCCTGTACATCAACTCACCCGGTGGATCCATTTCGGCCGGAATGGTCATCTACGACACCATGGCTCTAATCCCCAATGATGTCAACACTGTTGCAATGGGACTTGCCGCCTCAATGGGCCAATTCTTGCTGTGTGCGGGTGCGCCGGGCAAGCGTTATGCCACACCGAATACCCGAATCATGATGCATCAGCCATCCGGTGGCCTTGGTGGAACCGCGAGTGATATCAAAATTCAGGCTGAGCAGATGTTGTTCATCAAAAAGCGGATGGCTGCGCTCATTGCTGAGCACAGCGGCCAGAGTTTGGAACAGATTGAAAAGGACTCAGATCGTGACCGCTGGTTTGATGCTGAGGCAGCCCGCGAATACGGCTTGATCGATCACGTTTACAGCACTTCAGCAGACGCCCCCAAGGGCGATTCAAAGATCAAGGGAGCCTAGAAGTGATAAACCCAACCAGCCGTTATATTCTGCCGGAATTTCGTGAGCGCACAGCAAACGGTGAGCGTGTTCACAATCCCTACACCAAACTCTTCGAGGAGCGCATTATTTTCCTCGGTGTTCAGATCGATGATGCTTCAGCGGATGACGTCATGGCTCAGTTGTTGACCCTTGAGTCGATGGACCCCGATCGCGATATTCAGATTTACATCAACTCACCCGGTGGTTCATACACGGCCATGACCGCGATCTACGACACCATGCAGTTTGTTAAGCCACAGGTGCAAACCGTGTGTTTGGGTCAGGCAGCTTCTGCCGCCGCAGTGCTGCTTGCGGCCGGATCTCCCGGAAAGCGTTTTGCCCTCCCACACGCACGGATTCTGATTCATCAGCCGTACACCGAGGGTGGAGGCCAAGGCTCAGACATCGAGATCCAGGCCAATGAAATCATCCGGATGCGCGTTGAAATGGAAGGCATTCTTGCCAAGCACACCGGTCGCTCAATTGAGCAAATTGAACAAGACATTGAGCGCGACAAAATCCTCACTGCCGACATGGCCAAGGACTTTGGCGTGATTGACTCGGTTATTTCCTCTCGCAAGGGCTAATCGCTGCAAAAGCCTCCTACGTTAACAGGGCGCAAAGTGGGTCAGATTGCGACTTTGTCTCGACCCGCCCTGTGTATATCGCGCGCAAGTACCCCTTTACGGGGTACGGTTACCAGATTATTAGTACGGGATCATTGATCGAGAAATCTGAGTAAGGGGCGTTGTGGCGCGTATTGGCGAGAGTGGCGACCTGCTGAAGTGTTCTTTCTGCGGAAAGAGCCAGAAGCAGGTCAAGAAATTGATCGCCGGCCCCGGTGTCTACATCTGTGACGAGTGTATTGACCTGTGCAATGAAATCATTGAAGAGGAACTCGTCGAGGCGAGTACCTCTGATCTTGGTGAACTACCCAAGCCCCGCGAGATTTACGCATTCCTCGACGAATACGTCATTGGTCAAGACGCTGCTAAAAAATCCCTCTCGGTTGCCGTGTACAACCACTATAAGCGCGTTCAGGCTGGAGCCAACCACAAAGGCAAAGAGGATTCCGTTGAACTGGCCAAGTCCAATATCTTGCTGCTGGGACCTACTGGCTCTGGAAAGACACTTTTGGCACAAACACTTGCCCGCGTACTGAACGTTCCTTTTGCTATCGCTGATGCCACGGCATTGACCGAGGCCGGTTACGTTGGCGAGGATGTTGAAAACATTCTCCTCAAACTCATTCAAGCTGCTGAATTCGATACCAAGCGCGCTGAAATGGGAATCATCTACATCGATGAAATCGACAAGGTGGCCCGCAAAAGTGAGAATCCTTCAATCACTCGGGACGTGTCCGGTGAGGGTGTTCAGCAGGCCTTGCTCAAGATCATCGAAGGAACAACCGCATCGGTGCCACCACAGGGTGGTCGCAAGCACCCACACCAAGAATTTATTTCCATTGATACCACTAACGTGTTGTTCATTGTTGGTGGAGCGTTCGCAGGTTTGGACAAACTCGTTGAGGCTCGGTTAGGTAAAAAGAGTCTTGGCTTCACTTTCGACCTCGTTGAGGGTGAACGAGAGGAAAGCAAGGACATCTCCACCGACGTGTTCTCACACGTCATGCCCGAAGACTTGATTAAGTTCGGCATGATCCCCGAGTTCATCGGTCGGCTTCCGGTATTCACATCGGTCAATAAGCTTGACCGTGAAGCACTCATCGCAGTTCTCGTCGAGCCAAAGAATGCATTGATTAAGCAGTACCAGAAACTCTTCGATCTCGACAGTGTTGAACTTGAATTTGCTCCGGAGGCTTTAATCGAGATTGCAGATCTTGCACTCTTACGGGGCACAGGTGCACGTGGTCTCAGGGCAATCTTGGAAGAAGTACTACTCAACGTGATGTATGAAGTACCAAGTCGGACCGACGTCGCGAAGGTAGTTATTACCGGTGAGGTTGTTCGAGACAGCGTCAACCCGACCCTGGTACCACGTGGAGCACCCAAGCGTGCCCAGCGCGAAAAGTCCGCCTAACGACCTTGTAATTCTGTTGTTGCCACATCCATGACTTGATCCACGCTGCTATACCCAACCGATTGGTCAATGAACCAATTGATAGGACCATCGCCGAGTGTTTGTGGATCTGTGAGTTCGTCAAATGTTGCCATCAGCCGCGTATCACCGGTCGCAATGGCAAGGGATGTCTGCCGGATGGTTAACGGATCCAGTCCACTGGCAATTGGGGAGGGACCGCTGAGGAGTCTGCCAGGGAAAACAACCGCCCAGCGATCCCAGTCGGCCAGATCGCTCGGATCAGCACCAATTGCTGCAGTGGATGTAACCGCTATGTTGATGCCCCGGTCGCGAAGTAGGCGCAGCGCCTGCCCGGACCCTCGAGGAATTGAATCAATCAAGACTATGGTTCGCGATGCTTGTCGTCGATCAAGCGCTCGGCCAAGGATGTTGGGGAGGGCCAGAGTTCCCGAATCGGGATTGAGGAGAATTGACGGCATTCGGATCATGAGCGGTGTATTCGTGTGTCCTTGGATATTGAGTTCGGTCATAAACTGAATCAATCTTTGGGTAAAGAAGTTCGAGGCTTCGCCAGCCAATTCAAACTGGCGGTCAACCAGTGTCATCAAGTTCGAAGGGTCCAGCATCGATGTATGGCCAATTGTGTAGTCCCACCCAAACTCGATAAGCACTGCTTGTGCTTGCTCACTTGTACTCCGAGTAACGGGGTAGAGGAGGGAAATTAGGGAGTCACTGCCCGAGTCAATAGCATTTCTAAATTCGAAAAGGGTATTTGCCGCGGTGACAACATCAACGGAATCGACCATGAAGTCTTCTGGCGTAAGCCCAGCGGGGAGAAGTTGACTGGTATCAAATGAATGCCGTAGAGCAAAGTCCTTTTCGAGCCGATCTCGGCAAGAATTCATCAGGTCCTCAACTGAAATTGCATCCACTTGGTGTACGGCGTACCCAAATGAGACACTGACGTAAACATCCAGATCTACTTTGTCGGAGGGGATCGAACCACTCTCATTGATTCGTGTTTGCAAGTCATGAAGAAGCTGAACGCCGGAGCGAATTATGGGGCCACTAGAGAGTGCAACCCAGATCCGGCCGGGGAGTTCATAAGCCACGAAGACATCATGTCCGGCAAAATCCCTATGACCCTGGACTAGCCGGTGGATCTGTGCCAGAGCTGCTTGTTCGAACTTGCCTCCAGCAAGGGCACCAAAATCATCGACTGCATAGCAGGCAATCAGCAGGGAACTGCTTTGGGGAGTCAAATCAACGCGAACGCGTAATCTTTCAACGGCCTCCTCGAATGCTTGCACATTGGGCCACTGATAAGTGGGATCAAAAAGGCGTTCAAACGCAACGGAGTTAGGATCCTCCTGGGATGCGAGGGCGGGAACGAATAGCGCGGTATTCGCAAGGGCCGCAAATTCGTTAACAAGGTCCTGTGACCTTGTCATAAACCAACCTGGCCACAGCCATCCGGAGACCACAATGCTGCTGTTCTCTGTTTGGTCAGGGTTTGAGTTGAGCGGGATATAGACATTGGGTTTCAATTGCATATCTCGGGCTTTTGCAGGCGGGGAATTTTCAAAAACTCCTGTGGAGGCAACGGCAGAGTCCACTTCACCATTTGGTGATCGCATGATTGTCATGGTCCGAATCGCTGCGAAAACTCCAAGAGCGAGTCGTGCAGTCGTGGGTAGAGCTGCCCGCCGAGCGAGTTCGGCGTTGAGAGTTCCTTGTGAAAGTCGCACGAGAATTTCAGCCTGATGCTCTCGCCACATTCGGAGGGTTTGTTTCGCTTCGCGTCTCCACATTCGGATGGAGGCAAACCACAGTAATAGCCAAAAGGCAATGAATACTCCGAATCCGGCAATATTTTCCCCAAATGAACTTGGGTCCCCGATCAGATTTCCTACTAAGTCACTCACCATCACAATTGCCCAGGCAATGAATGCGCTCACGAGTGCCACGAGTAATCGGCGAGTATCAATGCTGTCCTGGGCGAATGCCCAGGGAGCCTTCTCTGAAACGACCCACCTTTCGACCGCGTTGAATGCCAAGCCGAGGTACATGGCCACCAATGAGGCAAGAACCAAAGGCCACAGAGAGTTGAGAATAGCCACAGCGGCTGCAAGCGGGCTGACAATCAAGAATGCGGTTGTTGCAATCGCTCCTGAAGTCCAAGCTTCCACGATTCCATGGAAATGAGCGTTCGGATCCGTGGTGAGCGAGTGGTGGGTAGTAAAAATTAGCTTGGCCACCAAGGCGAAGCCGAAGAATGTCAAAGTCAATGGCGACTGAAAAAGTAGGCCGGCAAGCATTCCACCGACTAAAATCGCACTAAATGTCACTGTTGTAGCCCGCCAATGCTGCATTGGGGCAGTTGGGTTATCCAGTATTTCCCTAGTGCTTGCCGCATTCCCTGTCCGGAACACCGCTTGTGGAAGGAATACACTGAAAATTGCCAGTGCGAGTGCTGTTGACAGCTGGGTCAGGTCAGGTTCACCAGGGGTGCTGAATCCGAAGTCAGAATTGATGAGTTGGGGAATCGCAAGCCCTAGGACAATCACGCCCGAGCTCACGCAGAATACAGTGACGAGACCCGCCCGAAGTTGTAGTGACCGTGCTGCGGCACTGTTGTTGCGAAATGTAGTTTGAGGGTAAACCCGTCTACCGACCAATATGAGAAAAGAACCCATGGTGCCTCCTGCTGCTATGCGACCCATATGAGTGTAGCCGCAGACGTTGGGTCGAGGCCGCTTGGTGAAATCCCACTAAATAGTGTCGGATGGTTCCAATAATGTTATTTCGGCCGAAACAGTCAATGGGGCGTCCTCACGGGTGTTCCATAATGTTGGAGTGCGCAGAATCTGGCGGAAAGGATGCTCACTGATCATGGGTGCGCGGAAAACAGAAGTGCGCTCGAGTGACCTGCCCTCACGTGATTCGGGGAAGCGTTCCCCTGAATCGGGATTCACCCTCATCGAAGTCGTCGTGGCACTGGGTATTTTCATTGCGGTCTCCGCGGCCACCATAACTATTTTAATGCTGGCACTGTCAACGGTTAGAGAGAATTCTGATCGCGTTCTAGCGGCCAATGTCGCTAGGTCCCACGTGGAAAATCTTCGTATACTCGGCTCCTCAAATATTGACGTTGGTTTGAGTGAAAGTGTTGTGTCCGGTTTTTCAGTCCGAACCACCGCCAACTGGGTAGGCGTTGACCAGCGGGTGAGTGCATGCTCAACCGCTGAGCCAGGTCAGGATTACCTCCGGGTGAATGTGCAAGTTTCGGGACGGACACTTGGTGAACCCCAAGTTATTGATGCGGTGATCAACTCTGACGGGGTACCTCGGACCGGAACAGAAGGTGCCATCACAGTTCAGGTGGGGGACCAATATGCCCAACCAGTCAGCAATGTATCTGTTACCGGGATAGATGTGTCGCGCCCTGAGAATAATTTCCAAGTACTCACGGGCAACGACGGTTGTGTCTTCCTACCAAATTTGGCACCTAGTGGCACCCTTTACGTCACGATTGAAAAAGTGGAAGCCGGTGTCACCTATGTTCCTCGCCTCGAAGGTGGGACAACTGACCAAATTCAGGTCAACACGCAGGAAGTCAGTCGAGCCACATTCGAGTATGCGCCAGCGGCATCAATCTCTTTTCAAGCATCCAATTCCGAATTTCAACTTGCGTCGGCATTGAACGTCACGTGGAAAGAATTGGTCACGGGTGCCGAATCCAAGGTGACCCCGGTTGGTGATGCTATTACAGGGATGTGGCCGTCCACGGGAAGATTTCAGGCATGGCTGGGGATTTGCGCTGATCAGGACCCCAGTAATTTCGGCTCATCTGCAATTGACTTTGGGCTTATTTCTGGGCAACAAGTCAAGGTTGGACTTCCCGCCGCACTTGTTCGATTTGAAGGGCTTGGGCCAAACGGGACAGTGGACGTTACCTATACGGGTTCGGATAGTTCGTGCGATGAAACACCCTTCGTTGTTGGCCCCGCAGACCCTGAAGGGGTCCTTCTCGTAGCACTTCCCTTTGGTGATTGGGATTTCAGCTCTGAGGGGTTTGATCCGATTAATACTGTTGAATCACTCATCCCGGCCGAGCCAGGGCTAGTGCAGGAACCCGTTATTGTGGATTTCGCTTTCCCAGCACCGGGTGAGTTGCCATGATGAAGTCATATAAATCACGTGATGACGGATACACGGTTATTGAACTGATGGTTTCATTGGCGGTCTTCAGCGTTTTAGCCATCATCAGCGCTACTGCAATGCTCACGATTTTTTCCGGAATACGCCAGGTTGCGGCTCAGTCCAATGAGTTAGCTCAGGCGCAGAACACAGCCGAATGGGTTTCACGTTTGGTTCGATATGCCGATATGCCATTGGGCACCAGCGCTCCAATCGTTCTAGCGGGACCTGATTCCATTGTTTTGTACTCCTACTCTGGGACAGGGGAACGAAGCGATATTCCTTATAAAATTCGAGTGATGACGATCGACCAAATCGATGGAACTAGAGATGTAATTTCCGATGTTGCTCCTGGTGTTCTCATTGATGGTGAATGGCAATGGAGTGGCGATTGGAACGCACTGGATGCACCCGAAGGAGCTGTTCGAAGATTTCTCCTTTCCACTCCAATTGAATCTGATAAGCCATTAAAGATTGACGTGTTTGCATGTCAGGTCGATGGTGACTGTAATGCCACCATGCGCAATGTAACGCCACCAAGTACAGGTCCCCTTCTCTTGGACGAGAACGAAGTGCCGCAATATGTTGAGGTAACCCTAGGTGCGACATCGGATCCGCTGAATTCGGTACGTCAACAGGTGAGATTGGTGAATCAGTTGTGAATAATCAGCGAATCCTTAGTGGGCAGCCCCGTGATGAAGGTGCGGCAATGATCTTTGTGCTTGCATGGAGTGTTGTATTGGTACTGCTCGTTCTAGTCGTAACACAGGTCGCCATTACCCAAATTGTTCCATCAGATCGTAGTGAAAAGTCTTTTGCGGCCTTGGCGGCGGCAGAGGCCGGCGTTCAAGACTATCTTGTGCGGATTCAGCAACCAGGCTATGAAGAAGTGCTGGACCCAAATAACGCTGCATTCGATGAATTCGTCAATGTTTCCGGCGGTGATTCCGCGGGCACTTACACCTACTCCGTGGATACCTCGCGGGCTGGCGCAGGCGGTGAAATTCACCTTTACTCAACGGGAAAATCTGGCGATGTCACTCATACCGTGGAAGCCGTGTTGACCAAGAGGTCGACATTGGATTACGTTTATCTGAGCGATATCGAAACGCCCTCACCTGATGTCCCCGGTGCGTATTCGGCTGCGTCGAATTCAGGTGGTGTGAGCGGACTCACCAGTAGGGCATTGGCCGGTCAACTTTGTTCCCGACATTGGTACGAGTCAGGTGAAGTCGACCCCACCGGAACCATCGGCAATCAACGAAATCTCAACTACTGTCAATGGGCAGGCATCTACAGCTCGGAGCGCATCTCTGGCAAGATTCATACGAATGACGTATGGCGTCTCGAGGCGACGAACCTTTCTAACTCAATTGATGCTGGAGCGATTTCTTCGTCGTGCAGAAGTGACGAAGAGGGCCTAGCCCCAGGTGAAGTGGGATGCCCTGCGGATCACCGATATTTAACCACCACGGAGCCCTTGTATTCCAACGCAATCGACCAAGCTACCTGGAATTCCAATACGTCGTATCAAGGTAATTCCTTTGGCCCGACCGGCAGCGATGTAACTAACCGTAATCCGCGGTATGAGCCAATCTTGGAACTTCCATCAGCTTCCGCGAGCGCGGCACTTATGAAAGAGAAGGCGAGCCGATATGGATGTGTATTTACCGGGCCAACACGATTACGTTTTGCAGTGGAAGGTGGGGTTGGAGTCATCAAGGTGACTAGTCCAGACACGAAACAGTCTGGACCTAACTGTGGAGGGCCGCTTGAGGATTCTCGGCAACCTCACACCACGGGAACCATAACAATTACTGATTTTGACGATCTTGTGATCTATGTACAGGACTTGCCTAGCGCTGGGGTTGATGATCCAAATAATGAATACGACACTAATAATGTGTGGGTATCTGGATCAGCCCCAACATGTCAGAAGAAAGTCTCTTCTCCAAGTCCTTCAAGCAATATTTATCCTTTCGTCATTCCAAGTGACCCCGTCGAATCTGGCGGATTTAACTCCAGTTCCGCTCCGAAAGGATTTCCTTCCTACTATGCAGATGTCAATAACCCTTGGTACGGTGAAGGTTGCACTAAAGGTGATATTTATGTCCAAGGCCAAGCGCTCGGGCAGGTGACTATTGCTGCCGAGAACAACATTATCCTGACAAGTTCTCTCAAGGACTCTACCTCGTCAACCACTTCAGGTGCCTCGTACGGAAAACCAAATTCCGCTTCTCAGACTGTGGTTGGAGCAATTTCTGGAAGATTCACCTACATTTATCGGCCATTTGATCGCTATCGCAGGTGGGTTCAAGATTGGCGGGAGAGCAATGCGAATAATCCAGTTTTTAATGTTGCCATGTTGGCCGTCGACGCCTGCTTTGGCGCGCAAGATCCAACCTATGGTTCCCGAAATGGATACATCTATTTGTGGGGATCTCTCTCGCAAAAATATCGATGTGTTGTGGGTTACTACGGTGGCTATTCGAAGAGTTATTCCTATGACGATCGCTTGGAAGGTCTCGTACCTCCGTACATGACATCACTGTTCGGGGAGCCGTGGAAAGTAAAGCGCTTCGCCGAAGTAAACCCTAAAACACAAGGAATTGGCTCGAGTACATATTCACTCCTAGATGGCTATCCGGCTGGCGCCACAATCCTCAATGCCGATGTTGTTTTCGGATCCGCGACGATCACCACCTCGGGAGGAAGCGTCACGGTGACATCCACTGGACCGGGACAAGTAGTGGTTCGGTACTCGGTTCTGTCAGGTGCCGTAGAAGAAATTAGGCGGCTCGTTGTTTCCGTGGAAGAATAAGCAACGCAGTTTTGGACAATCAGCGAGGAGTCCGTTGTGAATCAGGGATCACAGGATCATCGGTTTCCTCGTGACCAAAATGAAGATCATGGAACCGGTCGAGATTTTCAGGAGCGGTGTTCGATTTCATCTAAAATACTCCATGAAGTTGTGGCGACCAAGTGGCGCGCAGGAGACCATGTCGGAGCTTTTGCCTGTGCCGTTGGAAGTGAACTTGTATTTTTTCAGGGGATCATGTGGGATTCCCTAGTTGTAAGTTCGGGGGATTCCCTCCGCAAATATTTTCAATTGGGAGAACAGATAATTCGTGTAGTTCAAGTACCATCAACTCACGCGCCAGAAAGCATTTCGGAAGCAATGAACGTCATCAGGGCTCAAGTGGAACCTGTTCTCACCGCATCAGGTGTACATGGTTGGCGAGAGTCAATGAGTGACACTGAAGATTTCAAGAATTTTCCCTGCCCCACCAAAGACGAACTCAGCGTCGCCACGACTGCGCGACTGCATGGGTTAACCCCAACCGAATATGTTCGCAAGCAAAACCAGACCGCATCAGAACTCAGTGTCCAAGCCTTTACCGCGATGAATGCCTCCCACGCCGATGAAGCGATCCGTTTGATGTACGCCAGCGACTTCACCGCATTGGATGCCTATTTAGTTGAGTCCGCCGAGGCTGCCGGTGATAGACAACTTTTCACAGTGCATTGTCGCTGGGAATTGGCCGTACGCTCAGCGGCAATGATAAAGGAGTTACCACAGAATTTCTCGCATGCGGTCGCTATAACTCGGAGTGGCATGACGGCACTCATGAGTGAAAATGATGCAGCCAGATTTTTAGTATCGCTCCCCTCAGTTTAAGAACTAGGTGAGCGGCCAGAGGCGGCCTCAGCCTGGGCTCGATCGATTATCACCTGTGCGTTAGTGACTAGATCGGGAAGGCGTGATTCTAAAACAAATAAGGTTCCTGAGATAGTTAAAGTTTGTTGTGGAACTGAGTTCTCTGACGGTATGTCCACAAGATTCGTCGAGGTTATGAGCAGCGATCTATCCAGTTTCTGCAGATTGTCCATGAACTGTAATAAATTCCTCCGAGAGCCATCGACGGTCATGTCCAACGTGAGGGTAGCCAATTGAACGCCGAGCGCCTTTTGGTCTTTAGCTTCTTCTGCATCTAGCGTGCCAGCCGTACTCACTGGAATGGATGCATTGATTACTTGAATTTTGTTGGGGTCAATGCCGGAGGCTAAGGCAGCGTCAGTTATTTGATTAAGTAAATCTGGAAGTTGGGCGGTTTCAGGCATCTTGGAGAAAAGAATTTGGGCCTCCGCTGCTGCCAGGGGTGCTTTTTGAGCCAAGTCAAGAAAATCTCGCTGACGCTTCATGAGTCCAAGATTTGTGAGTTCAAGGTCAGCATTACGCATGTTCAATGCTTCCGCCTCTGAGAGGCGCGGGGTTAGAAGGGCAAACCACAGAACCGCAGTGAGTGTTACCAGCGAGAATGCGAGGGCAGCAGTGACTACCTGAACTTTGTTCTTTAACATGATCAATTCGCCCCCTCTGCAGATTGATTTTCATCAGGTGTAGTCAAAGCCGAGATTTCTTCGGGGGTGAGTTTTGTCTGGAGCCCGTCAATTGAAATCCCGGCTGTACCGCTAAAGGAGACTTGGGACCCACTTCCTTGATTACCGTCGGTTGTTGTCGTATTGATGATTGAGGAATCGACAAATGGACCAACGAAAAGTGGATCTGCAGCCAAGTAGTTGAGAAATGACGAGATTTGATCTCGTGAGTCAGCAGTAGCGTTAAAACTCATGCATCCAATAGTGATTGATTCATTGAAGGGATCGGGGTTAGGGCAGGGATTGAAAGGCGTATCTGGGAGAGGTATTCCTTGATAGGAAATTGAAGTACTAGTGATCGTCACTGCAGATGGACCTACCTGGTCGGCAGCTCGTTGCATTCGCACAAACACCTCAGATGCCCGAGGCGACGATGCCAATGTTTCTTTTACAAAATCTTGTTGGCGGGTGAGCGCCGCGTACAACTCACCAATGGGTGAAAGTGCAACAACTTGCGCGTTGAGTTCCTGATTCGACTCCATTGAAATATTTAACTTTTCTTCAGCCTGATTAATGGCTGGAATTTGCATCAAATAGACAACGACAGCAAGCCCGACGATCACGCCGGAAGCAATAGCGAATCGCTTTATTGTGTTGTTGATTCGAATGGATTGACGAATTGCACCGGGCAGTAAATTTACTCGAGGCAGAGAGACGGTTTCATTCTCACCGAGCGCACTCAGGACCGGTGCCTGATCGGGGCGCGACCTCATGTCGGACTTTCCAAGTGAGTTGAGTTTTTCACGCATGGCCGTGAGTGTTATTTTCACTTCCCGACCTCCAGCGCCAAACCGATTGCAACAGCAAAAGTGGAATCCGTTGGGACCTGACCTTCGACTCTGCCTGCCGCGGGTAGCCCCGCAAGGGGGTCCATCATGTTAACTGGGAATGGAAGCTCTGTGCTGATGCGTTCCTTTAGTCCTGGGAGGTTTGAGCTGCCTCCACACAGGGTGACATCTGAGATTGCCGCTCCTGTAGCCGAGGAAATAAAGTAATCAATTGAGTCTCGTAATTCTTTGATGAGAGTTGTGGCCCATGGGTTTAGTAGTTTGATAACCGCTTGGGTGGTGAGATCGAGGGATCCTGCGTCTTTTGCCGAGATATTACGAAAAACACTTGATTCTGGGATGGTCGTAATTGATTGCATAGGTCCATTAAGGCCGGTAGTTCGCTTGATTTTCTCAGCATCGTCAAATCCGAGATCTAGTAAATTTACGATGGCATCTGTTGCTGAATCCCCGCCGAAATTGCTTATCGTCCGAATAAACCGTGGTTGGCCATTTTGGTGAATGACTACCGTTAGTTGCTCTGCCCCAATGTCAGCAATGACGCGGAGCCTTTCATCATCGGGAATTTTTCCATGGCATGCGGCCCGAATTAGTGCAAAGGCAGCTGAGTCAGCACAAATGGGCGTGAGTCCAGCTTTTCGGATCAATTGAGCTTCGGTTGTGAGCGATGCTCGATTAGATGCCACCACGAGGATTCGGTTGATCATGGTTTCTTGTCCTAGCGAATCACGCCCGGGGACCTGTTTGAGTAGGTGGTAGTCGAGTTCCACTGTCGAAATATCGACGGGTAGGGCCTCGTGAATTTGGTAGGGGAGTGCTTGGATGAAACTGTCCGGCGGCATCCAGGGTAGGTCCAACTGCCTCGTAATTATGCTGGTATCACTGATTCCAAAAGTCACCGAGCGTCCCGTGAATCTACCTTTTTTCCAGAGTGATCGTAGGGACTTTGTGAAAAGTTTTGGGTCGAGGACCTCGCCATTGCGCACTGTTCCGTGCGGCAGATCCACCGCAGCAAGTCGACTGACTTCACATGTAGCTGAACCTCGAATATGCCGTAACTCTGCAGCCCTAATACCGCTGGTCCCAATATCTAGTCCGATAGCGCGCGAGGTGATTTTTCCCGTCATGGAAGGGTCAAGCTCCTTGCCTCGTGAACATAGGGACGATTGTTCCGGTGACTCGAAAGCCGACTGTAGTCGTTGGTTGACTTCGAATAGCCGTGAGTAGTGCACTCCAGAGGAGTATCGGCTCAAATTGAGGACCCGTGTGGCAGTGATCTTTGCCCCGACGGCATTCCAAGGGGAATTTGAGCCGAAACACCCATCATGGAGCTACCCGTTCACGATAATTGGGGTGCTCAACACCGAGAACTGAAACTGGACACAATTTTGCGCTCCGCGGTACAACTCGGAGCATCGGATATTCATATTCGAGTTGACCAGCCTCCGCTGGTACGTGTTTCCGGTCAACTCATCCCATTGGATATGCCGGTTGTGACCCCCGAATGGGCAGCTGATTGTGTTGAGAAGGCATTGGAAACACAGAGAGCCAAGTCCGTATTTGCCGAACAGGGTGACCATGATTTTGCCCTCGAGATCCCCGACGTCGGTCGATTTAGAGTGAATGCTTACCGCTCACGAGGGGTGAGTTCCATGGTCCTTCGCCATGTTCGGCAGGACATCCCAACACTGGTGCAATTAGGACTTCCGGAATCGGTCAATGAGCTGGCCCGCAAGTCCGATGGTCTTGTTTTGGTCTGTGGTCCCACGGGGTCTGGAAAGTCAACGACGCTTGCTGCCATGGTGGGGCTTATAAATGCCGAGAAGGCATTTCATATCCTGACCATTGAGGATCCACTCGAGTTTCTCCACACAGATCTCAAGTCTTCTGTAAGTCAGCGGGAAATTGGGATCGATACCCCGAGTTTCGCTTCTGCTTTACGTTCGGGATTGAGGCAGGACCCCGACGTGATCGTCATTGGGGAGATCCGGGATTCTGAAACCATGTCTATTGCTTTACAGGCGGCCGAGACTGGCCATCTCGTGCTGGCAAGCATGCATGCTGCGTCTGTACAGGATGCAATCCAGCGAGCTGTTGATCTTTTTCCCACTCAAGAGCAGGCTCATGTTCGAACTGTGGTCGCTGAAGTACTCCAAGGCGTCGTTAGCCAAAGGCTTGTTCCCTCACTGACACCTGTCCAAAGATCACTTCTTATTGAGATCGCGGTCTCTACTCCAAGGGTTAGGCAGGCAATAAGTAATCCGAAAGACTTGTCGGAGCTTTCCACGATCATGTCGGAAGGCTCGTATTACGGAATGGTGACCCTGCAACAAGATGCTTTGGGCAAAGTCATGTCTGGAGAGGTATCGGTAGAGGCAGCTGAAGGGGTAATGACATCCTTGAACGATTTCAGGCTGGCTCTTAAACAGGCGGGATACGGTGGGGACCATGAGTGAATCCGTGCTTGATGTGATCCTCTCCAGAGGCCTAGTCACACAGGAAGAGGTAGACCAAGCAATTGTTGAAGCCCGCAAAAACGGTGAATCCCCCGTGCGGTCCCTTGTGTCGAAGGGGGTGATTACAAAGAAGCAAATGATAAAAGCGACAGTGGAGGCGGCAGGGCTCCAATTCGTTGAAATTATGGACTTAACCATTAGCCCAATGGTCGCCAATCTACTGACCGGTGATCAGGCAAGAAAGTATGGAGTCATCCCCATAGACCTTGTCGGAGACACAGTGATTATCGCGACGGACTCTCAAACAGCGGCCAACTGGCAGGTACGTGAAGACCTTCAGGCCATTACTCGTTACCCGGTTTCATTTGTGTGCGCGCTCAAGTCCGAAATTGACACCCGCCTGAACCTGCAATACCGAGCGGAAACGGAGTTGGGTGAACTTGTTCGCGACATGCTCCACGACGAGCAAGCAATTGACATATTCGCACCTGTTGCGTCCACCACGGATGCTCCCCTTGTGCGATATGTGAATCTCCTACTCGGTCAGGGAATTTCAGATAAAGCATCCGATATCCATGTTGAACCCTCGGAAGACAATATTCGAATTCGATTTCGGATTGATGGTGTGCTAAAAGAGATGGCACCAGCTCCCAAAGAAGTTCAAGCCGCACTGATCTCGCGCTTAAAAATTATCTCGGATATGGACATAGCCGAGAGGCGCGTTCCCCAGGACGGTCGTCTCACGGTTGTGGTAGATCGGAAGAAGGTTGACCTTCGAGTAAATTCCATTCCCACCGTTTGGGGGGAGAAAATCGTTATGCGAATCCTGGATAATAGTGCCGCACAGATGGAACTCTCAGGGCTTGGATTTTCGCCGGACAATTTGGTCCGATGGAGAGATTCATATACCCGCCCTTATGGCATGGTAATTGTGAGCGGGCCCACGGGTTCGGGAAAGTCCACCACCCTGTACGCAACCTTGAATTCAATGGTTCGACCTGAAGTGAACATTGTCACCGTTGAAGATCCGGTCGAATATCGCATCCCAGGGATCAACCAAGTGCAAACTAATGCCAAGGCGGGACTTACATTTGCATCCGCGTTGAGATCTATTCTGAGAGCTGACCCTGACATCATTCTCATCGGTGAGATTCGAGACCACGAGACCGCGCGCATTGCTATTGAGTCTGCACTCACTGGCCATATGGTGTTAACAACTCTGCACACCAATGACGCACCGAGTGTTCTCACTCGCCTTACCGAAATGGGTATCGAGCCTTTCTTAGTGTCCTCGGCGCTGGCTTGTGCCTCGGGACAACGACTTGCTCGCCGGTTGTGTGCCGAGTGCAAAAAGCCGGTAAAAATTGCACCCAGTGACTTGGCGGCGGTCGAATTTGAATACACCCCAGGGGTCGAAGCAACTTTTTTTGAAGCTGTTGGGTGCTCGCGCTGTGCCAACACTGGGTTTCGCGGGCGTGTTGGTTTGCACGAGGTCATGACAATGACGGAGGAATTGGCCGCCCTGGCAATCCGCAACGCCACATCTGATGAAGTGAAGGCGCAGGCTGTTGCTCAGGGCATGCGCACCTTGAAGCAGGATGGTTGGCTTAAAGTTGCTCAAGGAGCCACCACCATCCCTGAAGTTCTGAGAATAATCGCGTGAGGTTGACACTGTGAGCAATATGGAATTCACGTTACCTGTTTCCCAACCCAATATTGATGGGGCAAAGGCAGTGGGGGATGCGGCCGCGCAATTTGCACCGGATATCCCTTCACATGTGCCAGAGTCCGGCATTACAGCTGTGAACCGTGACGATCCACGAGTGCTGGGTCGCGAGCTGTCACTTGACTCCATTTTGTTAAAACTGCTGGAAGCGGGTGGATCCGATCTCCACCTCAGCGTGGACTCTCCTCCCATGATTCGCATCAATGGTGAACTCGAGCCAGTTCCACAATTTGCAGCTCTCACGCCAAGGCAGCTTCAGGAATTGCTCTATTCGATTCTTACCGATCGACACAAGCAAGTGTTTGAAGAAAACAAGGAACTTGATTTCGCTTACGAGTTGTTGGGTGCGGCTCGCTTCCGAGTGAATTTGATGCAACAACAAGGCTCTATGGGTGCAGTGTTTCGAACTATTCCTTGGGAAATTTTGCCACTTGAAGCACTCAAGATGCCAGAGCGATTAGCTGACCTGGCAAATTTGCCCCGGGGGTTGGTGCTCGTAACGGGCCCAACCGGCTCAGGAAAATCCACCACCCTTGCGGCAATAGTCGATCGAGCCAATCGCACTAGGCGGGGTCACATAATCACTATTGAGGACCCCATCGAATTTGTCCACAAACACCAACTCAGCGTAGTGAGCCAGCGAGAAGTGGGACAGGACACGTGGTCCTTCGCTAATGCGCTCAAACATGCCTTGCGTCAAGATCCCGACATCATTCTCGTGGGTGAAATGCGGGACTTGGAAACTATTGCAATCGCTCTTACCGCGGCCGAGACAGGTCACTTGGTTTTCGGGACATTGCACACAAGTTCAGCGGCAAGCACGATCGACCGAATCATTGATGTTTTCCCTCCGGAACAGCAATCGCAAGTTCGAACCCAACTCTCTAATTCCATCGAGGCGGTCGTCTGTCAAACTCTGTGTAAAACAGCAGATGGATCAGGAAGAGTCGCAGCTACAGAAGTCATGATTGCGACACCTGCTATTAGAAATTTGGTGCGAGAGGGTAAATTGCAGTCCATTCCATCAGCCTTGCAGACTGGCTCAAAAGTTGGCATGCATACCCTCAATCAAGACCTCGCGCGGTTAGTGTCTGAAGGCCAGATCACTTACGAAACAGCCCATGAAAAAACTTCGGACCTTTCAGAACTCAACCAGTTGCTGGGAGTAACCGCTGATGGCCCAAAGTGACTTTTTGGTCAAGGCACGGTCTAGGCAAGGGCGGCTTGTTGAACAAAAGATTAAGGCATCAACCGAGGCCGAAGCAATTGCGCGTATTCGTCAATTAGGGCTCACCCCCATCGCCGTTGAGGTAGCCAATACTGGCTTCAATCGGGAAATTCGACTTGGCAAGGGCAGGGTGAAGATAAAAGACTTGGCGATCTTTTCTCGTCAATTTGCCACAATGTTGTCCTCGGGGCTACCGATTTTGCGTGCGCTTTCAATCCTGTCCGAGCAGACTGAAAGTGTTCGTTTACAGGAAATACTGTTGGAGATCAAGTCAGAGGTTGAGAAGGGATCATCTCTTTCTGAGGCTATGTCCAAGCGAAAAGAATTTCCAGCCCTTATGGTGAGCATGACTCGGGCAGGGGAGGTGGGTGGATTCTTAGACACCACCATGGTGGAAGTAGCAGACTCATTGGAAGCGGATGTCAGGCTTAGAGGAAAAATAAAATCTGCCTTGACCTACCCGATTGCGGTTGCCGTGATTGCACTCGTCATCACAATCGGCATGTTGATATTTGTCGTCCCAATTTTTTCTGATCTTTTTGCCTCTTTTGGAGGTAGTCTGCCTGCGCCGACACAGTTTCTCGTCAACTTGTCTAATCTGTTTAAGGACCCAAGATTCTTTTTTCCCGTAATGATTATCGTGACCGGATTCATTGTCTGGTTTCGCAGAAATCGAAATTCGACACGTGTCCGAGCTGTCATTGACCCACTGAAATTTCGTATTCCAGTTTTTGGGAATCTATTTCAAAAAGTAGCTCTGGCTCGATTCTCTCGGAACTTCTCTGCACTGCTAAAAGCTGGAGTCCCGATATTGACCTCACTCGACATCGTGGCAGACACATCAGGCAATGTTGTTGTGTCACGCGCGGTTGACTCCGTTAAGGAGAGTGTTCGGCAGGGCAGTGGAATGTCTAAGCCACTAACGGAACACCCGGTATTTCCCGATATGGTCGTGCAGATGATCGCAGTAGGTGAAGAAACCGGCGCATTAGATGAAATGTTGGCGAAAATCGCAGACTTTTATGACCAAGAGGTGGAGGCCACCACGGAGCAATTGATGGCCCTAATCGAGCCGATCATGATTGTGGTCTTGGGTTCGCTCGTAGGGGGCATGATCATTGCTCTTTATCTTCCCATCTTCAATATTTTCGAACTCATTCGCTAATTTTTGGGTATTGGGAAAAATATCCGAACAATAAAGGGGATTGATCGGTCAATTTGGTCCGAAACTCCATGTGTCAGCCCACCGCGGGCAGGCTACCCCGAAGCAATGAGGGGTCCTTCGACAGGAGTTCAAGATGCTATCTCGCATTTACACCCCACGAGACGAGCGCGAGTCGGGGTTCACCCTCATCGAATTGCTCGTTGTTGTTGCCATCATTGGTATCTTGGCTGCCATAGCCATTCCAGTGTTTCTGAACCAGCGCAATACGGCGCGTAATGCCTCGGTCGAATCAGATTTGCGCAACGTCGCCACCGTGTTGGAGACGGCTTATACGCAAAATGGTTTTTATCCACCTGCAGGCGAAGATCTCACCACCGAGCCCTATGGAGCAGCAATATCGCAGGGTAATGGTGTTGCTGTCACTAACAACACCGATTCTTACAAGATCGTCGGATGCAATACGGAATCCGAGGATGTTTACGTCTATGACTCGTCTCTGGGTGGCTTTGTTGACGCCACTACGGAAACCTGTCCTGCAGAGGGTATTGCAGTTAGTTAACGGTGCTGTTCGAAGTCTTGCACAGGTGTTGATGGTCACCGGCGTATTTGGTGGCCATCAACACATTGTTATTGCAGTTACATTCCTTGGGTAGGAAAGGTGCAACCTCTGAAACTAGGAGGGGGTACAATTTGTTTAGTAGGGAAAAAGTTCACTTGTTATCGGAGTATCAGGTCAATATCTCCGTAGCATGAAAGAGTCTCTCAATTAGTGAAGGAGTGCGTAGTGAATGACAACACTTCACTAATAGATGCCGAGCTATTAGATGCTGAGTTTGTAGATACTGAGTTTGTAGATACTGATAGCAGCGGGCTTGCTGGCTTGCAGGTGCAATTTGATATTGCTCTGAAATTCACTAGTCCACTTACTCATATGGCCCCAATGTCCAAAGCTTTGGCAGCGTCGTTTGACGCGGCACCTCAGATCCCGGTACACCTAGTGGGCCTCAGTCAAGATCACAGGTATGTGAGTATGACTTTTGCCATCACGTTAGGGAGCCTCGATGAAATCAAGAATTCTCAGCCTCGAACTCTGTTGGCGCTGAACCTCATTTCACAACTTGTTAGCCAGCTAAGTTCGTATGGGCCCGTTCTTACAGCCCTGCCGGCAAAGGATTCCCATGACTCTCGTGCCGCTGTAGCATTTCTCGCTCGCGAGCAAAACACGGGTCGAGCGGTCTCGCAGTCACTTATTGCAATTGGCTAGTGCACATGACCCTGAGCCAAGTACCTGAGGATTCCGAATTCATCACGACGGCAACTCACCGCGTGGGTCGCAAGGTCCCTGATATCTACGTCCGTGGATTGCACGAAAATGAAATCTTCGATCAGGTGAGGCCCCATCGTTGTGATCGAGTGCATTGGGACACGGTCGGGCCGCTGGATGTTCAGCAGATTCTCACACACCTTGTCACAGGGCAGTCGCTGGTGACGGAAGCATTCACCCGCCAGTGGAGCGATGGCCAGCATCGAATTTGGGTTCCCGTAGGTCAAGGGGATGTGGCTCGAGAGGAAATTCGAGCGCTTTGCTTGGCTCAAAATGTTGAAGCAGTCAATCTACGGATTGAACGTGACGTTCCCTTTCGGGATTTGAATTCTCTCGATCCAGCGCTGCTCGGTGAGCTCATTAGTTCATGCGTTGAGTGGTTGTACCCGAGATCATTTTCCATTCGTCAGCGGGTGACAAATGAGCTCGACGGAGTCGATCAGGATGACCTCAAAGGAATGATGTACCTATTTGTGCATGATCTCGCTGATCGCTTTGACTCTCAGCGCCGTGGACGAAACGGGACTTTGAACTTCATGGCATTTGTATTGGGAAAACTCAAAACATGGCCGCAGGATTTAGCGCGAGCAACCTATGGGCGATCGGTTATTGAAGACCGAGTGGCATTGGCGAGATTGCAGGAATCGCTGACTCCTGAGGTCGTCGCTGGGATGAGTGATCTGGATAGGGCCGATGCGCTCGGGGTGAGTGTTACTGAACTGCGAAGAAAGGAGAATTCGATAGCGCAGTTGGCGCATGTGCGCAGGCCTAACAGCATTTCTGGTGATTTTTTTGATGATTCCCCATCGGCAACGACCCAGGTTGCTGACGACTCGGATGTGGCAGAAGAGGTCATAGTTCACAACAGAAACGTGGCTATCACAAAGGCAATCATTGATGCGGTCAATGATCCGTCGGCACAAGGTCGAAAGACACAAGACCCGTTAGCACTTGCAGCAACATATTTGACTTTTTGGGAGGGACTTGGGCGCGCGGAAGTGGCTCGGCAGTTGGGTGTGATGCCTAAGACCGTGGCGGCAGCCGTGGAAAGGACTCTCGCGAAGGTTGAACTCGCGAAGGTTGAACCCGCTGAATATCGGGATTCGGATTCAGAATAATGCAAAGTGCTGGCGAGCCAATTCCTTGGAGTTTCACGGATAGCCCGGGAGTTCTGATGTGGATGTGGGCCACGGAGCACTTTGTAGTTCGAATCCAGGGAACCGAGGTTTCAGTTGAATCGGAAAGTCTGGATGGACTTCCGGGTGGACGTAGGCTCGTGCGCTCGTATCACTGGAATCTTTCTGATCGGGTTCGGCTGCAACAAGGAGTCCCCCGCCTGCTCATTGAAGGAAATTCTTCAACATTTGATCAAGCTGAGAATTTGATCAGGGAACACATTGGAAAATGCTATGACCGTTCCTTGGGGTACAGGCGATTTGCAGGGTCCCATACATTTACCTTTCAACTTTCTACGGGGGAAAATGTTGATGTTAGTTCCCTTATCGGCACTCAATGCACGGTAACAGTGCTCATGGCGGGGGGTGCGCGTCGCACCGTGGTTGGTGATCTTGAGGTGATCGGCTACCGCTGGCTAGTGACTTCAGCAGACGGTTCCTTCGAAATTGTTCCTGAACATGTTGTGGCGATCACAAACAGATCAGCAATTGCTGAACAGGCGAGGGCTGTGGTGCACATCGAAACATATAGTGGAGTTGGGCGTATGTACCGTGAGGATCCACGTGCGGGCTGCACTGGACGCGTGGGTTTCATGCAGGGAACCGTGGATCATGCGGGTGCGGGTCGCTGCCCATTACATGAAGTGGGAATTCCTGATCACCTCTTGAATTAATGAGCCGATACCTTGAACAAGGAGGGACCTATGTTCCGGCGTAAGGAAAAGGATTCAGCTCAATCCATGGATGGGCATGTCCGACAGTCTGTGCTTCCTATTAACTCCCAAGTTATCTCGGAATTATTCGACATGAGCAAGGCTTCCTTCACTGGATCGGTTCGGCTAAGGGGGCAGGATTCGGAGATATTAGGTGAAGTATTTCTATTTGAAGGACGGATTTATGCCGCCACCATCACTCGCTATCAGCCAGACGTCTTGGCCCGATGTGTTTCTGCCGGGTATTTCTCAGAAGAAGAGGGAGGATCACTTCAACTGAGATTGAATGGCTTGGCCTCCGTTGCTCCCGAGATGGTGGCGACAGGTCTTATCGATGTGGACTCGCTGGCAGCCGTGCATCAGGAATTGGTATTAGCAAGTGTCGGCGCATTGGTACTGGTGCCTGGAGCAAGTATTGAACGAAGGCCAAACCAGGCAACTTCATCCATCTGTACATTGCCACTTGCCCTAGATGACCTCATTGCCATGGTTGAGCGTCGTTACCGAAGGCTGGCTCAAACGGCTGCCGAACTCACTCGGCTATCTCAACGGGATGACTTGTGCGGTTCATGTGAACAACCTGGCTCGCTCGTGCTGTCGGTAATTGCGGATCTACCTGACTCTGGTCAAGAATTTGTTCGCGACACTATCCCCGAGGTCGCTGCGACCTTGGCACGTCTTGACGGTCTCCGAAGTCTCGATGAAATTGCTAAATACTGTGGTTTCACCCGTGCCGAAGTGGTGCACATCGCGCAATCTCTTATGGAACACGATTTGGTCACTATCGAATCATGTGGTGGCGATGACCAAAACGAATATGAATTTGAAACTGCGAACAGTGGCGAAAACTTTTACTGGTTGGTTCCGGAACAATGTGGTTCAAGGGATTGGTCACTCGCAAGCGCCAACACCCCCATCTGGAAAGGCGAAGGATTGGTGGGCAACGTTAAGAATATTGATGCGGTGAAATATTCGCCATCGCATGAAACAGACCTTATTGTTTTTGATTCGACTCAAAGTGGAAATGTGGATTCGGTTCGGATTGACACCAAGTGAGTTCGGGTGATCAACTGCTCCTTTCCATCTGGTTTATTGCGGCTTTGGGGATCCTTGGATTAATAGTTGGGTCTTTCCTCAACGTCGTCATAGTCAGGGTTCCAGTGGGAGCATCTGTAATTCGTCCTCGTTCTCGCTGTCCTGAATGCAATAGTGTCATTGCGACACGGGACAATATACCGGTTATTTCGTGGTTGATCCTTCGTGGCAGGTGCCGGAATTGTTCTCACCCGATCTCGAAAAGGTATCCAACAGTTGAGGTATTCACCGCCTTGGTTTGGATGGGTTTTGGCTGGTGGGGGCTCTCGACATCAGTGCCTAGTTCATGGGTTAATCCATTACTCCCACTGGTGCTCGCCCTGAGCTCAGGATTAATAGCACTATTTGTGATCGATATCCAATGGCACCGATTACCAAACGTGATTGTCTATTCGCTGTACCCCGTATCCCTTATTGGGTTTTCCGTTGCACTCATAATTGAACGCGGATCCGCTGATTTGACGCTTCTCGTGATCAACAGTTGTATAGGTGCCCTTCTCTGGCTGGGAGTCATCGGTGCCCTGTGGCTGGTATCACGCGGCAGAGCCATGGGCCTAGGAGACGTGAAGTTGGCACCCGTTCTTGGCGCAGTCTTGGGCTGGCAGAGCGTCTCGAGTGCTGCCATTGGCTTGATGGCAGCCTTCCTAGTGGGTGCGGTGACGGGTTTGAGTCTCATAGCGGCTCGCCAAGCCCAGATGAGATACAAAATTGCATTTGGTCCTTTTCTGATAATCGGTTATTCCATCGGGCTGGTTGCGGGACCGCCATTATGGGATTGGTACGCGGGATTGGTCAAACTTTGACTAATCTGCGCTCCCAAGACCGTTGATAGGGCAGATGAAATGGGACTAGGGTGGAACCGCAGCGTCAATATTGGTCCGATACTTTGTGTATCCGCTGGGAATTTGGGGTCCGTATTGGAAATCTTGCGATTGGGGGAGGGGCACGAGTGAAGACGTGGGTTGAGTCGCGTGATGGTGTTGATTACTTGGTGCGCTCCGGTACAGGACGGGTCAGCGCCGTTGAGCCCGTGGGTCTTCAAGATCCTGACGGAGGACACGCTTTGTATCGAGTTGAAATTGAGTGCGTCAGTCCCCCCGGCTGGGCGCGTTCCATTCGGTTCTCCGCGCGCGCTCAAGTGCCATCGGAATCTACCGTTCATCGTGATGCGGTTTCAGCACTTCAGGACGGAGCACTCATGCAGTGGGAAATCCAATGGCACAGACACTCCTGGATCCCAGGGAACTTGTCAATGAATGACCTCAATGTGGATTCCGACACAACCGCTCAGCTCATGGATCTCGAGCGAGTTGCCGCCCTACGCCCCGAAGCAGCGAATACCTCTAAAGGACATATTCCGTGAACGAGATACATAGCCCTCGAACACAGGAGCAACCGAACTCGGTATTTGGTCAAGTTGATCAGAATTCCATAGCTTCCAAAATAGAAAAGACTCAGCACGACGACGAAAACAGTATTTTCTTTGCGCAACGAAGAGATGCGGAGACCACTAATGCAGCACAAATATTTGATCGAGGTGTGCGGGCACTCACTGGGGACATTCTGAACTCCGCAACTCCTCAAATGCAATCATCAGATCTCCATGGGTCGTCAGAATCTGGACAGGCCCACCAGATAATCCAAGTACGGTTCACCGAAGTTATTCCTACGCACCCCTCGGCAAGAAGAGCTTTCCTACTGTATGGACCAGCAGGCGTTTGTCGCTAGTGACTTCCCCTGGAAAAGGAGTCGAGATTGGTGTTACATGCTGAAGGAGTACCCTTAATTGAGGCATTGCGGAGGATCCGCCATGCACGTAGAGTGAAATTCTTGGAGAAGGACTCAATTCTCTGAAGTTTTTCGCCACAGAAGGGGTTTGGCTATGGTGAGCGGTAACAGTTCCTTACCAGGCGTTATTGCTGTGGGAAATACTTCAATTTTCCAGTTGTTGGAAAGTATTCCAGCTCAGTGGGCGCTCCAACCATTCCAATCCGACGTCGCGCATATGTGGGAGTCGCTCTCCGGCGGTCGGGTGGATTCAGGTTCTCGGATCTTAATATTCACAGATGCAGATTCTGAAGGTTCGGTGGTTCAGGATTCGGAATTATTAGCAATCGCAAGAGCCATGAAAGCAATGTCGGCTGCGGGGGCAACCGTTTTCCACATCGCAGGTTCGCCCGATTCCGCGCAGTCGATTTCACAGCACCTAACCGATCTGCGGGAAAACGATGTCCCGGGACCGCCAGACAATCAGATTACGGTGATTCCACCAGGTGCGACTGATGATGAAATTATTGCGATCATTAAAGAGGCCACCGCATCATTTGTGAATTTTACCCAGCCATCGGTTACTGAACAGCGGTTCGAATCGGGACTCGGCCTATCCATTCCCGTAATCCCTGCACTTCCCCCCATTGGCGCTGCACGCACCCAGCCCCTTTCATCAAAAAACGTGGAACATCAAGCAAGTTTTGACGTTTCACATCATGAATCAAAGGAGCTCTTGAGCCGACCCCGGTTACCTGGGCAAACTACGATTACGGTCACTTCGAGCAAGGGCGGTTCCGGCAAGTCGACGGCCTCGATTTTGTTGGCCGCTTCCATTGCAAGTGCATCGGAAAAAACTGGTAATCCATTGTCAGTGTGCCTGGTCGATCTTGATACGCGTGATGGCCAGGTAGCATCGATGATTGGGCAATTCATGCCGACCGCACTTAATATTCGAGTTCAGCCGATCTGGGACGAAGAACGCATCAGGCGGAATCTCGTGAGGGCACAAGGGTTAGGAATTGACACCCTCCTTGCCCCGATTCGTCCGAGAACCGCAGACACCGTGGGTCCGGATTTCTATCGGTCGATCGTGCGCAGCCTTCAAAGAATGTACGACGTCGTGGTCATGGACACGAGTGTTCAATATTTGGACCCGCTTATTGCGGAGGTCGCGCTTGTTGAAGCGGATGAAATACTTTTTGTGACAAGTTTGGCCTCCACCGCTGTACAGGGTATGGCTCGTGCTTTGAGGGAGATCACAGCACCAATTGATGAATCAGGGCTTGGGATCCCTCGAGAAAAACTAGGAATAATCGTTAACCAGTCCGTTGCGAATGTTGGGATGGAAACTGATCAAGTCTTGGCAGCCGGGCTAGGTGTTCCCGTTGTGGGTGTAATTCCTTTGGCCACCAAGGACGTCCTCACTGCAACAAACTTAATTCAGATGCACCGTTTACTCGAACATTCAAGTCTTGGTCTCGCCTACAATGAACTTGCGATCGCATGCCTTCCGCACCACAATTTGGCCCCGTGGACTCCGACGATTGACGCGGGGTCAGTGCAGGAGGAGGAATGGGTTGCAGGCGAACTACCACCTTCAGAAATGAATGTTAACTCCGCTCCCCAAGGAACCAAGAAACGTGGAATCCTGCGCCGATGAAGAGCGATCTCCATGACTGAAGAAACGGATTCCACCATTGGTGCAACTGCGTATGCCCTGTTCGCCCTGCAGCAAGAATTAGACCTTGACGGAATTCGGAAAGGTAGTGCGCAAGGAAAACTTATTAGTGCTGATAGCGACTCACCCGATTGGTTCGCCGCTGCGGCATCGAAGACTGCAAGCTTGATGGAGACTGCTCCCGAACTTCAGAATTATTCCTCTGAGGAATCAACACATGGGTCTGGTAACTCAGAGCTTGATCTTGTGGGAATGTATGCCCCTGAATTAGGCGGTCTTGAAGCCGAAAACCGTAATGAGTTCAGTCATGCGAATCAGTTGGAAACCCGCCCCCCAAATGTCCCACAGCCAATCACGCCTGAGGACCCGGGAACATTTTCGATCAAAATTGGATTGCTGAAAGAGTTGGAAGAATTCGACACGTAGTCATTCCTTCTGCTCACATCTATCACGTGATGCCAATCTATGAAGTTGCAAGTTCCACGGCAACGTGAATCCCTGCTTGTGTGGTGACGAAATCTAGCTTGCGAATGTTGCCTGCTGCGGCAAGATCTTTCTGTACGAGCTTCAAGCGCTCAAGTTGCTCGGAAGATCCGCTAAATACCCCGTTGGACACTTCAGCTTTCATGGAAACCTTTGCCTCTGATTTGGCTTTGCGCACAAGCCCGAGGGCCGTTTGGGCATCGGTAAAAATCTGTGGATCACCGTTGATGACTGCCTTCGTGGAATCTGGCCACTGCTGGGAGTGTATTGAATCATCGTTGAACCAAGACCACGTTTCCTCTGTTGTAAATGGAAGGAATGGCGCGAATAATCGGAGTTGGATGGTGAGGGCTAGGTACAGTGCGCTGCGAGCACTTTGGGTATTCATGCCATCGCTTTCACCGTATGCGCGCTCTTTGACCAACTCAACATAGTCATCGGTGAATTCCCAAAAAAATGATTCCGCAGTATCGAGCGCTTTTGCGTAATTGAAGTCTTCAAATGCTGCGGTTGCTGACTTCACCGTGTCATTTAGTCGCGTAAGCATGGCCTGATCTAAGGGATCGGTGACCTGTTCAACGTCTCCTGAGTTCGTGATGGTGAGGACGAACTTGCTGGCATTGAGGAGTTTGATCGCTAGGCGGCGACCGATTTTCATTTGGCCAATGTCAAAGGCTGTGTCTGTTCCGGGGCGACCTGAGGCTGCCCAGTAACGAACGGCATCTGAGCTGTATTCGTCGAGCATGTCCATGGGCGTTACGACATTGCCTTTGGACTTGCTCATCTTTTTACGATCCGGATCCAGAATCCAACCCGAAATCGCCGCATGTTTCCACGGCAACTCATTGTTTTCCAAGTCAGCACGAACGACAGATGAGAACAACCAGGTCCGAATAATTTCGTGGGCTTGGGGGCGCATGTCCATGGGGAATACTCGCTCGAAAAGGTCCGGGTCACGTTCCCAGCCGCCAGCGATCTGGGGAGTCAGTGAACTTGTTGCCCAGGTATCCATTACATCTGGATCACCCATGAATCCACCGGGTTGATTGCGTTGATCCTCGGTGTATCCCGCGGGTACGTCACTACTGGGATCAATGGGTAGTTCAGCCTCACTGGGGGCGAGTACCTGTTCGTAGTCGGGGTTGGCATCGGCGTCGAGCGCGTACCAAACGGGAACCGGGACACCGAAGAATCTTTGGCGTGAGATCAACCAGTCACCATTGAGTCCCTCGACCCAGTTTTCATAGCGAACCAACATGTGGGGTGGGTGCCAAATGATTTCACGTCCGCGCTCAAGGAGTTCCCCGCGCAGTTTCGGATCCCTGCCTCCATTGGCGATGTACCACTGGCGGGTGGTCACGATTTCAAGTGGCTTGTCGCCCTTTTCAAAAAACTTAACTGGGTGAGTGATCGCTTTTGGCTCGCCCACCATGTCACCGGATTCGCGCAGGACTTCAACCATGCGTTGCTTCGCGGTAAAACTCGTTGTCCCCGCGATTGCGGCAAACCGCACTTTGCCTGCGCGAGTGGTAATCCACGGTGGGGTTTCTGAAGTGATTCGACCGTCCCAGCCCACTATCGGGCGGGTGGGGAGTTGTAATTCGCGCCACCAGGTTACGTCGGCAAGGTCACCGAATGTACACACCATGGCGATCCCGGACCCCTTTTCCGGGTCGGCCAAAGTGTGAGCCATGACGGGAACTTCGACACCAAATACGGGGGTAATCACATTGGTACCAAAGAGTGGTTGGTAGCGCGGATCATCGGGGTGTGCAACGAGGGCAACGCAGGCTGCGAGCAATTCCGGTCTCGTTGTTTCAATGTAAACAGTCTCGGCAGGATTTTCTGTTGGTGCGAAACCAATCCGGTGGTAAGCGCCTGGGACTTCACGGTCTTCAAGTTCCGCTTGTGCAACCGCTGTACGGAAAGTGACGTCCCAGAGTGTCGGTGCCTCCGACTGATACGCCTCACCTCGGGCAAGGTTGCGCAGAAATGCAAGTTGGCTGACGCGCTGCGCATTTTTGTCAATTGTTTGATACGTCTGCGCCCAGTCAATGGACAGGCCCATGCGGCGCCAGAGGTCTTCAAAGACAACTTCATCTTCAATTGTCAGTTGCTCACACAACTCAATAAAGTTCTTTCGGGAAATAGGTTCCTGTTTTTTCGCATCAGGTTTTGCTGGAGGCGTGTAGTCCGCGACATAAGGCAAACTCGGATCGCAGCGGACTCCGAAATAGTTTTGAACGCGGCGTTCGGTGGGGAGTCCATTGTCGTCCCAGCCCATGGGGTAAAAAACTTCGAAACCGCGCATGCGCTTGTATCGCGCTATGCAGTCGGTATGGGTGTAGCTGAACACATGCCCGACGTGCAGTGAACCGCTGACAGTGGGTGGTGGAGTATCAATTGAAAAGATCTGGTCGCGGGTTTTCGTGCGGTCGAATGAGTAGGTCCCGGCGTCCTGCCAGGTCGTGGCCCACTTTTCCTCGATCCCGGAAAGGCTTGGCTTTTCTGGGATATTGACCGACAGGGATTCCGACTTCGACGACATGGTTACGCAGTCTATTCATCCGCCTAGTTGATCCACCTAGACTGCCACCGTGGGTATTACGAGCGCGCAACAATTATGGGATGAACTTGAGTCTCGATGGCCGGAAAATGTGATCGAACCATCACTTTCCCGAATGAACGCGGTCTCGAACTTACTAGGGGACCCACAATTGACGTTTCCTGTGATTCAGGTGGCGGGCACTAACGGCAAAAGTTCCACGGCCCGCATGATTGAGTCCATTCTGCGCTCGTACGGACTGCGGACGGGGTTGTACACCTCACCACACCTGGTGGACCCCACCGAGCGGATTTGTCTTGATGGGGAGCCCATTTCCAGTGAAACGGCCGTTTCAGCATGGAATGACATTGAGCCATTTATTTCCTTGGTTGACCACAATTCACAAGCTGATGGTGGGCCGCAACTTTCCTACTTCGAGGCAATGACCGCGCTGGCATATTCAATTTTTGCTGATTCACCGGTTGACGTGGCCATTATTGAAGTTGGGATGGGTGGGACATGGGATGCCACGAGTGTGTGTCGGCCTCAGGTTGCCGTGATTACACCTGTTGATTTGGATCATCAGGAGTTTCTCGGTGAAACGCTTGCAGAAATTGCAGGTGAGAAAGCTGGGATCGTGGCTAATTCTGAATCTGTTGTGTTGGGTCCACAGGCGCCGGAAGCAGCTGCGATCTTGATAGCTGCGTGCGAAGGTGCTGAACTCGTTCCCGCGCGGTTTGGAGTTGAATACGGCGTCAATACGCAGGAGGTTGCGGTCGGGGGGCAGCTGCTGTCCTTGCGAGGGTTACGCGGAGACTATTCAGATCTTTTTCTCCCTCTCTTTGGTGAGCATCAAGGCAACAATGCGGCCGTTGCGCTGGCAGCCTGTGAAATGTTTATGGGATCGGGATTGTTGGCGCCACTGGATATTGATGTAGTCAGAGAAGGATTCGCGAATGTGAAATCCCCCGGGAGACTGGAGATTTTACGAACGGGTCCAACCGTGTTGGTTGATGCTGCCCACAATCCGCATGGCGCAAAGTCGCTGGCGCAAGCATTAGAAAACAGTTTCACCTTTGTTGGCATTGTGGCGGTGATCGGGATGTTGATGAAAAAAGATGCGCTCGGATTTCTCGAAGCGTTGTCACCCGTCGTTTCGCAGGTTGTAATCACCGAGCCAAACTCACCGCGCGCTTTGTCGGCGAGCGAGCTTGCCCGATTAGCGATTGAGGTCTTGGGTGGTGATCGAGTAATTCTTGGTGGCGACTTAATGACTTCACTCGAAGAAGCAATTGGGTTGGCTGACAGTTCAGGTGAATACGGGGGAGTGGGAGTGGTCGTTACCGGTTCAGTGGTGTTGGTAGGGGATGCAATCCGATTGTTAGCAAATACCGACGCAAAGAAAGGTAAGTAAGACATGCGGGTGTTGGGATCGACAGTCCTTATCCTTGAAGCGCTTGTTGTTTTACTCGCGATTCCCATCGCAATCAATGTTTCTGACGCGAATGCAACCTATGCCCTTATTATTGGAATTGCCCTAGCAGGTTTGCTCGTCCTGACCGTTGGCGTGATCACTCGACCGATTGCCATTCCCGTTGGTTGGGTGCTTCAGGCCCTTGTTATTGCTTCAGGAATCGTTGTTCCCACGATGTTTTTTATCGGTGGACTTTTTGCGCTGCTCTGGTTCTACGCGGTGCGCAATGGGCAGCGAGTTGATCGGGCGCGGGAGTTGCCCGAAAGTTAGGCGGGCGGCTCCTCTAGCATCAGGTTTGGTAGTTCCCCCATGCCGCCATTTCCCCCATATTCGAGGAGTCATTGAATGTCTGAACGCACACTAGTTTTGGTTAAGCCTGATGGAGTTGCCCGAGGTCTCATCGGCGAAGTTCTTGCCCGGATTGAGCGCAAGGGTTTCACTTTCGCAGCCATTGAATTAATGAATGTCAGTACTGACGTGGCTAAGGCCCACTACGGGGAGCATGCGGATAAGCCTTTTTTCGGTGATCTTGTCGCTTTTATCACCGGCGGACCACTCTTGGCAGCGGTTATCGAAGGACCAGACGCAATCGTTGCTTGGCGAACCATGATGGGTGCTACCAACCCCATCACGGCGGCACCGGGAACTATCCGTGGCGATCTTGCTACCGAAATGCAAAACAACGTCACGCACGGTTCCGATTCACCAGAGTCAGCCGCCCGTGAAATTGCACTTTTCTTTCCCAACCTTTAAGAACCGCTGCAGATCATGAAGGACTTAATCGGATCGGTCGCTGCTGGTGTTGGGGTCGCAGTGCCAACGGCTGCAGCGGCGCAGGGTCCCAGTTTGGTTCCGTGGCCCGACCGAGTCCGAGAGCTTTTCCCCAAAGTCTTGGGCGCAGGTGTCGGGGTTGGTCTTGTGCTTGGATCGCGGGTTTCCGACCTCCGTGGGTTGAGGGCTGTTGCGGTAGGTGCTGGTTTAGCAGGGGTCGGTACTGCTGGTTTTTTTGTGGCAAAAAGCAAACTGGGTGAACTTGAAATGCAAAATGCGCAAATTGATGAGTGCTTTGCAATTGCGCCAACGGATGTACACCTTTCAGGGAGCACTCATTCGGCCGTTGACTACTCGCTACTTGGTCGTGAGGGTGCTCGTTTTATCAATAGTGTGACGACTGCCGCGCACGCCCAAGAGTTGGGTGTTGAGCGGACCCACGACCCCATTCGGGTTTTTGTCAGTATTGCCAACGCGGACTCGGTCTCTTCGCGAGTTTCGCTCGCGATGTCAGAGTTAATTCGAAATAAGGCTTTCGATCGCGAGTATTTATTGATTCAATCGCCAGCAGGTTCAGGTTATTCAAACTCCACTCCGGTGGACGTTGTTGAGTTGTTGTCGGGGGGTAATTGCGCCGCAGTTTCGGTCAGTTACGGACTACTGCCGAGTTTCCTTTCACTCACCAAGATTCGGTTGGCCGGTGAGACTCAACTTGAGTTACTGAACGCAATCGATCACGAACTCGTTGGTCGGCGCAATAAAGGAAAGCACGTTCCCAAGATTTTACTTTATGGTGAAAGCTTGGGAGCGCGCGTTCAGCAATTCGCAATCCCGCTTGGATCAAGTGACTTAGATAAATACTCCGTGCATCGAGCCTTGTGGGTGGGAACACCTGGTGGTCGGATCGCTGATGCTTTTCACCGACTCTGCGTAGGTGAGTCGGTCACGGTGGATCGACCTGAGCAAATTCCTGCTGACACTGACAATCGAGTGTGGTTCCTTGAGCACGATGGTGATCCCGTGGTGCGGTTTAGACCAGATTTAGCGTGGGCCCAACCACAGTGGCTGGATCCGAAGTTGCCTCGCGGGAGAAATGTTCCCGCTGAAATGACCTGGAATATAGGGGTTACCTGGGCAACCGTGCTGGTGGACACCATTTTTGCGACCAATGTGAAGCCGGGTGATTTCCAAAGTTTGGGCCATGACTACCGAGCTGACCTCGGTGCGGTGACTACCGCGGCGTTTGGTTTTTCCGGAAAGCTCACAGCTGAGCAAACTCAAGGTTTAGAAATTCTCCTGCGGAAAATTGAAGTGACGCGCGCTGAAAAGTTGGGTGAGGGTTAAGCAGGGGAATCTCAGGGCTACTATAAGAGTTCGTATCGAGTCTCTTCCCAGCCTGATAAGTTCTGGCCTTACCTACGCTAGACGAACCGTTCAAGACCGATTGGAGGTACCGCGTGAGTTTTGCCGCGAACTCCTCATTTGTGGGTCGAGATATGGCCGTTGACCTGGGAACCGCCAATACTCTGGTCTATGTCCGGGGTCGTGGAATCGTCCTCAATGAACCGTCCGTTGTTGCCATCAATAACAACACCGGGGGGATTTTGGCAGTTGGCATGGAAGCCAAAGAAATGATTGGTCGCACACCAGGCAACATCGTGGCGATCCGTCCACTCAAAGACGGTGTGATCGCTGACTTCGACACCACCGAACGCATGCTCCGTTACTTCATCCAAAAAGTTCACCGCAGACGGCATCTGGCAAAACCGCGACTGATCATCTGTGTCCCATCAGGTATCACCGGTGTAGAACAGCGTGCGGTAAAAGACGCCGGTTACGCAGCGGGTGCCCGCAAAGTTTTCATCATTGAAGAACCGATGGCAGCCGCAATCGGTGCAGGCCTTCCCGTTCACGAACCCACCGGCAACATGGTGGTCGACATCGGCGGAGGAACATCAGAAGTTGCAGTTATTTCCCTTGGCGGAATTGTGACGAGCCTTTCGGTTCGAGTCGGCGGAGACGAATTAGACAACGCGATCATTCAATACATTAAGAAGGAGTACTCACTTCTCCTTGGTGAACGCACTGCTGAAGAAATCAAGATCGCGATCGGTTCAGCGTTCCCCATGCCTGACGAACCCCATGCTGAAATCCGTGGGCGCGACTTAATCACTGGTTTGCCTCGAACAATTGTTGTTTCGGCGGAGGAAATCCGTCGGGCAATCGACGAACCGGTGAACGCGATCGTTGATGCAGTGAAATCAACTCTTGACCGCACACCTCCTGAGTTGTCGGGAGACATTATGGATCGGGGAATCGTTCTTACCGGTGGCGGAGCCATGATGACAGGGCTTGATGAGCGCCTGAGACATGAAACCGGGATGCCCATTGTTGTTGCCGATCGTCCACTTGAATGCGTTGCGCTTGGTTCAGGCAAGTGCGTTGAAGAGTTTGAGGCGTTGCAACAGGTGCTCGTGTCTGAACCGCGCAGGTAGCCGTGCTTTCGCGCAGAACGCGGATCATCCTGTCCATGCTGGTCGTTGCTTCACTAACTTTTGTGATCTTGGACCTCCGCGGCGGAGATGGACCCTTTTCTAGTGCGCGATCAGCCGTCAGTTCCGTTATCGGTGGGATCCAAAGTGGAGCGGCATTTATTTTTTCACCCGTCACCGGATCGAGTGAATGGTGGAGCACCCAGGTCAATCAGTCAGGGCAGATTAGAGAGTTAACGATTGAAAACGAGAGACTTAATTCCGCCTTGGTGAGTGCAGAAAACGATATCGCTCGGGCAGATCAACTTGATGCGTTACTGAGAGTTGCAAGCGTGGGTCGCTATCGGGTGACCCCGGCGGAGGTGATTGCGGTTGGCCCGGCTCAGGATTTTGCTTGGACGGTGACTATCGACGCAGGTTCCCTTGATGGACTGGAAGAAGATATGACCGTAATTAACGGTGACGGTTTGGTGGGCAGGGTTCTTAAGGTGTACAACAGCACAGCAACTGTGGTCCTAATCGTTGACACAGAGTCCTCGGTTGGCGGGCGAGTTGCAGCCTCACAAGAAATTGGAATTGTCTCCGGAACGGGCCGGCAAAATTCACTTGAATTTCAATTGCTTGACCCATTAGGTGAAGTGGATCCAGGGGATGCGGTTGTGACCTTTGGTTCAAAAGACGGGCGCCCATATGCACCCGGACTGCCAATCGGCGAAGTAGTGGACGTGACCGGGTCCGCGGGTCAACTTGCCCGAATCGCGACGGTGAGGCCCTTTGCAAATATGTCCCAGCTCAGTGTGGTTGGGGTTGTTGTGAAACCACCACGCGAAGACCCACGAGATTCAGTCCTACCGAACGCTCCGGTGGCAACTCCATCGCCGGTGCCCACATCTTCCACTGCTCCGGGTTCACCCAATGAAAAAGAGACGGCGGCGACCCCTGCTCCGGACGGTAATTAGTCCATGATTATTCGACAGGGGCTATTTATCGGGACATGTGTCTTTGTCGCCGTTCTCATTGAGTTGACCTTGCTCAGTCGACTGGGGATCCCGGGAGCTACCCCCGACCTTGTTGTTGTGACGGTGGTTGCCATTGCTTTTGCAATGGGTCCGGTCCAAGGGGCAACAAGTGGATTCGCTGCAGGGGTGCTTCTTGACCTTTCGCCTTCGTCGGACACTTTGGTGGGAGTGAACGCGATCATCTATCTCATAATTGGATTCATTGCTGGCTTTTGGATCGACCCACGTGATCGCACGCTTCCGATCATGATGGGCATTACGGCACTGAGTACGTCGGCTGCCGCATTGGGGACTGCGATCGTGGATACGGCCCTTGGTGGGAATCGAGTCAACTGGGCCGAGGTCCCGTGGATCACCCTGAGTTCGGCGCTCTACGGAGTCTTATTGTCGGCTCTGATAATTCCGTTGATTGCAAAGATCTCGCGACCATTCTTGACCGAAATATCCGTTTCTTAGGGAACCTCTCGTGGATCCTTGGCGTCCTAGTCACGAAGAAATGTTCAGATTCTGGGGGATTCTCCCAGCCACGGCTGGGCAATGTGAGGTGATCTAAAAGGCCGCCTTTTGGCCATTTTGGCCTGACCAACGCATAATGGTGTGGTCGAAGAGGTGATTTTTTGGGTAAGGAAGGGATGGCCAGTGAGCGAAAGATCTAATCTCCGACTCATCATTTTGGGCATTCTGATCTTTTCTCTCTTTATGACCTTGATTTCACGTCTGTTTTATTTACAGGTGATGGAAGGTGACGAATACCGGGCGGCGGCGGAAAACAATTCGGTACGCGAAGTTGTTGAGCCGGCCGTTCGAGGATTAATTTTGGACCAAGCAGGTAGACCACTTGTATCCAACCGAACGTCAATTGTTGTCACAATTGATCGGCAAAAATTAAATCAACAGGGCGAAAAAGGTGACTTGGTCATCAAACGTCTTGCGAAAATCTTAGGAACCACTCCTGAATCTGTTTCCGAACGGTTGTTGCCGTGCGGTACCGAAGGTGCGCCCAAGCCACCAATTTGTTGGAATGGATCCACCTATCAAGCTGTGCCGGTTGCATCTGATGTTGATCCGCAGACCGCATTAACAATTATGGAGAAGCGATCCGAGTTTGCAGGTGTTACGGCTAAGTTGACAGCGGTCAGGGAGTACAGCGGACCGTTCGATGTAAATGCAGCACATATTTTGGGTTACCTTGGGCCGGTTACCGAGGATCAAATCACTGAACAGGGTCAATCAGATGCTTATGATCGACTGCGACGCACCGACTCAATCGGGCGATCTGGGCTCGAAAATTTTTACGACACCCAATTGCGTGGCAAGCCGAGTGTTACCACACTTGAAGTTGACACTTCCGGCCAAGTAACCGGCACCGTAGACCAAAAGCCAGCTGTGTCAGGTGACTACCTTGTGTCAACCCTTGATGCAAAATTGCAGTCTGTGGTTGAGAAGCAGTTGGTTGCTGCAATTCAGCGAGCCCAAGGTCAGGGATATCCGGGGGATTCTGGTGCAGCAGTCGTCGTTGACGTACGTAATGGTCAAGTGCTTGCTATGGCCAGTTACCCCACCTACGACCCCGGTATCTGGGTTGGTGGAGTGAGTCAAAAGCAATACAAGTCACTGGTGAAGAGTGATTCACTCTCGTCCAACGCTACTCAAGGATTGTTTGCACCCGGTTCGACCTACAAAGTCGTCAGCACTGCCGCTGCTGGCAAAGAGGGTTACTCGTTGTACTCCGATTATCAATGCCCAAAGCAAGTTAAATTGGGCACCCAAATTTTCCGAAACTACGAATCCTCCGCCTACGGCCGAATTTCCCTCGGTAGGGCGTTAGAGGTTTCCTGCAATACGGTGTTCTATGGCCTGGCGGATCGCATGTGGGAGGCCGCCGGCGGGAATGACGCCAAGCGTGATTCAGCGGATCCAATCGCTGACGCCGCGTCCATGTTTGGCTTCGGCACCCCGACCGGAATTGACCTCCCCGGTGAGTCGGCAGGACGGGTTTCTGGCCGCACATTCAAGGTTCAAAACTGGGAAGCAAAACGAGACACGTGGTGTGCGAACGCGATCACCGGATACCCGGAGACACGCAAGACCGATCCCAAGTTGGCCGACTACTACACGGCACTCGATAAAGAGAACTGCGCCGATGGTTTTCGTTGGCGTGAAGGTGACGCACTCAACGCAGCCATTGGCCAGGGAGACACCACGGTCACTCCATTGCAAATGGCAATGGCCTACGCCGCGATAGCCAACGGGGGAACGGTCTACGAACCGAAGTTGGTCAAGGCGATTATGGGCGCCGACGGCAGCGTCATTGAAAGAGTTGCCCCAACTGTTAAATCGGAATTGGATCTCCCAAAGTCAACTATTAAATTCCTACAAAATTCACTCCCCGGTGTGACATCGGATGGATCGGGTAAGTCGCCCTTTATCGGTTTCCCATTGAATCAAATCCCGGTTGCGTCCAAGACTGGATCGGCGCAGGTTACCGGCGACAAGGTGTCAACTTCTTGGTTTGCTTCCTATGCGCCCGCAAATAAGCCGCGGTATGCAATAGTCATGATGGTTACTCAGGGCGGAACCGGTTCAAAGACCAGTGGGCCAAGTGTTCGCAAGATCTACGAAGCTCTCTTTGGAATAGATGGAACGACGGTGAATCCCAATAAAAGTGTGCTCATTGGCGGGGCGCCCTCGAAAGAGCTTCCTGTTATTCGACCCGATGGAACACCTGTGACGCCGAAGGGCAAAATGTCGGGCGTGGTTACTGCAGCGGGGTCAGGCTAGTGGCTAAGTTTTATGCGAGTACCCGGGCCGACAATGCGTTAGTTGGCGCGGGTTCGCGAGCGGGAGCCAGGGGTCAAGGATATTGGCGTGACCTTGATTGGATTCTGTTAATTTCAGGTTTGGCCCTCACTGTGCTGGGCTCAATATTGGTTTGGTCGGCTAGTCGAGCTGATCTCGCTTCTGCGAATGATCCGCAGTCTTATCTAAAGCGTCACCTGATCAATGTTGTAGCTGCAATTATTCTGGGTTATTTGGCTTCGCGTCTAAATTATCGATGGCTTCGGGCATACACCCCAATTATTTATGGAGCGTCATTTTTCTTGTTGCTGTTGCCATTCGTTCCAGGAATTGGCGTAACGGTCGCTGGTGCGCGTGCCTGGATTGATCTCCCCGGGGGTTTAACAATTCAACCGTCAGAGTTTATGAAGGTCGCAGTGATCTTAATGATGGCGGCGCTACTTTCCGAGCGCAAGGATATCGAGACTGAACCCTCTGGCCGAGATTTCCTGATGGCATTGGCCGCAGCAGCTGTACCTATTGCTGTGATCCTGGTTCAAAATGACACAGGAACGGTTCTGATCTTGGGAACCGTGGCCATTTCAGTAATTGCAGTTGCAGGTGTGCGTAGTCGTTGGCTCGTTGCCCTGATCGGGGGATCGATTCTGTCGATCTTGCTGGCCATTCAACTGGGTCTGCTGAAGGAATACCAGGTTGCACGGCTGACTTCATTTATATCCCCCGATCAGGACACGGGCGCATCGGCGTACAACGCGAACCAAGCCCGCATTGCCATTGGTGGAGGTGGGTGGTTTGGGACGGGCCTTTTTGAAGGTCCTCAAACCCAAGGAAAATTTGTTCCGGTCAACGAGAGTGACTTCATTTTTACGGTGAGCGGGGAGGAACTCGGATTTTTGGGTTCGGTGCTCTTGATCCTTCTGCTAGCAGTACTCCTGTGGCGGGCCGCCATGATTGCATGGAAAGCAGATGACAAGTACGGACGACTCGTCGCAACCGGGGTCCTCGCTTGGCTGGCTTTCCAGACATTTGAAAATATCGGGATGACACTTGGGATCATGCCGATCACGGGGATTCCTCTGCCATTTGTGTCGGCCGGAGGCACATCCATGATGGCGGTATGGATCGCAATCGGTCTCCTTCAAACCGTGCGTTTACATGAAGTTCGAGCGGAAATTTAGCGCTTTGCCCGGAATTGGGTAACCTTTCACCTATGTCTTCCTCAACCATTGAAGCCGGTACAAGCAAAGTTCGTCAACGTGGCCAAAGCGTCTTCCCTGAACTGGAAGCGCTTTTGCCCTTGATCGCGAAGCCAATCCAATACGTGGGCGGTGAACTTAACGCGGTAACCAAACCGTGGGAGGACGTAACCGTTCATTGGGCACTGATGTACCCCGACGCCTATGAAGTCGGTGCACCCAATCAAGGGGTGCAGATTCTCTATGAAGTACTGAATGAGCAACCTGATATTTTGGCAGAGCGAACCTATTCGGTCTGGCCTGACCTCGAAACTTTGATGCGGGAAAATAACGTGCCTGCCTTTACCGTGGATGCGCATCGCAGCGTCGCTGATTTTGATCTACTGGGTCTCTCATTCAGTACAGAACTTGGTTACACCAACATGTTGACCGCTTTGAGTTTGGCCAACATTCCGTTACACGCGGTTGACCGCGATGACCACCCCATTGTGGTTGCGGGTGGACACTCTGCATTTAACCCGGAACCGATCTCACAATTCATCGATGCTGCCGTTTTAGGCGATGGTGAAGAAGCAGTCCTGTTGATCTCAAATATTGTGAAAGCTTGGATTGAGGCGGGTCGTCCCGGTGGCCGCGAGGGTGTGCTCTTGGAACTCGCTAAAACCGGTTGCGTGTACGTTCCACGCTTTTATGACGTTGAGTATTTGCCCGACGGTCGGATCAAACGAGTTGTTCCCAATAGAGCCGATGTACCCTCGCGGGTCACCAAATTCACCTTGATGGACTTGGACGCTTGGCCTTTTCCCAAAGCGCCACTAGTGCCACTTGCTGAGACCGTCCACGAGCGGATGAGTGTTGAAATCTTTAGAGGTTGCACCCGTGGTTGCCGTTTTTGCCAAGCAGGAATGATCACGCGACCTGTCCGCGAGCGCAGCATGACGAGTATTGCGGCCATGGTGGAAAACGGTCTTGAGAAAACTGGCTTCGAAGAAGTCGGCCTACTCTCGCTCTCCAGCGCTGACCACTCTGAAATTGGTGACTTGGCGCGAAACTTGGCTGACCGCTACGAAGAAACTCAAACATCACTTTCACTTCCCAGCACGCGCGTTGACGCATTCAATGTTGATCTGGCAAACGAACTCTCCCGCAACGGTCGTCGAAGTGGACTGACTTTTGCCCCTGAAGGTGGAAGTGAACGGATTCGTCGAGTAATTAACAAACTCGTGAGTGAGGAGGATTTGATCCGGACCGTGACGACAGCTTACGGAGCGGGATGGCGCAATGTGAAATTGTATTTCATGTGCGGTCTACCTACTGAAACCGACGAGGACGTTTTGCAGATTGCCACGATGGCGAAGGAAGTAATTCGTGCTGGGCGTGAAGCCAGCGGTCGCCGTGACATCAAGTGCACGGTGTCAATCGGTGGATTTGTTCCGAAACCACACACTCCGTTCCAGTGGGCGGCGCAACTTGACCACGAATCAACGGATGCCCGGTTGCAGAAACTCAAAGAAGCAATCAGGAACGACAAGGAATTTGGCAAGGCAATCGGTCTGCGCTACCACGACGGCAAACCCGGAATCATTGAAGGAATTCTTTCTCGTGGCGACCGTAGAGTCGGCAACGTTATTGAAACTGCATGGAAAAATGGGGCGCGATTTGACGGCTGGAGTGAGCACTTTTCATTTGATCGTTGGATGGAGTCGGCAAATTATGCTCTGGAAAACACCGGCGTTGACGTTGATTGGTACACGACCCGCGAGCGTGAATACACGGAAGTTCTTCCGTGGGATCACTTGGATTCAGGGCTTGACTCGGAGTGGCTGTGGGAGGACTGGCAAGACGCACTCTCTGAAGTTGCCGTTGACGACTGCAGGTGGACCCCTTGCTTTGACTGCGGGGTGTGTGACCAAATGGGCACCGAGATCCAAGTTGGCCCCACCGGTGTAATCGATTTGCCGATGCCAAGTCCCCGGGTGTCGGCGGTATTAGTTCAGGGTCTGTGCGGGAATTGACCTGCTGTGGCAAATAAACCCCCGGAGCGCAATCTTGCCCCGACGATTCAAAAATTACGACTGCGTTATGCCAAGCGGGGTCGACTGAGGTTCTCCAGCCACCGAGATTTCCAACGAGCACTTGAGCGAGCCCTGCGCAGGGCGGGAGTCCCCATGGCCTACAGCGCGGGTTTCTCACCCCACCCAAAGATTTCATACTCCAACTCGGCACCAACCGGGGTAGCGAGTGAAGCCGAATACGTTGAAATTGGGGTGACCCAGTTGTGTGACCCCGACAAGCTGCGAATCGAGCTTGATGCTGCGCTGCCACCGGGCTTGGACATCATTGAGGTAATTGTCGCAACATCGAGCGATTTCTCGGTTCGATTAGAAGCCAGCGTCTGGGAAATGGAAATCTGCGCCCCTGAGAAGGCAGTAATGGGTGCCGTCGGGGACCTTCTGGGCTCCACCGAAGTATTGGTGGAACGGATGACCAAGTCGGGACTTCGGGTTTTCGATGCCCGAAGTGCCATTCTCCTCATGGAAAGAGTCCCTCAAAGTGCCGTAACCGCCCCCGCAGACACCCAAATGCTGCGGGAGTGTGTCATACTCCATGTGGTTGTCCGGCATATCACTCCGTCGGTTCGACCCGATGATGTACTTACTGCACTGAAGCAGGTGGGAAACCTCGTGCCGCTTAAACCCGTGAGGGTGACCAGGCTGGCGCAGGGTCCACTGAACGAAGTGGGTATTTCGATTGGGGACCCATTTGACCCTGATCGAGTGCTTGTATAGCTCAACATCATGTGGCGATAAGGGAAGTCGCAGCGCATCACGCGCGAACCCTGATCGCAGCCCTAAAAGCTTGTAGTAGCACGTTTCACCCGGGCAGCGGGTCCATATATCGGGACCCAAAGGCAGATCGGTGATCGTGTTGCACACTGACCCGAATGCGGGTGATACCGCATTCCTAAAGGAGCGACCATCATGGTCGAAGAAACACCCACCGTGAGCGAAACAAACAGCCCCAATGACGCACCGGTGGTCAAAAAAACCCGTCGCGCCGCATCCCGTCCTGCTGGACCGGCTGTCCCAGCTGCAGCCCCTGCAGTTAGCACCCCAAAAATGAAACCCGCTGACAAAGCCGAGGCGGCCGAGAAGGCCGAACCTACCGGAAAAGCTGCGAAAAAAGTAGCCAAGAAGGCTGCCAAGCCGAAGGCTCCTCTTTTCCAGGTTGCTGCTGAAGTACCGGTGGCACCCCAAAAGGTCAGTGCCCCGATCAAGGCAAAAGGCAAAGTAATCAAAAAAACTGCCATCGCCGTCCCAGTGGAAAGCGAAGTCTCACCCGAAGCACCGTCCCCAGAGCAAGTTGATGAAAGCGAAGAGTCATCAAAAAATCCTCGTCGCAGGCGCGGTGGCCGTGGTCGTCGCCGCAAAGCGGACGACACCCTCGACTCAGGTGCCGAGGAGGCCTCGTCTGAGGAAGACGACAACGAAGAGTCAACAGAAGAATCATCCGTTGACTCGGTGGAAGATGACGAAGACGCAGCAAGCGCTGGGACAAAACGTCGTCGTCGCCGTCGTCGCGCAGGTCAAGGTGAAGACTCCGACCCCGATGACCCCAACACTGTGGTGCGCGTTCGGGAACCTCGTCGCAAGCAAAATGAAGACATTAAGGGCTCAACCCGAATTGAGGCGAAGAAGCAACGTCGCCGTGATGGCCGCGATCAAGGTCGTCGTCGGGCACCCATCCTGACCGAAGCCGAGTTCCTTGCTAGGCGTGAGTCCGTTGAACGGATTATGGCAATTCGCCAACAGGGCGACAAAACTCAGATTGCAGTTTTGGAAGACGGCGTTTTAGTTGAGCATTACGTAACTCGTGGTTCAGCAACATCACTTGTCGGCAATGTGTATATCGGCCGGGTACAAAACGTTCTGCCCAGCATGGAAGCAGCATTTGTTGACATTGGTAAAGGTCGCAATGCGGTTCTTTATGCGGGTGAAGTGAACTGGGATGCTGCAGGTCTTGTCGGAAATGAAAAGCGAATCGAATTAGCGCTCAAGCCCGGTGACCACATTCTGGTGCAGGTAACAAAGGATCCCGTTGGACAAAAGGGTGCCCGGCTCACCAGCCAGATCTCCCTCCCCGGCCGATTCTTGGTTTACGTCCCTGACGGTTCAATGACCGGCATTAGTCGCAAGCTCCCCGAGAATGAGCGCAATCGTCTCAAGACAATCCTGAAACGTGTTATGCCAGAGGATGCAGGTGTAATTGTTCGCACGGCTGCTGAGGGTGCACCCGAAGAAGCACTTGAGCAAGATGTCCAGCGTTTGACTTCGCTGTGGGAAGACATTTCCAGCAGCAACAACAGCACCAATGCGCCATCAATGCTCTACGCAGAACCAGATATTGCTATCAAGGTAGTGCGAGATATTTTCAATGAAGATGTCAACAAGATGATCGTCTCCGGTGATACCGCCTGGACAACAGTTGATGCATACATCAGCGCCGTTGCACCCGATCTACTTGATCGACTTGAGCATTGGACTGATTCCAAGGATCTCTTTGCGCAACTTCGAGTTGATGAACAAATACTCAAAGCCCTTGATCGCAAGGTGTACTTGCCTTCGGGTGGTTCACTTGTTATCGATCGCACTGAAGCGATGACCGTTGTAGACGTCAACACTGGAAAGTTCACCGGTGCCGGTGGAAACCTGGAAGAGACGGTCACCAAGAACAACGTGGAGGCAGCCGAAGAAATCGTGCGCCAACTCCGACTCCGCGATATCGGTGGAATCATCGTCGTCGACTTCATTGACATGGTGCTCGAAAGTAACCGCGATCTCGTCCTACGCAGACTCATTGAGTGCCTCGGTCGTGACCGCACCAAGCACCAGGTGGCTGAGGTGACCTCCCTTGGCCTAGTCCAGATGACCCGGAAGCGAATTGGCTCGGGCCTGATTGAGTCCTTCTCCCACGAGTGTGAAGCCTGCAACGGTCGTGGAATCAAGGTTTCTCTCAATGAAGAGCCGCACCATGAAGCGCCTGTGCGCTACCGCCGACCAGCAAATGCCGTAGACCCAGCCATGGTCGCGGCAAAATCCCTTGAGGCTGCGCAGGCTATTGAGCAGGCTCAAGACCAGGCCGAAACACAAGCCTCAGAACAAGCCCCAGAACAAGCCCCAGAACGAGCCCCAGAACGAGCCCCAGAGCAGGCTGTAGAGGAAGTTCACGACTTGGACCTTGTTGTGGACCCCGATCTTGAGGTGATTACGCAAGATGCACCTGCGCAGGAAAGCTTCATCGAGGAATCAGATCCGGTGTAGTCTGAAAATACGTGTCCCCGTATGATTCTGTATTCGCGGGTGTTCCCGTAGGAGCAAGTCCCCGCAAGTGCAAGTTCTCGAGAGTGCAAGTTCCCGTAAGTAGCAGTGACAACGCAAGACCGACAGGAGTTCGTGGTGTACGCCATAGTTAAAGCCGGTGGACGGCAAGAGAAGGTTGCAGTAGGCGACCTCATAGTGGTTGACCGGGTTCCCGGTGCTCCAGGTTCAACGTATGAACTCCCAGCGGTGCTCTTCGTTGAAGACGGCAAAGTGACCACTGACGTCGCAGCACTTGCCAAGGTCACGGTAACCGCGGAGGTCATTGACCATCATCGCGGCGTCAAGATTGACATCCTTAAGTTCAAGAACAAGACCGGCTACCGTCGTCGTCAGGGCCATCGCTCTGAACTGACAAAGGTTAAGGTCACCAACATCGCGGCAGGGAAGTGAACCATGGCACATAAGAAGGGTGCATCCAGCTCCCGTAACGGACGTGACAGTAATGCCCAGCGCCTAGGCGTGAAGCGTTTCGGTGGCCAAGAAGTCAACGCAGGCGAAATCATTGTTCGCCAGCGTGGAACCCACTTTCACCCAGGAAATAATGTTGGACGCGGCAAGGACGACACCTTGTTCGCATTGACCCCAGGAGTTGTTGAGTTCGGCACTGCCCGCGGTCGCCGAGTCGTCAACATTGTTCTTGGAGTGTAGTTCGCGCAATTCGCAACGAACACATTTTTTGCTAGAAGGATTTCAGCAACATAGTTTTGAGCAAGGAAGGCGGGTCCATGCGGGCCCGTCTTTTTTCGTTTCATGAATGGATAGGTAGGTGAGCTGATGGCGACATTCGTTGATCAGACGAGTATCCACGCCCAGGGTGGCAATGGTGGGCATGGATGTGCATCCGTCATGCGGGAAAAGTTCAAGCCACTCGGCGGGCCCGACGGAGGCAATGGTGGCCGCGGTGGCGACGTCATCGCTCTGGTTGACCCACAGGTCACAACTCTCATGGAGTTTCACCACACCCCGCATCGCACAGCCGCAAACGGCAAACCGGGACAAGGTGCACACCGTCACGGAGCTAATGCACCAGACATCGTGCTTCACGTTCCAGCGGGAACGGTTGTGCGCAGCGCAACAGGTGAGGTCCTCGCAGATCTGGTTATCCCTGGTGAAACTTTTGTTATTGCTCGAGGTGGCCGTGGAGGATTGGGTAACGCATCCCTTGCTTCTCCGAAACGAAAAGCACCAGGTTTCGCGCTGCTGGGAGAACCAGGTAGTCAAAGTGATGTAGTACTTGAACTCAAAACCGTTGCTGATGCCGCACTTGTGGGTTTCCCCAGCGCAGGTAAGTCAAGTGTGATCGCGGCGATGAGCGCGGCACGACCAAAAATTGCTGACTACCCTTTCACAACGTTGGTTCCCAATCTTGGTGTGGTGACCGCTGGAGACGTTGTCTATACGATCGCCGATGTCCCCGGGTTGATTCCCGGCGCGAGCCAGGGTAAAGGTTTGGGTCTTGATTTCTTGCGTCACGTCGAACGTTGCAGTGTGATCATCCACGTACTCGATTGCGCGACACTTGAACCTAATCGTGATCCCCTGACAGATCTGAAAATCATTGAATCCGAACTCACACAATATGGCGGCCTTGATGACCGACCTCGCCTCGTTGTGCTGAACAAGATTGACGTTCCTGAAGCCCGCGACCTAGCCGACATGGTGAAGCCCATGATCGAAGAAATGGGTTACCCGGTCTTTGAGATTTCAGCTGTCTCACGCGAAGGCCTGCGACCATTGAGTTTCGCAATAGCCGCACTAGTGGCCGAAAAACGTGCTGCTGAAGATTCAGTTGAGATGCCCAGAATCATTCTTACCCCTAAAGCGATTGATGAATCCGGCTTTACGGTGACCCACGAGGAAGAAGGCTTCCGGGTTCGAGGTCAACGACCTGAGCGTTGGATCCGACAAACTGATTTCAGTAATGACGAAGCGGTTGGTTACCTTGCAGATCGTCTTGCGCGACTTGGTGTCGAAGAGGAATTGATCGCTGCTGGCGCCACGCCAGGCTGTGCGGTCATGATCGGCCCAGAAGACAATGCTGTTGTCTTCGATTGGTTTCCAGCGGTCGGTTCCGCCAACCAAGGCCCACGCGGAAGTGATTCACGGCTTGAGACTCGCACAGAGTATTTGTCCTAATGACAACAACAAGGAATTCAATAGCGCGAGCTAATCGCATTGTTGTCAAAATCGGTTCCTCCTCTTTGTCATCCGTTGGTGGTGGACTCAAGAAGGACGTAATCGATCGACTCGCTGACGCGGTGGCCCGGCGCCGCAACAGCGGGCACGAAATCGTGCTTGTTTCCAGCGGAGCGATCTCAACCGGTATGCCAGCATTGGGTTTGACCAAGCGACCGAAGGACCTCCCCACCCAGCAGGCGGCGGCCAGTGTTGGCCAAGGAATTCTATTGGCTGCTTACACGGCGGCGTTTGCACGGCACAACATAACTGTTGGGCAAGTTCTCCTTACAAGTGAAGACGTTACGCGCCGCAGCCACTACCGAAATGCTCAACTGACATTTAACAGGCTACTCGAACTTGATGTGCTCCCGATTGTCAACGAGAACGACACGGTAGCGACGGATGAGATCCGGTTGGGTGACAACGATCGCCTTGCAGCACTCGTCGCCCATGTCACTAATGCGCAGGCGCTCATTTTGTTATCGGACGTTGACGGGCTCTATGACGGACCACCACACCGCCCGGACTCACGGCATGTTCCGGAAGTTGGACATCACTCTGAACTCGCCAACATGCGAATTGGGGGGATTGGCTCCGAAGGAATCGGCAGTGGCGGTATGGCTACCAAAGTTCAGGCTGCTCGCATTGCATCTGCTGCTGGCGTCCCAACTCTGCTTGCTGCAACCAACCAGATCAGCGACGCATTAGGGGATGCAAGTGTTGGTACGGCATTTGCATCAACGGGTAAACGCGGTTCACTGCGTAACCTTTGGCTGGCGCATGCAACCACACCGACCGGTTCGGTGATCCTTGATTCTGGCGCCGTCGAGGCGGTCGCCGTGCGAAGACTTTCACTGCTCCCCGCTGGAATTACTCAAGTAACCGGAATGTTCCTTGCAGGTGACCCGGTTGACATCTGTGGACCTGATGGACTCCCATTTGCTCGCGGAATCGTTACCTATGACTCAGCCGAAATTCCCGAAATACTTGGCCGCAACACCAAAGAACTAGCAAGCGAGCGTGGAGCAGCCTATGAACGCGAGGTTATTCACCGTGATGACCTTGTTCTCCTTGAACTCTGAGTTATTGACGCATTAGGCTGAAGACGTGGATACGGTAAAAGAGGTAGCTCAGCGTGCGAAAATCGCTGCTCGTGAACTGCGCATGCTTACTCGGGACCAAAAAGATGAAGCACTCCGAGTAATCGCGGCCAGACTCAAAAATGAAAAAGAATTTATCTCTACCCAGAACAACAAAGACCTTGAGGTTGCGAGAGCCGATGGAACATCCGATGCCCTCATTGACAGATTAACCCTCAACGGAGAACGCATTGAGGCAATTGCAAATGCACTCATTGATGTAGCAGCATTGCCGGATCCTGTGGGTGAAGTTGTTCGCGGTTACACCCTGCCCAATGGTTTACAGGTTCGTCAGACCCGTGTTCCTCTTGGTGTGGTGGGAATGATCTATGAAGCCCGTCCCAATGTCACCGTTGATGCTGCCGGACTGTGCCTCAAAAGCGGTAACGCTGCGTTACTGCGGGGCTCATCGAGCGCCTACAACACAAATGTTGCCCTCATTGACGTGATGCGAAAGGCCCTCGTTGAGGTCGGTATCTCTGAAGATGCAATTGCACTCGTTCCCGGTCACACTCACGATTCAGTAACCGAACTGATGCAAGCTCGCGGGTTGGTAGACGTCCTTATCCCTCGTGGGGGTGCATCGTTAATTCAAAATATCGTGAACAACTCACTTGTCCCCGTAATCGAAACAGGTGTCGGTAACTGCCACGTGTACGTGGATAAAGACGCCGACCTCGACATGGCTGTCGACATCGTGCTGAACAGCAAGACACAGCGTGTCAGTGTCTGCAATGCCGCGGAAACTCTGCTGGTCCATGAAGCGGTAGCCGAAGAATTCCTGCCCAAACTATTTGCCGAGTTCAAGGCACGCGGGGTCACGGTGCACGGTGACCAGAAAATGCAGCAGCATGCGCAGACAGCAGATGTTGAGTGGCTGCCGGTCAGCGACGAGGACTGGGCAGCGGAGTACTACTCACTGGATATTGCGGCGGGAATTGTGGCAAGTGTTGAAGAGGCCGTTGAGCACATTCTCACTTGGTCATCGGGTCACACCGAAGCCATCGTCTCGAGTAATTCCCCAACCATCTCCTATTTCACCTCTGCGGTTGACTCGGCAGCCGTGATGGTCAATGCATCAACCCGATTCACCGATGGAGGAGAGTTCGGGTTTGGTGCCGAAATCGGGATTTCCACCCAGAAACTTCACGCTAGAGGCCCCATGGGTCTCACCGAGCTCACCACAACCACCTTTATCGTCTCGGGCAACGGTCAAGTCCGAAAATAGTGACCGGGTAGAGTGTCGGTAGGAAATGAGTGAGGGAGCCCCGTGGATTTTTCAGTAGCAGCGCGAGTAAGTGAAGTCTTGGCCAGTGAAGAGGGCGGGAGTGTTGTCAGCCCCTACATTATTGGGGGATTTGGTTTCCTGACTCTAGTTGTGTTGTTGGTCATCACCGTCATGATTAATGTAGACCGTTAACATTTCGTGCAGTTTCGGATCGGAATTCTTGGTGGATCATTTGATCCGATCCACCTAGCCCACTTGGAAGCAGCAAGAATTGCCCGTGACAAATTGGATCTTGACTTTGTCTATTTAGTTCCTGCGGGCAACCCGTATCACCGTGACCATGTTGTTGCCAGTACCGAAGCGCGACTGGCCATGTGTGAGTTAGCTGCCCAAGGACATGACTGGCTGAAAGTGAGCAAGGTTGACACAGATCGGATCGGAAACACTTACACGATTGACACGATTAGTGACCTTGCGGGCGAATTCACGCGAGATTTCCCCAATGACAGTGTTGAGTGGTTCCTGATTTTGGGAGCTGACGCCTACAAAAACTTCCCCCAGTGGAAGCAACCTGAAGAGATTACGAAGAATGTGAGCATCGTAGTTGTTTCACGGCCAGGAGAGGACAACCAGGAACTTGAACTCTTCCCATGTCATTTCATTGATGTTCCGGGCTGGGAGATTTCCAGTACCCAAGTCAGACTCGCAGCTAAAAACAACGAAACATTCGATGAACTAGTACCCACCAGCGTTTCTCAATACATCAAGACTAACAAGCTCTACGCCAACCAATGAGATAGGAAACCTTAACCAGATGCCCGCATTACAAAGTGCCATCGACTCTGCATTAATTGCCGCTCAAGCGGCCGCCGAAAAACTAGCGACCGACATTGTGATCCTTGATGTCAGTGAACAACTCGTGATCACCGACTGCTTCGTGCTGTGCTCGGGAGCTAATGAGTTGCAGGTCAGATCCATTGTCAACGCCATTGAAGAAGCCCTTCACTTGGCGGGGGAGAAGCGCTTACGCAAGGAGGGAGCTGGGGAAGCCACCTGGATTCTGATTGATTACGGCGACATCGTGGTCCACGTTCAATTGGCGGAAGAGCGCATCCATTATGCGATTGAGCGGCTATGGAAAGACTGCCCGGTAATTCCATTACCTGAGTCAATAAATCTGGAGCGCTAGCCGTGACTTACGGACGCAAGGTTATTTTTTGGCGGCACGGTCGAACACATTGGAATGCGGAGCGACGCTTCCAAGGCCAAACCGACATCCCATTGGATGAAGTTGGTATCGAGCAAGCAAATGATGCAGCGCGACTATTAACTGGACTGCGACCAGCCAGAATTATCTCCTCAGATTTAGTTCGAGCTTCCCGCACAGCCCAGGCATTGTCAGAATTAGTGAATATTGACGTTGAGACATTTACCGGACTGCGGGAAACACATGCCGGAACTTGGGAAGGCCAAACAAGGGATGAATTAGTTGCCAACCACGGTGATGAACTGGCAGCCTGGGCCGCCGGATCAAATCTTCGACCGGGTGGCGGTGAAACACGGATGGAGGTTGCCCAGCGGGTGATTGATGTAATCAACCAGGAAATCATTCACGTCAAAGAGAATGAAACCCTCGTGGTCGTAACCCATGGTGGTAGTGCGAGGGCAGCAATTGCGATGATGTTGGAACTGCCGCCAGAGCACTGGGCCGCCTTCGGAGTTCTGAGTAACTGCGCATGGTCGGTTTTGAGTGAAAAGGATTCACCATATGGCCCAGCTTGGCGACTACAGGAATACAACGCCAAGTCACTTCCCGTCCCAGCCCTAGGAGATGACAGCTAGAACCTCACGGCTATGCTTTGTCCTCCCAACAAAGCAATCATTAATTGCTGTAACTTGGGGCTGTGGCGCAGCTGGTAGCGCACCTGCATGGCATGCAGGGGGTCAGGGGTTCGAGTCCCCTCAGCTCCACTTCTTCCTAGGTTTCCATCTGGAAAATCTAGAATCACAAACCTTTTGCAGGATCGATGGAACGCGAATCTAACGGGCATCAAGCCATGCTAACTACTGGTCGCACCTAATTAATTGAAGAGTTTCTTTGGTCTGGAGTGTTGGTGCTCTCGAGAGGTTTTGTGTGGACTCTGCAGTGAGTGATTCTCAGGTAGCGTTCAATGGCGAATGAGGGGTCATCCGTGGTCTGAACCATGGGGCGCATCACCCACTCTTGACAGCACCACAAACATGTGTTCTAGTTCACCCTACATTCTTCCGGAGCACGGTCCATTCATCGAAAGGTGTTTGTTCCGGTGAAACGAACACCTGAGAGCGGGACGCGACAAAAATGTTCTTAAACAAGGCTTCCTTTAGCAAGGTATTTACAGCGTTGGCATCGGCATTCCTGTTGATTCTTCCGATTACCGTCGTCCAAGCAAACGAGCCAAATGCTTCAATTCAGGAGTCGAGCAAGATTGCGTTGCCTCCTAGCGCGGAGTTGATCCGACCGATCAGCAGCGTGATCGTCAAATACAAAGCGGGTGTTCCAGCCGAACAAGGCGGCATGGTCACCGGACAGAGCGTCGTTCCGCAAGGAGTTGATCTTGAAAATCCGCGCGCAGCTGGCGGTGGTGCCACAGTTGTTGAGCTTGAACAACCGGTAGTGCTAGCCGAAGCTGAGCAAATCGCGGATGCCTTGCAAAGCGATCCGCGTGTTGAGTGGGCCGAACCCAATGGTTGGGCTTTCCCCAGTACTTATCCCGCATCGCCCCCTAATGACACCGACTACGGCGATCTTTGGGGTCTGTGGGACACCTACGGGGTTCAGGTGGGTTCCAGCGTCACCAACATGACTCCTGCTTGGACAACCAGTCGAGGGGATGGAATTGTCGTCGCGGTGCTCGACACCGGTCAGATCGCGCATCCGGACCTCGACGGGAACACTCTTCCTGGCTATGACTTCGTCAGCAGTTATGTACCCGGGTCTGCGATCTGCGTTGAGGACGGCACTCCTGTTGAACTGATTCGCGCAGTTGGCATGTCTCTCCCTAACAGCAATTTGGACGGCGATGTCCTCGACACGGATGACTACGGCGCTGTGGGTCGTGACAGCAATCCACTTGATCCAGGTGACTGGGGTAACAGTTACGGCTGCGATGATTTCGATAACGTCGAATCAACGTTTAGGTCGTCTAGTTGGCATGGAACGCACGTCGCCGGCACCGTTGCCGCGGTGACAAATAATGCGGTGGGCGTCTCAGGTGTAGCGCCCAATGCCAAGATCGTGCCGGTTCGTGTTATGGGATATGGCGGCGGCCAAGAATCCGACATTGCTGATGCCATACGTTGGGCAGCCGGTTTAGAGGTGCCAGGTGTTCCCATAAATGGTAACAAGCGAGCGGACGTTATCAACATGTCCCTTGGGCGCTCAGGTGCATGTGGCAACTCGTATCAGGAGGCCATCGATGCGGCCCGTGCGGCTGGTTCCATTGTTGTTGTGGCCGCTGGCAACGAAGATCAAGACGTAGCAAACTCCTCCCCAGCAAATTGCAACGGAGTCATTAGCGTCGCCGCGATAAACGCTGACGGAAACCGATCCTGGTACTCCAACTACGGTTCCGGCATCACAATTGCCGCTCCCGGTGGCGCAGGAGGCACAGGTGAGGACCCCGGCATCCTGTCAACCTACAGTTCTACAGCGACCGGTCCGGGCTACCCCGGCGGTGAAACTGGTTATCCTGGTCCAGTCTCGGGCCCACCAGTCTCTAGCTATGACTCTATCTCCGGGACCAGCATGGCGACACCGCATGTGGCCGGAGTAGTCGCCCTGATGCTGTCCGCGCCCGGTGGCCCACGCAGTGAAACTGCTGTTCGAACGCTCTTGCAGAACGCCGCTCAGCCCTTTGCCAATGACCTGGTTTGTGATCCGACGGAGTCAGAGAAAACCTGTGGTGTGGGAATAGCCAACGCTGCGGCGTTCACCGCACCTCAGTTAACCGGGATGAGTTCCAATACGAGTGTCCCCTCTGGTGGTGCAAGCGTGGTGATCAATGGGTCAAATCTTGCAAGCGTGACCTCACTGCGGTTCGGCGATTCGGCGGTGACAATTACCTCGGTGACACCAACGCAGATCACCGCTATCGTCCCACCCAACCCCGCGGGTTCGGTGGCGGTCACAGTCCGCAGTATCTCGGGTCAAAGCAACCGACTGACGTTCACCTACGCCGATCCGGCGCCTCCTGCTCCGCCTGCTCCTGCGCCAGATCCAGATCCAGTGCCAGTACCGACCCCTCCAACAACTCCTCCAACAACACCGCTTCCTAACCCGGATCCATCCCCCGTTACACCAATGCAACCCAACCTGGTTGACGTAGTTCGGGGTTTAAGCCCAATTCAGGTGCAACGACTCAGTAGAACCGAATTAGCACAGTTGACCCCACAAGCGTTCGCAGTAATGACGCCGGCTCAAGTTCGCGCATTGCGTCCAAATCAGATCACTCCACAGATCAGTCGAGCAAGTTTGCGCGCGCTTTCTCCCAAGGCTGTGCGGGCGCTGCAGCCACGCACCCTTAATGCCTTTCGACCTGGGCAAATCCTTGCTCTCACCCCCCGACAAGTTCGAGAACTCAGGCCCTCGCAAATTGCAGGCCTTGGACCGTTAAAACGCGAGATCATTGCGAGTAAACGCAATTAGGTTGTGTTGGGCGTAAATTTTCGTCCACCTTCATCATACACTTGCGTTTTCTCACGCAGATAGAAATTGCTAGGCCCTCACAGTGAGTTGCTTAAGTGTGTAATCTGGGGGCATCAGTTCAGGAGTTGGGCTGGCAACCCAAAAGCGACGAAAGGCACCCTGTGTCTCTAACACTCCCAAAAACAATACGCACCCAGGCATACATTGATGGAGCATTTGTTGACGCTGCAAATGGCGAGACTTTTGATTCACTGGCCCCTGCGACGGGTGAGGTTATTACTCGAATTGCAGCGTGCACCGACGTCGACGTTGACAAAGCGGTGGCATCTGCTCGGGCAGCATTTGAATCGGGTTCGTGGAGCGGTAAGTCACCGGCCGATCGCAAAGTTATCCTGCTCAAACTTGCTGACTTAATCGAAGAAAATGCTGAGGAATTAGCAGTAACCGAATCAATTGATGCTGGCAAGCCGATCACCGAGTGCCGCACATTTGACATCCCTGACGTTGTGAACACCATGCGTTGGTATGCAGAAGCCGCTGACAAAGTATTTGGGAAAATTTCACCCACTGGACCTGATTCCTTGGGCATGATTGTCCGCGAGCCTATTGGTGTTGTTGGGGCTGTTTTGCCCTGGAATTTCCCAGCCGCAATGCTCGCATGGAAACTTGGACCAGCTTTGGCGGCAGGAAACTCCATTATTGTGAAACCCGCCGAGTTGTCATCACTGACCACACTTCGGATTGCTGAGCTTGCAACCCAGGCAGGTGTTCCTGACGGAGTATTCAACGTGGTTACCGGGCTTGGGCACATTGCCGGCAAAGCTCTCGGACTTCACATGGATGTTGACTTGATTGCATTCACAGGTTCAACCGAGGTTGGCCGAATCTTTCTCACCTACTCCGCCCAAAGCAACATGAAGGAAATTGTTTTGGAAATGGGTGGCAAGAGCCCCCAGATTGTTATGGCGGACTGTGCAAACAAGATTGACACAATTGCCGAAGAACTCGCCGTGGGTAGCTTCTGGAACAGTGGGCAGAACTGCAGCGCTGGCTCACGCATTCTGGTTCATAATTCAATTCGTAGTGAAATCGTTGCTGCTCTCACAAAGGTTGCTAAAAGTCGGATTGTCGGGGATCCCTCTGATCCGGATACAGCCCTTGGTCCAGTAATCGAAGAAGCGGCACTGGATCGAATCTTGGATTACGTTAACGGAGCCAAGGCGCAAGGCGCGCAAGTTGCCTGCGGCGGTGAGCGGCTGTTCGAAGAAACCGGTGGCTGGTTCGTCGGACCCACGATCCTTAATGGTGTGACCCCCAGCATGACCGTTGCTAAAGAGGAAATCTTTGGACCTGTAGTCAGTGTTATTGGCTTTGACACAGAAGAAGACGCAATCACAATTGCTAACGGAACCGAGTACGGCTTGGCGGCCGTGATCTACACCGATGAACTGGAAACAGCGATCCGGATGGCTCGAGCGGTCCGAGCGGGAACGGTTGCGATCAACGGGTATTCCGAAGGGGATATCAGTACCCCGTTCGGTGGATACAAGTTGTCAGGATTCGGGGGTCGCGATAACGGGATCGAAGCACTTGAGCAGTACACCGAACTGAAGACCATCTGGATCACCTTGCGCAACAGTTAAAGAACGGACTGCTGCAGGAAATGAGAATTGGGGTCAGCCAATTGGCTCACTCTCAAAGACGGGGGCTTTCCTGGTTGCAAGGTAGGACCCGATCAGGATTAGTGGGAAACCAATTACCAGCCCTAAAGTGATGGGTTCACTCAGGACCAGAACGCCAAGAATTACGGCTACGGCTGGATTGATGTAAGTAATCACCGTTGTTCGAGTCGGACCGACCGCGGCCACGAGTGCAAAAAATAGGACAAATGCGAGGGCCGTGCATATTATGCCAAGAGCAGCGACGGCAAGCCAAACATTGCTGGGGACGGATTCAGTCGGTCGATTGATAAACGCCAGAGGTGCATAGATAACCGAGTTGATAACCATTGCCATTGCAACAGCAGCCAATGCCGGAACAGTGGAAAGTTTCTGGGAAACAATGATGGGCCCTAGTGCATACCCGACAACGGTGATCCCGAGTAATGCAACAGAAATTAGTTCACTCCCGGAGACATCTAGGCCCACGAGTGCGGCGACACCCACAATGCCGACGGATAATCCAAAGACGCGTTTGCCGGTGATCCGGTCGTCGATTCCCAAGCGCCAGGCGAAGATCGCGCTGACAATAGGAACGGCAGCGACTAGCAATCCTGCCATCGAGCTGCTCAGTCTAATTTCGGCGTACGTCAAAGCGCCAATTGGGAATGTGATCTCGACGACTGCGAAAATAAATACCCATTTCCAATGTCCTTTAAGTTCGCGCAGGTAGCCACGCTCTAGCACAACCGGCATCAGAATTATGGCTGCGAGGAAAACCCGCAGAAAAACAATTACTTCGGGAGAGAGGTACTCCACGCTCACCTTTATGAGTAGGTAGGGCAAACCCCAAATCAGGCCCAAGCTCAGGAACAGGATTAAACCTTTGCGAGACATGAGGGCACACTAGGGGAGTGGAGAAACCGGTGAACTCGCGCCACGTTCTGGTGCTGGGAGACTCGCTGGCCTTCCAAGGTCCGCAGGGGATTGTTTCGCCCTCGGATCCACGGCTCTTTCCTAATATTGTGGCAGCACAATTGGCAGGCAAACTGGGCGTACCCATCGAGGTCGACCTGGTGGCTCGTGAGGGCTGGACTTCACGTGATTCGTGGTGGGCTCTCACAAAGGATCCGGTTGTCTTTGGAACTTATCTACCCCGCGCCAGCGCGGTGATTATCGAGGTCGGAGGCATGGATCACCTACCAGCTGTGATACCCACCTACATCCGTGAAGGAATGCCGTACATCCGTCCAGGTGGTTTGCGTCGCCGTACCCGCAGGCTCTACCGCGATCTAGCCCCTAAGGTCGTGGGGATCACCGGTGGACTCATGCGGCAACTACCTCAGTCGGCCACGGATCGCTACTTGACTCGAATTGTGCAGGCAGTTCGGGCGATCTGCGGGGATATCCCAATTGTCGCCATGACTCCATCACCCTATGACAGCAAGTACTACCCCTCACAGAAATACCACGCTGCTGCGCGGGCATCCGCGTTCACGTGGGCGGCACCCCTCGGAGTGCCCATTGTGGACATAGAAAAATATGTTCTTAAAGGTCTCATCAGTGGCGATGCAAATCCGGATGGGATGCATTGGGCTTGGGAAACCCACGAGTTGGTGGGCGAAGCGCTAGC
>JAFMHB010000002.1:105837-149790 GCA_017854795.1 Candidatus Nanopelagicales bacterium
TTGCCAACATTGCTCTTCTTGCCACCGGGTGAAGACGTGACGACGGTGACGACCGCTTTACCAACCGACTTAGCTGTGATCTTCCAAATGGTCGTGCCGGGAACACCGACCATGCCGGTTGCTTCAGGGGCAGCGTAAACGCCCTGAAACACCTTGATGGACTTCTTATCCCCGGAGACTTTTGTGTCCCAGGTGTAGCCTGTAGTGGCATTAGTGGACAGTGACAGTGCTATGGATTCACCCGGAATCAACCGCACCTGTGCCGGCAATTGCGTTACAACGAGGGTGAGGTCCTTGTTGGCGGCGTTTACGGGCGAGGACAGCAGTGCTGTCGCCATAAATACTGCGGAACCCACTGCGATGATGGCTTTCAAAGATTTTTTCATGTTACCAATGGTAACTCAGGGGAGGCATACAACAAGTGTTTCTGCCTCGGTAGTCTTGCCCGCGCACATGTTCCTCATAAATGGCTTCTCTTGAAACCCTTCAAAGGATGGTTAAAACCCCGTGACCGACGTAGTAACGAGTTCGGATCCCCGTGATGCGCAACGCTATGACTTCGCGGCAATACAGCAGCGTTGGCTGCCAATATGGGATGAACTGGCGCCATTTCGTTCGGGGGATCCCACGGATACCCGCCCTAAGAAATACGTATGTGACATGTTCCCCTACCCTTCGGGGGATTTACACATGGGACATGCGGAGGCCTATGCAATAGGTGACGTAATTGCCCGTTACTGGGTGCTTAAGGGCTTCAATGTTCTGCATCCAATTGGTTGGGACGCATTCGGGCTCCCTGCCGAAAATGCCGCTATTAAAAACAATGTTGATCCAGGTACGTGGACCTATGCGAACATTGAACAACAAAAAGCGTCAATGCGAAATTACGCGTGTTCATTCGATTGGGATCGCGTTCTTTACACATGCGACCCGACCTATTATCGCTGGAATCAGTGGTTCTTTTTAGAGATGTTCAAACGGGGCTTGGCCTACCGGAAATACAGTGCGGTCAACTGGTGCACCCAATGCCAAACGGTGCTGGCTAACGAGCAGGTGGTTTCAGGCTTGTGTGAGCGGTGCGATTCACAGGTCACGAAGAAAAAGTTGGCCCAGTGGTATCTGCGCATCACCGATTACGCGGATCGTCTCCTGGAAGACATGGATCAATTGGAAGGCAAGTGGCCCGAGAAGGTACTACTCATGCAGCGCAACTGGATTGGCCGTTCACAAGGTGCGCACGTTCAATTTGTGATCGAAGGTCGCGACGAACCCGTGAGCGTGTACACCACCCGCCCCGACACACTTTTCGGCGCAACATTTTTCGTGGTAGCCGCTGACTCCGATCTTGCTGCAGAGTTGGCAGCGGGAACACCAGCCGAAGCGGAGTTCAATGCGTATTTGGACAAAGTGAAAGCGTCATCGGAAATGGATCGGCTGGAATCTGGTCGCGAGAAAACCGGTGTCTTCCTCGAGCGCTATGCAATTAATCCGGTTAATGGCGAGAAAATCCCGGTCTACGCGGCGGACTACGTTCTCGCGGATTACGGAACCGGCGCCATCATGGCGGTACCAGCACATGATCAACGTGACCTCGATTTCGCTCGCGCTTTTAAACTGCCGGTAACCGTTGTTGTCGACAGTGATGAGGACCCGCGTGAAACGGGGGTCGCGACTACAGACAACGGTGTATTGATTAATTCTGGGCCACTTGACGGATTGACCAAAGCCGAAGCTATTCCTCGCATGATTGAAGTGCTGTACGAGCGGGGAACAGGGTCGGCTGCGACCAATTACCGTCTGCGCGACTGGCTCATTTCACGTCAGCGTTATTGGGGAACACCAATACCGATCATCCATTGCGAGAAGTGCGGTGAAGTTCCCGTCCCCGAGAACCAATTGCCCGTTGAACTTCCCAGCACTGAGGGGCTTGACCTCAGTCCCAAGGGTGTTTCACCCCTTGCAACCGCACTTGATTGGGTCAACGTTGCTTGCCCAAATTGTGGTGAGCCAGCATTGCGTGACACCGACACCATGGACACTTTTGTCGACTCGTCCTGGTATTTCCTGCGCTACGCCGATTCACAAAACTCCGAGGCCGCATTTGATCCCAGGAAAGTGGCGGAGTGGCTACCTGTTGACCAGTACGTCGGTGGAGTAACCCACGCGATCCTGCACCTGTTGTACGCACGCTTTTGGGTCAAGGTTGCCCACGACATGGGCCTCGTTGACTTCGTTGAACCATTCACTCGACTACTGAATCAAGGAATGGTGCTCAAGGACGGCAGCGCTATGAGCAAGTCGCGCGGGAACCTGGTGCGTTTGACCGAGGAACTCGAAATCAATGGTGTTGACGCAATTCGACTCTCCATGGTTTTTGCAGGGCCGCCAGAAGATGACATCGACTGGGCTGAAGTCTCACCCTCGGGTTCCAAGAAGTTCTTGGCGCGCGCGTGGCGCCTTGCAGGCGATGTCACGAGTGACGTTGGTGCAGACCCAACAACAGGTGACGCCCAACTGCGTAAAGCAACGCATAAGGCAATCCGAGACGGCGAACTCAACGTTGAATCACTTCGGTTTAATGTTTTGGTGGCCCGCGTGATGGAGCTTGTGAACGCTACCCGCAAAGCGATTGATACCGGTTGTGGGCCGGCAGACCCCGCAGTTCGCGAGGCGGTTGAAACCGTTGCGATCATGCTCTCCGTCGTTTGTCCCTACACGGCAGAAGAGATGTGGATGCTGCTGGGACACGAACCCACCGTGGCCCGAGCGGCATGGCCAACTGTTGACCCCACTTTGCTGGTCGAAGACTCGGTGACCTGCGTTGTCCAAATCGCAGGCAAGATCAAAGACAAGCTTCAGGTGAGCCCCGATATTTCCCAAGCTGAACTAGAAGCGTTGGCATTGGCTTCATCAGAAATCACTGAGGCACTTGAAGGCCAAGAGATTCGCATGGTGGTTGTCCGAGCCCCCAAACTCGTCAACATCGTTCTTAAATAGTCGGACGCGCAGTCATGGGACGGGTGGCGCTGGTTACCGACAACAGTTCTGGGATCTCTGAGGAACTGGCTGCCCAACTAGGGATCCTTATGGTTCCCGTTGATGTCATTGTTGACGGAGTTGTTCTGTCGGAGGGCGCCTCGATCGATGTTGCTCAAGCTGTACGTGATGGAGTGAAAGTAACGACCTCGCGTTCCACACCGGAGGCATTTGCCAGGGCGTTCGAGTCATTGTCGATCGACGGTTATGAACATGCGGTGGTTGTCACTTTGTCTTCTAAGCTTTCGGGAACTTTCGACTCAGCACAGGTGGCTTCGCAAACTAGCCCCATCTCGGTTTCGGTGTGTGATTCACTCAGTGTGGGCTTGGGTTTGGGATTCCCGGTCATCAACGCGGCGCGGGCAGCACAAACGGGTGCGAGCATCAGTCAAGTTCTCGAAATTGTGGAAGTGGGGATCACTTCTTCACAAGTATTTTTCTATGTCAACAGTTTGGAATACCTGAAGCGAGGTGGACGCATTAGCGCGACCGGTGCGTTTCTGGGAACTGCCTTGTCGGTAAAACCAATCATGGCGGTCGTTAACGGTGAAGTGGTGCTAAAAGAAAAGGTTCGCACCCAGGCTAAGGCTCTGGCCGAACTCGTCCGCCTTGCCGTGGATTGTGCACGTGAGTATCAACCTGCACTTATCGGACTTCAGTATTTTGGTGATCGAACTTTGGCTGATCAGTGTGCACTCAAGATTTCAGAAACAATGCCGGGTACCGAATTGCTTATCAGTGAAGTAAGTCCGGTGATTGGTGTTCACGCTGGTCCTGGCCTAGTAGGGATCATTGTTTCGCGGTCAGTCTGATTTGCCCAGCCCTGCTCCTCGAGCTGCTGTGCGGGTTGGCGGCCAAGCTTTTGTGAATTTGCGGCGCTCAATCTGATTGTGCTGGATTTGGAGATCGAGTAGCCGGCCGAGTGCGAGTCCCTGCGGGCCGCTGACATTGGGGGACTGGGCAAGTTCGCGCAGGAATAATTCAGCTACATGAGCGTCATGCAGATCACCCAGAATGTCCGTGATGGTTGCTAGCTTGCCTGCGTAAGTGCGCATGGCTTTGCCGGAGATCGTTGCTGCAGCATCAGCTGTGTATCGGGCACGTTTGGCTTGAATTCGCACCGCATGCCATTGGGTGTCAGGAGATTCGAAGGAAAGGGTGTGCACGCCCTTTGCGAGTTTCCTCCAGGTTCGCTCTGCCATTGAAGTGAGCAACTCCCGTGCTGGTTGAAATGCATCTTTGGTAACAGGGGGTTGTGAACTCGCTGTGATGAGGGTTTCGATCAAGTCAAAGTAGCGGGCACTTCGCAAGCCCAGTAAAGCGTTGTTCTCGGCAACCTCAAGTCGTTGTTGCAACTCTGATCTGATGACACTTGCGGCAACATCAGCATCGGTTGGGTCGGAGAGTTCAGCCGATTGCCGAATCAGTCGCTCAAGGAGTACCTCCAGATCTCGCACCTCACCTAATTCGTGGGCGATCCAGGACAGTTCTGTGCGTAATTGTTGAGTGCGTTCGAGATCGACGAGTCCCTTGAATGAGCGAAGGGTGCTCCGCAAGCGGCGAGCAGAGACCCGCATTTGGTGAATTGAATCGGGCATTCCTCGCCGGACGCCAACGTCAGCCATCAATAGGTGGCGGGTGTGTTCGGCAATTACGTATGCAATGAAGTCAACCGCAAGGCAGTCCTTTGAGAGCGGACCCAGATCCGGGACATCCGGTGGTTCAGTTGCTGCAGGTCCCAAGGCGGAAGCCAATTTAGATAAGGTTATGGGGTTCGCCCCGGTATCAAGTATTCGATTCTGGATCTCACGTAATACTTTTCTGGAGCGCTTTGAGTCTTTGACAAGTTCCACTTCAATCTCGTGAAATGCGTTGATCTCGCGTGTGTTCACTTCGACGATTACCTGATCATCAGCGACTTCAACGAGGGGTTTGGCGTGCCTGTCGGCGAATGTGTATGTCGTGCGGGTGGTATTCACGTCCGCGAGGTATTCAATATTCCCATGGCGAAGCAGTGGTGCCATCATCGCAATGAATTCGGGTGGTACGTCACCGGGAGCGCCTTCGGTGAGTGGTAAGTGCAATTCCTCGCGAGCCCCGTCCTGATCGTCGGTCACCGGAAGTTTCATGTGCCAGCCAGAGTCAGCCCCACCTTCGCGCCGGCGCAAGGTGATGCCCCAGCGAAGTAGCGTGAGTTCCGCCGTGTCGTAGTAGGTGGCGCACAATTGCACCGTGTGTGGCCCAACGAGTGTGGTTCCGGGCAGGTCCTGCAGATAGGGAGCGCAATCAAAATTACTTGCAACCCGCATTTTTACTTCGACTTCGCGGTGAATATCAGAGGGCACACTCAACACTAACCCCGTGGTTAGGTTGTTGACTTATTATCTTTGGTCAATGTGAACCAATCAGGGTGCCAAATAATCCACAGATCGAAAATTGGGTATTTCCCTCGCCTCTGGGTCACCCTATTTTTGATGCATGTTGGGAACGAGAAAAACTACGAGCACCAAAGCCTCAGATCGACTCAAACACGCATTGGATGATTGGAAACTGGCACCACCTCCGAGAGATTTCGTCGCTTCACCCGCCAAACGCCGAGGCCTTCGAAGTCACAGTGACGAACCTGAGTTGGCAAAGGAATCAGTTGGCTCAAAAGTCGAGCCTCGGTTTCGAATGGGTAATTGGGATGGGCGCAGTATTCGACCACTATTTTTCATAGTTGGAGCGATACTCATTGTCGTCATCGGTTTGTGGTTTATTGGTCGACCGTCCGAACTTGAACCAGTGGTTACGGGTGTCGAATCTGAACTTGTCATGGATTCAGAAAACTCAGTCCCTGAAGTTACCGTTCACGTAGCTGGCTCTGTCAAGAATCCGGGTCTGTACCGACTGCCTGCTGGTGTTCGAATAGCCGATGCAATTACAGCCGCTGGTGGTGTGAATAAAAAAAGCGCAGCAAATTCAGTGAACCTAGCTCGTGAGGTTGTCGACGGTGAACAGATAATGGTCGGTGAGAATTCACCCGGTGGCGCTGGTAGTGGCATCAGTATCAACAGCGCCTCGGTAAATGAATTAGAGGACCTGCCCGGTGTCGGTCCGGTTATCGCGGCGCGGATTGTGAGTTATCGCGAAACAAACGGTCCGTTCACATCAATTGATGCATTGGGGGAGGTCTCAGGAATCGGCAACTCAATCTTGGACAGTGTCCGCGATATCGCCACACTGTAGAGGCCCCGTGCCATGGATCTGCGTCTACTATTCCCGGCCATAGGTCTGTGGCTCGGGGTAGCAACGACCTTCTTCCTGTCAGGGAGAAACCCTGATCCGGATACTCGAAACTCCCATGCTCAATTTGCCTTCGTGATTGCACTTGCGGGATGTGCGATATTGATCGCAGTCGTTGCCTATTTTAGATGGTTGCGCCCAACTGAGTTCAGGTCACAAAAACTCAGAATTCGCGGTATTTCCTTTGCTTTTGTCCTACTTGGTTGCGGTGTTACAGCCCTACAAATCAGTGCCCAAACGAGTGAACCGCTATCCATTTGGATCAACCAGAAATCAGTAGCGCAGATCAGTGGCGTGATCAGCACGGAAACGCAAACGCGATCGACGCCAGGCGCCGCGGTGTGGAAGTCCCCCGAGGTGCACGTTGTCACCCTTGCCACCGACTCAATAACTGTCGGAGATAACGCGTATCACATTGCGGTCCCCGTAACGGTTGAAGTTGAGGCAGAGGTTGTTGTCCCGCCTCCTGGTTCATCGGTTGTCATCACGGGAAAATTGGGTCAGTCATTTCGGTACGGAAACTTCGCCGCAGGATTGAGTTCGGTCAGCAGCATCGAGGTAATAAGTGCTCCGGGTTTTATTGACTCACTGGCTGATTCAATGCGCGAGGGTCTCACTCGTGCATTAATTGGCGTTGATGAACGTGGCGGTTCGCTCGTTGCCGGGTTAGCCATCGGTGACGAATCAGCATTACCGGCGGAACTCAGAGATCAAATGCGCTTGAGTGGTCTGGCGCATTTAACGGCAGTTTCTGGTGGAAACGTTGCCATCGTGTTAGCCATGGTCATTCTGGTCAGCATGCTTATCGGAATAAAACTCATCGGTCGGGTGGTGCTCTCACTCGGCGCGTTAGGTTTTTATGTGATCTTGGTGCAACCGCAACCTAGTGTGGTGCGCGCAGCCACCATGGGTGCGATTGTTGTGATCGCTTTTCTCGTTGGTGGCCGAACTGCTGGGCCCTCTATCTTGGCGACAGCAGTAATCATTCTTTTGATTTTTGATCCCAGTTTGGGAATCTCATGGGGATTCGTGCTTTCGGTGTGTGCCACGGGTGGAATCGTTGTACTCACCCCGATCTTGATGGACTATGTGCAACGGACGCCAATTATTGCGAGAACTCCGCCGGTAGTCCTTGTAGCCGCTCTTCTCACAATGTCGGCGCAAATCGCGACTCTGCCCGTGTTAATCGCCATGGGGACACCGATCGGACTTGGGTCGGTGCCAGCGAACATTTTGGCAATGCCCATGGTGGTGTTCATAACTGTTGGGGGATTGCTCAGTTCACTTACCTCATTGGTGAGTCCGGAACTTGCGCATGGATTCGCTCTCGTGAGTTCCTGGCCGGCAATGTGGATTGCAGGTCTCGCCGAATTCTTTTCAGGTTGGCCCGCACTGAGTGGGCTTACAGTGATTGCGGCTTTAATTATTGCTACGGGAATTGTGGCACTTGCATGGTATTTATCACAGCCCTTAATAGTGATTGGTGCAGGAGCTGCACTGTTGCTTGTCCTACTTCTCCAAGGAACCCATATCGCTCCATGGAATAACTGGCCGGGTGATTCTTGGTTGCTAGTCATGTGTGATGTTGGTCAAGGAGATGGATTGGTTCTGCGTGATCGCGATGGCAGGGTCATAGTTTTTGATGTTGGCGGTGAAGATTCTGCAATCGATGACTGCCTCAAGGATTTGGGGGTCACCGAAATTTCCGCGATCGTGCTGACCCACTATCACCGTGACCATATTGGGGGAATCGCTGGTGCTTTGCAGGGGCGAAACGTACAACAGGTTATTGCCACCGGTTACCACGAACCAATCGAGCAATTCGAATACGTTGTGCGTGAAATCCCAGTTGAGATTCGGCAATCAGAGGTCACGGCAGGCCAGGAATACTCGCTGGGGGAAATGACGCTGAAAGTACTATGGCCGTCGCGATTCATCCAACAAGGATCCGTACCAAATAACGCCAGTGTTGTTGTCTTAGTAACAATCGAAGGACGCGGGATTCTGATAACAGGGGATATTGAGCGTGAAGCACAGGCAGAAATCATGCGTGAAGTTAAATCAGTTGATGTTGACGTGGTGAAGGTTCCCCATCATGGATCAGCAAACTTTGTTGAAGGGTTTGCGGATTGGGTAAATGCTGAGATCGCTCTCATCAGCGTTGGTCAAGACAATGAATACGGTCACCCGTCACCCGAGGCATTACGAGCATGGGGTGGTGCGGAGATCTTCAGGACCGACCATTTGGGAGCCGTGTCACTTTCATTGTCCACCGAGGGTGTTTGGAGCGCTGTTACCCAAGGGTGAAGTCTTTGTGCAATGCTTGGGTGTGCCTAAACGGATCACCATCGCGGTCGGAAGTGAAACCGTTCTCATTGACCGTGTCAAAGTCAACCTCACGGTTGCGGTGACCAAAGAAGTCCCTGACATCACTCGAATCGTTGTGGATTCCTCACATGATGAAGTTTCAGCAAATATCTCTCAAGCATGTGCACCAACGCTGTTCGGGGAAGACGTCCTGGTTGTCATTGAAGGAATCGATAATCTCAATGACGACGGCGTGGATTCACTCAAGGCTGTCATGGCTGATCTCCCGGAAAATGTGTGGTTGTTGCTCACTCATCCGGGCGGAGTTAAACGAAAACCACTCATTGACGCTGCCGTTAAAGCGGGCGGTGAAAAAATTGACTGCAAAGAAATCAAGCGTGGACCGGATACCACCGCTTTTCTCACCAAGGAAGTTACTCGGCGAAAGCGTAAAATGACTCCCGACGCACTGAACCTTTTGGTCGAGTCTTTTGGGCAAGACTTGTCAGCCCTGACGAACGCAATTGGTCAATTGTGCAGTGACGTGGAAGCTGACCCCATCGATGCAACCCATGTGCGGGCCTATTTTGAGGGGACAGCGCCTATCAGCGGTTATGCAATCTCTGATGCGCTTTGGGACAAAAAGACCGCCGAAGCGATCAAATTGCTACGTCAAAGCACATTGGAATCAGACCCGGGTCGAGTTGGGGTCACCACGGTCACCGCTCTAGCAAGTGGACTACGGTCGATGATCTTGGTTGGGGGGTCTGCGCCAGGATCCAGTGACAATGATGTTGCCCGTCAAGCTGGCGTGCCACCATGGAAGGTGAAGACCCTGCGCCGGCAGTGGTCGCGTTGGAGTGGAGATCAACGAAAATTGGCTGCCCTTGTCGTTGCGCTGGCTGATGCGGATCCAGCGATGAAAGGCGGGATTACAATTGGATCATCATTGGATCCCGAGCAAAAGTTATATGAGCTAGAAAAACTTGTGACCCGCACTCATTAGTGCGGGTCACAAAAAGTTTAGAGTGAAGATTTAGAGAGCAGCTGTTTGCTTAGAGATCGAACTCTTCCGGTTAGCGGCTTGGTTCTGGTGGATAACACCTTTACGTACTGCTATGTCGAGTTCGCGGTTAGCGGCGCGAGCTGCACTCACTGTTGCTTCCTTATCGCCCGTTGCTAGTGCTTCACGGAACTTGCGCACGGCAGAGCGGAGGGAAGACTTGACCGACTTGTTGCGAAGGCGTGACTTCTCGTTGGTGAGAATGCGCTTCTTCTGCGACTTAATATTTGCCATAGCGGTTCTTTGCTCTCAGTTCTTTTTGTGTGGGTCTTCTTGTATGAGTTCTTCTTGTGTTGGTCTCGTTGGTACAACCAGCAAAGAGTACCCCTAGGCTAGGGGGCATCGGCCACTGCCCCTAAAACTGTGCCATACCCGATTATCTTGACCCACCCGACCAAAATTTTTTTATGTGAGGAAAAAACGTGAGTAGTCCGCGCCCAGGATCCACCGATCCAGCAGTGGTGCGCAATTTTTGCATTATTGCCCATATTGACCATGGGAAATCCACGCTCGCTGACCGGATGCTCCAGCACACGGGGCTCGTGGACGCTCGATCCATGAGGGCTCAGTACCTGGATCGGATGGACATTGAGCGTGAGCGGGGGATCACGATCAAGTCGCAAGCCGTTCGCCTGCCCTATCAATCATTGGGCGGCAAGGAATACATCCTTAACCTGATTGACACTCCAGGTCACGTCGACTTCACCTATGAAGTTTCACGGTCTTTGGCGGCCTGTGAAGGCGCAGTCCTCCTCGTTGACGCCGCCCAGGGGATTGAAGCCCAGACCCTGGCGAACCTCTATTTGGCCATGGAAAATGATATGGAGATCATCCCGGTTCTCAATAAAATTGACCTGCCAGCAGCCCAGCCAGAAAAGTACGCTGCCGAGCTTGCCCACATTATTGGGTGTGATCCCACTGACGTGTTAATGGTTTCTGCCAAGACAGGGGTAGGGGTTTCCGAACTCCTCGAGCGCATCATCGAGAAAGTTCCGGCACCCAAAGGCGATGCATCAGCGCCTGCGCGGGCCTTGATTTTCGACTCTGTCTATGACACCTATCGCGGCGTTGTCACTTATGTTCGCGTGGTTGACGGTCGAATTGGAACACGCGACAAGATCGAAATGATGTCACTGGGAACCACCCATGAACTTCTGGAAGTCGGCGTGATCTCACCCGAACCGGTTCCATCGGATGGAATTGGCGTTGGTGAGGTGGGATACCTCATCACGGGAGTGAAAGATGTTCGTCAGTCCCGAGTGGGTGACACCGTTACCACGGCTCTGCGCGGTGCTACTGAGTCATTAGGTGGTTACCGCGATCCGCTCCCCATGGTCTTCTCAGGACTGTATCCACTTGATGGCTCGGACTACCCCGAATTGCGTGACGCCCTCGACAAACTAAAACTCAATGACGCGGCATTGACCTATGAACCTGAAACCTCACTAGCCCTTGGTTTTGGTTTTCGCTGTGGATTCCTCGGATTGCTTCACTTGGAAATTGTGCGCGAGCGGCTTGAGCGCGAATTCAATCTTGAGTTGATCTCCACCGCACCGAACGTTGTTTATCGGGTAATCACTGACGCTGGAAAAGAAATCATTGTTACTAACCCGAGTGAATTCCCGGAAACGAAGCTATCGCAGATCTTCGAACCCGTTGTTCGCGCTACCGTTCTTTTGCCGAGTGAATTTGTCGGAGCGGTCATGGAACTGTGTCAACAACGACGCGGTGTACTCCTCGGCATGGACTACCTCTCTGAGGACCGGGTTGAATTGCGTTACACACTCCCGCTCGCCGAAATCGTCTTTGATTTTTTTGATCAGTTGAAATCCCGCACCCGCGGTTACGCATCCTTGGATTACGAACCAACAGGTGAGCAGGAAGCGGATCTTGTGAAGGTCGACATCCTGTTGCACGGGGAAGCCGTTGATGCGTTTAGTGCAGTCGTGCACCGTGACAAATCGCAGGCCTACGGCGTCCTTATCGTGCAAAAACTTAAAGAACTCATTCCCCGCCAGCAATACGAGGTGCCAATCCAAGCCGCAATTGGTGCTCGGATCATTACCCGCGAAACCGTCCGGGCTGTTCGCAAGGACGTATTGGCAAAGTGTTATGGCGGAGATATCTCCCGTAAACGCAAGCTTCTTGAAAAGCAAAAAGAAGGCAAGAAGCGAATGAAGATGGTGGGAAGCGTTGAAGTCCCCCAGGAAGCGTTTATCGCGGTTCTGTCGACATCTGACAAATCAGCAAAGAAATGACGCACCAGAACCACACCCCGTTTTCGCTGTATGTCCACATTCCTTTTTGTTCAAGTATTTGCGGTTACTGCGATTTCAACACGTACACCGCACAACAATTAGGTGGCGGAGTTTCACAGGAGAGTTTCCACGCACTGTTGATCCGCGAACTTGCAGTTGCATCTCGCACACTTGATGCACCTTCTGTCTCAACGGTGTTTATTGGTGGTGGAACACCAACGCTGATTGGTTCTGATTCTTTGACGCAGATTCTGCGGGGCATCGAGAAATATTTTCCGATGGATGAAGATGTTGAGATCACAACCGAAGCGAATCCTGATTCAGTTAATGCACAGATGCTGTCGCAGTTGCGTCAAGGGGGATTTAATCGAATTTCATTTGGAATGCAGAGTGTTTCCTCCACAGTGCTGGCGACCCTTCAACGTACGCACACCGCTGGTGCGAGCGCTCAGGCAGCGACGTGGGCGCGCGAAGCAGGATTTGAGCATGTGAATCTGGATTTGATTTATGGGACTCCCGGTGAAACGGATTCAGACGTGCGTGATTCGGTGAACGTGTGCATTGATGCAGGAGTGGATCACGTTGCTGCGTACTCACTCATTGTTGAACCAGGAACTTCAATGGCTCGCGCGGTTAACTCTGGCGCGTTACCTCCACCCGATGACGACGCATGTGCTGATCGCCACAACATAATTGACACGATGCTGCAGCAGGCTGGTTTTGATTGGTACGAGGTATCCAATTGGGCCAAACCCGGTGGTCAAAGTGCACACAATCAGGTGTATTGGACGAGTGCAAACTGGTGGGGGGTCGGCCCGGGAGCCCACAGCCACGTCAATGGGCGGCGTTGGGTCAACCACAAACACCCGGCGACCTATGCCAAAGCCATGGAAGAAATAGCCACGGAAGAAATAGGCATGGAAAAAGTCGACCTGGTAATAGGCGAGGCTCTGCGCGCGAACACGGAGGAACTGACTCCCGAACAGATTCATGTGGAAAGGGTGATGTTGGCCCTGCGCACCCGAGCTGGGTTATCGGTTGGAGAACTTGATGCCGAAGAATTTTTACGCGCAAAGGAGTTCGCCCGCAAAGGGGTAATTGACCCGGTTGAATTTGCGAGGGGAGTGGTTCGGGTCACAGATTCGGAACGATTACTCGCCGATCGAGTGATTCGTGAACTCCTGGGCTGACGGATCTACGGAACGGGCGTAGACTGGCACTCTTAACGCCAGAGTGCTAATGCCCACACGGCTCGTAACTAAGTGGGTAGGACTGCTTCGGTGAACTGGCGAACTGGTGAACGGTCAAATTTTTGGAGGTGCATATGCTCGAGGAACGTCGGCTCGCTGTGCTCCAAGCAATTGTCTCCGACTACGTGGCGACCCATGAGCCAGTTGGCTCTAAGGCACTCGTTGATCGTCATCAACTCGGAGTTTCCCCAGCCACTATTCGTAATGACATGGCCGCACTGGAAGAAGAGGGATACATCACGGCTCCGCACACCTCTGCGGGTCGCATTCCCACCGATCTTGGTTACCGCATGTTTGTTGACCAGATTGCTCAAATAAAGCCGCTCAGTGCGGCTGAGCGAAAAGGAATTGACCTTTTCCTTTCCGATGCGGTTGACCTTGACGACATTATGACGCGGACCGTTCGGCTCCTAGCTCAACTGACCAAGCAGGTCGCTGTGGTTCAGTACCCTTCACTCTCGCGCAGCCAGATGAGACGTATTGAACTAATTCCACTCAATGAGCACCGACTCATGATCATCTTGATCGTAGACAGTGGCCGGGTTGAGCAACGCATTGTCGAGTGCTCGGTTTCCATTGAAGAGATTTTATTGGCTGACTTGAGGGAGCGACTTTCTGCCGCAATTTCCGATCAACCATTTTCATCTGTCCCACAGCGGGTGGAGGGGCTTGAACAGACTTTCGCCTCAGAAAGTCGTCCACTTGTGCGTGCAGTTATTGCCGCAATTTTGGAAACGGTAACTGCGAAACTTGACGAGCGAGTAGTCCTGGGCGGTGCGTCCAATCTGGCTCGTTACAACGAAGATTTTCCGATGACCATTCAGCCGGTTCTCGAAGCGCTGGAAGAGCAGGTTGTGCTACTTCGCTTATTGGGTGAAGTCGGTACCGAAACTAAACTCTCCGTGCGTATCGGTCATGAAAACGAAGTGGAGGGATTAAGTTCAACCTCCATCGTGAGTTCGCACTATGCAAAGGAAAGTAAGCCCGTGGCTTCCCTTGGTGTGATCGGACCAACGAACATGGATTACGCCAATTCAATGAGCACAGTGCAAGCAGTGGCCCAGTACATGAGCCGGTTCCTTTCCGACAACGAGCTTAAGTGAGTTAAATGAGTAACGCTGCAACCGATTACTACGAACTTCTCGAAGTGAGCCGAACGGCCAATCCCGAGGAGATTAAAAAGGCTTACCGCCGGCTGGCGCGTGAGCTCCATCCTGATGTTAATCCTGACTTGGAACATCAAGAGAGATTCAAGATGGTCACAGCGGCCTACGAAGTTCTCAGTGATCCTGAAAAACGTCAAATGTATGACCTTGGTGGGGATCCGTTGAGTAACCGCGGTGGCGGAGGTTTCTCAGGGGGCTTCGATTTCAGCGATGTCATGGGCGCCTTCTTTGGCGGTCGCGGTCAGAGCCGCGGACCACGTGGTCGTGCTCGCCGTGGCCAAGATGCACTCATCAGTATCACGATTGATTTGCCCGCGGCCGTTTTCGGCGAAGAAAAAGAAATTGCCGTGGATACCGCAATTGCATGTGAGAAGTGCACTGGATCGGGTTTGGCTGCGGGGACGGAAACAGTCACCTGCATCATGTGTAAGGGTCATGGGGAAATTCAGTCCGTTCAGCAGAGTTTCTTGGGACAGGTCATGACTTCACGTCCGTGCCCCGCCTGCCAGGGTTACGGAACAACCATCCCGCATCCATGTATCGAGTGCTCCGGGCAAGGTCGGGTTCGTCATCGACGAAACCTCACTATCGCTATACCGGCGGGGGTTGACACCGGAACGAGGATTCAACTGCAGGGTCAAGGCGAGGCGGGTCCTAATGGTGGGCCGGCAGGTGACCTTTACATTGAAATTGTTGTTCGCGGCCACGAACTCTTTGAACGCCAGGGCGATCAACTGCACTGCGTGATCACTATCCCCATGACCTCTGCGGCCTTGGGCACCTCCATAAATATCGAAACTCTGGACGGACCCGAAGAGATCGCGGTCGCTGCAGGTACGCAATCCGGCGCGGTTGTCACCGTGAAAAACAGAGGAGCATCACGGCTTCGAAGCAATTCGCGTGGTGACCTATTCGTGCACGTCAATGTCGAAACCCCGCGCAAGTTAACGCCCGAACAGCAGGATCTGCTCAAGCAGCTTGCACAACTGCGTGATGAAAAACCGAACGAAATTGTGACCCGTGCTGACTCAACGGGTGTCTTTTCCCGGCTCAAAGAGGCGTTCACCAACAAGTGAGCGCGCCCGTTTTCCTTGTCGAACCCGAACTCCTAAGCGATTCGGGTATTGGGTCATTTATTGCTCTGCCAAAACCCGTCGCGCACCACATCCACGTTATGCGAATTGAATCGAATGAATTGTGCGAACTCGTGGATGGACACGGGAAAAGAGTGAGTGGAACGGTAAACCCCGAGGGGTCCTTTGAGGTGAAAAGTGTGCAGGTTGAGCCGTTACCAGCCTTGCGCATTGATGTTGCTCAGGCGCTCATTAAGGGTGATCGCTTGGAAAACTCCTTGGACATGCTGACCCAAGTTGGAGTGAGCGGCCTTATCCCTTGGATTGCGGATCACAGCGTGGTCAAGTGGAATAGTGAAAAGTCGGCAAAGCAATTGGTCAAATGGAAAAACGTGATAACTGCTGCAACCCAGCAATCCCGCAGATCCTGGACACCTGTTATTCATGAACCAATCGGATCAAATGCACTGGCAAAAAAATTATGCGATTACGAACACGTCGTGGTGTTAGAGGAATCAGGAAAAAGTCAGGCACCTGGCATTGCCTCAGGTTCCGTGCTGCTCATCGTTGGACCAGAAGGTGGGGTGAGTGCTCACGAGCGCGAACTCTTCGCCTGTGCGGCGTCTTTGAGGTTGGGGAACAGTGTTTTCCGCTCAGAAACCGCCGGAGTCGTGGGCGTCTCCTACCTTTTCTCCAAGTCTGGGGAGTGGGATAGCGAAAGTGGAAGCACCATGCAAGGATTAAGCAATGCCTGACTGCATCTTTTGCTCGATCGTTTCGGGGGATATCCCGGCCAATATCGTGCTGCGCACCCCTGAGGTTGTTGCTTTCACAGATCTCAACCCACAGGCGCCCACCCATATTTTGGTGATTCCCACCGAACACCATGAAAACGGTGCGGAATTGGCCAAGGACAATCCGGTTCAAGCAGCCGCTGTTTTAGCCGCAACCCATACGGTGGCCGCAGAGGCGGGTTTGACCGACTACCGAACCGTGTTCAATACCGGAGCGGAAGCTGGCCAAAGTGTTTTTCACGCTCACGCTCACGTCCTTGGGGGACGTAACTTAGGGTGGCCTCCCGGATGACCAGAACCGTACTTGAAGTACCCGCCTCACAACCTATGGTTGCATTGCTCGGTGCATCCGATGAATACCTTCGATTAATTGAAGGCGCTTTCCCAGACGTTGATATTTTGGTGCGCGGCAATCAAATTACGCTTGAAGGTGAAGACAAGTCAGTCGACACGATCGACACCTTGGTTGGTGAAATGTTAGCCATGATTCGCACTGGCCAAAGTCTCAACGCTGACTCGGTTCATCGTTCCATTTCACTCATGAAGTCGGGAACGCGGCCGAGTGAATTGATGACCGCCAATATTCTCAGTAGTCGTGGAAAGACAATCAGACCCAAGACCTTGAACCAAAAAAACTACGTCGAGGCGATTGACAACAACACGGTTGTTTTCGGAATTGGTCCTGCAGGAACCGGTAAGACCTATCTTGCTGTCGCAAAAGCAGTTCAGGCATTGCAAGCTAAGCAAGTGACCAGAATCGTGTTGACTCGACCCGCTGTTGAAGCTGGCGAAAAACTTGGATTCCTCCCCGGAACATTGTCAGAGAAAATTGATCCATACTTGCGTCCTTTATATGACGCTCTGCACGACATGATTGATCCGGATTCAATTCCACGCTTAATCACGAGTGGAACAATTGAAGTGGCACCACTGGCCTACATGCGTGGACGAACACTCAATGACGCTTTCATTATTCTCGACGAAGCTCAAAATACGTCGGCTGCTCAAATGAAAATGTTTCTCACCCGATTGGGTTTTGGTTCAACGATGGTGGTGACAGGTGACGTCACCCAAGTTGACCTGCCTTCGGGAACAACGAGCGGGTTGAGAGTTGTCTCGGAAATTCTCGAAAATGTTGATGACGTCGCATTTTGTAGACTCACCACAAATGACGTTGTCCGTCACCGCCTAGTAGGCGAGATCGTTGCCGCTTACGAGCGCTACGACGAGGTGCAAGTGCGAAATACGGGTGGAGTTCGATCAATTCCGTGAGCGCCGATTCTTGACCATCAAATCTATTGAGATCGACAATGAAACAGGCGCCTTAATTGATTTGGCAGCCATCCATGATCTGTCCGTGCATCACTTGGCGTATCTCAATATTCACCCCGATGCTCGTATGAGTGTCACGTTCATTGACTCTGAGCGAATGACCACACTGCATGAAGACTGGATGCAAGAGCCCGGTGCCACCGATGTGCTTTCATTCCCCATCGATGAAATCACCTTGCCGTCAGATGGACGGGTCAGCGAGAGCGGGTTTCTCGGTGACATTGTGGTTTGTCCGGAATTTTTGCCACCTCAATTGATTGAATCTGGTCGATCCTTGCAACAGGAGTGTGAATACTTAGTAACTCACGGTATTTTACATTTACTCGGTCTAGACCACCAAGAGGAAGAGGCGCACAGATTCATGTTCACGTTGACCGACACGTTACTCAATGATTGGCACAATCAATGATCACGATTCTTTCCGTGTCAATCATCCTGCTCGTGATGGCTGGGTTTTTGATTAGCGCTGAAACCGCAATTAGTCGCATCTCGCGTTCACGCATTGAGGACTTGGAACAGAGTAAGGCATCTGTTCGACTCCTGAGTGTCATCGATGACCGTCCACGCTATGTCAACGTGCTCCTGTTTGTGTCAACAATCGCGAGTGTCACCGCTTTCGTTCTGGTGAGTTACCACGGTGTTAATTATTTAATTGACCAAGTCAGTCTGCCTTCAATGGCCGCTCTCGTAATCGTTGCTGCCATCCTGGTTTTAATCTCCTACATTGGGCTGGGTGTCGCTCCTCGTACTCTAGGAAGAATTCATTCGGAAAAAATTGCACTTGCGAGCGCGGGCCCAGCCAAATTCCTCGCTGCAATTCTTGGCCCAATCGCCACACTGCTCATTCACCTGGGAAACGCGCTCACACCTGGCAAGGGGTTTCGTCAAGGTCCTTTTGACTCCCAGGCCGAGCTGCGTGATTTGGTGGACATGGCCTCAAGTGACTCTCTAATCGAAGACGATGAACGCGCAATGATTCACTCGGTCTTTGAACTCAGCGACACATTTGCGCGTGAGGTTATGGTTCCTCGCACCGAAATGGTTTTTATTGAACGCGATAAATCACTTCGTCAGGCCATGTCACTTGGTTTGCGTTCTTGGTTCTCCCGGATTCCGGTAATTGGTGAGAACGCGGATGACATTGTTGGTGTGATTTACCTGAAGGACATCGTTAAAAGAGTTTTTGAATACCGTGACGCCGAGCACGCTGAAAAAGTTGAAGACCTTATGCGGCCTCCCTACTTTGTGCCGGACAGTAAGCAGGCCGATGACCTATTGAGAGACATGCAAGCGGCTCGCGTGCACATGGCGATTGTCGTTGATGAATACGGTGGTACTGCTGGCATTGTCACGATTGAAGACATCCTTGAAGAAATCGTGGGTGAGATCGCTGATGAATACGACACGGCTGCTCCCGAAGTGGAGGTTTTGGAAGAGGGCGGATTCCGAGTGATGGCCCGGATGAACATTGATGACTTAGCGGAACTGATTGATATTGATATTGACTCAGAAGAAGAGGGAGTTGATTCGGTTCTTGGCCTAATGGCTAAAAGACTCGGCCGGGTTCCTATTGCCGAATCTCGTATTGAGGTTCAAGGGTGGGAATTGGTCGCTGAGATAGGGACGAACCGCAGAAACCGAATCGGCTTTGTTCGGGTGATCCCCGTTGAATTCGACGAAGATCAACACGCACATGAAACAGTCCTCGTACGTGACACCGACTAGTTCGCGTGCGGGAGTTCTCTCAGTATTGGGAGCGGCTGTTCTTTTCGGTACCTCGGGTACAGCAAGTCAACTTTTGATCCCTGACGCAAGTTCAGCTTCGATTGCTGCGTGGAGACTCATTCTCGGTGCTATGGGCTTAGTGGTTTTGACTCGTGGTTTCGCTTTTTTACACCTGTACCGAATGCCACTCATTTGGCTCATGGGGCTTGGAGTGGCCGCGTTCCAATTCTTTTTCTTCCTCAGCGTCTCACTCGCTGGGGTGGCGGTCGGTACGTTGATCACGGTCTCGGCAGCGCCGTGGTGCACCGGACTGCTTGGCTGGGCGTGGAATCGAGTGCGACCTAGTCGAGCATGGTGGTTCGCCACTTTCTTAGGCGTAATTGGTCTTGTTTTACTCGTGGGGCGGCCGACTGAAGGTGATATCGAATTTGGTGGAATTGCGGCAGGATTAACCGCTGCCGCAAGTTATGCGGTATTTACCAATATCGGAACGCGACTCACAACAGAAGGGGCTTCTTCCACGTCAGTATTGGCTGCTTCGTTTGCGTTCAGCGCAGTCATTCTGCTCCCATTCGCCTTGACATCAGGCTCTTGGATCCTGACAGATGACGGAATTATGGCGGCCCTCTGGCTGGGTTTGATCGGAACCACTGTGGCTTACTGGTTGTTCGGTCGGGGAATGCGCGTCCTTAACGCGGGCACTATCGGGACACTGAATTTGGCTGAACCACTCGTTGCCACTATCTTGGCGTTATCAATTCTGGGTGAGGCAATATCAGCAATTGGCGTTGTTGGATGTTGCCTGATCCTTCTTGCACTGATTCTGCTCTCGCGATCGGTCACACATCAGGCACCACAAACGAAGAGATCGGATGTAGTCACAAGATGACGAGTGCAGATTTCAAGAGTGGGTTCGCAGCGATTGTTGGACGGCCAAATGCAGGGAAGTCCACGCTGCTCAATGCCGCTATGGGTAGCAAAATCGCGATAACTTCAGATCGCCCACAGACAACCCGTCGGGTGATTCGGGCAATCATTACCAGACCCGATGGTCAGTTGATTTTGGTTGATACCCCGGGAATTCACCGCCCTCGAACCCTGCTAGGCCAAAGGCTCAATGACGAGGTTAAGGACACTTACTCGACCGTTGACGCCGTCGCACTGTGCATTCCAGCCAATGAAACGATCGGGCCGGGTGATCGATTCATTGCTACCTCAATTGCGGGATTGTCAAAAAGTATTAACTTTGCACTTGTTACAAAAACAGATCTCGTGAATCCTGAACAACTCATGAAACAGCTTCTGGCTGTTGCCAAGTTGGGCGAGGAAGTCGGGCTAAATTGGAACTCGATTATTCCGGTGTCTGCCAAATCAAATGATCAGGTCGACGTGGTGGTCAATGAACTGATGAACGCTATGCCACCGGGACCGCAGTTTTTCCCCGAAGACACCGTGACTGATGAACCCGAAGAAATTTTCATTGCCGAGTTAATCCGTGAAGCGGCATTGAAAGGTGTCCAAGACGAGTTACCGCATTCAATTGCTGTCACCATCGAAGACATGTCATTGCGTGAAGATCGTCCAGAGAATTTCCCTCTCACAGATATTTATGCGAATCTGTTCGTCGAACGCGATAGTCAAAAGGCGATTGTGATTGGTAAAGGTGGGTCAAGACTTAAGCGAGTTGGGACGGAATCCCGACTTGAAATTGAAAAATTTCTCGGTACGGCCGTCTTTTTGGACCTGCGGGTTAAAGTGGCCAAGGATTGGCAGCGAGATCCCAAGCAGTTACGTCGCCTTGGGTTCTGACTCTGGTTCTGATTCTGATTCATTTCGATCAAGAATAATTTCAACCGGCGTTCGCATTCGACGGGTCACGGTTCGCTTTTCAACCTCTGGGTGAAGTTCGTATCGGTGGCCATAGGCCTCTACAACTGCGGTCACAATCGCCACCAGTGGGATTCCGATTATTGCCCCGATAGGTCCAAAGAGCGCAGCACCAACGAAAACTGAACCAAGGGCCACGCCCGAATTGATATCCATTGTTGCGGTTGAAATTCTCGGAGTGAAAACGTAATTTTCGACCTGTTGATAAACCGTTGCAAATATTACGATCCACAAAATATCAATTGGTTGCTCAAAGGCAGCGAATAATGCGGGGAGCGCAACACCGATGTACGTTCCTATCGTGGGGATGAATTGACTGACCAATCCTGCAAAAATTCCCATGGGTAACCAATAAGGAATGTCGATTAAGTAGAAGAATGCGACATGTGCGGCAGCTGAGAGTGATGCAAGAGCTAGTTTGGAGATCAGGAATCCGCCGGCTTTGCGTACCGAAATATCCCAGACATTGATAAAGACCAATTGTCGATTGTGGGGGAGCCAACCAGCAATGAATCGCTTGATTCGTGGGCTATCCGCGGCGAAGTAGAAGCTAAAGACCAGCACGGTTAGCAAACTGAATGCGACACCAAGAACGCTGAACACGACTCCGAAGATTCCGCCGGCGAGTGACCCGGCGATTACCGTGATCTGTTCGGTTGTGAGGTTCAAGTTTGAGGTAATTTCAACGGGGTCAATATTTGCCTCGAATGTTGAATTGAGCCATCGAACTAGGTCCAAAATCAAAGTTGGAATGGCAGCAATGAGTTCCGCGATTTGGGTTGCCAGCGCTCCGCCGAATAGGGCAATGAACCCACCAATTAAGGCGATTCCAGTGACGGCCACAATCGTGGTGGCGAGCCCGCGTCTCATGCCTCGTTCGGCGAGTCCGGTGACGATTGGATCGATGGAGATGGCTAGCAGCCAAGCGAGTAGCAGGTTGAATAAGAATCCGGCAAGGAGCGAGAAGGACCAGGTAACTACCTGAAATATCAGTACACCGATCAGAATAAAAAGAATGGACCTTCTCAGAAACTTCGGTTCAAAGGCAATAAACGCAATATTGCTCTTGAGATGTTCGGAATCATCCTTCGGATCCGTTTCCTGCTCAGACATGCCACTCCTGACTGGAAATATGACGCGGATATCTGGTGCATAGCCGCCTAGAATGTAGTGTGCCAGTTTATCGTGATGAAGCAGTAGTTCTTCGCGCTCAGAAACTAGGCGAGTCCGATCGAATCGTGACGCTGTTAACGCGTAGCCATGGCCGAGTTCGAGCGGTTGCCCGTGGGGTTCGTAAAACCTCGAGTCGAATCGGTGGTCGGTTAGAGCCATTCGCCCATGTTGACATTCAGCTGTACACGGGAAAGTCCCTGGAGAGTGTCACCCAAGTTGAAAGCATTGCTGCAATGGGTGGCCAACTTTCATCAGATTATGTTGCTTGGACCTCGGGCACCGCAATGCTAGAAACTGCCGAGCGACTCACTCCGCAGGAAGGTGAACCGGCTGTTCCTCAATTCGCATTGCTTGTCTCGGGGCTTCGATCACTCACGGCCAGAGAGCACGACCCACGGCTGATACTGGACAGCTACTTACTTCGCTCACTCGCCGTTGCGGGTTGGTCTCCCTCATTTCATGACTGTGCTCAATGCGGGAGTGGGGGACCGCATCGCGCTTTCGCAATTGCCGCCGGCGGGATTGTCTGTGACGTGTGTCGACCACCCGGCTCGGCCGCGCCCAAGCCGGAAACAATCGAGTTGTTGGGAGCGTTGTTATCGGGTGAATGGGAGCGAGCAGATGTAAGTGAGTCACGTTCACGCACCGAGGCAAGTGGACTGATCGCTGCTTTCCTACAGTGGCACCTTGATCGAGGACTGAAGTCGCTGCCATTGGTTGACCGTAAGACTGCGGGAGTTAAATCCGTTGGGGGAGTGGCGTGAAGAAGCCCTATGCGCTGCCCCCTGCTCACGTAAGTGGTGCGAAGCCACCACAATTGCCGAAAAATCTGATTCCTGCACATATTGCAGTCGTTATGGATGGCAATGGGCGATGGGCTCAGGAGCGTGGATTACCGCGAACGGCAGGTCATGAAGCGGGTGAGGCCAGTCTCCTTGATTGTGTCCACGGCGCCCTTGAGCTGGGAGTGGGCTGGCTCTCCGCCTACGCGTTTTCAACTGAGAATTGGCGCAGGTCACCGGAGGAAGTTCGGTTCCTCATGGGGTTCAATCGTGATGTAATCCGTCGGCGCCGTGATGAACTTAATGACCTTGGAGTGCGGATCCGTTGGGCCGGTCGCCGACCAAAACTGTGGCGAAGTGTGATCAAGGAACTCGAAGAAGCAGAAGTACTAACCGCGAAGAACAACAAGTTAACCCTCACCATGTGCGTTAACTACGGCGGTAGAGCCGAGATCACCGACGCGGTTCAGCAAATTGCAGCCAAGGTTGCAGCGGGCAAAATTAACCCAGGAAAAATTACCGAGCGCACGATTGCATCGCATCTCGATGAAAGCGATATGCCCGACGTGGATTTATTCGTGCGCAGCTCAGGTGAGCAACGAATGAGCAATTTTTTGATATGGCAGTCAGCGTATGCTGAATTCGTTTTCCTCGACACACTCTGGCCAGATTTTGATCGCAGGCAATTGTGGGAAGCATGTGAGATCTATGCATCCCGAAATCGGCGCTATGGCGGCGCTAGTTAACTGCAGTTGGGACAAAGTCCAAAGATTTCAAGTGTGTGACTCACTTCAGTAAAACCATGGGTTGTTGAAATCGACTCAGCCCAATGTTCTACGGCTGGTCCTTCTACTTCCACGGTAAACCCGCATTTGCGGCAGACTAAATGATGATGATGCGCGTCACTGCAGAGTCGGTACACGGATTCACCATCTTCGCGCACAATAACGTCGACGTCTCCCGCTGAACTGAGTGACTGCAAAGTGCGATACACCGTTGCCAGGCCAACACTGTCGCCACGCTCCCGCAGGTACTCATGGATTTCTTGCGTTGATCGAAAGTCGTCTAACTCAGTTAAAGCTTCTGCGACTGCTGTGCGCTGCTTTGTGGTGCGAACTCCTACGGTTGCCATGTCAAAGACCTTAATGCGAATGATCGTCTAGGTGGTGTTCGGTGGGTAATAGAAAATCCGTGGCCTTGTGTTCATGGAGTGATCCCAGACCGTATGCATTGGTGAGATTCTCCGTGGTCAGGACATCTGCAGGTTTACCGCAAGCAACAACTCGCCCGGCAGTAAGAATTACGTGGTCAGCGGCCCTGGCTTCCTCAAGATCATGGGTGGTCAGAACAACTGAGCAACCGCGTTCTGGTTCCTCGTGAATGATCGAGTCAATTGTTTTAGCGGAAGTAATATCTAAACCGGTGAGGGGTTCATCCAACAAGAGAATCGCATGGTCTTGAGCGATCCCTTGGGCAACATAGACCCGTTGCCGCTGCCCACCCGAGAGTTCAGTGAGATGGCGTTTGCCGAGATCTCTTATTTTCAATCGCTCCATGGCGGAGGCGACATTCTTCTTATCCTCTTTGGATGCTCTGCCAAAAAGTCCTAATCCCGGGTATCGAGCCATAGCAACTGCCTCGGCCACGGTGAGCGGCGTGCCGGTGGGCACTGTCGTGTACTGCAGAACATAGGAAATCTGAGATTGGCTGTTTAGCGGAGTGTTTTCAAGCACGGTGAGCGTGCCGCTGCTCACAGGGAGCAGACCTGCAATTGCGTGAAGAAGGGTTGACTTTCCACTGCCATTGGGTCCGATAATCGCTGTGATTTTTCCCTGCGGGATCGTGAAATCTGATGCCGCGAGGGCAATATGCGAACCGCGAGCAATGACAACGTCGTGGCCAACGACAACATTAGACACAACATTAGACACGACATTAGACACAACATTAGACATGGGATAACACCCTCTCGCGTCGAAGTGTTCGCAAACGAGTAAACGCCAAAACGATGAAGAAGAGCACTATGGGGACAATTGCCATGGTGGCGGATCCCGCCGTGTTGAGGTGGTAGCTCAGAGTGAGACCGATCCAAACGGAAAACACTGAAATGATCGCTGCGGTGAGCATCATGCGAGGAACGGTTCGCGAGATGAGAGCCGCTGTCGCGGGTGGCCCAACGAGTAGGCCGAAGACGAGAAGTGTTCCTACAGACTGGAAGCTTCCAATTACTGCAGCGGCGATAAGAACCAGTAGGGCGGCGTGTGCTCGACCTGGATTTAGGCCCCACAGTTGTGCTTTGTCAGCGTTAAATGACAATGCGAGCAACGGTCGATAAAACAGGGTGGCCGCCGAGATCACAACAACAGCCAAAGCGGCCTGAATCATCAAGTCTTGGGCGGTTACCCCGAGGGCGTCGCCAAACAGGATGGTGGTGAGACTCCCCGAGTATGAATCAACCCTGGAAATAATGATCACGCCGAGTGCGAGCATTCCGACGAAAAGCAAACCGATCGAAGTGTCTTCACTTAGCGCCGTTTGCCGGTTCACCAGTTCAATGGCCAGCACCATGACGAGTGCTGCTGCGGCAGCGCCGAGAAGTGGATTGACGTCAAAGACCACAGCCGCTGCAATGCCAGGAACTATTCCGTGAACAAAGGCGTCACCAAAGAAGCTCATGCCGCGAAGAACCAACCACGTTCCGACAACTGCGGTCATGAGTCCAGCGAGGATTCCACCGGCTAAGGCACGCTGTTGAAACCCAAGAGCAAACGGGTCAAGAATCCATTCCACCAGGTCAGCCTTGCAGACCCTCCGCTATCAGCTGTGCATTGGTCCGCATCATGTCAATGTAAGTGGCTGCGGGTGAGCCTGGCTCCCCAAGGCTCCCGATGTAGAGTGCAATAACGTTAATGTTGGTGCCCGACTCTGCTGCAACGGCTTCAGCCAAGGCGGTTGGCGAAGATGTGTTCGAGAAAATTGCAGTAATGCCCTCGGCTTTGATGGTCGCAACCAGTGCGGCCAGATCTGCTGAACTGGGCTCAGCCAAGGTGGTTCCTGCTGGGATAACGGTCCCTGCGATCTCGTAACCGTAAGCATCGGCTAGGTATCCCAATGCTTCATGGTCGGTGACAAGTATTCGCTTGTCGGCAGGGACTGACTCGAGCAATGCGCGAACGTCACCTTCGGCTGCCCGGATTTCCGTTGCCGTTGTCTGAGCACATGCGGTGTACGCCTCATCACCTGTCGCTGTCGTGAGTTCGGCACCAATGAGCTCAGCGGCTGTTGCCATGCGATTCATGTCAAACCAGAAGTGTGGATCCAATGATCCGTGATCGTCGTGACCCTCTTCGTCTGAGTGACCCTCTTCCGAATGTGATCCAGCCCCAAATTCAATGGGGTCAAGTAAAGGTGCAACTTCGAAGATATTTGCGCCGTCACTCCTTGCATTTGCAAGCGAGTCGGTCAATCCACTTTCCAGATCTAAACCATTAACTACTACCAGGTCAGCGCTGATCATGGATGCGATCTGATCTGATGAGGCCGAGAAATCATGGGGGTCGACACCATTGGGCATCAGGACGTCAACGTTTCCGCCGGCGCAGAGCACAATTTCACTCGTGACATCTCCGAGCATGGTGGTGGTTGCGACGACCGAGGCGCTTGCAGCGACTTCCGCAGACTCTGATGCGGTCTCGATGGCACTTGGAGCATTGGTTGGCTCGGTCGTGGCGGTGTCAGAACTTGAGCATGCGGCGAGGATTAGGGCTGAAGCGGCAAGGGCGCTTAGGAGAGCAGTTTTTGTCGGAGTCATGATCCCAACATAAACTTAATGATAATGATTGTCAAGTGCAATAAGATTTAGAATGATCCACCGAGTTTGAGGATTGACATTCCCACCAAAGCCCCAACGACCAGAATTCGCATAAAGCGACGACCCGAACTCAACAGTGGCCAAGACAATGCCAGGAGCCAGCCGAGGAATGCGGCGACAATGAGTAGGAAGATCGCGCCCAACCAAGCCCATGAATCACTGAGAACCAAACCGAGAAGCAATGAGGAACCCAAGCCCACAACAAGGAGCCAACGTGGGGCTGCGGTCACACGTGCCAAGACGGGGAAACTCTTGCGCTCAAAGGCAGCCCGACGTGGGCTTGATGAGTATTTGGGTGCCTTGGGAGCGCGAGGTGCCGCAGGCTGATTGCTCCCTGATGTGAATTGGGGACCACGGGGACCGCGAACACCACCGGTTTTTTTTGGATCCTTTTTGTCCTTGGCCACGGCTATTCCCTCCTAGTGAAAGCGAGTCCGAGTGAAAACCCGGCGCTAGTCGAACTCTAGTGCGCGTTAATGTTCACAGATGAGCCTGCCAGATTTTATGAATGTTGCACCAAATGCCATTGCTGTTATTGCTCAATTAGTGGTGCCAGCGGACGCGAGAGATCATTTTGATCAAGGTTGCGATCGCATGGTGGAATTGTGCGCGGAGTCACCTGGATTTTTATCCAGTGAGCTTGGTCAGTCCACCGATTCACTCGAGGATTTCACTTTGATTCACAGGTGGGCTGACGTTGGTGCGTACCGAAAATTCCTGAGTCGATACGAAATAAAACTTGAAGTAATTCCTTTCCTATCAATATTTACCAAGGATTCGGTTACGGTCGAGATTATTAGGGATTCTCAATCGGATCAGGTTGAACGTGGAACCAGTTCCCTTGCATTTGATGCACAAACATTTGATCGAGGAAGCATCCACGGTGAGCGCTAAATTTGAGAACCTCTTTGACGCTGGAGTTGAACTTGGCTCATTGCTACGCGAGCAACACCCGGACCTAATTGCCGATGCACTCATTGCGTGCATCATGCCTAACGGCGTTCCGGTTGCACTTGGAATTGAAAGTGTTGTTGGTGCCCGTGATTTGTTTGGTATCCAGTTGACCCGAACGGGTGAAACCGCAGAACTTGATCCGGATTTTCGATCCAATTTTGACGAAAACCTGGTGAAGGGTAGACGAGTAATTCTGGTTGACGACGGTGTTGAAACGGGTACGGCGGCCACCATCTGCGGTCAATGGCTCAGATCTTTAGGAGTTGTCGACCTGGTGCTCGCGGTTCCGGTTTGCCCACGAACCGCAATGAACCAATTGCAGTTCCTTTTCGCCAATATGGTGTCGGTGCAGTCACCCTTTGGCGCAAGATCCCTTGCCTGGCACTACACGGATTTTGACGTTATCGATCTTGAGAGTGCGGCAGCCCTCCTTAAACAGCGATCGAAAGCAATGGGTGCCTAAAGCTCACCATTAGACTCAGCCCATGGATCGTGTTGACGCAGTCGTAAACCTTGCCAAGCGCCGTGGATTTGTTTTTCAATCCTCAGAGATTTATGGCGGAAGTCGCTCCGCTTGGGATTACGGCCCCAATGGCGTCGAGCTCAAAGAGAACGTGCGCAAGCAGTGGTGGCAGGCGGTCGTTCGTCAACGCGATGACGTCGTGGGACTTGATTCCTCGGTTATCTTGGCACCACAGGTGTGGGAGGCCTCAGGTCACGTCAATGCATTTGTTGATCCACTGACCGAATGCAAGAACTGTCACAAGCGCTACCGGGCCGACCAGTTACTGGAAGCGTATGAAGAAAAACATGGCAAAGAAGCCGCTAACGGTCTTGCTGACATTAATTGTGTGAACTGTGGCACGAAAGGTCAGTTCACCGAACCCCGTGACTTCAATGGAATGTTGCGCACATCTATCGGGGCCGTCGAAGATGCCGGTGCAGTTCACTACTTGCGTCCAGAAACTGCCCAAGGAATTTTTGTTAACTTCCTTAACGTGATGACCGCGGCCCGTAAAAAGCCACCATTTGGAATTGGGCAAACAGGAAAAAGTTTCCGGAATGAGATTACGCCGGGTAACTTCATTTTCCGCACCCGTGAATTTGAGCAAATGGAAATGGAATTTTTTGTAAAGCCCGGAACCGATGAAGAATGGCACGACTACTGGCTGGATCAACGCTGGAACTGGTACGTGGATCTGGGTATGGACCCAGAGAACATGCGGCGATTTGAACACCCAAAGGAAAAGCTCAGCCACTACTCAAAGCGCACTGTTGACATTGAATACCGATTCAAATTTGCGGGGAGTGAGTGGGCTGAACTTGAGGGCGTTGCAAACCGCACCGACTTTGACCTCAAAACCCATAGTGAGCACTCGGGAACCGATTTGAGTTACTTTGATCAGGAATCTGGTGAACGCTGGACACCATTTGTTATTGAACCTGCCGCAGGTCTGACCCGTGCAGTATTGGCATTCATGCTGGACGCCTATGACGAAGACGAAGCCCCAAACTCAAAAGGTGGCGTTGACACCCGGACAGTATTGCGTTTTGACCCACGCCTAGCACCCGTGAAAGCTGCGGTATTGCCACTCTCTCGGAATGCGGATCTTGGCCCGAAGGCACATGCGATTGCGGCAGAGTTGCGCAAGCGCTGGAATGTTGATTTTGATGACGCAGGTGCGATAGGCCGTCGCTACCGCAGACAGGACGAGATCGGTACGCCCTACTGCATCACGGTCGACTTTGACTCACTCGAGGATCAGGCAGTCACAATCCGCGATCGGGACACTATGGCCCAAGAGCGCATTGGCATTGATGCGCTCACCGGCTGGTTGAGTGAGCGAATCCCTGTCTAGTCGTTTTAACTCTCGCTGGGTGACTCTTTAGGCGGTTTATAACCCTCAGATTCAATGCGGGCCGCATTTTTGGGGAGTAAGAAGCTTAAGAGCAGGCCAAGGAAGACGAAGAATCCAGCGACAATGGAAACGGACTTAATCGCAGTAACGAATCCCTCAGAAGCTCCAGCAACCAGCTCTTCACCATTGGGCTGCGCGGCCAGTGATGGAATCGCTTGCCCTGCGCTGTTGGCCACCGCGTCGCTGACCTGTTGTGCCTGTGCTGCTGGAATCCCTCGATCTTCGAGGTGACCTGCGGTTGACCCAAGACCAATGAGCAAGGTCGTTCCAATGAGCGCAGTACCAATTGCGGCTCCGACTTGACGCGAAGTTGACTGCACGGCACTTGCAGAGCCAGATTCAGCGACGGGGACTTCAGAGAGGATCACTCCGGTGAGTTGCGCTGTGGCAAAACCAACACCCAATCCGTAGAGGAACAACCACGGTGCCATATTCCAACCGGTCACCGTTTCAGAAACAATAATTCCAAGCCCCACGATTCCAATGACTTCTAAAACCATACCGATTTGCAAAACCCGCACAGGGCCAAGGCGTTGCGACAGTGGCGCGCCAGCGCCAGATGCGGCAAATGAACCGAGAGCGAGTGCGGTCAGGATAAAACCTGTTTGAAGTGCGTCGTAGCCTCGTGTTGCTTGAAGAAATAATGGAATGGCAAAAAGCAAACCGAATTCACCGAGGCTGACAACAAGTGCGACCCCGTTGCCAGCGCCAAAGCTTTTAATGCGGAATAGGCGTAAGTCGAGAATCACAACCTTGCCGGATGCAATCCGCTGCTTCTCAACAAAAACCATGAGGATGAGAGCAATAATTCCCAGAATCCCGGAAACCAGCACGATCGACACGGAGTCAAGGGGCCACGTCCAACCGCCCACTGCGAAGTCAGCAATCGGGGTGACCCAGCCGTAACGTTGTCCTTCGATCACGGCAAAGACAATTCCGACTAAGCCCAGCGTGATTAACAAAGTACCTGGAATATCAAATCCCTTACGGGCATGAATATCGCGCGTCTCAGGAACTACCGCTATCACGCCGATAATGACGATGATTCCAATCGGAACATTGATCAGGAAAGCCCAATGCCAGGATGCGTAAGTGGTGAGGTAACCGCCAACAAGCGGTCCAAGGGCCGCCATGCCACCGATTGTTCCTCCCCAAACCGCAAAAGCCACCGCGCGCGACTTACCAACAAAAACAGCGTTAATCACTGACAGGGATGCGGGCAAAATCATTGCGCCACCAATTCCCTGGAGCGCCCGCGCCGTGATAAGCGTTATTGAAGAGTCGGAGGCAGCAACGAGTACGCTGGCAAGAACGAAAGTGACTACACCGACTATGAAAAGCAGTTTTCGACCAAAGCGATCGGCGAGGCGACCGAAGAAGATTAGAAGTGATGCAAAAGTCAGTGAATAAGCAGCATTGACCCATTCGGCGTCATTGGTGGTCAAGTCCAGATCGGTGACCATGGTGGGAATTGCGACGTTCACCACGGTGGCGTCGAGAATAATCATGGCCACACCCAGTGACAGGAAGACTAGGGCGAACCATCGTTTTTTCCCTTCCAAAACCACATTGTGAATCGGTGGGGTGGTGGGATTCGCCATTATTCTCCTTAGGATCGCCTCAGTCTGCCCTATGCAATGAATTAATGAAAATCAGACATGCAAAACTTGTGCAGTGTCAACCAAGTCTGCCGAGCTTGCAATCGGATCTTATGTAGTTGATCCACCTGTCGTGCTGGCCCCAATGGCAGGAATTACTAACCGAGCGTTTCGCCGACTCTGCCGTGAAGAAGGCGCAGGACTCTACGTCTCCGAGATGGTGACATCACGTGCACTGATTGAACGCAATGAAGCAACGATGGATCTGGTGAGCTTCGCAGCCGATGAATCACCGCGATCAGTACAGCTCTATGGCGTTGACCCAATCGTGATGGCAAAAGCGGTCTCCATAATTGTTGACGAGGATCGCGCCGACCATATTGACATGAACTTTGGTTGCCCCGTTCCCAAAGTCACCCGCAAGGGAGGCGGCAGTGCGCTGCCGTGGAAACGCGATTTGTTCCAAGAAATTGTTGGACGAGCGGTTGAGGCTGCGAACGGCAAGGTTCCGGTCTCGGTAAAGATGCGGAAAGGGATTGACGACCAACACTTGACTTACTTGCAAGCGGGGGAGAGCGCCGCTCGAGCGGGTGTTGCCTGGGTCGCATTACACGGGAGAACAGCCGCGCAAATGTATGGTGGGAAAGCCGACTGGGACGCGATTAAGAATTTGAAGGATCACCTGCGTCAATTCAATACTCCGGTGCTCGGCAACGGTGACATCTGGACCGGTGCGGACGCATTGGAAATGATGGCGCACACCGGTGCGGACGGGGTAGTCGTGGGCAGGGGTTGTCTGGGACGCCCCTGGCTGTTCTCCCAACTGACCGCTGCTTTTGCTGGCGACGAGTTGCCCACCGAGCCGCGCTTGGGTCGCGTTCTTGAGATCTTGCGCAGGCATGCCGAATTACTTTCCCTAGATTACGGTGAAGCCAAAGGATGCCGCGATATGCGCAAACACATGGCCTGGTATCTCAAAGGGTTCAGCGTTCCGCACACGGTTCGTCAACCATTGGGAACGGTGCAGACTCTCGCGGAACTCGATGCTCTCTTAGCCCAGATCAATCCTGATCAGGACTTCAATTCTGAGGTTGGTTCAGGTCCCCGCGGTCGAACTTCCGGAGGGCGCAGGCCGGCCCTCCCCGATCGCTGGTTGGAGAGTTGCGAGTTAACCGCCGAGGACCGTGTAAACGTTTCCCTTGCCGAACTTTCGGTCAGTGGTGGCTAACCTCACATTTTGAGCGCTGCAAAACTGCCCATCTGCACCGCTTGAGTGACAAACTGATCGGGATGCGTGAGCCATCACGTTTCTGAAAAGGAGTGGGCCCCGGTGAAAAAATATGTATACGCATTTGCCGAAGGTGATCGCAGCATGTCAGACCTTCTCGGTGGCAAGGGTGCGAATCTGGCCGAGATGGCCTCACTTGGATTGCCGGTCCCACCAGGATTCACAATCACGACCAGTGCGTGTCAGGTGTATTTGGAAAGCGGTGCGCAACCCGTCGAACTGAAACAGCAAATCGATGCAGCTTTGGCTGATCTAGAAGATTCGATGGGCAAAAAACTCGGTGATGCATTTGATCCCTTACTTGTTTCAGTGCGATCGGGCGCAAAGTTTTCGATGCCCGGCATGATGGAAACAGTTTTGAATATTGGTCTCAATGATTTAAGTGTTCAGGGGCTGGCAAATACCTCACATAATGAGCATTTCGCTTGGGATTCCTATCGCAGATTGGTTCAAATGTATGGCAAGACGGTTCTTGATATTTCCGGTGAACCATTTGAGGAATGCATTGACGCTGCCAAGGCTCGAGAGGGAGTTGGCACAGACGTCGAACTCAGCGTTGCAGCAATGCAGCAACTTGTGGGGGAATTCAAAGGGATTATTAATAAGCAAACAAATACGCAATTCCCGCAAGACCCAAATGATCAACTCGCGGGAGCGATCCTCGCAGTTTTCGACTCTTGGAATACTGAGCGTGCCCGTATCTACCGTCGTAGGGAACACATCCCGCACGATCTTGGAACCGCCGTAAACGTGCAAGTAATGGTGTTTGGCAACGCTGGTGTCGGTGAATCAGGGCTTGGGTCAGGATCGGGGGTGGCCTTCACCAGGGATCCGGCTAATGGCGATCAGGGCGTTTATGGTGATTACTTGCCTGATGCCCAAGGCGAAGATGTTGTTTCGGGTGTTCGCAACGCGCACCCCTTGGACTACCTCAATGAGTTAGATCCGAATTCGTACTTGGCTCTCATGTCGAACATGAAAAAACTTGAGGACCACTACCGCGATCTCTGTGACATTGAATTCACGGTTGAACGAGGAAAGCTGTGGATGCTGCAAACGCGAGTCGGTAAGCGGACTGCCGCAGCCGCTTTTCGCATAGCAAACTCATTAGTCGATGAAGGGGTAATTACCCTCGACGAAGCATTGTTGCGAGTTACTGGAGCCCAATTGGCCCAATTATTATTCCCACACTTTGATGTGGATGCTGCTTCGACACTAATCGGCCAAGGCACCAATGCATCTCCGGGAGCGGCGGTGGGTGAAATCGTCTTCTCATCACAAGCCGCAGTCGACAGAGCTGCTTTGGGTATTGACGTCATCTTGGTGAGGCGTGAAACTACTCCTGAGGATCTCGGGGGCATGGTGGCGGCCACGGGAATTTTGACCAGCCGTGGTGGAAAAACTTCACACGCTGCAGTTGTCGCGCGGGGAATGGGGAAGACGGCCGTTTGTGGAGCAGAGTCTTTACGGATTGATACGAAAAAGGGTGAACTCACAACTGCTCAAGGTGAAATCCTCACCGCTGGAGACATCATCTCAATTGACGGTAGTACGGGCGAAATTTTCCTGGGCAGTGTTCCCGTTACGGCAAGCCCAATTGTCAAACTTTTTGAACAGGGCAAACAGGCAGCGTTAGTAGGGGTTGATCCGGCAACAGCGGACCTTATTGAGTCGGTCGACCGGATCATGGTTCATGCGGACGCCAGACGGCGCATGGGAGTTCGCGCTAACGCGGATACTGGACCCGACGCCGAGCGTGCGCGCCGCATGGGCGCTCAAGGTATTGGACTACTGCGCACCGAGCACATGTTTCTCGGGCAACGCCGCCAGTTAATCGAGGACTTGATTTTGTCCGAGTCCGCTGAACAAAACAAAAGTGCATTGGAAGCACTTATGCCACTTCAACGAAGTGATTTCACGCAAATCCTTGAGGCAATGGACGGGCTGCCCGTCACCGTTCGATTGATCGACCCACCACTGCACGAATTTCTTCCCGACCGAGTTGACCTTGCAGTGAAAGTTGCCGTTGACACAGAACGTGGCGAAGTGAGTGAGACGGACATCAAGCTGTTGGCCGCCGTTAATCGGCTCAGTGAGCAAAACCCCATGCTGGGACTGAGGGGCGTGCGACTGGGCTTGGTACTACCCGGACTTTTTGCGATGCAAGTTGAAGCACTCACCCTTGCGGCATGTGACCAGAAACGAAACGGTGGCAACCCACGGCCCGAAGTAATGATCCCGCTGGTCGGTTCGATCATCGAATTCTCCATTATTCGAACTGAAGTGAACAAAGTTATTGATTCTGTTCTAGCCCAAGAAAAAATTGAGTTAGAGATCCCTGTCGGCACCATGATCGAGCTCCCACGTGCCGCGATTACGGCAGGGGACCTCGCCGAACTGGCTGAGTTCTTCTCATTTGGAACGAATGACCTGACCCAAACAGTGTGGGGTTTCAGCCGCGATGACGTCGAGGCCGCATTTTTTAGCCGCTATTTGGATTTGGGAATCTTCCCCGTCTCACCATTTGAATCAATCGACACCGAAGGTGTTGGTGAACTTGTGAAGCAGGCGGTCATCAAAGGTCGGGCAGCACGCCCAGGCATTTCATGTGGAGTGTGCGGTGAGCATGGCGGGGATCCTGCATCAATCCATTTCTTTAATGCAATTGGTCTGGATTACGTTTCCTGCTCACCATTTAGAGTCCCGGTCGCCAGACTTGAGTCGGGGCGGGCAGCACTGTCTTAGTCATCCGTGTGCTGATCACTTGTTCACATGTGTCGCACCACCGAACTCACTGTTAAACATGTGAACATGGGGCAGTGTCTCTGGAACCGGTAACTTCACCAGCGCGCATTTTCACCTTTGCCCTCACAGTCGGAGTCAGTTTGCTCCTACTGATCCCAATTGGGGCGGCTGCTCAGATTGTCCTCACTTCGCAGATTGAAGATGAAACCCCGACTCAAGTGATCGTTGTGATGGATCCAACCGGGGCGTGGAATAACCAGAAGGCCGCCAAAAATGAGCGGCTTGAGCGGGCATCGGAGTTGTACGCGGCGGGGGTTGCTCCGGTGATCATGGTCACCGGACCTCAGCGAGCCTTTGAGAAATCCCAAAAAGAATTAGAAAAATTGGGGATTCCCGCTAATGACGTGATTTACCAGCCCACGGGAACTGACACCCTAGGAACATTGGCCGTGGTTGCCACACTGCTCGAAGATCTAGGTTGGAGTTCGGCCACTATTGTCACCGACCCGGCTCACTCGGCCCGGGCCCAAGTAACCGCTGGAAAATATGGGATTGATGCCCACATGACACCCTCATCGGTTGAGGGCGCGTCATCACTAACTTCCGAATACGTCGCTCGCGAGGCCATCGCTCTGGTGCGGTACTACTTATACAATCAATGGCAGGTTCCACAGATCCTTTCAGGCCAGTAAAGTCACACCTGTGGCGATTCCTGCGGGTTACAACGAACACGACGTTGTCCGTCCTGTGGTTGAGCCGGTCAAAGAAAATATTCGCAGTGCATTTGCCCGTGATCGCGCCCGCGTATTGCACTCCTCAGCTTTACGTCGTCTTGCCGCCAAGACGCAGGTCCAATTAGCCGGAGTTGCTGACTTCCCGCGTACCCGACTGACCCACACCTTGGAAGTTGCCCAGATTGCCCGGGAATTGGGAGATGCATTGGGTTGTGACGCTGACTTGGTTGAGGTCGCAGGCCTTGCCCACGACCTTGGCCATCCACCTTTTGGTCACAATGGTGAAGAGGAACTCAATCGACTCGCCGACTCGATCGGTGGCTTCGAAGGTAATGCCCAAACATTACGCGTTGTCAGTCGCCTTGAAGCAAAGGTTTTTACCGAAAGTGATGAGTCTGCGGGCCTGAATCTCACTCGTGGATCATTGGACGCATCCTGCAAATATCCGTGGGCGCGCACCCCGGGGAACCCTAAGTTTGGTTACTACGAAGATGACGCTCAGGTTTTTGCTTGGTTGCGTGAAGGTGCACCGGGAACCCAAACGTGTCTTGAAGAGCAAGTGATGGATTGGGCAGACGACGTCGCCTATTCTGTTCATGACTTTGAGGACGCCGTTCACTCAGGTCTGGTATCTATCCTTGAGTTCGGTGACAAAAATGTTACCGATGAACTGTGTTTAATTGCCCAGCAAAGGTATTTACCTGAAATCTCGTTGCAGCAATTACAGGAAGCAGTGTCACGGCTGCGCAACCTCGACTATTTCCCCAGTTCATTTGATGGTTCCATGCGCAGCATGGTGATGCTCAAGAAATTCACCAGTCACCTGATCGGTCGTTTCAGCGTTTCCGCTCAAATCGCCACCCAGCAGCAATTCGGGGATCAGCGTCTAACGCGCTATGACGCAACATTGATTGTTCCCCAAGAGGTAAGAGATGAAGTCGCGGTCATGAAATCTGTTGCCGTCAAGTGGGTCATGAACCGACCCGGCGCCGATCGCGCCTATGCACGTCAGCGGGAAATTATTGCCGAGCTAGTGCACGCGCTGGTATTGGACGCGGGACGCAATCTTGAACGTTGGCTCAAGCCAACATTTGAAGAGGCAACCACCGATGCTCAGCGTTTTCGCGTAGTGATCGATCAGGTCGCCAGTCTTACCGACATCAGTATCGAGCAGTGGCACACTCAATTTTGCCGTTAACAAGAAACAACTAGTTAGTTAATCCGCGCACTAGAGTTACGCAACGTTCGATTTCTTCACGGGTATTGAAAACATGCGGAGATACTCGGACCAGTGAACTCACACGGTGGGCAATGTAATCAACCTGTGAGTATTCGGGTGTTCCCATGGAAACATTGATTCCCGAGTTTTTCAACCCCGCAACAATTTCGGCCGCTTCAACCCGCTCGTGGTTGAAAGTGACGATTCCACTTTTTTCAATGCCGCGATCAAGTACGCGAACACCGGAAACCTCAGCCAACAGCAGGCGCAATTCATAGGCCAGAAAATCAATTCGCATCCGAATCGCATCCATGCCGAGTGCGAGGGCGTAGTCGACTGCAGCACCAAGCCCAAGCAAAGTTGCATAACTTTTTTCCCAGGCCTCGAAACGCTGCGCATCGGTGCGCATGCTGTAACCGTCGGGGTCCCAGTTGGCTCCGTGTAAATCCGCGGGGAAGGGTTCCAGTTCAGCCAAGGCTCGTGCGGAGCAATACATGAAGCCGGTTCCGCGCGGACCCCGAACAAACTTGCGTCCGGTCACGCTTAAGAAGTCGGCGCCAACCGAAATGGCGTCAACGGGGAGTTGCCCAACCGACTGGCACGCGTCGACCAAGTACCAAGCATTTGACTGTGCCCGTGCAAGCGCATGGCCAATCGCGGCGACCGGATTGATCAACCCATTTTGACTTGGACAGTGGTTAATGAGAACAACCGCAACATCGTCATCCAACATTGACTCCAGTGCAGCAACATCGGTTACCCCGTTGTTGTCATCGGGAATAAATTCAAGTTGAACACCATGGTGGCGGGCTAATTGCATCACCGGCAAAACATTTGAGGCATACTCCGAGGAGGATGCCAGAATTCTTGTGTCGGGACCGAAGTCTCCAGCAAAAGTGATCGCGCTAAAAGCCCGATCCCACGAATCGGTGGCAGAGGTGCTGAGGGCGATATTCGAGCCACTCGTGTCTAGCAGAGCGCCGATCGAGTGGCGAACCGCATCAAGGCGCTCGGCGGCGCGAGCATGTGCTTCATACCCTCCCTTCATTTCCTCAAGCCGCAGATGCTCAATCATCGTGTCAACAACGATGGACGGCGGCAGGGCGCTACCAGCGTTATTGAGGTGATCCACCTCAGAGCACCCGAGGGTGTCAGCGCGAAGCTGTGCAACATCAAGTCCGGATTCGTCGTTAGCCATGGGAGCATTCAACCTTGGATCGAAGGGCCAAGCCTCACCGGACGTAGACTGCACACATGGCGGGCCGAATCAGAGACGAGGATATTGCCCTCGTTCGTGAACGCGCCCGAATCGACCAGGTTGTCTCCGAATACGTCACCTTGAAGTCTGCAGGTGGGGGGTCCCTCAAGGGCTTGTGCCCATTTCATGAAGAGCGCTCACCCAGTTTTCACGTCACCCCCAGCAGGGGCATGTGGTACTGCTTCGGTTGTGGTGAAGGTGGAGATCTACTCAGTTTTGTTCAAAAAATTGATCATCTCAGTTTCGCCGAAGCGGTAGAAAAACTGGCGGACAAAGCCGGAGTCCAACTGCAATACGTGGATGGGGGAGCGAGCCCCAATAAACAACAGGGTCAGCGCAAACGTCTAATCGAAGCTCATAAAAAAGCAACAGACTTTTACCAAGCCCAGCTCCTCACCCCCGATGCGCAAACGGGAAGAGAGTTTCTCACCCAGCGCGGATTCGAATCAGAGATTTGCGCCACATTCAGTGTGGGATACGCACCCAAAGGTTGGGATGCACTCACCAATCACCTGCGTCAAGCGGGATTCACCGATCAGGAACTCCTCGCAGGTGGACTAGTCTCCCAAGGAAACCGAGGAATCTACGACAGATTCCGTGGCCGGCTGGTGTGGCCGATCCGTGAACTCGGTGGTGAAGTAATTGGTTTCGGAGCCCGCAAGTTGTACGACGACGACGAAGGACCCAAATACCTCAATACTCCCGAAACACCGATATATAAAAAGAGTCACGTGCTTTACGGTCTCGATATTGCCAAGCGACTTATTTCAAAAGAGCAGCAAGCCGTCATTGTTGAGGGTTACACCGACGTTATGGCCGCGCACCTTGCTGGCGTGGGGACAGCGGTCGCAACGTGTGGCACCGCATTTGGCGCCGATCACATCAGGGTGTTGCGCAGACTCCTCATGGACGACGACCGTATGCGTGGACAGGTCGTTTTCACTTTCGACGGAGATGCGGCAGGGCAGAAAGCCGCTTTGCGAGCTTTTGAGGAAGACCAGAAATTCGTTTCCCAAACATTTGTGGCAGTTGAACCCGGCGGGCTGGATCCATGTGACCTGCGACTGCAGAAAGGTGATGCTGCGGTAAGAGCTCTCATTGAGAACCGAGTTCCACTATTTGAGTTCGCAATCAAATCCGTGCTGGCCTCCTACGATTTGAATACCAGTGAAGGTCGCATTGCTGCACTGCAAGAAGCTACCCCGATCATTCGCAAAATTCGGGACTCGGCACTGCGCCCGGAATACTCGCGAAGGTTGGCGGGTTGGTTGGGCATGGACCCTGCAACCGTTGTCAAAGCAGTCGGTGGGAGTGCGCCTGCATCAAATCAGTCCCGCAAATCCACGATCGGGTCAAGTGTTGAACGCGAATCACTCAAGGCCGCATTACAACTTCCCGGCGCGGTCAGTGAATGGTACGCATCGGTTGAGGAGTCAACCTTCATTCACCCCAAGGCCGCAGCAGTTCACGTTGCTATCGCGAAAGCGGGTGGGCCAACCAAAGAACGTGAAGGCATGACTTGGATAGACGCGGTGCTCGCCAACGCAGAAAACGACGAAGTGCGTTCCACTATTCGTGAACTCACCGTTGAACCAATGCCAACCGAACCAGGAACAGAAGATCGATACGCGGTTGGCATGATTGCACGTTTGCTCGAAGTGGATTCATCTAAAAAAATTGATGAATTAAAAGGCCAACTCACGAGATCAGAAGAAAGTGGAGATCCAACCCAATTGTTGAATCAACTTGTTGAAATGGAAACTTATCGGCGCTCACTACGTGAGATTTCATTCGGTGAAGCCTGATGTTTGGTCGCAATCAATTCCAAAAGCAGCTTGCCGCTGACGCGAAATTGCTCAAAGTTCCCAAAGGTGAGCGTATTTTGGCTACGGCTCTTGGCCCCAAGAATTATGAACCACCGGTTGTGATCGCAACCGACGCTGCTCTCTACTTTGCAACGAACACCGAGCCTGACCGCGTGGCCTGGACCCAGATCGCCAAAGCAACCTGGGAAGAGCCCTGGTTGGAAGTGACGACCAATGAAAACGTCGTGATCAAGCTTTTTCTTGATCCGTGTGGGCAAGTCCCACCCATAGTTCGGGACCGGGTCACTGCAAGCGTTCTGTTCCGAGAGACGTTAACCCTAGATATCGAAGGTAGCATTACGGCTATTGGGCGTCGGGACCCCAATAGCACCGAAATCTCGTGGCTGATCGAATTTCACGGGGAACTTGACCCAAGTGACCCACGAGTAGCGGCGAGCGCTGACCGCGCCTTGGCGCAGCTCCGAAATACCCTCGGCGTGTAGCGTAGGGCCGGTCACTTGATAGTGTTCGGCGGTCATTCCCCCATAGCTCAATTGGCAGAGCATTCGACTGTTAATCGAAGGGTTTCTGGTTCGAGTCCAGATGGGGGAGCGTTGGGGCTGTAGCGGATAAAACCGTTGCAGCCCTGTTTTTTGTGAGTAGGTCAACCCCAATAGGGCGATTTTCGCAGGCTTTGTCTGCTTTCCGCGTCAGCGGTTGCGCCCAAGCCGCTCGTGACCGGTAACCCAATCGCCGGCGAGCACAGCCGATGACAGTGAAATCTCTCCCGCGAGGACGGTCGCTGCTGCGATCTCAGCAAGTTTCTTGGCCGATCCCGTTCCCGTGCAACCAAGAAGTTCCAGGCATTCACGTTGGGTTGCAAGTCCGGTTCCGCCACCGTGGGTGGCAATGATTACTGAAGGCAAAGTGATGGACCAGTAGTAGTCCCCGTTGTCAAGTACTTGTGTGTAGAGCAAGCCGCTGTGAGACTCGGCAATGTTGGCAACGTCTTGTCCAGTTGCGATGAACAATGCGGTGAGTCCATTGGCGGCATGGGCTCCGTTGTTGGCCGAACCGGCCATAAAAGCCCCGGCCTGCGAGATCTGTCGAGCCTTGAACAACTCGTTAGGTGAAACACCAACGAGATCACGCAAGGTTTGCGCCGACGTGGTGACTTCGGCAATCACTCGCTTTCCGCGCGTGAGCAGCGTATTGATCTGAGAATGTTTTTTATCGGTGTCGATATTTCCGGTGAGGATGAATTCCACTTTGTGTCCATAGTTCTCCTTGATCCACACGCAGGCGGCAAGTGTTGCTTTACTTACCATGTTTTGTCCGGCAGCATCACCTGTCGAGTAATCAAAACGAAGATACAAATTCGGTCCCACGGCAAACTGCCTAATTCCTTCGAGTTTTCCAACACTGGTCGTGCTTTCAGCTACGGTGCGAATTTTTTCCAATGTTTCGTTGACCCACAGACCAAAGTCGCGTGCATCCCGGGCACTGGAAAACAGGAATGCGGGGGAGCGTTGCATGTGATCCTGGGAGATTGTGACGGTTGCGCCGCCTGACTCGTGAATCACCCGCATTCCGCGGTTGTAACTTGCTACGAGGGCGCCTTCGGTTGTCGCAAGGGGAACGTAGAACTCGCCGGTAGCATGCTCACCGTTGACGAGAAGTGGACCTGCGATCCCAATAGGGACTTGCGCTGCCCCAATAAAGTTTTCGATATTCCCGCGGGTGGTTTCCGGATCAAAGCTGAATGCCGCCACGTGGTTCAAAGCAGTCCCACTATTTTCTTGGAGGAACTCCCGGCGAGTTTGAGCGGCTTGAGCCCCGTGGTCGTTCTCGCGATCGCGTGGGATAGAAATTCGACTCATAAATCATTGCTCCTTATTTAACCGAGACTTGACTTTATCCTGCGAAGTTTTATCGAACGTGAGGGCCGGAACATCTGCGCAGATTAAGATCCACGGGTGACCAGTGATCCGATCGCAGTATCTAAATACTCACCCAACACCATCATGTTCATTCGGCACGGTGAAAAGCCAAGTGACTCAGGTGCTCCTTTTGGAGTGAATCAGCACGGCAAAGAGGATTCCCACGCTCTCTCGGTCCGTGGGTGGCAGCGCGCAGGGGCTTTAACGGGGTTATTTAAGTTAGCGCAACAGTCGGAGTACCCGGGCTTGGTCACACCAGCGGTGATTTATGCGACCGCCCCTAATTCGGACTCACACAGTACTCGCGAGTACAACACGGCGCAACCACTCGCGGATGCCCTTAGCATCGATGTCAATGTTGATTTCCCGCATGGGCACGAGCATCACCTCGCAACTCATATCGTGGGGCAAGGAGACGACACCTTGGTGGTATGGCATCACGGGGAACTTCCTGCCGCTATTGGCGAGTTTCCCATTGTGAATAAACAGGACATTCCGAGTGCGTGGCCAGAGGAACGATTCGACTTGGTGTGGGTACTCAAGCGTGATGGTGATTCTTCGCAGTACACATTTAGTCAGTTGAATCAGCGGCTCCTTGATGGGGATAAATCGTGACTGTCTTGCTCGCATGACCACGTACGCAACAGGCCTCGATTGGAAATTGAATGACGGTTTTTCACTGACGGGAACTCAATTCGCGGATGTTCAAGTGCTGCTGGAAGAACGCAGTTTGGGTGATTCCAGCGACGAGGACCGCGGTTTTGCTTTGCTGGCATCCGTCTTCATTGGTGCTTTCGTAGTTCGCTTTTTCCAGTTTGTTCACTTAAGGCACTTCTTGGTATATCCAGCTTGCACTTATCCAAGTGGCTGAACAAAGCGCCCCCAGATTCACCCTTGAGTGATATAACACCGTTCATTCTTCGGCGTGGCAACGCTTACTCGCGGGGTTTTTGCTCTATAAATAAGGAAATCCCCTCGAAGTATGAGTTCGAGGGGATTTCCATTTAGGTGGCACCTTCGCTGTCCGGTTTCCCAGGGCCTTCGCGTACCTTGCTGTTTCGCGACGCTCGCTCCGTGTTGCCACGTTGCCAGTTGTTCTTCCACCTTCAGATCTTTATTCCCAACCGACCCCACCAGCATGTGGTGTCTCCGGATCTACCCCGGACCAGCTGTCGAACTCTTACCTGACCTTCGCCTTGCGGCTCATTGGGATATTTGTACACCCATTGCAAATAGGCGCGCAAGTGTTTTTCAAAAATTTTTTAATTATTTTTCATTGTGCTGCATCATCTGAAACTTGTATAACTCCAGTAGTTTTCTTTCACTTCAGTTCAGTCGAACGGGCAATTGACTTCACGCGAAGAGTGCTCGTATTGATCACCAAAGGGTTCTCGGTAGAGTTTGTGTACCGCAAGGGGCGGTAGCTCAGCTGGTTAGAGCCCCGAACTCATAATTCGGTCGTCGTCGGTTCGAGCCCGACCCGCCCCACCA
>JAFMHB010000015.1:0-10967 GCA_017854795.1 Candidatus Nanopelagicales bacterium
ATTTAGCTAACTCTCGCTGGAACTCCTCGTGAAAGCGCCCAGCGGTCAACCAGCCGTCGAGGCTGGAGTCCACAAGCGCGGCTAAATCACCCGGATCCAATACCTTCCCTGACACGGGAACGACACTTTCCCCTGGAACAAACTCAGAGGTCGCAAGTGACTTCTCTCCGTAGGACTGAACAAGCCGTAAGATTTCTGCGCGTTCCTTGGCGAGGCTGTCTGACATATTTTCACTCCGAACTGAGGCGGGAACCGTATGGTAGCGGTAAACCAAAGCCACAGCCCACCAACAAGGCGGTGCTTCCACCGAATAAAACCAATTATGTCTGATTTGCTGAACGCAAAATTGCGCGTTGTTACTCTTAAGACTCGTGTACAGCGCGAATTTCGCAGAATAGTGAGGGGGATTTCGATTTGATAAACGCGATCATTCAATGGGTGGCCCGCAAATTCGGGTACGTAGTGGTGCTCGAAAAGATTCATGAACTCCCTGATGCAGGTTATGAGGGTTCAAAAATTGATTATCTCTATTTGGATCGTATAAGTGAACTGGTTGACAAATTTTCTCACTTTACCCCCCAAAATTTTTTCGAAGTTGGAGCGAATTTTGCCCAAGACGCGACTTATCTCGCAAAAAAATGGGCTTTGGAGCCCGATGCGGTATTCGTTTTCGAACCGCATCCTGAGATCGCGGCTCGTGTTTCGAGCCACTATGACTTTCGAGTTTTTCCCATTGCGATATCGAACGTGAATGATTGGTTAACGTTCAACGCAGTCAACCTCGATGAAACTTCCAATTCAGGTATTTCGTCCTTGCTTCAGCACAGTGTCAATGGTGCCAGTGCATCTAATGAGATTAAGGTTCAAGTTAGCCGTCTAGATGCGATTATTTCGAGCGAGCACATTGAATCAATTGATTTTTTGAAAATTGACGTTGAAGGCTTAGCTTATGAAGTTCTAGAGGGTTTAGGAGATTCAATAAACCGAGTCGCGTGCATTCAGGTTGAGACGGAATACATTCCAATATGGGAAGGCCAACGCTTACAAGCAGATGTGTATGGACTTCTCGAGGCTAAGGGATTTCAACTCATTGAACACGAACTTCAGATGGATGGAGTTCAAGCAGACTCGCTGTGGATACGGTGTGACTTAGTTGAACACAAGATTTATGACATTGGGCGACAGCAGTGGATCGTGGAAAAATCTTCCCGAGATTCACTGTAAAACTTGACGTTCCACAATCCACTCTCGCTGGTTGAGGGAAGTGAGAATCGAACACAGCCGTTGTGCTGAAATAGTCGGAGCAATCTGTTCGGACGTTTTGCTGGCCTCTTCTAGGCACTCTTCAGGGTCCACTAAAGTCGATGAATTAGCCATATCTCTTTGTCTTTCAATCGTAGCCATAGCAAGCGAGTTGGAGCCTATGTGCCACATCGAAACAAGACTAGCCACAACAATAAACCCAATGAAAGAATTCTTAATAACGACGAGTTGGAGTGAATTTAGCCAACGAATCAAAGCCAAGATAACAAGAATTGCAATAAGAACCCAGAGCGTCTGATACCTATGGATAAAAGGTGTTCTAGCTACTGCGATAAACCCCTGAGCCACAAAAAATAGCCCGAAGAGCAGAATCAGTCGACGAGAGGGAAGTGTCTTTTTAAAGTAATAAATTAGGCCGACAGCGAGCATTAGTAACCCAACTGCTAATCCCAAATAATCCCTGAAAGCCACTATTAACCAAGCGTTCACATCGTTATTGTGGATTGGAATCGCAATGACAACTGAGACTAAACCTGCAAAAGTGGCTGCGATTGCGAGAAGTAAAGCATTGAGTGGATCAAGTTCCAGGACGCCATCGATCGTCCCTTGAGCGTTTCCCACAAGCTGATTCATTGGGGGATTGAGTTCAGCCAACTTGAGGCCCAAGACAGCCAGTGCCGCCGAGATGGCGAGTATGAGGAGAGATATTTTGACCTGGATGGAAGCAATTGTTTTGCCAGTCAACTTTCGGGGAGCGATATGGATGAGGCCCACAATTAGCAGAGCCATCAAAATAATTGAGCTTGAAAATGAAGCCCAAGAAAGAAAGAAGAACAGCCAAGCTATGGCAAGCATCACATTGCGATTCCTGCCAACCTCTCGAGATCGGATGAAGAAGACTGCAGCGAGTATTGCGAGAAGTGGACTCAGTGCCCACTTAAGCATGAAGCCCATGCTGGAGGCGAAAAGTACGCCTGTTGAGGAGAGGTAAATCAACGAGAAGGCAGTGAGAAGTATCCTTCTAGTTTTTGTGCCGTCATCTAACAGCAGATTAAATGCTAAAGCGGTACCGCCAAATAAAAGGCTCGTTACGATCGTGTAGCCGGGGTACCAAGTGCCAAAGATCGCAAGTTCAATACCGAAAACGATTCGACTCAGTGGAAAAAAGTTACCTCCATTGTCTTGCAGGATCCCGTAATAAGGGCTTTCAAGGGTTGCTGATACAACATCCCATTCATCCCAAAAAAAAGTTAGGCCACGGTTCTGCCATGTCACGACAACGGCGAAGATAATTGCACCGATGGCCCAGCCAATGCCCCAAGGACCGACCCGCATTTTTATTTTTTCTTTAACCCCCACAGCCTGACATTAGCACCGGATGTTCAGTTAACCGATAGCATCGACTCATGAAAGCGCTCCTTTTGGCAGGTGGTCTGGGTACACGAATTCGCGAGGAAACCGAGTTCAGGCCAAAGCCCATGGTAGAAGTTGGTGGTAGGCCAATTCTTTGGCACATCATGAAACATCTTTCGAGTTACGGAATCAAGGATTTCATTATTGCGACAGGTTACAAGAGCAATATGATCAAGGAATACTTCTTGAATTATGAACCATTGGGAAATGATTTCACTATTTCGCTGGGGGATCGCGATTCACTCCAGATTCATGGTGCACACGATGAATCTGACTGGACCGTAACAGTCGCTTTCACAGGTGATAACACCGAAACGGGGGGTCGTGTCCTCAAGGCTTCGCAGTATTTGGATCCAGATGATGACTTCTTTTTGACCTACGGAGATGGTCTGGCTAACGTCAACATTGACGCCCTGAGAGCAAGACATAAGGAATCAGGAAAACTTGCAACCCTCACGACTGTTCAACCAACAAGCAGGTTCGGCGTCCTTGACCTCGATGCAAATGGTGAGGTCACTTCTTTCCAGGAGAAGCCCCAACTGGAGGGCTGGATAAATATTGGTTTTATGATTCTCAATCCGCAGACACTGAGTTACTTCACAGAAGATTGTGTTCTTGAGTCGGGACCACTTGCAGCTTTAGCGCGCGATAACAATTTGAATTCCTATGAGCACAGGGGCTTTTGGCAGCCCATGGACACCCTCCGGGAATCAAAGCTACTCAATGACCTCTGGGACAGTGGCGAACGGCCTTGGCTCAAGACTGTCAATGGATAGGAGAAGAAAACGAACACGCTGACAAGGCGCACGTCCCCCAGTACTTCAACAGTTTTACGCATCCTCATTCTGATAGGTCTAGTGCTATCCGCCTACACAGGTTTTAGATTGCCTAGTCTGTGGGCGGTAACGCTGTACAACATTTCTGTTCAAGATGGTGGACTCCGACGTTCCCTTCTCGGGACGGTTCTTTCTCCATTGTGGGGTGCATTTGAATATTCCTATTGGGTCTTTGCTTCCGTAGCATTCGCAATTCTCATTTCATTGCTGGTCGCGATAGCGGTTGTCGGGTGGAGTGCGAAAAATGATGCTCAGCGTTTCGTGATTGCGCTTTGGCTTTTGGCGCCGACAGGTGCTTACCTTTTTCACGAAGTTGGCTATTTAGATCAACTGCTGTATTTGCTTCTGTTTCTCAGTGTGTGGATGTGGAGCAGGTGGAATCCTTTCGTTGCCATTTTGCCGGTGGCCTTGTCAATTTTTGTCCATGAAAGTGCCATGGTCACAACAGTTCCCCTATTACTATTTTTCGCAATTGCGAAGAGTGGGCTCTCGAAAAAACTCCTTGCATTTGCTCTCCCTTTGACCGCTGCAGTAATCGTTGCATTGCAGGGGTCCTGGACCGATGGGCAATCTGATTCCACCGTGAGCAGATTGACCAGCACACTTCCGTTTGCATTCCGTGAAGATGCGGTTCTCCTTTTCGACATGGGTATTCGCGACACATGGGTTTACGTGAATCAAGTCCCGGGCCTCAATATTGCTGCGCCTTACACGATTGCAATTGCCTTGTTTTGGTTGCTGCAAGGACTGAGAAATCGTGGTTTAGATCAAAAGCCTTTCATGATTCCCGCTCTCGCGTTTCTCGTGTCTATCTCTCCGTTTATCTTGATCGCGGGAGGTTATGACATTTATCGCTGGGTTTTCCTGGTGTTGGCTAACTTCGCGATTGTCTTGTATTGGTGGTTAGGACGGAGTGAACGATCACATGACCTTGCCGATTTGGCATTGGGTGTATTGCCATTCGTGTTGCTTTTTTACGCCCCACTCATGTATTTCGACGAATATGCACCGCGATCTCTTTTATTCTGGACCGTTGAAGATCACGGTTTTTGGAACTTCCCAATTTTTTAGGCCAAGGCGATTGAGTGACTCCACCGGGGGACTGTCACTAATGAATCGAAGAGGAGTTTTACCCCCTGCGCGAGTGGCATTGGAGTGAAATCCAGCCCTCGATCACGCCAACTTGGGTGCATGCGCAAGTCCCTTGGCTGCAGTGGGGAAATGGCCAATCGCGCTAAAGAGATGGGTACTTTTCGGCGGGATACATGGGAAACGGTGTTGATCACAGTTCCGATCGAGCAATTCTCACCGGATCCAATCAATGAAATGGTCGGCGTGCCCATCGGGTTCATCCGGTCATTGGTATCAATCTCCAGCAGAAGTAGTGCAGCAGCATCGGAGACCTGGATGTAGTCACGGACCGTGTCCAAAGGAACGAATATTTGCAAAGCTTCTCGAGTGGCTGCGGCGGTGCATAAGCGATTTACCAATCCTTGACGTGGCCCAAACCAAGGTCCATAGAGATTCGTTACACGCGCAATGTGGACGTGAAACTGGGAGGACAGTTCGCTAGTTCCTATTTCCTCTATTGCAATTTTGTCCTGACCATACTGATTTATAGCATGAACCGGAGTGTGAATATCAAAAGGTGGTGAGTCGGATCCACCCATGACACCACCTGCGCTGGAGACGATTGCAACAGTGGATCCTTTCAACTTTTCAACGCTTGTGATTGCTTGAACAAAATCCTGAAACGCATCGAGTTCGCTGCAATGGTCTAATCGTTTTTTCCCTACACCCTCTGAACCTGCTGCCCAGATAATCGATGCGGGCGCCTCGGTTGCAAATTCACTGAACTGTTGAGCAAGCTCAATGAGGGCTGTTACTCGATCACCGGGTGAGTTCCAAGGGATTTTTTTATGAGGAAATACACTCACATTTTGGTTAGCAGCAGCATTTGCAATTGCCGAACCAAAAAATCCACCCTGGCCTAAAATCCACGAAGATTTTGCGGGAATGTGTTGCGTCAAGGTCTTTTACTTCTCGTAAGGGGAGATCTGTGGAAAATGCTTCAACGGATCTTCAACAACCACGTAGAGGGGCTTGCCCAAAGACATATTGACGGCTGTCCGTAAATACTGGGCGATCACTCCCAGCGACAGCAGAATTAACCCACCAACTACGAGGGTGGCGACGAAGCTGGACGTCCAACCTTGCGGAATCGCGTCGGTGAAAATCCGTTGGAACAGGACCCATAGCGAAAAAATAATTCCTAACATGAAGAATGCGAATCCAATAACGGAAACGAACATGAGAGGTCTGGTGCCGGAAGAAATAACGAGACGACCGAAGTGAGCCAGCAGTTTTTTAAATGAATAGCTACTGGCCTCGCGTCCTTCATTTCGCATGGGGATCGGTGTCACCGCACTAGTTGAAACCACCCAGGATAGAGCAACATCGAGATAAACCCCGGGCCCGGTATAGGCGGCGGTTCCCCGCGCAACTTCCCCGAGAATGAGGCGGTAACTGTGAAATTGGTCGATATTGCTCTCTCCTACCAACTTGCTGAACGCCCAGCGTGCGCTTGCAGAGCTTGCATTACGAAAAAAACCATGAGGCCGTCCGTTTGTGGGCCCGGCGTACACAAGTTGGGCTGACTCTGAAAGTGCGCAATCCAGGAGTTGCCCTATGTAGGCGGGATCATGTTGACCGTCCTCATCAAGGGTGACCACCCATTCGCTCGCGGTGGACGACATCCCTGCCAAAGTCGCTGCGTGCTGGCCGTAGTTACGTGAAAGCCAAATGGGACGTGCCCAGGTGTACTGACTTTCGAGGGTTCGCAGGACATTCGCGCTGTGTACTGTTCCGCCATCCCACACGAGAAGAACCTCTGAGACCGAGAAGAATCTCCCGTCAGGTGTGGATTGCGGCTCGATCAGGGTTTCGAGTTCAGCCATGAGCTCAGGAAGGGTGACTCCCCCGTTGTAAACGGGAATCACAATGCTGATTTTGTGAATGGTGTCGCTAGTCAGCCCTTGAATCACAGACACACCATAGCGCCCAGAATTGGAACAATCGGAGTCATATACATATGTCTAATAAGTTCCGATGCATTGCCCAATACAATCGGAAGATGGATGATGTGTGGGTTCCGCAAACCATCCCTGGGTTATACACGGTGGGAAAGCCGCTGTTCGCGGATTCTCGTGGCTCATTTCACAAGATTCTGTGTGAGTCGCCAGCAAATCTTGCATTGCTGCGACCACTTCACTTCAAGGAAATCTATTGGTCCTCATCCATAGAGGGTGTATCTCGGGGCATGCACGTTCAGACCCCGCCCTTTCATGGACGAAAGCTTGTTTTTGCTGCAACAGGGACCGTGACGGATTATGTGATCGATCTTCGAGTAGGCAGCCCAACTTTCCAAGAGGTTTGGTCAACCGTCCTTTCCCCTACCAGCGCGGGTGTTTTGATCCCAGCAGGGTGTGCACACGGATTCAGTGTCCAGTCGGGTCCTGCAGTATTGGTTTACGCTCAAGAGGGTTTCTACAGTGAGGAGTTCGATACGGGGGTCAACATGGCTTCGATTGGGATTGGCTCTGGTTTTACAAGGGGAAACATGTCCCAACGGGATCTCGACCTCCCAAAGCTCAGCGAATTCAAGTCCGTTTTCAATTTTGACGAGTCCGAATACCCGAACTGGGAATCTTGATCGTGACCACGCGCTCCCAAGGCGATGCATTCTCCTGGTCGAATAAGCGAGTTCTCGTTTCAGGTGCAACAGGATTTATTGGCTCGGAGGTCACAAAGCGGCTAATGAAACTCAACGCCCAAGTGTCAGTGATCACTCGGACCGATCCCGACTTGAAGGCAGTTAATTGGATTAGCGCTATGAATAATGGTGTTTTTCCGAGTCAAGTGATCTCGGAGATTAATCCGGAGGTGGTCATTCACCTTGCTACCAGGTTTCAATCGTCACATTCACCTTCGGACATCAAGGGATTGATAGAGAGCAACGTAGAGTTTGGGACGAACCTGCTGGAGTCGGCGAAACAGGCAGGTGCAGTATTTGTCAATATTAATTCTGCCTGGCAACACTTTGGGTCACGGCAGTACTCACCGGTGTCACTGTATGCAGCGACCAAACAGGCGTTTGCAGATATTGCCCAGTATTACGGTGAAACAGGTTTAGACCTGCGCAATCTTACTCTGTATGACACCTACGGTCCGAGCGACAAACGAAATAAACTTATACGTCAACTACTCAATACAGCGAACAGTAACGAGCAGCTTGACATGGGACCGGGTGACCAGTTAATCAATCTTCTTTTCGTCAGTGATGTGGTTGAGGCCATTTTAGTAATCGCAGGGTTACCATCTGGCCCAAAGCTTCACAATTATGTGGTGAGGGCAGAGAAGTCAATCTCGATCCGTGAGCTAGTGGCGCAAATTGAAAAGGTGACGGAAAAGCAACTGAATGTTAACTGGGGTGCTCGCAAGGCGCGACCACGTGAAATGACTTCTGATTGGGTATTTGGTGAGTTGTTACCGGGTTGGGGGCAGCAAGTTAAATTAGGTCAAGGATTGACCATTTGTTGGCAGGAATTGATCAGTGAACCCTAAGGTTTCAATAGTCATTCCCGTACATAATGGGATGCCGTACATCAAGCAAGCTCTTCGATCAGCCCTTGAGCAGGATTACGAAAATCTTGAAATATTGGTGGTTGATAATGCGTCCCAAGACGGAACTACCCAATGGTTAAAGTCGCAAAACGATCCGCGACTTGTCGTAGTTTACCGTGATGAACTCCAGTCGCCCGCCCAAAATTGGACCCAAGCCACCGAACTTGCAACGGGTGCTTACACCAAATTATTGTGCGCGGACGACCTACTGGATCTGAATATTGTTCGCACTCAAGTTCAACTTTTAGAGGCAAACCCTAATGCGGTGATGGCAGCATGTAAACGTCGAATAATTGATTCGCAAGGCAAAATTGTAAAAAAGACCCATGGACTCACCGGTTTACAAACGTATGAAGACGGTTCAACAGCGCTCAAGAAATGTTTCCTAGCCGGCACGAATTTACTAGGTGAGGCGGCTTCAGTCCTTTTCAGAACTGACGTGATCAAGCAGGTAATGCCTTGGCATGAGCGGTGGCCCTACGTAACCGATGTTGCGACCTACGCTCAGGTCCTAAGACTTGGTGACTTGATGACTGCGAACCAAGTTCAGGCTTCATTTCGAATCGCGGCAACATCATGGAGCGCATCGCTGGTGGGTCAACAGGAACAACAGTTTGCTGATTGGCAGTCAAGTGAGCTGGAAACCGATTTTGTTGTTCTTTCCAAGTGGCAAATTGTTCAATCAGCGCTGAACTTAAAAGTTCGAACTATTGCTCGAAAGTTATTCTTTATGCGGGAGTCGCGCAAAGCTGACTTATAGAATTCGCCACAGTTCAAGTCGCTGGCCGCCTTGATCTGTTGAATATTCCAGACTGGAGAATTGTTTAACTCCTAAACTACCTCCCGGGTACCACTGGGTGGGGCAACCTGTGTCAGTTACCAAGTAGGAAACTCCAGCGGCGCGCATCAAATCAATGTCAAGAACGCCCGCATTATTGGCCTCGATCAAAGCATCTATTTCCGTTTTTTTCTCGGGCCACGCCAAGCCGAGATTGTAAAAAGCGACAGGGACTCCGGTAACAACTTTCAATGTTCGCGGATCAATGCATGGCTCTGAAGTAATTAGACCAGGAATTAGAGGATTAGCGTTAACAAGTTCTTCGAGCGCTACTAGACGCGGGGAATCAAAATCAATATTTCCCTGTTCGGCCACGTATTCGCGGAAGCCTCCAACATTCCACACAGATGCGCCGATCAATACAACTGCAAGAGCTGCCAGGATCCGCATTCTGACATTTGACCGAAGGGCGGCCCCCACCCCTGAGGGAAGTGTGAGGGTGGCTACCACCGTAAAGACAATGACGGAGTCAATCCAGAAGCGGTACGGCTCCTGTCCAAAGCCCCAGAAGTTATTAAATGACAATAATATAAATGCAATAAACCAACCGACCAGGAGTGCGATTTCACCAACGCCCCTTCGACAAATTTGAGCCCACAGAATTAATGCCCAAGTTACGAGAATGGGTGAGCCGATCAAAACAAATGCCCAAAGTGGTACCCCCAGATCCCCGGACTGGTCAACGCGGTAGGTCAGGAATGGATCTTGGGCCAGCGTGCCTGAAATCATCCAGAGCACCTGGGGTGCAGCTCCTAACGCAAAGAAGAACAGACCAACGGACACTAAAATAAGGCGCTTATGAGCGAAGTACCACAGTCCGGGAAGTGTGGGAATCAGCATCAATACATACACGGGTAATGCACCGATAGTCCCTCGCATCAAAGCACCAAGTATCAATGCGGACACGAATAGGGCTATCGTGGCAATCAGCAGTTTGCGTGACTTGGATCGTTGCAGTCCAGCCACCGCGAGTACCCAAAACGTGACGGCAGTGAGGGTAAGGAAGGAATAGGTTTGGAGGTTGGCAGTGATCCCGATGCCCAATCCAGCCAATCCGAATAAAACGATTCGCCGGCGAGGACTCCATTCGGGGCGCCTCAGTGTCCAGTATCCAAGGGCAAGTGCTGCAGATCCAATGGCTAGGCCTATGGCTTCAGCATTAAGTGGATAGAGCGCACCGTAAGGTCCCCACATCACCGCATGTGAATCTAAATTGACGAACCAGTTGTCAAATAAGACAGCCGAGAGTGGACCAATCCAGAGGAGCACCCCTAACACCAGTGGCGCCCAGGCTTTGCCAGTGACTCGATATGCCGCGAACCCAATGAAAGCAATAGACCCTATGACTACAACTAGACCCAAGAACGACCAAGCAGCAGGAATTCCCATGCCCGTATAGCTGGCAAATTGGCCAATGATCTTGTACCACCAACTGGGATAAAACGAGACGCCCGTCTGAGTGAACGGTTCAACCAGCCCGAAACTTCCGGCCTTCGCTGAAGCAGAAATTCCCGCATAGGAAAGTTGGTCGGTGGGGAAATAGCCGCGAAAGAGATTTGCAGCAGGGTTAAGTTCACCGGGAAGTCGCAAAAGACTCCAAGCGGATATAAGGCTAAAGAGCCACGAGAATGCGAACACAATTCGTGGAGTGTAGTCCCGCCAGGTTGCTGATTCGGGTCTTGCTTTCGGTTTGCGCAGTAGACCAATCGCTGAATATGCCGCCAGCAAACTACCGCCAACTCCCAAAAACCACACGGCGGTTGGATTCAATGGGAAATCCTCCCACCACCAATTTGGTTCGAAGAACAACTTGAACCAAGTCTCGCCTTGACCATTTGTATATCGTCGAATAGTGGTTAGGAGTGCTATTGCACTCGCCAGTGGCATAGCAAGAAATAGCCATATAGCTTGACCGCGAGACGGAAACTTGCGAC
>JAFMHB010000015.1:11851-68357 GCA_017854795.1 Candidatus Nanopelagicales bacterium
CGATTCATGACCGTGTAATAAAAACCTGTGACGTGATCGTAACTAATGCGATCAGTTTCTATTTTTAGGCCCTGTTGCCCTGCTATGCAGGATCCGTCTTCGGCGGGAAAAGAGGTATAGAAACAAATATTTGCTGCACGCAGGGGTACTAGTACCTTGACGGGATTTCCATCTGAATTTCTCTCAAGGATCTCACAGAAATCGTTGTCCCCATTGGCACACAGAATGGATATTGTGTGAAAATCTTCATCTGGTGTGGCACCTGGAGGTGAACTCAGGCCCCAAGCAACCAACAGAGTGAAAATACCTATTGCGAGTGCCACACTCCGAACTACGATCGTGCGGTTCTTCACTGCGGAAACCTAACACGGTTACAGGATTCGCGAGGAAAGTCAGCGACCATAAATCTCAAAGTACCGATCTGAGTTGGAGTAGGTAGCTCCCGTGAAGGTAAGGTCGCCGTCAGAGGGATTTCCAATAGTGGCAAGCAACTTGTATTCGGCTAATTCAGGGTGATCACCCGGGTTGAAACTCTGCCATTCACCCTGCCGAACAACAACAAAGTCGGGACGAATTGCTCGCACGGCTGATCCCATATTCCTCTCACCCAAGGGGATCAACTCCAAGGAATTTGACATCGTTCGGGAAGCCAGTCCGGGGTAATCAATAACCGATCCGGCTTTAACTTCCGAACCCATGAAACCTAACGGTTCAAGAATTACAGTCTGCTCATTTTTCATAAGTGAATTGAGTTGCACACCGCCGGCCTGTCGCACACTTATATCAATTTCTTGTTGAACGTAGGCATCATGTTGAAAATATGACACCGAGGGAATCAAGTACAGAAAAACAATGCCACATGCAACAAAGTATTTGACCGGTAGAAAGACGCGAGTGAAGAGGTTAAACGCTGCCCCCGCGTAGAGAATCAAGATCGCACTAAACGGTGGCACGTACCACATATGGTAATTGCTAACATTGAAAAATCCAACATAGAAGATGAATATGAGAACCAGTAGAGATGGAATAGCCCATATGTATGAAAGTCTGGTAACTCGGAAAACTCCGGCGAAAAACAGGACAATCAATGCAATTACAATCCACATTCCAACCGAACGAGGAATGATCCCGCTCGTTGCAAAGTAATTGCTGTAGTAGGGAGTCAATCGCTCCCAGGAGTTTAGAGACGCGGTCACCCCATTGACAAGTCCTGACTTACTTAGATTAGTTGTGCCAATGAGGGATTTTGCAGTGACGGTCTGTGGAATAAATGTTCCGTAATACATGAAGGAAAAAACGACCCACAGTGCTAAGGGTGGAACGGAAATTGCGAGGGCGCGAACTGTAATGAGTCGGGGCCGAATGAAATAAATCAAAATCACCAGCAAGGTCCAAAATACTAATTCAGGTCGAACTAAAGGCGCCAAAGCGGCCGTGAGCATGAGCACAATGGGTTTTTGTTCGATTAACGCCCAAATACCCAGGAGAACGAACGCCGTTGCAAATTGCGACTCCATGCCAGCCATACCAAAGCTAACTTGAATTTGCTCAAACGCGAGAAAGCCCAAGATCAAAATCAACCCGGGGGTATTCACTCTCCATTTGCGGGCAATCGAATAAGCAAACCAAATAGTCGCAACGGTGGCCAAGAGCGAGATTAACTTGAGGACAACAACGCCCTGACCAATTGAATTACCCACAAGCGAGAAAAGCATCCAGATAACGGAGCTGAAACTCTGAATGGGTGGCTCAGCAACTTGGTGCGTTAAGCTTTCACCTGCCCAAAAATTCCTAGTAACAAGGTCAAGAATGAGTGCATCTTCCCAAACTCGATTTGTATAAAATGCATAGAGCAGGCGGAAACCGACTGCGGCGCACACGAAGAGAACGAATATCGGATTTCGTTTCACGAATACGGTAGCGGGACCCCGGAATTCCAAGCGTAACTTCACCCGCGCACACAACCATCAAACACGACCATGAGCCTACTGTTAGCGAGGCGAGCCATAATCCCCATCCAAGTAATCGAAGGTGCTCCGAATTGCACTGGACCTTTTTCCAAGGCTTGTCTAGATTACCGGACATAGTTTCCAAATCAGAGCCCTAACACATGGCTATCTGGTTGAAATAATAGACGCTCTAAAAAAGTCAAATCACGTCACGGAAAGGTTGTCGTCGCTTTCATGCGCTTTATGATAGCTATTGAGATTACCTACTTATTCGAAAAACTCAAGCACAAGTTCGCGCCAGTGGGTGATGTAGGCCAGTCAAAATTAGTGCAGGTGAGCGGACTCAGGTTGAGATCTGTGGGTAGGGAATTTGCGTATTGCTCTAGAGCAATCTTGTTGGGTCCATAGAGAGCGAATACGGTTGGATTGGTCGCTTTGATTCTTTCGAGGTCTTCTGGTCGAAGGATTGTGTCGACTCCGGAGCGATTTTCACCCCAGAATTGCATGGCTGCAGCAACATAGAGGTCCCGGTCACCGTCAAGCCAGTTTCCATCCACGTAGGTGAGGACTTGATCGGTGGGTTGGGTGTTGTTGATCAGCCATTCTTGGGCCTTGCGAGCGTTGGCAAGTTTGAGTTTGACCGGGTTACTTTGGTAAGCCCAAGCAAAAGGGCTGGAATAGTAGAGGCCGATTTGATCACGAGAGTTACTAATCAGTTGGGCAGCTGCTAGGAAAAGGATAAGTGCCAATATCAGGATTCTATTTATACTCGCTGTGGCTAGGAATACGGTAGTTACGACTGCGACTGCGACTGCGGCAGCGACGTAACCGTTGAAGTCAAGGGCTAGGAATCCAACTGCGATCAGGATTGCAAGGGCAATCGGGGTGATCCACATTGGAGCAGCAATGCGCTCAGCAAAGGTGATAGCTAGGGCAATGGATGTGGGGATCCATAACATGGATGTGTAAATAGTGGCCTCGAGGGTGATCCCGGCCATAGCTGGCAGGAATGCGAGGGAGAGGCCCAGTGTTGTGAGTGAAATGGTGAGAGCGACTTGCGTTGCTGGAGTTTTGAATCGCCACCATTGGCTGGTTATGACAACAAGCATTGCCAACGGAACAAGCAATGAGGGATCAGTGAGCCAAATGGGTGACTCACTAGAGAAGTTGGCGTAGTCGAGTTTCGCATTCCACTCCAGATAGGTGGCAAACCAATTCAGGCCCGGAAAAAGTTGTGTGCCAATAAGAAGAAACACGCCAAAGGTAACTCCGGCGCTGACTGCTGTGATCACGAATTGCCTAAGAAGTTGTGCTGCTTTTCTCGTGTTTTTGTTGGCAAAGTGATGCTGGATTGTGATGGCGAACCAGATTGATCCAGCAAGGAGAGCCGCGTAGGGGTTGATCATGGCGAGCCACCCCAAGGATGCGCCGCCGATAGCAGCTGCTGCTCTACTGGTGAACAATGCTGCGGTTATCGTGATTGCAATGACAGCGAGGGCTGTCGCGGTGACGTAGGGGTTGCCGAGGTAACTGATGATCACCGTGCTGGTTGCGAGGGTTCCGGCGAGGAGAGCGCTGGTTTGCCGCGTTGACTTGAATTTTCTTGTCGCGATATAGATCGCGGCAGTGATCGTTGCAAGGAGAAACAGGCGCCAGATGAAGTAGCCAATCCACGGACCGAAGATTTGGGTAAGGGCATACGTTGGCGCGATTACTCCAAGTCGAGTCCAGTAATAGGAATCAATGGGAGCGCGGTCAGTTACTTCGGAGCCGAAATTGGCCAAGGAGAAATAGAAACTCGAATCAGGTGTGTCAAGGCCTGCCCACTGTTGCGCGATCAAACCAATAACCAGCGTAAGCGCCATGATGATGGCCGCATCAGGGGTAAATCGAGTGATTATGGCTCTAGTATTCATGGTCATGTTGGGCATACTTTCGGCTTGTTAAATGCTGTGCTCAGCCAGAGGGCTGCTACTCCGGAGAGCAAGATCATGAGAGATAAATCTCCAACAATGATCAGATCCGGAGCCAACTTGAAATCGTTGGGGGTGGGGATCATGGAAGCTGAGGTGAGTGCACTGATGGTTGCTGTAATCGTGAGTGTGATTCCTATTAATGGGTGTTCTTGACTCAGCAATAGCGCACCGGTGACCAAGGGTATGAGAAAGATTAGTCGGTAGTCGTGTGAGTTTCCCAGAAGATAAGGAAAAAGAAGAACGCCACCGCTACCCATGGTGAGAATCCAGGCACGTGAGGTTATTGGCAAACTCTTTTTGCCGGATCCGTATAGTCGAAGAGCTACCAGCCAAGTGATGAGCAAAGCAATAAAGATTGCATAGCTGATTAGTTTGATGGTGGTCCAGTTGTCAACGACTTCAGGTGTCGGGTCGTAGGAAAAATCAGAACCAGTCAGAATGGTAGCCAGCAGAGTCGTCACTGAGAACGCGGACTTGGTTGTTTGTGGTTGACTCGCCCCGCTGGTGCTCGCCGCCGTCAAAACATCAGGAATTGACGAAATCAAGAACAGTGCACTGAGTACAAGTCCAAGTAGGGCTGCTCTATTCCATTTGGCGAACAAAGAGAGATTAAGAAATGGCAGGAACATGCCGACGGAAAGATATTTTGTGATTGTTGCTACAAGTGAGGTAATTGAGCCGATGAATTTAACTCTGGGGCTCCCTGCACTCAAGGCGATTAGGGCGACAACGACGAGGCCAAGAGTCAGTTGCTCGATTTGACCCCGTTCAACTGCAAGCATGCTGGCCGGAGCAATAGTGATCAAGGCAAGTAGTGCTTGAATGGCGAAAAGCTGTGGGGTTGATCTGGTCCAGCTCGTTGAGACCAGGACCGCGAGGCTGGTAATAGTGATGAAAAAGATTGCCGCAAGAGTGATTCCAATGGTCCAGGTGTCTTCAATTCCAAGGTTAAAAAAATTCAGAATTCTTGCTGGCAAAACGACATAAGGTTGAAATGGGCGGGCGTAGGGATCGCACTCTTCGATATCAATTTGGTTGGCGAGACAGCCAGCAGTGGCGGTGATGTTGGCTAGGTCACCGAAGGAGACTGTCGACGTGGTCTTAGCGGGCAGGGCCTCAATACCCCAAATGGCCCAGTTATTGGTTTTTGTCAGGGTGGTCGTGACAATCGCGAAAGATGCGGGCGCAATCAGTGCACTCGTTAACTTGGCCACAGAAGTCACGGACCAAGAGTAGTAGGGAGCACAATCTGGTTCGAGATTCCATTAGGGTGTTGTGGTGCGAAAGGTGGCCAGCTGGATAAGGGTGCCTTCGGTGGCTATTCCGGGTGTTGTTGTCTTCGGGGTGTTGTGGTTGATCATCGTTTTCCAGATTGATTACGCCTTAGCGACCACCGAATCGATTGAGACCCTGTGGCAAAGCTTGGGGGTGAATTACCTCAGCGAAGATCCTCTGGGTTCCTTGTCCGTGCTGCACATTCAGCCGTGGGGATTGAATGCAATTTACGCCGTAGATTTGTGGTTGACCCCGAGCTCGCACCTGCTGCTGTTATTTCTGTACCTCTTAGCCGGCATTGGCTCGATTGTTTTGTTGTGCGCAACTCTGATTCGACTTGGGATTCCGCAAATGTGGGCTTTGTGGTCGGGAGTTCTTCTGGGATTACTTCCTGGGACGGTTCTGTATTCTTTTTGGCCCTATAACGTCACACTGAGTGCTTTTTTGGGCACCGTGGTTGCGTGGGGTTTGGTGGTGATGCGAACGAATCCCGCACGTGGGGCCTTTGTTAGTGCCCTTGGAATTATCGGTTTGCAGTTCATGCGGGCTACCTTTATTTGGGTCGTAGTGTTGGCATGGTGTGTTTTTCTGCTGGTGATGATTTATCGGCGAGTTCCCAAAGGACGTTTAATGATTTCGACTTTGCCGGTGCTGGGTGTAGTTGCGGTGAGTTTGGTGTCCCAAGGTTATTACTGGACTAACTACCAACTCCCAGCCATGAGTTCATGGAGTGGCCAGAATGTTGCCAAGGCTTTGTTGACCTCGGGAACGTTGAATGTGACGGTGAATGCTCGAAATGAAATTGAACAGGATCCGTGCCTGTCTTCCTTACTGAGCGCTTATGAAACCAAAGCATTAAATGTGTGGGATCCAGGAGGTTTATTGCAGCTACCAGGTTGCCAGACTATTTCTGTTGACGAACCCAACGGTGTTGCGGCGTGGGACCAAGACTTTAGGGATTCAGGAGCAATGAATTACAACTCGCGGGTTGCTTTAGCAGCCTCGGGTGAGTGGACAAAAATGATGTCGATCATTGTGCGCAACGATCCCATGCAACTTGGGCGCATGGCTTTGACAACCGAGACTGGCCCCAGATCCTCCGGTATTGGGATTTATTTAGATCCGTCAGAGGAATTTCCTTGGGTTGACGCGCAGCGCGCGGTGCTTCCGCTGGGTTCGGTTACGGGTTTGTTGAGTTTGGTGTTTGCACCAACAATGCTAGTTCTGATTCTCTTGGGCGTTGGCCAAGCAATATTTGTTCGCGGCTCTTACTTGCGGCGCAATGTTGTGTATTGGGGGGTATTTGGAATCGTTACTTTCCATGCCGCAGCTAGCACGTTGGCCGAGTACGCCGAGAACATGCGATTTAGGGCAGAGATCGATCCGTTGTTGTTGCTCCTTGGAGTTATGTCGCTATATGCAATTTCGCGTGGTTCTAGATCGCGCGCTGATGATTAGCTTAAAGTGGATAAGTGCCCCGGGTAATCGCGTAGTTCGGATCACATTCGATCCAAGGGAACTTACTTGTTCAACGCGATGATGGGCTTGGTCTTCAAAACCTGCTGGGCAACAAATAGACCGTGGTTGGGTCTTTAAATAGTCCCGTTTTTAATTGCCTCATCAATCCAAGGGATAACTTCGTCGAGCATGACGTCAAGGGTTGTGGTGGCTTCAAAGCCCAAGACCTCTTTCGCCTTAGTGACATCAGGAATTCGCTTTTGAACGTCGTGCTCAAACGGGGTGTCACAGGTGTAATTGAATGGAACACCAGGCTTGACCTTGTCCCAGATCACTTCGGCAAGTTCGAGCACAGTGTGGGACTGTGCCGTGGAAAGGTTAAAGTCGTTGTTGATTGCCTCGGGTGACAGCATTGCTGCCACAATTCCATTGGCCAAGTCGCCACCGTAGGTATAGTGGCGCACTTGTTGACCATCACCGAGAAGGTGGAGTGGATCCTGACCCTTAATGATTTTCTGAACAAGGTCAGGCACAACGTGGCTCATGGCCAGTTCAACATTTCCCGACATTACTTCAATGTCGCCCAGTGCTTTGCGTTCGCCAACTCCCACACAATTAAATGGACGACAAATGGTGTAAGGAACCTTGTATTGATCCCAAGCGGCACGGGCAAAGTACTCAACGGCGAGCTTTTGGAAACCGTAACTTGACAGTGGTGGGGGAACGATCAGTTCGTCACCTTCTTTGGACGGCCAACGGTCGGTTGACTCAAAAACCATGGAGCTCGAAAGATAGGTAACCTTTTTTAAAGGCCCTTCATTTTTGATTGTCTGGATTGCCGCGTCACAGGTTGAAGCGATGATTCGCTCGTTCTGGGCCAGCAGGTCATAAGCGTAGGTGTGGAAGTAGGAGATGCCTCCAATGAGTGCTGCTCCAGCAATAACGTGATCAACGTCGGCCATAAGGTCAATCATCAGTTTGGTCTCTTCAACGTCACCACGCACGAAGTGATACTTCGCGTTCGCGTCAAAGGAGCGAGTCACTTCACCGTATTTGGAGAGGTTGTCAATCCCAATAACTTCCATTCCTTGGTCGAGCAACTCTTGGACGATATACCCTCCAATAAAGCCAGCACTACCGGTGACGAGGACCTTCACTACTTTCCTTCTTCCTGCTTTGACTTCAATTGATCGACGGTTAATTCCGGTCCGTAGGCGAATCGGTACCACTTTAAATATTTAGGGATCCACTTTTTCAACATGAAACGTGACTCGCCCGCGTCCCGATCCAACCAGATTGTGGGGACTTCCGCGATCGGACGACGTAGTCTGCGGGCCTTGGCCACAAGTTCAAGGGCAATTTCAAAGCCGGCATCACTTTCAATACCGACCTCCTCCACGAATGAGCGGCTATAAGCCTTATAAGAATTTGTGGCATCAGAGGTGGTAACCCCAGCAAAAATCTTGAGTGATTTACCGGCTGAACGCGACAGGAAAGCTTTAAAACGTGGCCCACCGATCTGCTGCCCACCAGGCATGTAGCGGGAGGCGGCAGCAATCACGCATCCGCGATCAACAAGTTCCACTAGGGTATCAATTGACGCGGGGTCGTCGGACCCGTCAGCCATGGTCACGATTACCACGGGTGCGATTGCTTTGGTAAAGCCGTATTTGATCGCAGCAGCGGGGCCTCGGGATTCCTGAATTTCCACCCGGACCTGGGGGATTTCTTTTTGGATTTGTTGGATCACTCGGATTGTGGTGTCTTCTGCTAAGTCAACAACCACGATCACTTCAAATGGCAGACTGACATTTCGAGCGATTCTCGCGATCGAGGATTGAATCGTCTCAGTCTCGTTGTATGCGGGAATAACAATGCTTACTGACGGAGTCACGTGCATCAGACGGTGCCAACAATTTTCCAAATATCGAAAAGTGGTTTGGTAGTAGTAAGCGCCTTGTACGCTGAGTGGGGAGCTCCGATCACCACAACATCGCACTTCTCGAGAAGTTCCTTCTGGGTAACAAAACTCGGGTCGTTAAACATGTGAGGGTCGGAGCAAAGGACTTCTTGAGCGCGGAATCGCAGGATTCGGCGGAGTTTGTAACTCAAACTTGAACGGGGGTCATCAGAATCACCCTTAAACGCCATTCCAAGAATTCCGACGGTCATTGTTGAAAGATCGTGTTCTTTTTCAATTTGTTCAACTAGGAACAGTGGCAGGCCCTCATTAACCAACATTGCGCTGTGACCTAGGTGAAATGCGTTGTTACTAAAGGCTGCTAGTTGCATGGTGTCTTTGAGTAGGCACGGCCCAGCAGCAAAACCTGCTCTGGGGAGGTCTTTGGCGCGTGGGTAATTATGGGTGATCGCATGCCGGACATTTTCGTAATCGACGCCAGCCATGGTGGCCATCACGTAAAACTGGTTCGCAATTGCAAACTTGATGTAACGCCACGAATTGGTGAACAGTTTTGCCAGTTCAGCTTCTTCAGGGGTGACACGTACCGGCTCAGCGCCAAGTTGGGCGAAGAGTTCCTCAGATCGAATGAAAGCCGACTCGGTTCGCGCACCGATCACTTGAGGCAAACTGGAGAGCTCCTCCAGGGCGAAACCTTCGGCAATTCGTTCGGGGCAGAACGAAAGGTCAAGCCTCTTGCCTGACTTTGCCAGGTGATCCTCAATTTTTTTAGTCACACCGGGGAAAATTGTGCTGCGCAGAATCATTAGTTGGCCATCACGCATGAAGGGCAAGCAGTCGTCAATCGCGTGAACAACGGCGTCGGGTTCTGGGTTTAAGTGCTCGTCAACCGGAGTGCCGATCACAACAATGATCGTGTCAGCATCGGTGATACTTGTTGGATCGGTCGTCGCCGTAAAGTTTCCATTGGCCAAAACTTTAGGCAGTAGTTGCTCGGTCCCGGGCTCAAGAAATGGCATGTGACCATCCATGACTTTGAGAACTTTCGCGGCGTCAATATCCAGAGATGTTGTGTTCACTCCAGAATAGGCAAGAGCCAAGGCAAGTGGAAGACCAACATGGCCACAGCCACCTACGACAACAACAGACATACTCTCCCCCTGAAACTCTTAGAACACATCTGAGACTAATACAACGCATGTAGCATTGGCATGCGGGCACTCCTCTAAGCCCTTTACTCTCAGTCAGACATTCAACCCCTTCTCCTATGTTCCTGAAGGACATCGATTAAAGGTTTTATAATGGAGAGGAAGTGAATGACCGAAATAGCCAAGTAATTTCCCGGAAGTTCGCGTAATTTCAATCACAGGGTTTTGGCGGGAATCAAGATAACTGCAATCATGAACCTACAATCATGCTCAGATCCCGAATGTCATGAAGCTTTAAATTTTCTAGATTCCCAAATTTCGAATGCCTTGTGTTGAGTTGAAAGATACATCGCAGTTCGTGGTTTTTGAATTGAAATATTGGCGAGGCGGGGTATGGCCTATGGTGAAAGAACTGGAGGCACTGATCGATTGCTGCACCCGAGAATACTCTGAAAGTTTTTGGCAGGTTGTGTTATGAAAGTCATCTGGTGGATGGATTTCGGTGCAACAAGCGACACGCAGGTGCGTAGTAGGGTCCGGCGACTATTTTGTATTGTTTACTTTAAGTCTAGACTTTCGATACAAGATCCTTTTTCTGAATCGAGGGTAAGCGAATTTGAAATTTTCAGAAGTGCGCTTCCATTTGGCTTTTTGGCGAGCGGAATTTCGCAGGCGATTCGCTCAGCGTATTGCTGACATGCTTTCCGCAGATGCAAATGCCTTGGTAGTGCGTGCTCTCGAGATCGAAGGGCAACCCCATGAGGTTGATTTGACTATCCCAGACCCGAAATTGTCACAATTTCTTGTAAGCAGCCATATTCTCTCGGAACCAATTTTGTTGCACATTCCAGCGCAAAATGACATTTTGACAGTTGACGGTCATTGGTGGCCACCTGTCAGAGTGTTTGAACTCAAAGGAGTTCAACTTGATGTTGCATCTGGGCTCTCATTTGCCGATGGTCGCGTTGTTTCACAGTCTGGCTCGGGCCATCGATGGAGTCGTGATGCTGCTTTTATTACAGGAGCCTTTAGACGTGTGAAAGCACAGAGAATGACCGAAATGAGTCGACCCATTGCTTCCCTTGGTCAAACAACCAATTACTACCACTTCTTGATAGAAACGTTGCCCCGCATACTGCGAATTCTCTCGGTAGCCCCTGAGGTCACATTTCTCACAAGTGGCGAGGTTCCCGACTTTGCCCTCGAGATACTTGAGTTTGCTGGAATCGAAAACCGAATCATGATCAATAATGATGTAATCGCTGCAAACGACTTATGGATATGCGAACCATCCCCCCTTTTTTTCCCGCACCCTGAAGATTTACGACTTGTCTCAGCTAAGTTGACAGACGCGACTTCTCATGAACAATCAACCGATTTAAGCGCGTCCGAGTTGGTCTACATTTCGAGATCGAAGTCTTCGCGCTCACTTCAATGCGAAACGGACTTGGAGAACCACTTATTAAAGCAAGGTTTCGATGTGCTGCACTTAGAAACACTGCCGATACATGAGCAAATTGTTCGTTTGCAGGCAGCTAAAGTAGTTGTATCCCCGCACGGCGCTGGCCTTTCGAACATACTTTTCCTGAGCAAGGATGCAAGGGTCATTGAGTTGTCAAGTGGAGAATGGTGGTGGCCCTGTTTTCGTCGCATGTCGGGTGGTCTTGGACTTGGATACGAACTCATAGTTCTCCCGAGTAGCCCCTCGGCACCTCATGGCAGTGCTTCTGATGCTATTCAGATGTTAGACGCCGTATTAAGCCTCAAAAAGTAAATGCGATGGGTAGATGATTCGGTTAGAGCGCAATTGAGTTCAAGTGTTCGGCCCGACGCTGTTTGCTCTGTCGGTTAAATTCATGGAACTCCATCCGATGGTTATTGAATATGTTGAGCGAACGAATCAACGTTTTACTTAGGGGTAGTAGGTCATTGCTCTGGGTCGATGAGGCTTGAGGCGTAATTGCGGTCCATCGGAAATTAATTTTTTACAAGGATTATTGAATCAGGATTTACGCGCGGTAACTGAGTATTTGATCAAGCACCGCATGGCTGAGACCCCGTCTTTCCAGTTGATCTTCTTGCCCTCTTCGTAAGTGCGCCCGGAGTAGGAGATACCGACCTCATAGATTCTCACTTTGCGTTTCGCGAGTTTGACGGTGATTTCTGGTTCGAAACCGAAGCGGTTTTCCTCGATCGGGATCGATTGAATCAGTTCACGTCGGAATACTTTGTAGCAGGTTTCCATGTCGGTGAGGTTGATGTTTGTGAGCATGTTGGAAGCTAGGGTGAGTGCCCGGTTGCCAACGCTATGCCAGTAATAGAGGACACGGTGGTAGTCGGTGGTGAGGAATCGGCTGCCGTAGACAGCATCGGCGAGGCCTGCTTGTAAAGGTGTGAGTAGTCGTTGCAGGTCGGCTGGGTCGTATTCAAGATCGGCGTCTTGGATCCCAACGTAGGGGGCGGTTGCCTCTTGGATCCCGGTGCGGATTGCTGCGCCCTTACCTTGGTTGATTTCGTGGTGCATCACTTTGACCCGTGGGTCGGTGATTGAGTCTAGGATTTCTTGTGAATTATCCGTTGATGCGTCATTGACGGCGATTACTTCGGCGACGAATGGTTGAGCTAGGACCCGGTCGAGGGATTCACGCAAAGTTGCGGCTTCATTGAACACCGGCATCACGAGGGACAGGCAGCGGTCTGGATTGTCCCCGGCTTGCGTCATGCCCACTACCTTAGAGGGAATCGGCTTAGACTCTTGCTCATGACTACCGGCAAAGGGAAGGCTGCTTTCTGGGCGCCCGTGGTTTCGGTCTTTGTGGTCTTGTTTCTGTGGTCCTTGCACGCGTATTTAACTGTGCGGTTTAACAGCGACATTATTGTTGAAGCAATCGGGGTTCAGGACCTCATGCGGGATCTGTCGTGGGTGTGGTCCTACCCCGGACAGCTACATGGTGGGGTTGTTGAGTACCCGATCATGGCGGTGGGCGAGTGGATTGCCCCGGGGAACCCGTACGGCTTCACTTTTATTCGGATTTTCTATGTCCCGGTGACGGGTGTACTGCTGGCTCTGAGTTTGCGGCGGGTATTTCCTTCGGTGAACCTGTGGTGGTTTGCCGCAGCTAGCGCTGCGGGTCCCGCGTTATTGCACGATTTCCGGGCAATCAGTGACATTTACCCTTTCGGTTGGTTGCTGGCGGCAATTGGGGTTTATCTGATTGCCGGGAAGCGTTTCCTGTTTATTGGTGGAGTGTTTCTGGGGCTGGGTGTTTACGAACATGCGTCCGCGGCTCTGATGTCCGTGCCACTGGTGTTGGCCATGGCAGTTCGGTTCGGGTTTGTACTTCGCAGTTGGGTGCGCATCGCACTGGGAATTGCTGTTGGGCTGATCCCGATGGCGTTGGCGCAGTTCACCCAAGGGGACAAAATCGTGGTGTGGTCGCCGGCGAAATTAGAGTTCCCGCGTGTTTTTGATTTGTTAGGTCTCAGCGAGTCTGGGGCTGCCTGGCCGACTTCCATGTTGCCGGGGGCTTGGGGAATACAGAACGGTGGAACGACTTTTCTGGGCGTGAGTAACGGTGTTCAGTTCTATCTCAACCTCGTCCTCATTCTGGGTCTTTTGGCATTTATTACAGTTGGAATTGTTCTCATCCTTCGCGGTCGCTTTACATGGAAATCACCGGTTGGGTTCCTAGTCATCATGTGGGTTACCGGCCTGGTGCTGGCCCTCGGGCTGTCAGCGGTTGTGCCAACGGTGTGGTTCTACGGTTTGAGTCTGGGCTTCTTGGTATGGGTAACCGCGGCTCTTGGGACTCGGTGGGTTGCGATCCCGATTGTTGTCGTGATGGGCGCAATGAGCATTTATTCGGTCTCCGCTTTTGGTAACACGGTTGACTTGATTTCGGTGAAGTGGGATCAGCAGGAGGAAATTTCAGGAGTCGCCCAGTCGTTGGTTGACAACAATGTGACGTTAATTTTTGGAGACTACTGGGAGATTTTGCCGGTTGCCTACGCATCAGCAGGTGAAGTTCACCCGATCACCTCAAACTTCAACCGTTTGCCATTGCCGGTTGAAGTTGTTGATTCACCCGAAGTATTGGTAGGTGTTTCCTCGGGCACCATCGCGTTACCTAGTGGGCGCGAGAGTTGGGATAGTTCACCCGCGGTGAACGAATTAGTGTCAACCTCGTGCAGGTTTGTTTCACCGTTGCCCGGTGAATATTCTGATCTGGTTTCGTTGTATCGCTGTCCGTCAGACGTTTTGGTGAAAGGCATTGGTTAGTGGGTGTGTTTACTCGATTGCGCCCGTGGCAGATCTCCGTCCTACTGGGACTTTTGGCCGCACTTGTTGGTTTGGTGAAATACGGGATTGGAGTATTCCCATCTTGGATTTACATGTACGACCTGTCGGTGAACTGGTCTGATCCGTCACTCTCACCACTTATGGTTGCGCCGGCTGACTATCTCCAATCCAACTTCGTTGCAGCGTGGGCTGCGGGCGCACTTGGCTTCACCACGGTGGTTTCTCATTTCACCTTTCACGTGGTTCTCGCCGTTTTTGCGATCGTATTGCCATTTCTCATGCCGGTAGTTCGTGAATCAGTGGCGCGATCCCGCTTGATGTTTATCGCAATCGCGGGCGGGGCAACGCTGCCAGTTCTGCTGCTCTGGGTAAACGGATACGACGCGGTCACGTTGATCGGGTTGGGGTTCGCTGGACTGTGTCGAAATAAATATTGGGCGGTTCTTGGTTGGTTCATTGCAACCTTGAATCACCCTTCGATTGGAATTGTTGCGCTGGTGGCCTGGGCAATCGTGTCGTGGTGGAGTAACCGCTCGGTGGTGCGAATTGTTGTTGCCGGGGTTGGTGTTGTACTTGGTAGTTTTCTCAATGGGTACCTCATGGATGTGTGGGGTGGGTCTACCTCGCGGCTTGACTGGTTTAGTGAGCGGCCCTTTGACGAGTACGTTCAGGGTTTCTTTTCCTCGATGCCCTTGCTGTTTTTCAGTTCCCTTGGTGTGATGTGGTTCGTGTTACTGCGCCCGCGCTTTGTGCGGTTGGGTCTTGTCCGGATCTTGATCGCGGAAGCGATACTCCTGTCCTTGCTACTGCCATGGATCACGTTGGACACCTCACGAACCGTTGCACTCGCCCTCTTTGCGGCAGTGTTATGTGTTGTTGCAGCGCTACCAGACCTAGTCGAAGAACGTGATGTTGCTGGCGCCTGGCGGAATACCAGTTTGGTTGCGGTGATTGTTCCCGTACCTGTGATTTGGTCGGGCGCGCTGCTATTCGGTGGTTGGGAAAGTTTTTTTGAACTTGACACCGCTTTGTTGCCCCCAGAGGGATACGCGGTGCTGGGGTGAATCAGGCTCGAGGAATTTCTTCGCGCAACGCGGGGCTAATTGTTGTTGCGGTCGCGTTCGCGGTGAACATTGCAGCTCTGTTGATCTGGAATGCGCGCGGGCTGTACGGCTTAAGTGGGGATGAACCCCACTATCTGGTGATCTCCGATGCACTGTGGAGTTTTCGTAGTTTTGATGTTAGCGCGGCATACCTCAAAGAGGCGTTGATCCCGCAGTTCTATTCACTTGGCCTGGCACCCAGTGGTGTGTCATTAGGTTCGGATTGGTCATGGGGTCATGTCGTGGAAAGCTCCAATGGAGTTTTCAGTTGGCACGGAGTGCTCGTTGGTTGGTTCCTTGCCATTCCATTGGGATTATTTGGAATCCTTGGCGCGAAAGTTGCCATGATTGCATTGGGTGCGGCTTTCGCTTGGGTCGTGTATTTACTCAGCGGACAAATCTTTACTTCGGTGCGTTCGAGGCTTTCGGTTTCCCTAGTCTTGGTGTTGACCTACCCGCTGCTACTTGCCTCCAATCAAATCTTTCCTGACCTGCCGGCCGGTGGCTTGGCGTTACTGGGTGTGTATTGGTTGATCCGCGAAGTTAATGCGCGCTCTTCCGACGATGGAAAGACGCGACCGGTTGTGACATTCTTTATCGCGCTTTTGGTCGCGATGCTTCCGTGGGTGGGAATTAAGTATGCGCCGATAGCTGCTGTCATTTTGATTGCCCTGTTGATTGCTTCTCGGTCCAAAGTCTCGGTTGTGTTGGCAGGTGCGCTGAGCGCCGTGTTGCTCATGGCATTTCAGTGGTATGCCTATGACTCGCCCTTTGGTGCATTTGCCGAAGGGGTTGTGGAATACGGCCCGGAGTTTTGGTTGCGACTCTCTGGTTTGGTACTCGATCAAAATCAAGGCTTCCTGTTTTATTCCCCATTGCTGTGGCTTGGGCTTTTCGGGATTGTTCCGCTTTTTCGATTCTCGCGCTTGGTCGGTGTTGTGTGGCTGCTGAGCGTGCTGCTGTTTTTGATTCCCAGTGCCGCGCACCCAGGTTCCTACGGTGGTGGAAGTTTCGTTGGCCGCTATGGCTGGGGTGCGGCACTGCTTTTCTTTGTGCCCACCATGTTTGTGCTTGAGGGACTATCGCGGCGCTGGCTCATAGGAGTCCTGAGTGGCAGTTTGGTGTTTTCTGCATGGATTTTTGTGACCCAAGTTTTCATTGGCGGCAGTTATCCCGGTGGTCCGGTGGCATTGGATTTGTACACCAAAGCAACCGACACTTGGCTTGAGTCGTACTCAATATTTTTCTTTCCCTTGCAAAAATTCTTCCCAGCTTTCTACGACCCCGCGTGGGCTTGGACCTATTGGGTTAACTGGGTGTGGGCTGCGCTACTGGTCGGCATTCTTGTATTTTCATTTGTGAAACTGGGTGCTCGGGTGCTGGCGATTGCGGCTGGAGTTTTCGCGGCTGCGATTCTTTTCGCTGGGGTTGTCTCGGTTCCGGGAGGTCAACGTGTTGTTGTGGAGCAGGACGTTCCTGCGGAAGTTGCCGGGGTTGTAGCCGGCGGTCCAACCTGGAATATGCGGGAGGGCGAGTACACGTGGAGTGTTGATTACCGCTGGGTCGGTGACGAGTCTTCAGGGGTTGTGGGGAAGTGGGAATTGTTGGAAACTGCGGGTGGAACAACAGTGGCGGCCGGTGAGTTACCGGCCACCACTGGTGATGTTTCAAGTGTTTCGCAGGTGATTCCCTATCGCAGTTTCCAGCCTCGGGGTTTCACCCTGCGGGTGAGTTGGTTCGGAGAAGGCACCTTTGAGGTCGTGTCCACCTCTGTCAGTCGTCCCTAACCAGCATTACATGTTTATTTTTGCAGATTGAGGTTTACGCAGGAACTACTATCGCTTCTTTACCAGCGGTTGTGATGTACTCAGATCCATTGTCGGTGTAGCCACTGGGCGGATTGTCTTTTACCTGTTCACTCTTGGTGTAGTTGCTGCCGTTGTCGGTAAAGCCGGCAGGAGCTGCATCTTTCACCTGTGCGGTTGGTGCGGGTCCATAGAGACGACACCATTTGCCGTTTACTCCATAGTCTTCAAGGTTGTAACCACTGGGGCACACACTTTGGGTCTCATATGAGTCAATGATCGGCATAGGTCCGATTGTTTCCGTGTGATATGTGTAGGCCTGATTGGTTACCTCGGTGTGGTAGCTGTAGGGCAGGCTCTTGGTGCAGTTACTCCCCGTTTCAGTGAAGCCACTTGGGCAGACATAAATGGTTCTCGTGCCCGGCGTAGGAGCTGGTGCTGGCGCGGGTGTCAACTTGACTGCAGGTGTTTCCAGAACTTTTTGCAGGGTGAGCGCTTGATCCTTTCCGGACATTAAGGATCGTAGAGTGACCGACATTGCCGCTGTTGTTGATTCACCGGGGCCCATAGCATTAACGGGAGTGACGGTAAATGTGTAGAGCAGGTCAGGATTTATTCCGGAGACAATCGTGGCGGTGCTTGTTGTCTCAGTGCGAATGGTCTCGGTCCGAATGATCTCCGGGCTTGTCGTTGATGTGTTCGTTTTCTCAGGCGTTGCGGCAATCCGGTATTTCAGATTGCTGCCACCTGTGGCCTTGGTGTTTACGTGTTTCCAATTCAGGGCAACCGAATCAGCCAAGGTGGTGGTGAATACGGTCAGATCTGTCGTTGGGGCAACGGTGTTTAGCGCTGTCACCTTGGTTGACTGACCGCGGGAGGTAAGGGTGTAGGTCGCTCCGGCGGTGAGCTTGGTAAACACCGCAGTTCCTGCGCTGTTCGCTTTCTTGGACTGCCTAAATCCCTTGGCCAGTAGATTCACCTGGGCTCCGGGCTGAGTTGAAGCAGTAATCTGTCCCGGTTTGGTAGGTGCTGCGCTGAGTTGTATTTCCTTGACCTGCGCACTTGTCCCTTGGGCGATCACGACTCCGCCCGGTGTGGGCTCGGCGGCTGCGACAGCACTAACACCACCCATCGTTAGAGCGGAGAGTGTGAGCACTGCAACTGCTGCAGCACTGAAAAGTTGTGTTTTCATGTCGATTCCTCGTTATTCCTTGTGGGTGTTTCGTTAACCAAGGTTTACCCAGATTCAGCCAGATGGAAACGAGAAGAATTTCCCTGTGGACAACTTTTATCGTGCTTGAAGATTGGTGACCCTGATGAATTGTTCAAAGAGTCCGCCCTCGGGGGTGCAGCCCGGCAACTCCGAACTGATCTCGACGTTAAATGGTTCCATGGGGTCTTGTGGATCCGTTGAATTTGATCGGTCGATCGTGAGTGAAAAGGTGCCGGGGGCGGTGATCTGTGCGGAATTATTGATGGACACAGAATTATTGATGGATCCTGAGCCTTGGTTGAGCGAGATGGTGACCGGCGTTGTCAACTCCTCAGCGCACTCAGGGATCTCGATTGACCCGCTGATTGTGTTTATCCCAACGGTGGGATCGAGTTGGGTGAGGGTGAAACTGCCGGTGGGTTTGGTGGTCCACCACCAGTAGTCGGATCCCTTTGACCCGCGCGGTGAGATGGATTCAGGGTCGGGCGTGATCGCTGGGGCATAGAAAAAGTCTTTGCGCTCTTGATCCCATTGGGTAGGTTGCATGAGTTCGGCATCGGGATTAATGGCGAAAAAGGCCCAGTACGGCTGGCCTTTGGGGTTGAACGTGAGAATCGGGGAACCGAATCGCTCGGTGAGTTCGGCAAGGACTCGAACCTGAGCCGGGCGGACGAAAGCGCGAAGGTCAACGTGGATGCCGCAGAAGCCGGAGCGGGCAAGTAAGTCCGTTGTTGCTGAATCCGGGATCTCTGGGAGTGAGTTGTACCAGGCCGCCGCCGAGGTGTTTTTCACGGCGCCATAGGTCCACGATTTTGTTGGGTCATTCAGTGAGGTCCAAAAATGTTCATAGTCGTTCATTTCGAGGATATTGCCGTTTTCAGGGTATTTTGCTGCGGGTAGTTGCAGAACGCCACAGTTTTGTTCAACCACGTTATTGATCAGCCCGGTGTACTGGATTGCATCCGTTGTTGTTTGCGCGGCTGCATCTGTCGCTTCACTGTAAGTGCTATTAAATGGTAGGACTTGAGTAATTGTTGTGACAGCAACAATGGCAGCGGCGAGAATCCAAATCCTTGGACCCTGTTTCGCTCCAAACTTTTTCTGTTGTAACCAGTTCGCCAAAATCGTGGCGGCAAGCAGCAGAACGATCAGCAAAATAATGGGAAGGAATCGGTTCCAAGCGCGAATTTGCGGGGAGATAAGCCCTGCGAAAAGGTAATTAGCGCCCCAAGGAATAAAGAAAAGAATGGAAACTGCAAGCATGGAGGTGAGCAGGCCGAGGTTGAGTCGAAGTGAAGTGAAAGCCGCGAGAGTAATCATTATGAGCGCAAGGAAAGTAATCACGGTCCCGAAGTTGGCGACCTCAGTGTTCTCCAAAGCGGGTGCGGCTGCCAGAGCTTCGAGAATCTTCGTGTTGTAAAAATCAAGGAAACCAATTGGCGCAGGGAGTATCCCGGCAGCAATATTGCCAGCGAAAATCACCGATTCGTATGGCAGTCGAACGGCAAGGGGTGCAAAAGGTGGATCGGTGACTCGCGCAATTAAGGCTGGAATGTAGGCAAGGACAATTAATGATGCTACTGCGATCAAAGGAATCGCGTTACGTATCAGTGCCGTACCGCGTTGGCCTTGGGAAATATTCCATGCCCATGCGGTGCCCATAAGAATTAAAGCGAAGACCGCGAAGTAAATTCCCGACCATGCCGTGACCAGAACGAGAACTACCAATGCTCCTCGTTTGATAACAGTATTTTTCCTACTGCGTGAGGCATCACGCTTGAGCCATCGGTTGACCCGACCGCTACCAATAAGTTGCGCAAGAATCACCGCGGTCACGGCGCTGTAGAGCACCCCCAAATAGATATGACCAATGCCGCGCGCAAAATGAAATGGAATGAAAGTAAATGAGATGGCAAGCGCGACCGCTAGTGGTCCACGCAAACCGGTCAAGCGAATCGAGATGTAGGCCAGTGCGCCGACGAGGGGAAAACTCAACACCAGCAACAGGTTAATTCCAAGGTACGGGTTACCAGAGATCGTATTCACCAGTTGCGCGAAAGTGTTTTGGGTGATGTCGATGCTGGGGAAGAGGTTGGAGTTCATCCCTAATGGGTAACCAAATGTTGTGCTGTCATTAAACCACAAACCATTCCATTGGCTGGCATTCACATAAGAGCTGAGCATGTCCCCGGCACCCCAGGCTGAGGTGATGCTGCGAAGTGCGGGGGCGAGCGCAATTAGACTTAGGAGAAAAGAGATAAAGGCTGTTATGCCAATTTCCCACCAAAATGAAGTCCTCGAAAAGGAGGACGTTGAATGCGCCCCCCGACTGTCTGTTAGTGCACTCCTCAAGACGCCGTTCGAGTAACGATTAGATTCGCGTTGGCAAATGTCACGCTGCTGCTAAACACTGTGGTGTCCAGAGTGTCGTTGAGAGTCTGCGCGGTCATTGCTGATTTGACTTTGATGCTCATGCCGGTGAAGACGGAGGTGCGAATTGATCGGTTACTTGCAAACTCCCGCGAATCAATAGTGTCGATCAGGAATACCGTGTCATTGAAACCAGTAGAGAGTTTGCAGTCAATCAGTCGTGCTCGAGTGTCTATGGTGGGAATAAAACAGCTAATGGACTCACGGGTTTTTGTGTTCGTGAACTTGAAACCGCCAGCGGTCGCGTTAGCCGTCCCGGTCTTTGCAACAACGGGAAGTGAAATCCGAGTCGTCGCTGCGGTCACCGACGTGGTTCTGGTACCTGGGGAAATGGCTTCAAATGTAATCCCCGCGGCAGTGAGTGCGGGAAGGATCCCCGGCGCCGTGGTCATAGCAAACGCACCGGTGGCGTCTTGCGTGTTCGGATTGTCATAGGAAAACTCTGCGGCACTTACTGCCGTACTCGTGGTCCCTGAGAAACCGAGCATGGAAATAGCGAGCACACCTACCGTGATCGCGCGGGCTCTATGGCTACAGATTCGGGCGAATACCACGTTAAACCCCCAATGCTCTTTGAAGCGGAATGAAATCAACGGAAATTAAATTGTCCACGTTCAGGATAACCCGAATGGGGGTAGTCGAGTCACAACCGGGGGGCGAGTAGCCAAAAATCAACTACCAGTGGGATGCCGCCGGTTCGGATTTCCTAGGGATCAGATTCCCAGAGTTTCGGTGTACTAGAGAATGGGGCTGTGCAAACGAAGGCGGTCGTTGAACAATTGGCAGGCATTGTTGGTGCGAACCAAGTTCTCAGCACCCCTGACTTAATGGGTGCGTTTGTGGTGGATTGGACCGGCCGTTACCGCGGTGACGCTATATGTGTTGTGCGAACTCACAGCGTTACTGAAGTGTCTGCGGTGCTTGCCCTGTGCTCGGGTGCGGGAATTCCGGTTGTGCCACAAGGTGGGAACACCGGATTGGTCGGGGGATCAGTTCCTCAGGTGAACTCGGGCGCAGTGGTGTTGTCGTTAACCCAAATGAACTCCTTGGGTCCAGTCGATCCGGTGACCGGTCACGTGAGTGTTGGTGCAGGAGTAACCCTTGCCGCGCTCCAAGCACACGCTCATGCTGCGGGTTGGTCATTCGGGGTTGATCTTGCGGCGCGTGACTCAGCAACAATCGGTGGCATGGTCGCCACCAATGCTGGCGGCATTCATGTTGTAGGTAACGGCATGATGCGCAAGCAGGTGCTCGGTGTTGAAGTCGTGTTGGCATCGGGTGAAGTAATTCGCAGTATGTCCGGGTTGGCGAAAAACAATACGGGCTATGACCTGACGCAATTATTCTGCGGATCCGAGGGAACTATTGGCGTAATCACTGAGGTGTCACTGCAATTGATTCGCCCCCACAGCACGGAGTTAATTTTGTCGGGGTGCGAATCCGTTGATCAGGCATTGTCGATTGCATCGCGGTTCACCGGGAAACTCGCGGCGGCGGAGATTATGGATCGAGCGGGAATTGACGCGGTTTCGCGGGTTACCGGAATTGTTGTCCCGTTCCCAACTCCTTTTCACATCCTTGTAGAAGTTGATGGTGAGATTGCCCCCGGTGATCTGGATGACCTGGAATTCGTCACGCTGGCCATGGATTCGGGTGAGCGAGCAAAATACTGGGCACTGCGTGAACGGATCACTGAAGTATTGGCTGTTGAATCAGTGGGTGTGAGTCACAAACTCGATATCAGCGTTCCTTTGTCAGAACTGGATGCCGTGTATCGGGAAATCACCACTTACCTGGATCAGCCCGGTGTGCGTGATGTTGTTCTGTTTGGGCACTTAATGGATGGCAACTTCCACGTGTTTTTCACTACTGACACCGATGACACCACCTTGGATGCGGCGGTGCTGGAACTTGTTGCTGCCTGCGGTGGATCAATCTCGGCTGAACACGGGGTTGGTCACATGAAGGCCGATCACCTGCACCTGTCCCGCAGCGCCCCTGAAATCGCGGCCATGCGCGGGATTAAGACTGCGCTGGATCCGAAAGGGATTCTCAACCCCGGGGTGCTGTTTATATAATCTTAGTCATAGATTATATTTTCTTCATGAACACACTTCTGGCTAAGCGTCAGGAACTTGGATTGACCCAAGCTCAGGTCGCTCGCATGTTGGGCACCAAGCAGTCAAACATCAGTTCCTACGAGCGCGGGGTCCTTGCACCAGGCTCGGTTATCGAGCAACGCTTCGCGGGGTTATTGGCACTCACGCTCGATTCCCGGTATCGCTCATTCGAGGTAGGGACTTTTGCGTCCAGCGCCGTCTCGTTGAGGGATTTCCTTTTGAGTTCAGGAGTCCACCCGAGCGGGCTAAATAAACCGAATGATGAAACCGATCGGATGCTCTGGGAAACAGATGTCATCCGGTTCATGATCGAGCTGCGCAACCAGTTCACCCATCTTGATAATTCTCAGGATCAAAACTTCTTCATGTCAGAGCCGGCAACAACGGGTAACGCGGACATCGATGCGCTATATGCAGGAATGGCTGTACACCTCATCCAGACCTCTTTATTGGAAAGAGTCCCTCTCTGGACCAACAAGAGGCTGCGAACTAATTCCCCAGCATGGTTCCCGGGACTGCCCGACCAACGCTCTATTTTGCACAGGGATGCAATTGCGAACGGCATACCGTCGTTGCGTGCGCGCGGTATTTTCATCGACAGAAAGAATCTGGAGTCAATCTGATGTTTACCAGTCGGGAAAAAATTATCGAGTTATTGACAGAACTTGGCCAGCGATTGCAAGAGCGTGGAATTGAGGGTGAAATTTATTTGGTTGGCGGTGGAGCAATGCTGCTTGGCTACAGTCGATCAGCCGTGACGAAGGACCTTTATGGGATCTACGCTCCGTCTGAAGTTATCGACCAAATCGCTGATCAGATGGCGGCCGATCGATCGGACTTAGCGCTTATGCCTGGGTGGCTGAACTCCCAAGTAATACCCCTGTTGCCTCGCGTGCAAGATTCCCGGGCTTGGCAAGCACTCGAGTTGCCGGGCCTCACAGTTACGGTTGCATCGCCCGAGCATCTCATCGCTATGAAAGCACGAGCCAGTCGTAGTATTCGCGACTTCGTTGACGTTGCCGTGCTCGCTGATATTCTGCAGATCACATCAATGAATCAAGTGTGGGAAACCTGCGAGGCCGTGTGGGGCTTTGATGTTTTTTCGCCCGAATCCAAAGAGGCACTCGCTGCCTACCTAAAGACCCGAGGAATCCAGTAACAGGTCTCGAAGTTCAACTGGATTCTGGGCAATATTGATAGCGCCGGCTTCGTCCAACTCGTCTCGGTCGCCGTAGCCCCACAGCACACCGATTGTGTCGATTCCGTGTTCTTTGGCGCCGTGTACATCGTGATGGCGGTCACCGATCATGATCATCGAATGTGTCTCTGGGCGAACGCCCACTGATGCCAACGTGTGCCCGATAACCAGGGATTTGGAATCACGGGAACCGTCCAGAGCAGCAGCGCCAATAAATTCGAAATACTGATCAAGTTCAAAGTGCTGCAAGATCCGGGTTGCTGAATACTCAGGCTTGCTCGTTGCTGTCGCAAGCCGGAAGCCTGCTGCCTGCAGTGAAGTGAGCAACTCGGGGATCTCGGGGTAAACACTGTTCTCAAACAGTCCAATGTCGTGGTATCGCTCCCGATATTTATCAATTGCTTGAGTCACTTGCTCGGAGTTCATATTGAACTCGTTCGCGAAAGTCACTGCTAATGGCGGACCCAGATAAGATCGCATCGCTTCGCGGTCGGGGTACTCGATCCCTTGGTCTTGCAGCGCGAATTCCAAGCAATTCAAAATTCCCGGACCCGCATCTGTCAGCGTGCCGTCGAGGTCAAACAGAATTAAATCCAGTTCACGGTTTAGCATTAGGGAATCATGGCACTCCCGAAAATTATTGCCCACCGCGGTGCAAATGACACTGAGCCCGAGCACTCTCTCGCAGCATATATTCGGGCTATCGAGTTCGGGGTTGACGCGGTTGAGTGTGATGTCCGTCTGACTAACGACGGCACATTGGTGTGCGTGCATGACCGGCGAATTGATCGCACGAGTTCAGGGCGTGGAACAGTGTCGGGGCAACTGCTCGCCGATCTAGTGACCAATGATTTCAGTGGCAGCCTTGACGACTGGATTGATTTTGAGGACCCAAGTCCGGATGAAAGCCGAACCCGGTTAATGACTTTGGAAACTCTGCTCACGACAATCCTGGACTTCTCTAAAACCATTGAGTTTTCGATTGAGACGAAACACCCGGTACGTTATGGAAAATATGTTGAGCGTGAGTTATTTGACGTCTTGGAAAGATACGGATTGACCAAGTTGCAAAACGGAAATGAATTCCCGCGAGCTCGAGTCATGAGTTTCAGTCAGTTTGCGGTTCAGCGATTCAAAAAAATGTCGCCACTGACCGAAGTCGTTTACTTGGCTGGTAAACCTCCCCGCCGCTTCCACAACGGCACCTTGCCCGCGGGAGTCAGCATCTCAGGGATTGACATTCACTACCTTAAACAGGATCCGGATTACGTTGATCGCGTACATTCATTCGGTCATAAAGTGCATGTATGGACAGTTGATGCAATGGAAGACGTTGATTTTTGTTTGCAACTGGGCGTAGACGCAATTATTAGTAATCATCCCGGTGAAGTAATTGCTAGGGTTAAAAAATGGAGCCAGCACTCGTCACCCGTGGTCTAAGCAAGAACTATGGGGAACTCCACGCCTTAAATGACATGACGTTAACGGTCGAAGCAGGTGTTGTATTTGGATTCCTAGGACCTAATGGTGCTGGCAAAACAACCGCTATTCGAGTGCTCATGGATGAAATTCGGGCAACTAGTGGTAGCGCTTCGATATTGGGATTAGACATTCACAAAGACAGCGTCGCTTTGCGGCATAAAATTGGTTACCTTCCCAGTCAACTTGAACTGTATCCAAATATGACTGGAGCAGACTTAATTCATTTCTTTGCCAATCTTCGGGGTGGTGTTGATATGAACTACGTCAACGTCTTGGTTGAACGTTTTGACGTGCAAATGAGAAAGAAGATTGGTGACCTTTCCTCAGGAAATCGACAGAAGATCGGCATTATTCAAGCGTTCATGAACAAGCCTGAATTTTTGATTCTTGACGAACCAAGTGGTGGCCTGGATCCATTGATGCAACGTGAGCTTCAAAGTTTAATGCGTGAGACCGCTGACTTGGGTGGAACTGTTTTTCTTTCAAGTCACACACTCAGTGAAGTCCAGCGTGTCTCCGATCAAGTGGGAATAATTCGCATGGGAAAGCTCATCGCGCTGGAATCTATTGGCAGTTTGCGCGCGAAGGGCATTCGAAAAATAGAAATTGAGCTCGGAAGTGAACCAGATGCACGTGTTTTTGCTGGTATTAGTGGCATCCGAAGCCTATTAATTGAACGAAATCGGGTGTTTATTTCCTATGAAGGCAAAATGGAAAAACTTTTGACTGTAGTAATGAGCCAGTGTGAATTGCGAGATATAAGCACAAATGAAGCTGACTTAGAAGAAGTGTTCTTGACGTATTACCACGACGAAACTGTGTGATGTTCACATGAGTGCGATCTATTTGCGGAGTGTGACTTCGCACGCTAGAGCAGTTGCGTTAGGTGTTTTGGCACTCTCGATTCTTTTTGTGTTTGGCATGGCAGTTTATCGCAGCATTGATATGTCTATCCTCGATCAATTGCCCGACGACTTGCTTACCGTGATAGGTATTGGGCCCAAAGCTGATGTTGCGTCTTTGGCTTATAACGCTATTTTCTCAACTTATGGCTCACTTTTACTCGGTGGTGTGGCGATTGCGGTCGGAACCGGCGTGGTCGCGGGGCGCGAACGCGACGGGAGCATCGGCTTGCTGCTGGCAAATCCGATTAGTCGAGGTCGGCTCGTTTTTGAAAGCGCACTGGCCCTACTGACCCTTTATGTTGTGGCAGCGATTGTGCTGTTTGGTGTGGGTCTGCTTACCCCACAAATCCTTGACGTGAGTATTGAAGGATTAAGCATTGGAGGATTTGTCACCCAACTGGTCATCGGGACATTGTTCTACGGTTTCTTAGCTCTGGCGGTTGGTGCCTGGACGGGTAAGACACAGGTCGCGATTGGAGTCAGTTCGAGTGTTTTGATTGTGTCATTTTTAGCTGCAGGGTTACTGCCGCTAATCTCCGGTTGGGAGGAATTTGCTCGGTTATCCCCCTGGTATTACATCAATTCTGGAGACCCGTTGAGAAACGGACTCGACGTTGGCGCAGTTTCTATCTTGGGCGGCGCTAGCGCACTATTCGTTCTAGTTGCTTGGATCGGCATTAACCGTAGAGATCTGCAACCCCGGTCGGTGAATATTCGAATTCTGGATCGACTCAGGGGGAATCCACTGACCGCTCATTTGGCGGAGCGGGTTGCTGGACGAACATTGGTTTCCAAGATTTGGATTAAGACCATTTCACAGTTTCAATTTTTATCACTTTTAGTCTCAATATTCATGTTTGGATTGATGGGGTTGGTCATGGGGCCGATCTATGCAGATATGGGAACGACCATGGCGCAACTGGCTGACTCGTACCCACCAGAAATGATCGCATTTTTTGGCGGGGGTGATTTTGGAACGGCGGAGGGATTTTTTCAAATAGAAATATTTGGGCTTGTAGCGCCGCTTGCGATCATGATCGTGACAATCGCCATTGGGGCTAAATCCATTGCGGGCGAGGAAAAAGATCACACCCTAGGCCTACTTCTTGCGAACCCAGTTTCTCGCAGTTACGTGCTCACCCAAAAACTGATAGCACTGTTTATCTGGGGGTTCGTAGTTGCATTCGCAACTTTCGCCGGTGTTGCTTTAGCGAATCTGATTTCCAATCTTGGAATGGACTACCTCAATATCTTGGCCACCTGCGTGCATTTGATGCTCCTGGGATATTTGTTTGGCGGTCTGGCCGTCTTACTAGGTGCTGCATTTGGGCGGGTTGGCTTGGCGGTGGGGGTTAGCGCAGGAGCTGCCCTAGCCATACAGGTAATAAATGGGATGGCGGAGATTAATAATGGCTGGTGGAAAGAATTCACACCCTTTTACTGGTACAGCGGGACGGATCCGCTCAACAATGGTTTAAGCGTCACCGGAATCGTCATTCTGTCGGTCGCCACTGCAATCATCATCGGTTCGAGTTACCCGCTGCTTAAACGCCGAGACTTACGTGGCTAGTTAGTTTGGCAAGTAGCTGTAATCCTCACAAGAGTGGCCGCGCGAGTTAGGTTTTTGCGAGTTCAGGTAAGTTTCCGCACTATGGCAAAGAAAACACAGGGAAAAAACAATCGATCCGACTCCTCGGCGGTCGCTGAGCTTGAAGGTGAAGTACCCGTAGTTGGTATGCGGGAACCATGTCCCTGTGGATCCGGTCGCCGTTACAAGGCGTGTCACGGTCGCGAAGCTTCGAAAGCTGTTGCAGCGCCCAACCGACCTTTCCAAGGATTCGCCAGTGAATGCGACATCGTTGCAATGCGTGAGCTGATTCCCTCTGCGACAGCAGAGTTGACCCTCAAGCCTGGAATTGCCGATGGACGCAGGGTGACCTTGGCAACCGTGTTGCCAATGGCCTACCCAGCACTCGTGCGCGCAAATGGTGACATTTTGTTAGGCCTGCAAATAAATACGGGGAGCGGCGATCCATCTCGCGACCTTGCCAACGCACTGCAACGCGCATTGGTCGCCCCTTACGGCGAACCGGTTGGCCTTGAGCGGGTCACCACGGATTCACCCTCGTTCCAAGACTTTATTGACGCCTCCGTTGCTTTGGATGTAGTAGTTCATGAAAATTTTGATTTCTGGATTGAAGAGGACGCCGATTTAACAGATGAAATCAAAGCATCCCTTGAGCGTGCGAGTGAATACGCGAATCCAACGGTGAAGCTTGCATCAATAGATTCGGGTTACTGGACACAAATGGGGGAGAAGGAACACCTTCGGTGGATTATGTCCACCCCGGAAAACGAGTTGCTGAACGCGTTGGCGCGTTTGCATGCGGCCGAGGAAGACACAATCGGTCCTGACACCAGGTTGGTCGGAATGTTTCGCGCTCAAGGACTGATCGTTCCCGTTTGGGATATTCCACTCGGTCGTGGTGCTGCTGCAACAGAAGAGCCAGCCGCTCAATTCGGTGAGCGTTTAGACAAGGCATTAGCCGAGTCCAAGCCGTTGTCTGATGCGGAGCGACGTGCACGTTCGGGACTCACTTCACGTCAAGTTACCCTGCGCGACGCTTGAAAAGCCTAGGACGGTTCGCTGTTCGTATCGCTGTCTTTGAGTTTCTCTTCGTAAATGTCAACGGATGACGTTGGCCAGAGAGTTTCGAAATTCGTTCTACGTCCGCCGCTCCAGGGTGCGGGAACGACGTTGAGTGTGTAAGCAAGTTGATAGGCGATGAACTCGTAACGAGTTCGCAAGGTTGAGAACTGCGCCCAAGCGGTATCAAGATCAACTTCAACGGGATAGCCGGCACGCTTGAGCATGTTCACAGTATCTGTGAATTCGTCTTTCGTGATCGCCGTAGCCTCTTTTTCCCCTTCGCTCATGAGCCGAACAGCGTCAGCTGAAAAACTACGCGCTGAGTCCGCTGTAGCGGCCTGTTCCACGGCAACCGTTCCAGAATTGTAATCATGCATTTGGCTCAGAGTGCGGTGCTGGGGATCTGGTGCACCAAGAAAGCGGCCGACAAATGGCAATCTCTTGAGCACTTTCTTGCGAACGAACAATGCTGCATACAGGCTTTCCAGTGTCTGAGTTCCATGAATAATTACCTGCGCACACTCTGCGCGGGGTAGTTTTGTTGTAAGGGATAGTTGCAGGGCAGCAGTGTCAAGAACCGCGATACTGGCAATCACCCAATGCCGGTAGGGGGACGAGGATCGAATTTGAACAAGCACCGGATAGGTCGTGTGAGTAAGTCGCAGGTTGCCGAACCATTTGGTCCAGGAATTCATGACCGTGGGCACGTCAGTTAGTTGGTTATTAAGTGTGAGGCGCGCAAGAAGCTCAGGTCCCCAGCTGGGTTGACCACCGGAAACACCTAGCAGTGAAATGTCTACCTCACGGTCAATATAAGCGCCATAAATTGTCGGTAGAAAACCGATAAGTAGCGCGATCACGATCGGACCGGTTGCCGCTGCCATGAAAGCTAAAAGTGTAGGACCGAGGTTAGTAGTATCAGCGAAACCGAGGGTAAACAAACTGGATCCAGATTCGCGAAATGCGTTCATGAAATCGACGCCACCAATTCCATAAATCCACAGGCCATAAGAGATGAAGTAAAGAAGCAGCCAAGTGACAAGTTGTGACACGATGATCATCGGGCCATTCCAGGCCAATATCGAGTCCTGTTTCACATATGTTTTACGATGGTTGCTAGTGAATCGATAAAGCCCTGTAACGCTGTGGGAAAGAGCGTCGGAAATCAGTGACGTGAGAGTTCGAGGAACCACAATCGTCCGCAAAAGACTAGATGTAGTTGCGATGAAAAGAAAAAGCCCAAATATCGTTGCCGCTGATCGCGAGAACAGGTCAAAGATCAGGAGTTGCACGTCATTCACAGGACTATGTTTGCACGGGTAGCAAAGACGCGGGCACTTTGGTGCGGTTCCTATTGCGTGCTGTGATGCCGCTACGCTTACAAGCGTGAATCTAGACGCCCAAACCGCCACCATTGTGGGGCTCATTGGTGTTGTCGTAGGGGTAATCGGGGTGATTATCGGGACTATTGCATTGGCCAAGCTTTCCCGCCTACACCGCTCATACTCGCTGCTAGAAGTCGCTGAGGGTCGGGAAACATACATTGACGTGCTCGCTAGGACTTTGGAACAATTCAACCTGGTCCAAGACGAAATGTTGGCCCAGGAATACGCGATTAGACAGATAAAGTCCGGCTTGCGAGACTCCCTCAATCACATCGCGGTGGTGCGCTACGACGCATTGGACAATCTGAGTGGTCGCTACTCCTTCTCAGCGGCAATCGTGGACGACTACGGTGACGGCCTGATCATCACAACAATTCACGGCCGGTCCGACACTCGTTCTTACCTGAAGGAGATCATGGGCGGGAAGTCTGAAATTGACCTATCCCCCGAGGAACAGGACGCAATTCGTACCGCACTGGGTCGTAATAGGGCATTTTTGAAACCCGATAAAGCCGATTTAGATGAGAGAAGCGCATGAGCGACTCACCCCGAAAGATCGCATACCTTGGTCCATCAGGTTCATTTGCCGAAGCGGCCCTTCGCGCATCAACTATTTTCAACGCTGGTGGCGTAAACGCCGTTCCTGCCAAGTCTGTTTTGCATGCGCTTGATGCAGTACGCAACGGTGATGTAAGCGCTGCACTCGTTCCCATTGAAAATTCGGTTGAAGGTTCGGTAACAATTACCCTTGATGAACTTGCAAGTGGAAAACGCCTTGTGATCACCAACGAAGTTGTTCTCCCCGTTCAATTTTCACTCCTCGTTCGTCCGGGCACAAAGCTTGCAGATATTCGTACGATTGGGACACACCCGCATGCTCAAGCGCAGGTGCGAAATTGGCTCAATGCACATTTACCCAGTGCTGACGTAATTCCCGCCATGTCCACTTCGGCCGCTGCCGCCGCACTCGTCGGCGATAACTCGCCATTTGATGCCGCAATTGGTCAGGCACTCAATGCTGAAATTTACGGGCTCGAAATTTTGGCCGATGAAATCGGTGACAACTCTGATGCTCACACACGTTTCGTCATTGTTGAACTACCCGGTGAGCTCCCTGCTCCAACGGGTGCGGACAAAACAACATTGAGTGTTTTTCAACGCAGCAACCATCCCGGTGGTTTGCTTGAGATTTTGACCGAATTTTCCGTTCGGGGAATCAACCTGACACGTCTTGAGTCTCGCCCCACCAAGAAAACGTTGGGTGATTACTACTTCAGTTTGGATTTTGAAGGCCACGTCAATGATCTGCGCGTTGAAGAGGCACTCATGGGTTTGCACCGGGTATGTCTTGATATTCGCTTCCTCGGCTCTTATCCTCGCCATGACGGGCGGGAACCAGTTTTGCGCCCCGGCGTAACCGATCTAGATTTTGTGACCGCCCAAGCTTGGTTGGATAAATTGAAGGGAACGGAATGAAAATTCTGGTAACCGGCGCCGCTGGTTTCATTGGTAGTCACTTTGTGCGGGAGCTGCTCGCTGGTTCCTACCCGTGGCTCGGTGAAATCGATGGTGTCACCGTGTACGACAAGTTGACCTACGCCGGCAACTTGGAAAACCTCGCTAGCGTTTCCACCGACCCGCGCTATTCATTTGTCCAGGGTGACATTTGCGACGGGGATCTACTCGACCAGGTTTTGCCGGGCCACGACGTAGTCGTCAATTTTGCAGCAGAAACCCACGTCGACCGTTCAATTCACGGACCGCAGGACTTTATTGTCACAAATGTCGTTGGAACACAGACCGTCCTTGACGCATGTCTTCGAAACAATATTTCGCGGGTTGTTCACATCGGAACCGATGAAGTTTACGGCTCTATTGATGAAGGTTCGTGGACGGAAGCTGAGCCACTTGAGCCGAATTCACCGTACTCGGCCGCGAAAGCTGCCGCCGAAATGTTGGTGCGCGCCTACCACGTAACTTACGGACTCAATGTGAGCAGCACTCGTTGTTCGAATAATTACGGCCCGTATCAATTCCCTGAAAAAGTGATCCCACTTTTTGTGACCAATTTGATTGACGGCAAAAACGTTCCGCTGTACGGCGACGGACTCAATGTTCGTGACTGGTTACACGTTGACGACCACTGCAGGGGAATTGCTCTCGTTATTTCTAAGGGTGCTCCGGGTGAGTCCTACAACATTGGTGGCGGCTTGGAACTCAGCAACAAGGAGCTCACTGAAAGAGTCCTTGAGGCGATGGGAGTGGATTGGTCAATGGTTACCCCGGTTGAAGACCGCAAGGGCCACGATCGGCGCTATTCCGTTGATGACTCAAAACTGCGCGCAATGGGTTATGAACCACAACACAAATTTGAGGACGGCCTAGCCGAAACAATCGCGTGGTACAAAGCTAATGAAGCATGGTGGCGCCCCCTTCAAGCCAAGGCAGCGATTAAGTAAACGACATGAAGATATTGATCACTGGCAGCAACGGACAACTCGGCACCGAGTTAGCCGCTCGTTACCTTGATCGAGCAGAGGATGAACTCTTTGTTGGTGATTTACCAGACCTTGATATCACTTCTGAATTATCAATCGCGTCAACGTTTGCGAGTATCGCACCGGATCTCGTTATTAACTGTGCTGCTTGGACCGCGGTTGACGCAGCGGAGGAAAAAGAAAGTTCCGCCTTTACCGTCAATGCAGAAGGGCCGGCAATTCTGGCTACTTACTGCGCACGATCGGGGACCCGCCTCGTGCAGATCTCAACAGACTACGTTTTCTCAGGAGATGCGACCGAGCCGTACCAAGAAGACGCGCAACCAGGGCCAGTTACCGCTTACGGTCGCACAAAACTAGCTGGTGAAAACTTCGTGCGCGAACTCTTGCCCGATAACCACGTAATCATTCGCACCGCTTGGTTGTATAGCTCGATCGGGCACAATTTCGTCAAAACCATTGTGAACGCGCAAAAGGAACGCGAAACCTTGAGTGTGGTGACCGACCAAATTGGGCAACCAACTTCCGCTTCCGACTTGGCCGACCAGATCGTCACATTGCTCGATAATTACTCGGGTTCGGGAATTTTTCACGGTACCAATAGTGGCGTCACTTCTTGGTTTGAATTTGCTCGCGCAATCATGTCTGAGATCGGGGAAGACCCCGAGCGAATACTTCCCACTGATTCTTCCAGTTACGTTCAACTCGCTCCGCGACCCGCGTACTCGGTGTTGGGCCACCAAGGCTGGGCCTCAGTGGGAATGGCTCCAATGCGGGACTGGCGAGTGGCATTGCATGACGCAATCCCCGAAATCATGCAAACCCTCGAATAAATCTGCTTGAAGGCGTTTGCTCGAATTGAATGTTTGGTAGCTACAACTCGATTGCGTTAAGGATCTGAGCAACACCTATCCCCGGTTCGGGTGACGTTATGAGATCTGCATGTGCCGCGACTTTTGGTACAGCACTTCCCATGGCCACGCTCAGGCCAGCCCAGTCCATCATTTCAATGTCATTCCACGAATCCCCGATTGCAATAGTTTTTGTGGGATCGATCTTTCGACGGGCACAGACCTCTTTGAGCATGTTTGCTTTGTTGACCCCCTGGGGGGCGATGTCCATCCAAGATATTCGGTCGATGCCGAAGACAACTGAGTGGAACCCAAGGCTCTTGGCGACTTCGCTGTACGTTTGGGCAGTCGCGGTTTCACTGCGAACAACCAACCTGACGACATGTTGTTCGGTGAGTTCGGCAAGTTTGACTTCTCGAATATTGATTCCTAGGGCTCCAGTATCAAATAGGTGCGTTGTAAAGAAGTTGCCATCGGTGTTTTCAACTGCAAAGACGGCGTCAGGAACCAGGATTGTGAGTTGCTCAATTGCTTCGGATGCATCAAATGTGATTGCTTCCATGATCTTGCGGGTTTCAACCATGGCCAACACACCACCGTTACTACAGACAATTAGGTCCTCGATCCCAGCTGCCCGAGCGATAGGGAAAGTAGTACTTACTGAGCGCCCGGTTGCCAGAGTTACTTTGATACCGGCTTCGGTGATCCGCTCGATTGCGTCAACGGCCTCCCCTGGAAGGCTCCCCATGTGTTGTACGAGTGTGTCGTCAATGTCGAGGCAAATGAGTTCGGGTCGCCAATCAATTGGCAGTGTTTCCCCGGCGACGTGTAAGGGGACTTGTCCTGGAGCATGCGTTTGTGTCACGCGAGCACTTTCTTTCCTCCGAGGAAAGGTTGCAGTGCTTTGGGCACAGTCACGGTTCCGTCGGCTTGTTGGTGGTTTTCCAAAATTGCAACAATGATGCGCGGCATTGCGCACAAAGTGCCATTGAGGGTTGCCAGTGGTTTTGTTCCTTCTGAATCGCGCATCCGAATTTTCAACCGGCGGGCTTGATACTCGGTTGTGTTTGAAGTTGATGTCACCTCGCGGTACGTGCCCTGCGTTGGGATCCATGCTTCAATGTCGAACTTGCGAGCAGCACTTGATCCAAGGTCACCTGATGCGACATCAATTACCCGGTAGGGAAGCTCGAGGGCGTCAAGGAAATCTTTCTCCCATTGCAAGATTCGTTCATGTTCTGCTTCAGCCTCTGCAGGATCGCAGTAAACAAACATTTCAACTTTATCGAATTGGTGAACACGAATAATTCCGGTGGTGTCCTTGCCGTAGGAACCTGCCTCCCTTCGGAAACACGTTGACCAACCTGCATAACGCAGCGGCAGTTCAGCGGCAGGGATGATTTCGTCTGAGTGATACGCGGCAAGCGGAACTTCGGAGGTGCCCACCAGATACATGTCGTCGGATTCAATGCGGTAAACATTTTCTTCCGCTTGCCCGAGGAAGCCTGTTCCCTCCATTGCTGCAGGCAGCACCAACGCGGGTGTGATCATGGGGATGAACCCGTTAGCGGTCGCTTGGGCCATGGCGAGATTCAGAAGTGCGAACTCCAAGAGTGCGCCCGGTCCGGTGAGGAAGTAAAAGCGTGAACCAGAAACCTTCGCACCGCGATCAACGTCAATTGCTTTAATCGCCTCGCCAATTTCTAAATGAGTCTTGGGTTCGAAACCCTCAGCTGCGAAATCACGTGGAGTCCCCACTAATTCGATTAGTTCAAATTTTTCTTCACCACCAACGGGTGAGCGAGGATCAACGATATTGGAAAGAGCTCCCGCAATCGCGTGTACTTTGTCATTGAGATTGGACGCGTTTTCATCGGCAATTTTTACTCGTGCGGCAAGATCCGTTGCCTTAACCATTAGGGCATCGACTTGCGCGGTGAGTTCTGCTGTTGGGTTCTTCTTGAGTGCACCCTGCAGCGGACCCATCTCTTTCCCAAGAATTTTCTGCTCATTACGCAGAAGGTCAAAGGCTAGTCTTCCTTCGCGCGCCGCGATGTCGGCTGCCAGCCACTGGTCGACCAGGGTCGCATCCTCGCCACGTTTGATTTGGGACTCGCGAACAAGCTCGGGGTGTGCACGCAGGATATTTGGATCAATCACGCTCCTAGTCTACTTTTTGCTGGATAAGTAGATTTTTCGCGCTCATCAGGTCTAGAGGAAGGGTGCCTATAGGCAGGGTGGGTGAGACTCCCACGTTTTCATGTGGCACGATTCGCTGACTTTGCCTGATTGTCGGGCGAAGTGAGCCACCAAGACACTGACAGACTTTATCTTTAAACACCGAATTGAGGGAGCCTTCATGGACTACAACTGGTTGACACCAAAAGCGCAGGCTCGCCCGGCCGGTGAAAAAGGGTGGGGCTCTTTCGTCATTGAGCGGATCAGCAAGGGTGAGACCGTTGCCGGTTTCGGCGGCTGGGTAATCGAGCGGGGGACTCTTGAGACCATGAGTGAAGACCGCCAGGGTCGCTCAATCCAAATTGACCACGATCTTTATTTAGTGTCCAGTGACACCCCAGAAGCGGGTGACATGTTGAACCATTCGTGCGAACCAAACTGTGGTCTGATTGGATCCCAGGTATTAGTTGCGATGCGCGATATTGAGCTCGGTGAAGAACTCTCATTTGATTACGCAATGTGTGACGCCTCAGATTACGACGAGTTCCCGTGCTTGTGTGAGTTGCCAACCTGTCGCGGTGTAGTGACCGGTATGGATTGGCGCAATCCTGAGCTTCAAGCAAAGTACACCGGTTATTTCTCACCGTACTTGATGCGCAGAATTGCAGCGCTCGTCTAACGAACCTGTAGGAGAATCTTTCCGGTAGCTTCGCCAGCTTCGATGATTTTTTGGGCGTCTGCGGCTTGCTCAATTGGCATGATCCGATCAATCACCTGTTTAACCGTTCCGTCGGTGATCCACGGCCAAACAACCTTCTCAACTTCACGGCAGATCGCTGACTTTTCGGATTCTGGTCGACCCCGAAGTGAGGTTGCCGTGATTGTGGCGTTCTTACGCAGCAGTTGGTCGATCTGGAAATCAACTTTGGTTCCACCCTGCATTCCAATAATGGCTAAGTGACCATTGCGCTTAAGGGCTTCAACATTTTTTGACAGGTAACTAGCACCCATGTTGTCCAAGATATTTTCGGTACCACCCCAGGTATCCTGAATCACTTCGACGAAGTCTTGTTCTTTGTAGTTGATCAAGACGTCCGCACCCAAGGACGCGCACACATTCAGTTTCTCTTGGCTGCCGGCGGTTACGGCAACTTTTACACCGAGCGCCTTTGCCACCTGAATGGCAAACGTTCCTATTCCTCCGCCACCACCGTGAATCAGGAGCGTGTTTCCCTCACGTAAACGCAGTACTTTTGTGAAGTTGCTCCACACTGTGGCGGCGACTTCAGGCAGGGCACCTGCTTTAAGGACGCTAACCCCTTCAGGAACACTCATGACTTGACCCAATGGGACCGCTACTTTTTGCGCGTATCCGCCGCCATTTAACAGTGCGGTTACGCGCTCACCGATTCGGTCCATGGTGAGGGCGGCACCAACGGAGACGATTGTTCCCGAACATTCGAGGCCAAGAATGGTGCTGGATCCCGCGGGGGGCGGGTAGTTGCCTTGGCGTTGGAGGAGATCCGCACGGTTCACCGACGTCGCTGTGATGTCAATGATGACTTCACCGGGTTCAGGTCGAGGGTCATCTACTTTCGACCATTCGAGAGTCTCTGGACCACCAAAATCTTTTTGGGTAATAGCAAACATGATTAATCCTCATCCCGATTGTAATTAATAACAACGACTCGGTCGCCTTGCTCCAGAAGACGAATACTTTCACTGTAGAAACGGTGTGTGATACCTCCCCGAATAACCGCCAACACGATTTGACCTTTTTCATTGAGATCACCGGGAGACATGCTCAGTTCCTCCTTGGTCACAGCCCTCTCGGTAACTTCCAGTCCGCGGGAGGAATCAAGGAGGTCTTCCATGATTGCACCAGCTTCAGAGCTAATGACTGAAAGGCCCATGAGCCGTCCGGCAGATTCAGCGGTGGGAATGACGCTGGTCGCCCCTGATTGGCGCATGACATCAGCGTTTTGTGACTCGCGGACGGCGGCAATGATTTGGGCATCAGGTGGTGCAAGCCGACGAGCGGTGAGGGTTACCAGCACCGAGGTGTCATCCTCGTTGGTCGCAACAATTACTTGTCCGGCGCGCTCTATTGAGACATCACGCAACACTTCCTCTTGACGACCGTCACCGACGAAGGCGACGAGTCCATCTCTCGTTGCTAGATCGCATGACTCGCGATCGGGTGCGACGACAACAATTGTGTTGGGGTTGTAACCAGCATCGAGGAGCGCCTTGGCGGCGCTTCGACCTTTGACTCCGTAACCAATGATGATGGTGTGGTTTTCCACTTTCTTCCTCCATTGCCGGGAGCGGATTTCACTTCGAGTTTTTTTGGTTAAGACTTCGATCGTTGTACCGATCAGAACAATTAGGAAGAGGAAGCGAAGTGGGGTGATTACTAATACGTTGACAATTCGTGAGGACTCACACACCGGAACGATGTCGCCGTATCCGGTTGTGGAAAGGCTCACGGTTGCGTAGTAGAAAGCGTCAACCAGGGTTAGTTCACCGGTGACACCTCGGTCCGCGTAACAGGTGCGCTCGAAGTAAACAATCAGAGCGGTAATGACCAGGGCAAAAATCGCAACACCGATTCGCAAACTGACGTTTTGGATCGGGGAGATTTTGCTGCCGCGAAAAAGCAAGGACCGCATCGATTCGCCGGACTCAATTTCTTCTTTTTCTTCTCGTGATTTGCGGGAACCGCTGCTTTTAGCGTCGTGCATAGCGGTTGCCTTCCATTCTCACGCCCTCAATCATGCCAGCAAAGACGCCAGAGGTGCGCTTAGCCATTGTTATTAGCGTCCCAGGGAGGAAAGCGTCATGACAACGTCACCCGGTGAGCCCAATCCTGGAGGAACAATCGCAAAATCAGTTGCGTTCGCCCATCCGGTTAAACCTGCGGGTCCACCGGAGTGAAGTACCTGTGCCGTTCGACCAGCGGGGCTATGAGTCACACGCACCGGAACTATTGCGGCGTCCTCGGCGTATTCGGGAAGCGGGGTTTCATCGATGAGCACCGCTGTTTGGGTACTTTCACTCCATTTTGCCCCACGCAGCCCAGCGATCAGAGGCGGAGCAACGGTCAGGAGAGCGGCCAGTGCACTGCGCGGATCACCGGGAAGGCCGAGCAGAAGTTTTCCATCGGGTAAACGTGCGAGGAGAACTTGAGCACCAGGAGTCATTGTTACGCCATCAATTAACCAGTGAGCGGCAAGATCCCGAAGAACATTACGTAACAGGTTGCCGCCACCGGGAGCCGTTGATCCCGTTGTAATAAGTAGGTCCGCGTGTGAGTCATCAATTTCTTCAAGAAGTAAGTCCCGACTTTCAGGTGCCCGCACATGTGGGTTGCCCCGTGCACCGAGTGCACCAACAAATGCAGGGACACTGATGCCCAATGCGTCACGCACTCGCCCACCGCGCGGCGTACCCTGTTCAAGAAGCGAAGTACCAATAATCAATGTGCTCACAATGGGTGGTCGGCAAATTCGCAAATGGTCGTAACCCGCTGCCGCCGCGAGTGAGATCACTTGCGGGGTAATCAGTGCATCAGCAGGAACAAGTTCGCGCCCAGCACTCGCGATGGCCGCTTGACGAATAATTCCGGAGCCAAATTCGGGGCGGGCGTATTCATCGGGTGTTCCATTGAGTGAATCAAATGCAATGAGTTGGTGCTCGCCCGGCTGAATCTCGCGCATTTGCCCTTGTGAGAGTGCGAGAACAGCGTCCGTGTGCGGGGGTATTGGTTCAAATGCGCGCAATTTTGTGGCGTAATGCTGGGGGAGCGCGACATCGGGTGCTAACTCAATAACCGTCCAAGGCCCAGCAGCGCATAAGGCGAAGCCGTCGAATTCTGCAACGTCTGCACTGGGTTCATCGGAAATTGCTACTAAAGGCTCACCGAGTAATGACCCATTCGCTTCATCAAGTCGAGCGGTCGCAAAGGGAAGCGGCTTGCCTGCTGCGTGAGCAACAAGCCTTGCCTGAGTCCAAGAAAGGAGTCCATCAAGGCCCAATGCCGAGTTATTCACGCTCTCGCCCTCCTACTCGACTCCAGGGTCCAGAGCCACCCCGTCGCTGGAGTGACTACACGGAAGCGTCGTGAAGCTCGCGTGGTTCCACTGTTTCCGGTAGTCCCAAAGTATCTGGATTAGTCGTACCAAGCGTAGTGGTTGTAGCTCGTGGTCGGGGTGCACGTCGAGCCGGTTGCACGAATCCGCGAGTAAGTAAGAGGAAGATCAGAATGACCGACACGGTGATGACAAGTGCAATGGACCATTCCGTCATGGCGTCAGTTCCCGCGAGAACGTAATGCGCCGTGGCAAGTGGCCAAGCGAAGTAAGCGATCAAGTGCGACTTTTTGAAGAATGCATTTCCCTTTTTACCCATTTTGGTGCGAATACGACCGATAAGGGAGACGGGCAGCATGCACCACAGTGCCAGTGTGCCGAGTGCTACCGGGATCGGTTGCCATGAAGCTAAACCGGGAACCAAGATTTCAGGGATGGTGAATTTCACCACGGGATCAATCAGCAAAGCACCCAAGTGCACGGCCAAGGCGACTAACGCGAGTGTCCCCAACCAACGGTGCAGGTGCAACAGATTGACGGGAGTTGACCTCGTGCCAAGAATGCGAGTGCGCAGGAACAATCCCCAGAACACCACAGCGGATAGCAATGCCCAAGCGACTACCCCGCTGGAACGAATAATCAGCCACGTCCAAGCGATGTCACCATTAAATAAGTTGCTCAGGTTGTTCATGCGAATGCGACCTCTCCATTATTTCGAACCAGGTAGTGCGAAATTTCCATATTTTTGAGAAATGTTTGAGCCTCGTCAAATCCGAGCACCATGGCCGCGGTAGCAAACGCCTCAGCGACCCAGCCTTGTTCGGCGACAACTGTTGCTTGGACGAGATCCGTTGTTGACACTGTGCCGGTGCGGGGATCGATCACGTGATGGATTCCTTCACCCCACACCCGCCGAGCTGTGGTGCTCGTGGCGACGGCGAGTGAATCTGCTTCGGAGTTCACCATGGCGATGATTTGATTGCGATCACGTTCATTGATTACACCAACGCTCCAACCCTGCGGGCCTGGTGTTCCAGAAGCCACAACGTCGCCACCAATATTTGCCATTACTCCGATTGCACCTGCAGCCAGAAACTCCCGACACAAGATGTCCCCTGCTAATCCTTTACCCAGTGCACCCGGATCCAATGCGATTCCAGAATCCAGGGAAAGGAGGTTTTCCTGCAGGTGGATTCCAGATGGGGACGAAATTCGTGGTAAGGATTTGGCGGCTGCGGTGTCTACTGAGATCTTGTTAAAGTCGACGCTGTAACCCAAGGCGTCCATGACCCGAGCCATCGTCGGATTGAACAGATCCTGGGTCAGTGTCGCCGCGTCCAGCATGGAAGCTGCAAGTTCTCTCAAGTCATCTGAGATCACCATCTCACCGTTTCCAGCATGCTCATTGTTTCGTGAGAGTTCACTGTCGGAACGGAACCGGCTCCAGCTTTGTTCGAGAATCTCGATACGAGCGGGAACCAACTTGATGAGCTGATCAATGACCACCCGGTCACCCCACAGCGTCACCTCAACGGGAGAACCCATGGCTCGGAAAGCCAGGGAAGTGCGTTCCGTGACCCTTGGCTTGAGACGGGGGGCGAGTGTGGTGATCATCCTGATCCTTGTGAGTTGGTTTGTGGTGCGGGCTTTTGAGTGGCGGGTACGGGTGCAACCTTCGGAGCGGTGGGTACGGGTGCAACCTTCGGAGCGGTGGTTGCCTTTGATGAATCCGCAGGCTGTGATGAGACAGCAGGCTGCGATGACTTCGCAGGTTGTGACGATTTCGTCGGCTTCGATGAAACGGTCACTTTGCCACCAGATTGATTAGCAAGTTGCTTTGCTACTTTGTTCAATTGATCTCGATAGTCACTGAGGCGAACAGCTTCCTGTTTAAGTGCCTCTGCATACGCTTGCAGTTGTTGCGCTGAGTAGCCATCAAGTGTGGGAACTTCTGCGATTACCGCATCAACATTTCCGACTTCAGATGAATTTTGAGCCGATGCGTCAACAGCGGTACGAAATCCAATGACTCCAACAATTCCAATACCTGTGGCAACTGCCAGACCCGTAGAAATGATCTTCGTGTTGCGTTCCTTCACGCTTTTCGAATTAGTCATCGTCGTTGTCTCTTTCATCATCTTCATCTTCGTCATGATCTTCGTCATGATCTTCTTCGTACTTTTCGTCCTCGTAATCATCTTCTTGGTATTCGTCATCTACGTATTGCTTGGCAGGAGTGGGTTTGGGGGCAGGAGCTTTTTGCACAACAACCCATTCGTAGATGTCTCCGGTGGATCGATCGACGTATCCCGTGACCACCGATCCGTCAGTACGTTTTACGGTGACGGCAAAGGACTCGATGCCGTTGCGAGTTACAATTTCAATTGAAGTAACCGTTCCTTCAGTGGCATTAACAACTGCATTTGTGGCGAAGTCACGAGTCACTTGGTTAGTGCTTGCCACAGATGTCTGTGGCGCATTTGGCGGGGGTGCTGACGGGTTTGGAGTCACTGCACTAGTAGGGGATGACTTGGTAGGGGCTGAGTTTGAGATCACGGGGGTCTCAGGGGCTGAGTCCGGAATCGCGGGGATCTCAGGTAGTGGTTCAGGTGTGAACACCAAATCAGTTGGTGTTGGGACGGTGGCACTCGGAGCGGCCAGCATGACGGTGTCATTCTCTGACCCATTGGAGACCGTGGCCTGCATCAGTGAGATGGCGGCGATAACGGTTGCCCCGACAATTCCGGTGGCTGCGGCGACTGAAGCGATTGTGCTGTTTCTTTTCATGACTCAACCATGCCAAAATGAACATTAAGTCAAGGTTGCCCAAGGTTAAGTCTGGGTAAGGAATCCAAGTTCCATATTGATCGTCTGGCACGATGACCCTATGCACGTACTTGTAGTGGAAGACGACCCGGCAATTTCGGGACCTCTCGTCCAAGGTTTAGTGCGAAACGGCATTGATGCGACATGCGTGGAATTTGGTGGACTTGCCGTCGAGGCTCTCCCAGGTAAGGACTTAGTGATCCTTGATCTTGGATTACCCGACATGGATGGCCTCGAGGTTCTCAAGGCGATAAGAAAAATTTCTGATGTGCCAGTGATTATTGCGACCGCACGCGGTGATGAGATGGATCGAATAATTGGTCTTGAAATTGGCGCTGACGACTATGTAGTGAAACCTTTTTCCGTTCGTGAGCTTGCAGCTCGTGTTCGCGCGATCTCACGCAGGCGCGTTGTTGAGGCCCCCAGTGAAATGGGTCAAGTAACCCTTGATCGAAACCGAAGGTCAGTGCTGGTGTCCGGCGAACCAATTGACCTCACCGCAAAGGAGTTTGATCTCCTTGCTGTTCTGCTCGAGGAACCAGGGCGAGTCGTTCCACGCCAAGAGCTTTACTCGCGGGTGTGGGATCCCATTTGGATTGGGAGTGGAAAAACACTTGACGTCCATGTCGCGGGGTTGCGGAAGAAACTGGGAAATAGTGACTTAATTGAAACTGTCCGGGGTGTTGGTTACCGATACGTAGACCTCCCGTGACCCAACGATTAGTGATAGCAATGACCGCTCTCGTCGCTGTCATCGCTTTGGCGCTAGCGATTCCACTGGGACTGGCAATTAGCAATTATGAGCGTGAAAATTTCTTGAATTCCTTGGAATTCGACACGTTAACTACCGCGTCGGTTATGTCCTCACAGCCCTATATTGATTGGCAGGCAACCGCTGACAACACGGCTGATCGCACGGGTGCTCGAGTTGTTGTTGTTGACTCGGACTTGACGTTGGTTGCCGACAGTGACTCAACGGGTGTGGATCGAAGTTTTGACCGCCCCGAGATTGAGGCTGCTCTCGCGGGTGAGTTAGCTTCCAATGTTCGGCCGTCTGTTACGTTGAATGACGAATTACGTTTTGTGGCGGCCCCGATTGTTCAGAACTTTAATGTTGTCGCGGTAGTCAGACTTTCTCTTAGTGAGAGTGCGGTTGAGAGGGCAGTCTTAATTGCTGAACTGTGGCTGATTGCATTTGTTGCCAGTGTTATTTTCGCTGCGGGTCTCGTTGCGTGGTTGTTATCGCGCTCAATTGCTCGACCAGTCGATGCTTTGACCGAAGTCGTGGAACTGATGCCACAGGACTTGTCAATTCGCGCGGATGAAACGCATGGAACGAAAGAGATTCGGCAGGCGGCAACCGCTTTGAACTCCACCGCAGCCCGGCTAGAAGGACTGTTAAGTCGTACACAAAGAGTTGCAGCGGACGCGTCCCATCACTTGCGAAGTCCACTGACGGGTGTGCGCTTGCGACTCGAAGCGATCTCCGATGTTTCCAAGGACCCGGAGGTTACATCTAATGCAGATGCTGCTATCGCCGAAGTGGATCGATTAGCGCACCGAATCGATCAGATTTTGCTTCTGACCCGTTCGGACTCGGGAATGCTCAACATGCGTCAAGAGTCTTTGAGTGAAATTGTGCGTGGTCGTGTCGAAGCAGCCACCGTGATCGCACAAGAAAAGGGAATTCAGATTCGATCAGATCTGGAGGATTGCACGGTCACCGTTCCCGCAGGTACATGTTCTCGAATTATTGATGAACTGTTGGGCAATGCGCTGAAATATGCGGAGTCTGAAGTCGTTGTTCACCTGGGGAAAGTGGGAGCCTTCTGCGAATTGACGGTCTCCGATGACGGCCTCGGGCTACCCGAGGGTGAGGGTTACACCCAGATATTTGATCGGTTCTACCGCGCGGCGAATTCCCAGGCGGGTGGAAGCGGGCTAGGACTGGCCCTGGTTCAGGAAAGTGCCCGCATGGCCGGAGGGGATGCCTGGGCCGAATCAGCCCCAGCGGGTAGCGGACTTCGAATTTCGGTGCGTCTTCCGCTCACTGCGTGATTTATTATCGGGCCATGGCTACTGATTTCCGAATAACACCCTGCCCAGGTTGCGGGGCGAAGAATCGCGTTCCGTCAGTGAGTAAAGGAAAGCCGACCTGCGCGAGTTGCAAGAAGGCATTGCCATGGATCGCCGATGCAACAGATGCTTCGCTGACCGGTGCACTTGACACCAAACAACTTGTTCTCGTGGATCTGTGGGCACCTTGGTGCGGACCCTGCCGCATGGTCGCGCCAATTCTCGAAAAGTTGGCCGCGCGATACGCCGGATCTATGAAGGTTGTGAAGATCAATGTGGATGACAATCCACGTTCGGCTCAGATGTATGACGCCAGTTCAATTCCCACCCTGGTTATGGTCCGCAACGGACAGGTTGTTGATCGGGTGATTGGAGCTCAGCCCGAGCCGGCGCTCGCGGCCAAAATTGATCAACTCCTGACAGCGGTTGGCTAAAGCGACATTGACGCCCCCGATGCTGTAATTGTGATCAAACAATCTCAAAAATGTTGTTTTATATCTCAATATGATTGAGTTGGGTTGTTGTCGCGAGGTAGGCTGTTGTTCTCAGCAGTCACACTCACTATCCCAGTTACCGATCCAGAACGGTTATATAGAGACATGATGCGCACGGTAATGGTCGTCGAGGACGACGACGCAATCCGTATGGTTCTCCGCACAAACCTTGAGGACGAGGGGTATCGGGTCCTAGAGGCAGTAACTGCGGAGCAGGGGCTCGTGATTGTTCAAGACGAACAGCCTGACGTGGTGTTAGTTGATCTGCGACTCCCCGGGATTCACGGGCTCGATCTGGTCCGTTCACTGCGCGCCACCAGTTCGGTGCCAATTGTGATTGTGACCGCTCAGACTGACAGTCATGACGTTGTTGCAGGACTTGAGGCAGGCGCTGACGACTACGTGACCAAGCCGTTTGTGGCCAAAGAACTCATGGCTCGGATCCGCACCCAACTTCGGCGAGCAAACAACGAAGACGAGACTGCCGAGTCCATGGTGTGTGGACCAATTGAGCTACGAACCGATACCGCAGAAGTTGTGCGTAATGGCGAAGTCATTCCCGTGTCTCGCATTGAGTTTTATGTGTTGGCCGAATTGATCGGTGCCCAAGGGCGGGTGCTGAGCCGTGACCACCTGCTGCGCAAAGTTTGGGGTTACGGAAATGCGGGCGACGGCCGCGTTGTGGACAACTTGATTTACCGGTTACGCAATAAAATCGAAGAAGACCCCGCCAACCCCGAATATCTGCTTACCGTTCGGGGTTTTGGCTACCGGATGAAAGCTTAAATGCGTTTTGGCCTTAGAGCCCGAGTCGCGTTGGCATTTGGTTTGCTTTCGCTAGTTATTGCTGGCGCAGTTGCGGGCGCAACCTACGGTGTTGCTCGCTGGTATCTGATCAATCAACGGGAAGACGCAGCAATAACCCGTGCGGTACTGGATTCACGTTCGGTAGCGGCATCTTTGACCGCCGGTCTCACACCTGAAGTTGCCCTTGGGCAAGTTCCTTCAGTGGGAACCTCACAGCCCATGGTCCAAGTCCAAGGCATTTGGTACACCTCCGGTGTCACAATTCCACCTGATGCATTACCCAACTCACTACTTTCCGTGACCGCAAAAGATGGTGGGGCGCAACAACGAACGACCATAGGTGACGAACAATATTTACTGGTGGCTGTGCAGTTGGAGACAGGAATTTATGTTGAGGTGTTTCCGTTACGTGAACTCGACTTGGGTCTCACAATTGGTGGTTGGCTCCTGATCGTCCAAACTTTGCTCGCTGGAATCGTAGGAGTATTCATTGGACGCTACACGTTTGCAAAAGTTATTCGACCATTATTGCGTCTCGGAGCTGGTGCTCGGCGCATTGCAAGTGGTGAGTTTTCCACCCGCATCCCATTAACTCGTGATCCGGATTTAGATCCGATTGCTGCTTCATTTAACGGTATGGCCGAATCGGTTCAGTCTCGGATCAAGCGGGAGCAGCGCTTTAGTGCCAACGTTTCCCACGAATTGCGGTCACCGCTCACGGCTGTTGTCGGCACGGTCGAACTCCTTGAACGCAATGTTGACGACCTACCTGAACGTGAGCAGCGGCTGATTGGCACTTTGCAGGCTCAGACCGCGCGCATGTCCCAGATGTTGCTTGATCTACTGGAAATTAGTCGAATCGGTAACGACGATCCACTCCTCAAAGAAACGGTCAGTGTCACAACTCTGTGCCTTGATGCAATTCATGTCCGCGGTTTATCCGAGGAATTGATTCACGTCGATGACTCGCAAGAGCACCTAATCACGACGGACACCCGCCGCTTTGAGCGTATTGTCGGTAATCTGATTGATAACGCGAATCGACATGGTGGCGGGGTCACAGCAATTCGAATTTCACGTGTAACACAATCGGATCCGCAATGCATCATTGTGGAAGTTGAAGATCAGGGTCCAGGGATCCCTACAGATGAAATACCCAGGCTATTTGAGCCTTTCACCCGCGGTGGAGACGCCAAGGAAACTGCAGGCGCGGGTTTAGGCCTGGCAATCGCTATTGAGCAGGCCCAACTTCTTGGCGTTGAACTGCGCGTTGAAAATGTTGAACCGAAAGGCGCCCGATTTGTTATTGAAATTCCAGTGGCCGAGGCACTGGAGGAGCAACATGAATAGGTGCTGGTTCAACCGAAATATTTCACTGCGATGTATTGGGGCGTGGGGCGCGACCGTGGCCGTGTGCCTTTCCTTGGTCGCCTGTGGTGTACCGACCCAAGACATAGCTCAACCACTGAACAGTGGAATCATTGCGCCGCCTGCAGTGCCGGCTGAGACACCTACCCCAACCGCATCCCAATCTCTCACCGCGCAACCTTCCCCGATCGAGCCAGCGGAGCAGGTGAGATTGTGGTTTGCCGGGGGCGCGGGTTTGGTCCCGGTGCTCACTCCTGTGACGCCCGTCGTTGACGCGGAGGCGGTCGTGGCCGGCTTAGTTGCAGGGCCACCGGAGAATAAAGAATTGCGAACCGTTGTGGTCGACCCGCTTACCGGTTTACCTTTGATTTCCGTGTTTCTTGATGAACCTGTGGAGACGACCGATCCGGGTGATGTCAATATTGCACTTTCACCCGAGTTCGCGTCCCTGCCACCCAATGAGCAGGTTTTGGTGCTGGGGCAGGTTGTGTTGAGCATTGCAGGTGGTGGTTTAGGCACCGTCGCTTTTGTCGATCAAACCGGATCACCTGTTGCAGTGCCTCTCCCCGACGGCCGGCTACTTGACCGCCCATCAACCGTTGCCGATTACAGCTCGCTCGTTGTTTAAACCCGATTTGCTCAAGCAGGGAGCAAGCGACCCATGCCGGTATAGCTGCGACCCCACCATGATCCTGTGATCGGGCTAACTCGTACGTGCTTGCCAGCATTGGGGGCATCGATCATTTTTCCATTTCCAATGTAAATACCGACGTGGTGCGCTCCTCTTTGAAAGAAGAATACGAGGTCACCTGGCTGGGCCTTGCTTTTCTTTATCTTCCGAGTTTGCTTGTATTGCGCCTTGGAGTAGTGGGGGAGCGTCTTGCCGGTAATTTGCTTGTAGACATAGCGCACGAGACCAGAGCAATCGAAGGCATCGGGGCCGGAACGGCCAGCGCGATAGGGGTCACCGATTTGTTTGCGGGCAAATGACACCAGTTTGTTCCGAACAATGCGGACCTCGGCCTTTTTGCCGGCCACGCGGTTTATCTTGATCAAGCGCTTATTTTCATTTTTTGTTGCAGCGAGAGACCTCACCGCGAGTTCACCGGGGGTCGCTGCACGATCGGCGCTTTGAACACGATCGGCGGTCTGAATTTTGACCGTTGGGGCAACAGCATGGGCAGCCGTTGAGGTAAGAGTGACCAGTCCCATTGCACTCATCACGATTGCCATCAACAGGGCAATGTGGGAAATCATTTCTGAACGCAGGGAAGCAGGCTCAGTCGTTACAGGGCTAACAGTTCTCACAGGGTTCGAGTTCGTGCCGTTCGTTTTTTTCGTCTTGCGGATCATCTGATCTCCTCGTCCCCCGACTTGGCGGCTCACAATCCGGTTTCACGAGCTCCACGTGCAACTCATGCTTTCCGAAAGTGAGTTTGAGGTTGATCCCAATTTGATCCCAAATGGATCCCAAATGAAGCTCAACCCCAAGGTCAGAGGAATGACGCTAGGGTCATTTGGAAAATAACGGAAATGTAACGTTCGCTTATCGGACAGGTTTGCGACCAGTCTGTGACATAAGTCACGGGTACTCCCTCATGGAGCAAAAGGACTAAAGTCCCTTGGGATTTGGGCATTTTTGACCATCGCTACTGCGTCGATCCCCTGATAAAAGTGCCCCGTGAGTAGGCTCTAGCCCGTGGATCCCCAAGCGCTCAACCCCGGATCAGAGCGGTCCGCGGTCGCAAAAGGAATGATCTTCGTAGGGGCCGCAACCCTGGTTGGTAACGGGATCGCCTATCTACTGAGCATGATCTCGGCCAGAATCCTGGATCCGGCCGACTTCGGAGCCCTCGGAGCACTGCTAGGTCTTCTGGTGATCATTGCCACCCTTGGAATTTCTGTTCAGGCACTCACCGCCCGCCGCGTTTCCACGGCACCCGCAGCGCAGCGCAAAGACGTTGAAGGCCAAGCAATCCGACTATCAATTCTTGTAGCCATTGCCATTGCAATTGCCTCTGTGGTCCTCGCCTGGCCGGTGAGCGTCCTCTTCTCAATCCCGATTCTGGCCGTACTCACGGGCGTTGCCTCCCTCGGTTTTGTCGTGATCGGGTCGGCCGCAATGGGAATCGCGCAGGGTCGCGAGCAGCACGTGAAGCTGTCAGTCGCCTTTATCGCCAACTCAGGGGGACGTGCACTCGGTGGAATCATCGGTGTCGTTGTATTGCAGAGCGTTACCGGTGTTGGATTCGGAATCTTGATCGGCTGCGCAGTCGGTGCTGCCGTCGCGTATCAATTGATTTCGCCTAAAACATTTAGCCCAAAACTTAAAGATGGCATCAGTATCGAATTCGGCCATGTAGCCCACGCACTGATCGTTCTTTTCACTCTCACAAACATTGACGTCCTGCTCGCTCGAGTTTTTCTCACAGAAGACCTTTCAGGTGAATACTCCGTCGGTGTACTTCTCGCTAAAATCGCCTTCTTCCTACCCAATGCAATCATCATTGTCTTATTCCCCAAAATGAGTGGAGGAGGCTCACACCGCGCTCTCTACATTGCAACGGGACTCACCGCGATGGTGGGAGTTGTCATCACACTCGCGAGTGTGTTCGCCGGCGATCTAGTCATTGGGATTCTTGGCGGTTCACAATACAAAGAACTCGGTAGTGAAGCATGGCTGTTCGCACTTGAAGGTTCAGCATTTGCCCTCGTTCAAGTATTGCTCTACTCCCGACTCGCAGCCCAGGACCGACGAGCGGTGCTCGCGGTATGGGGAGCCTTAGCGGTACTGGCCGTAGTTGTTGTTGGCTGGCGCCACAACACGGTGGCGGAAATTGTTACCAGCGTTGTTGCCGTTTCACTGGCACTCACGGTGGTCGGTTTCATCCTTGATCGACGTCAAAGCGTACGAGTTGACCTTCCGATTGAAGCTGCCGAATAAAACTCAGATCTCGAGTTTGCCGCGCAAAACACTGTCGGCACTGTGGGCTGCAATCCCGTCAAAGTGCTCAAGTGAGATGTCAACAATGGGGAATGCGGCCAGATCAATGCCGGCGGGCAATGGGAACTGTCCACCCTCACTTGCATCGAGCATTCCGACCGAAATCATGCTGACAGCATCCGGTGCCAACAGCCACACTTCGTAGAAACCATCCGTTGCGGGCAAGCCACTTGCTTGCACACTTAACACCTGATCACCATTAATCTGCTGCACCGAAGCTTGAGCGGGTTCTGTGACATCACGCAAAGGATCCAGGCTCGCTTGGGCCACTATTGTTGCGCGTGAATCAGAAGAATCCGTCGACACGGCAATGTAGGTACCGAGTCCGCCGACGAGCACACCAACACTTGCAGCTAGAGCAAACATGCCCCGATGGGCGCCACGGGATTTTGGTTCCACGGCCACTTCGGTGACAGGCGCATCCAATCCGAGTTCCGCTTCAATCCGATCCCAGACCTGTGCCGGTGGTGACACCGGTCGATCCGCTGGGCTGATCGAGCGCGCAGCATTTGCTATGGCGGTGAGTTCATCAACTTCACCTTGACACGCAACGCAGTTGCGCACGTGATCAAGGTCTTCGGGCAGTGCACTTTCGCCGAGGGCGATCAGTGCAATTGAGTCGGGGTCAACGTGTGACACTGTTCGCCTCCAATCGTGTTTTAAGCCGATCAAGTGATCGACGAATATGGCTTTTAACTGTTCCTAGTGGCAAGTCGAGAACACTAGCAATCTGTATGTGGGTCAGGTCATTGAAGAACGCGAGTTCCATTATTTTTTGTTGCGGGTCGCCGAGCCGAGCTAGTTCGTCGGCTAAGACCACTCGGTCAATCACCGTGTCGAACGAATCCGTGTCGACGTGGTGCAAAATTTGAGCGTCAGCTTGCTCGACACTCTCTGAAGCCGCCGTCTCCACGCGAACCTTAGCGGAAAAAAAATCGGCCGTCTTCCGGCGGCAAATACCGAGCAACCATGCGGGCAGCGCACCCGAGTTGGGATCAAAACCGGCACGACCCTTCCAAGCGGCTATGAACACCATCTGGGTGATGTCAGCTGCATCAGCGTCATTTCGGGTGGCTCGAAGGGCAATTGTGTACACCAAGCTCGACCATCGTTCATAAATATCTCGCATTGCGCTTTCATGACCCAATGCGAATCTTTCGGTGAGTTCCCGATCCGCTGTCTCTTTCACCGTGAGAGCCCTTTGATCGGGCTGAACTCGCGCGCTTTCCCCGTAGCGTTCATCTGAATAAGTGTGCATCACGTTCACGATTTTTGCGAATCTATTGGGGAATTATTGACCGATGAATGGGGAATCGCGCTCACAATAATGTTTGCGTCATACCCCACACCCGGCTCGAAATAGCCGATACACGAGATCAAGGTCAGGGTTTCCTCGCCGGTCTCCCGAAAAAGCTCTCGGAAGGGGAGCTTAGATTTTTTGATGCTCTCGACACCGGTGACCTGGTAGGTCATCTCTGTCCCTGCTTCATTTGTCACTGAGATTGGGTCACCAATGCCCACGCGACCTAGGTCGTAGAAAGCACCAATTCCGTAGTTGCGGCCGTCACGGTGACCCACAATCACGCTGGATCCAATGCCCGTGCCCGGTGTTGCACCGAAGCGGTACCAGCCCACCTGGGAAATATCTTCGGGGATTACTACCTGCTGTTCCGAGTCAACACCCACGGGAATAACTACTGCATCAACGTCAATCGCGGGTATTTCTAAGGCGATCGGCGACGGTGCCGTCACTGCTTCTACCGCGGGAACAACTTCGCCGATTCGCTCGGGAACGGATTTCCCTCTTGCACTCTGTTGAGTTGTATTTGATTCATTGGTCACTACTCGACTTTGTCCAGCGCTTTCGAGCTGGGCCGAGTCCTGGCTAGGCGAAGAACCAAGCCCCGCCACCGCGAACCACACGGATGAGACAACCAGCGCCAGAGCGCTGATTCCCATCACTATGTGCGCGGGGCGGGGTTTGGTTTTCATCGAGTTACGCGCGGCTGCGGTTCAAACGAACTGCGGCACCCGCGACACCGGCTGCAGCAACGGTCATGAGACCAGCGGCAATCAGTGCTGAATTGGTTCCGCTACCTGAAGCAGCGCCACCACCGGCTGGGACGCCACCGGGCATTCCGTCAAGACCGTCAATTGTTTGAACGGCAAGGGCAAGGTCGCCAGCTTCTGCTGATCCCCATGCGTAGACGATCGTGTTTGTGCCTTCGACCAAATCAAGATCTGCTGGACCGATTGCAACCGTGTCAGTCCCGGCCAACACAACATCTGCGGTGTAAGGGCCTGCGGGTACGTCCACAATTGCTTCGTCTGGATTCACCAGGTTCGCTGCGATGACGTTGCCGTCGGCGCGAACATCAACCGCTGGTGCGGCAGCAATGTGACGGACGGTCAGGCGAGCTTCGCCGGCCATGACTTCACTGATGTCGTTCACGTAGACATTCAGCGCAGGACTACCTGTTGCATCAAGGTTTGCGGTGACTGTTGCGTTGGCACCTGCGGGTACCTCAACGCCCATTGCGGAAAGGACGGCATCGCTGTCTGCTGGGGTTGCGCCGTCGGCATACACGCCGAGGTCATAACTTCCGGCAGGAACGGTCAGGGTCTCGAGGGAACCGGGTGTGAAGTTGTCAATTAGCAGTGCATCTCCGGCATAGACGTCAACAACGTCAGCGCCGAGGCCTGCTGGGATCGCGTGAAGGACGGATACGGTTGCGTCGTCGGCAGCCATTGCGGGGGCCGCGAACAATCCGGCCGGGATGATCATGGCGCCGGCAACAATCGCCGATGCACGCAGTCGAGTCTTGGTTCGAGTGGTTTTCATGGTTACTCCTAACTAGTGGGGCATGCAGCGACCCGGGTTTTTCCGGTCGTTACCCCCTTTACCGGCATTTAGACCACTTTGGATGCAGCAAGTGCAAATTAATTTTGGCCGTCCTCTAGAGTTAACGCGCTCACACACCAGGCGAGGTGGCAGAGCGGCCGAATGCAGGCGCCTTGAAAGCGCCCGAGGGGAAACTCTCCGGGGGTTCAAATCCCTCCCTCGCCGCTTTATCTGGCGTGGGATTTGGGAGGAGGTTGGGNGTGAGCCCAGCTCGACGGCTCCCTCCCTCGCCGCTTTATCTGGCGTGGGATTTGGGAGGAGGTTGGGTGTGAGCCCAGCTCGACGGCTCCCTCCCTCGCCGCCCTACCTATTTGGTCGACTTTCCCTGATTCGGGGTTGGTCGGCCATGCATTTGTCTGGGGACATGTCACGGGCGCCATATTCCTGAAGAAATAGCCCGATTCATTGGACATCGGTGATGTTTGTTGCCCAGTGTGACTAATCTGAGCGGGAACCCCCCAATCAAGACACAACCAGTAGAAAGTGTTTTCGATGCTCTATCTTGTTTTCCTCATTCTGGTCGACATCGTGATCGTGGCAGGAATCTCAATTGGGGTTGGCGCAATGGCGCCCCGTTGGCGCGGTAGGTGGCTCACAAAAGATTTTGGGCCACTGCATTTCGCTCCCTGGGAGTCACCAAAATTCTTTCGCACATTAAAAACCAAAAAACTGGCTGAGCGACTTCCTGAACTTGGTTCCACTTTTGGCGGGGCAGCAAAAAGTGAAATACCTGGCCGGGATGCAGCCCAAATAGATGCGTATCTAATTGAATTGCGCCGGGCCGAATGGGTTCACTGGATTTCGCTTTTCAGCTGGATCCCTATCGCATTTTTCAATCCGTGGTACCTGACACTTCTGTTCATATTGATTCTGATCAGTGGGAACACGTCATTTTTGTTGATCCTGCGGAACAACAGGCAGCGCCTTACAGCGATGAAGCGTCGATTACAAAACGATACTTAACGTCGCTGTTGATCACGCGCTCCCAAGCGGTGTTGACATCTTTGATATCGATTACTTCAACGTCGGACCCAAAACCGTGTTCCGCGCAGAAGTTCAGCATCTCTTGGGTTTCCTTGATTCCACCCATGTTGGATCCGGTCAAACTGCGACGCCCCGCAATTAATGTGAATGTTCGAAGGGAGAGTGCCTCTTCGGGGATTCCCACCATGACCATCGTTCCGTCCAAAGCGAGTAGTGACATATAGCGATCCAGATCAATTTGTGCTGAAACAGTGTTAATAATCAGGTCAAGTGAATAACGCGCGGATTTCATGACTTCCTTGTCCGTTGACAATAGGAAGTGGTCAGCCCCGAGGCGTAATGCATCTGCTTCTTTGTGTGGAGAGTGGCTGATCAGGGTTACTTCAGCGCCCATCGCATGTGCAATTTTGACTCCCATGTGACCAAGACCGCCAAGGCCAACGATGCCAACGCGAACCCCGGGCCCAGCCCCCCAGTTGTGCAGAGGTGAGTACAGCGAGATGCCGGCACACATCAGTGGCGCCGCAACGTCAAGGCCCAAGCTAGGGGGAATCATGAGGGCGTAATTTTCATCAACAACGATTGCGCTGGAATAGCCGCCGTAGGTGGGGGTCTGCTGATCGACTTCGCGACCGTTGTAGGTAACCACCATGTGGCCTCGGCAATATTGTTCAAGGCCAGCCTTGCAGTTCTCGCATTCGCGGCACGAGTCGACAAAGCAACCAACACCCGCGTGATCCCCAACTGCGAATTTCGTGACCGCGCTTCCCACTTCAGTGACAACCCCGGCAATCTCATGGCCTGGCACCATGGGGAAAATCGCTTGGCCCCAATGTTCATTTGCCTGATGGATGTCAGTGTGGCAAATACCAGTAAATTTAATGTCGACCAAAATATCGTTTGGGCGTAAATCGCGCCGCTCGATTGATGTTGGTTCCAATGGTGCACCGGCACTTGGTGCCGCATAGGCAGAAACCTTCACGTGACTCCTTAAATTTGTGGCAGTTGCCAAACCCGAGCACCGCCAACCAGTGCTGCTGTGTTGGGAACGATAACAACATCCTCACCGAGTCGTGCGATTGCGCTGGGTGTGAGTGCCCGTGCATTTCCTCCACCGAGATACAACCGGTCCCAGAGGAATACGGGTCGAAGTACATCAACCGCCCTAGCGACCCTGCGAGACCAGAGTGCATCACCGAGTCGTTTACGTTCATGCTCACCTATATAGGTGTCATAGGAAAGTCCCCATCGAACGGGAGCTTGGGACAATTCCAAATGCGGCGCTAAAACCCCGCCGTCAAATATTGCACTTCCCAAGCCGGTACCAAGGGTCAACACGAGTTCAAGTCCAGCACCGGCGATAACACCCGCCCCGTGAATCTCCGCGTCGTTGAGAACAATGGTCGGCATGTTCCACGCGTTGGTCAAAGTTGTGCGAGCATCAAAGTTTTCCCACTGGGACACGAGTTCGGGAACTATTTTTGACCTGGGCCCGGATCGAGTGATGTAGTGCGGGGTCGTGATCACCACGCCGTGTCGAACCATTCCCGGCAAGCCGACCGTGGCCCGCTGCGCGTGGGGCAGCTCACCCGCCAAATCCAACAGAGTTGAGACGAATAATTCGGTGGTCAATGGATACGGGGTGGGAACCCGGATCGGGGTACTGCGCATGGTCCCCGTTTCGTCAAGGACTGACCCCTTGATCCCACCACCGCCACAATCGATGGCCAAAGTGTGAATTTCACCGCTCATGACCGGCAAGTGTGCCTTAAATCATCAGGCATTAGGCTAAGTGGGCTGCTTTCTACTCATTCCCGGGTACGTCAACGGATTCTGAGTGTGAAATTGGCGTGGAGGCGTCGCCTAGTGGTCTATGGCGCCGCACTGCTAATGCGGTTTGGGTTTATACCCATCGAGGGTTCAAATCCCTCCGCCTCCGCTGTGTGCACTCGCGATCGCTAGACTCGCGCCCTGCACGCGTTGTTGCTGGATTTGTGACAAGTGTGTGTTTGAAATAGATGTAAACGAGTAAGCGCCCGTAGCTCAACGGATAGAGCATCTGACTACGGATCAGAAGGTTTGGGGTTCGAATCCCTACGGGCGCACTTT
>JAFMHB010000053.1 GCA_017854795.1 Candidatus Nanopelagicales bacterium
AAGTCACCCCAGCAAAAGCCACCTGCTCGCAAGCCTTCCAATACCCGATCAGGCAATGGTTCGGGCGGTGGCTCCACAAGAAAATCACCCGCTACCAAGCCAGAAACTGATGCACCCAAAAAGGCTGCTGCCGGCAAGAGCCGTGAGCGTCGCCGGACTCGTAGCGGTGACGGAACTTAGTTTCGCACTCGAGATTGCGCGCACTCCTGAGTGCGCGCGCTTGGCACGAGAAGCGATCCTTGACGGCTTGCCCGAAAGTGAGCGGCGCGACTCCCTCGAATCTATTGCATCAGAGTTGGTTACTAACGCGTTTATGCACGGGGCCGGCCCAATCACTATGACGGTAACGAGTGACGGGGATGCGTTGCACATTGACGTCTCCAGCCACGTACATGATTCAGGAATCGCACTTATCGCCGGGAAAATCTCTTCCGACTCCGCACATGGTCGAGGATTAGCGCTCGTGGAACTGTTGAGCGAATCATGGGAGTACTCGGTGAAGGACTCAGTGCTTACGGTTCGCGCAACAGTTATTTAGGGCAATTATTTAGGGCAATGGTCATTGGGTGATAAAAGTAGCCCATAGCAATAGACCCGTGAAGAGCACGACTCCCGAGGTAAACCAGCCGAGCCTGGCGACATTGACATTGGGCAACTCTTCACGGAATACCGCCATCAAAACTGCACCACCAAGAAATGCTGTTGGTACAGCGACAAAAAGTTCATTGGGTGGTGGCGCAATATAAGCGGTCAGTAACCCTGCCAAAAGGAACACCGTCAGCACCCAGCGATCCGAACGAGCAAAATGCTTTGGGTGAGCACGCGCTAATCCTCGATCGGTGAGAATGAAATGCAGTGACATTACAACCGCGAAAAGAACCGCAAAATCTGGGCCCAACTCAATTCGATCCGGGGTTGTATAGGAAAAGATGAAACTCAGCATTCCAATGGTCGATAAATTGGCGCGATAAAGAATTTTGGAGCCGCTTTTGGACTCTTCCGCTTTCGCATCGAAAGCGTAGAAGACAACTAATCCAATTAAGGCAACAAAGAAGAGTGAGGACTGAACAAATAAATCAGGAATGGCATCTGGCAGAGACACGTCTGCGAACGCAAGTTCACCATCGGCCAACTCGGGCAACATGTGCACGAACACATATGCCACGGCCACGCCACCTGAAAAGGAAGCAACCGAAACTTGGCGGGTCGCCGTGCTGTTGAGAAGCTTGCTGTCAAGAATTGATGGTGCGAATACGTGCGTCAACGCCACGAGCATTGTGAGTCCAAGTGCGAGGAACCACAATTCGGGTTCCTGAGTGAAGTCCACTGCCCCAGTAAACCGCACCGCTACCCGGCTTCAACAGTTCAGCCTCAGAAGCAAGGCCACACCAATGGGAATTTGCATACCTACTGGTTGAGACCAATGTGCCCATCTAGCCAGATCGCATCCCCATCAAGCATGGGAGCAATAACACTCGCGAACCACTCCCCTTGATCGGGTAATTCTGCCAGGGCAGCGTAGGCCTCTTTGCTTTCAAAAATAAAGGTTCCCACAACCGTGACCCCGTCATCAACGCGCATCACACTTCCACTCACAAAGCCAACTGGATTCTTTCGCGCATTCATCGCCTCCTCAAAAGCTTCGAATGGCACCTTTAACCGTGCGGTCATGACAGTTCCGTATAGTTTCAATGTTTTTCCTTTTCTATGATCGATGCGTGACAGGGCGGTACTTAGGCCCAAGATCCAGAGAATTCATAGGCGACAACGGGTGTGTCACCAACAACCCACGCATCATGACCGGCGTTAATTTCATACACTTCCCCGGCGGAATAGGACACTTCTTGCCCTGAGTGGGCGACGGTCACGGTTCCCGAAGCTATGAAACCCAGATGGTGTACTTCACAGGTCGCTGTTCCGACTAGCGGTGCGATGTCTGCCGACCACCGCCAACCTGGTTCCAACGTTAAGCGCGTTGCCTTACCAGTGAGCAACTCGACCACTGAAAGTTTCGCATTAGGCTTTTCGCTCATCACACCATCTTTATCAAAATTCTTAACCGAAATATTTGACATCACTTTTCCTTTGCATTCGCGTGTTGATTTCTATTTTTCTGGAGCACTCCAGTGCAGTTCCGGCAAGTGACTGCGTGTCTGGTCCATCTCTTGGGCAGAAATAAGACGGATTGAGTGGCTTTGCACGGTTCCTGACGCCATGGCGACCATGGGCAGGAGCATCGCTTTCGACTCGTCTTCCCACTCTGTCAGAATTACAAAGTCATAAGTTCCTTGACAAAAACTATATTCGATGAGGGTACCGCCCAGGTCGGTGACCGCTTTCACAATTGCGTCGAATCGCGATTCAAAACCCACCTTCATCGCACCTGCTAGTCCATCAGCGGTGTAGTTACCAAGTACCAAATATTTTCGAGACATGTGAAAACTCCCTCACTAGTTGCTGGCCATATTTTGTATATCTTCGACCGTTAAATCCATGTTGTGATTTCCCTTTGCATGCGCTTGAACTTCAACAACTAGCGCAGCAAACTCCTCATGCGTCAATACAGACCCACAAGGACACTCCACTGAAAAAATTTCCTGACTCATTGCAATTACTCCTTCGCCATTGGCTATTTGTTTATTCACCGTGAAATGCACTAAAAAACTTCACGCTTCACACTCTAGAGTTTCTACCTTGCAATAGCCTTGCATCGAGATTCCTCATTACCTCGACTGGCCGTGATGCTAGGTTTCTCGAGTGGAAGTCCGAGTAAATCTGGCCGGTACGTTCTCGATCCGACATGGTGAGCAATACATGTCTCACGGTGACATGAGTGGCGTTATTGGCCGCATGATCCTGACTAATCTCTCGCTTTCTCTTGATGCGATTCCGCGAGACGTACTCATTGATAATCTTTGGGAGGAAAATCTGCCTTCGACCGCAGAATCTGTGCTCAACGCGACCTGCAGCAGACTCAGGCGTGGATTGGCAAATATTGCGCTTCCATCAAAAGACCTTCTGATTTCTACCGGTGGGTCCTTGCAACTCAGGTGGCCGTCACATGTTCATATTGACATACGCACGGCTGTTCGTAGCATTGATGACGCCGAAGGTTCCTATCGACGGGGCAACGTTGACCGCGCTTTACGCCAAGCCACCGTTGCCTATGTCATCGTGCGACGACCCTTACTCCCCGGAATTGAACGGGAATGGATTACCAGGGAAAGATTGAATTTGGCCCAAATCATGGAACGTTCCCTCGATTTGCTCATTGACCTGTGGGCAACGCGAGGTGATACTCGATCTAGTTTGCTCATGGCACACAAGTTGTTGAAATTGAATCCGTACTCAGAGGTGGCAATTAGAAAAGTTATGCGCTCACATATGGCTTTTGGCGATAAACCTGCTGCCGCGAAAGCGCTGGCGGATTGGAAAGCAACGCTCGCAAAGGACCTCGAGCTTTTTGACAATCGAACCTTGGCAGACTTCGTCTAACCGCAGAAATTCGTATTGGGGCGACGATTAGCGCTATTTCTTGATCTTATAGTCCTCGAGCAAACGGCGACCGATAATCATCCTTTGGATGTCAGCCGTGCCCTCGCCAATCAGAAGCATTGGCGCCTCGCGGTAGAGACGTTCAATTTCGTATTCCTTTGAATACCCGTAACCACCATGGATGCGGAAGGAGTCTTCGACTACTTCCTTGCAGTACTCACTCGCTAGGTACTTAGCCATCCCGGACTCGAGGTCGTTACGAGCACCGCTGTCCTTGAGCTTTGCAGCCA
>JAFMHB010000016.1 GCA_017854795.1 Candidatus Nanopelagicales bacterium
CTAAGAAAGCGCCGGCTAAGAAAGCGCCGGCTAAGAAAGCGCCGGCTAAGAAAGCTCCGGCTAAGAAAGCTCCGGCCAAGAAAGCCCCGGCCAAAACATCTCCTGCCAAAAAGATCGCGGCCAAAAAGGTCATGCCGCTCAAACCCGTTAAGAAAGTAGCGCCCGTCAAACCTGCAAAGAAAGACCTGCCCACCCCGCCCGCCAAGAAAGTAGCTTCCGTCAAACCTGATCCCCAGGCGTCAGCGAAGAAAGCGCCGGCAAAAAAGTCGACATCTCCTGCAGTGGAAGCCGTGGTGATCGAACCCGAACCGGTGGTGAAAACTGTGTTTGAAAAGTTGGTTCCGGTGACGACACCACCCGCTAAGGGTAAGAAGGCGGCTGGAATCGTAAAAGTGATTTCACCCCGACCTGTAGCCAAGACCCCCGTGATCGTTGTGCGTGAAGATGAAAGCCCATGGACCAAAGTTGAGTTGAACAGGGTCCGCAAGGCCCTCAATGAAGACGAGGCTCGGTTGTTAGAAGAAATTGCCATGACCGAGCAGGGACTTGCGGACTTAATCCGCGATTCCGGAGACGGGGCAGGCGACGACCAAGCAGACGCAGGTAGCAAGACCTTCGAGAGAGAGCATGAGATGTCATTGGCAAACAATGCTCGAGACATGCTTGAGCAGGTTCGCCAAGCCTTGGGTCGCATCGATGATAGAAGCTACGGAGTATGCATTGCCTGCGGTAAGGGAATTGGCAAGTTACGTCTGCAGGCTTTCCCCAGAGCAACCCTGTGTATGTCCTGCAAGGTTGCTGAAGAGCGCTTCTAAACCGACAGCTAACAGAGCATGAGCAAGTGATGGCTCGCCCTCGCGTAGACTGCTGGCGTGGCCGATCCCAATCCTGTTGCGAGTAGTGGTCAAAAGCGAGGCAATCGACGCGACCTGACGGTTTTTGGCGTAACCGCCCTTCTCATCATTGGTTTTGACCAACTGACCAAGTTTTTGGCTCAAGAATATTTACTTCCACGCAGGACATCGGGTGAAGGCCCAATTGAGTTTCTCGGTGGATTCGTGAAATTTACTTACGCGGAAAATACTGGTGCCGCCTTCTCGATCGGTTCAGGCATCACCTGGATATTTACGCTAATTGCACTCGTAGTTGTGTTTGTCATATTCCGATATGCCCGCAGGCTTGCGAGTTTGCCGTGGGCCTTGGTCCTTGGTGGACTACTCGGCGGCTCCCTGGGCAATCTCATAGACCGAATGTTTCGGGCTCCAGGACCGTTTCAAGGTTTCGTTGTTGACTTCATTCAGTTGCCGTATTGGGCTATTTTCAATATCGCAGACATGTCGATCGTGATATCTGGGATAGGCATTGCGATCTTGCTATTTCGTGGAATCCCCATCGATGGGAAACCTACACTCGAAACCACCCCGGTAACTGCCCCCGCAGACACCCCCGACAGGTTGGACTCGTGATCCGTGAGTTCACCATTCCCGAAGGTTTGGCAGGGGAGCGACTTGACATCGCGCTCACGAGGCTTCTTGGGCTAAGCCGCTCAGCTTCAGTTGCCCTGATTGAGGCAGGGGCAATCTGCATATCGGATCGCCCACTAGCGAAAAGTGACCGTGTGGTCGAAGGCCAGCGCATTGACGTGGATCTTGATGTTTCAGCCACAAAAGAGACGATTGAAATCATTGCTGAACCTGTTCCAGGAATGACGATCATCTACGACGATTCAGATCTGGTAGTTGTCGACAAACCCGCAGGGGTTGCGGCGCACCCAAGCCGTGGCTGGCATGGACCGACGGTGATTGGTGGTTTGGCCGCAGCCGGCTACACCATTAGTACATCAGGAGCACCCGAGCGCGAAGGGATCGTGCATCGACTAGATGCGGGAACTTCGGGTCTCATGGCTGTGGCGAAGAATGAATTGTCCTACTCTCGGATGAAAAATCTATTCAGGAACAGAGAAGTTAACAAGGTGTATCACGCTGTTGTCCAAGGACTACTGGATCCACTTGTAGGAACCGTTGATGCAGCGATTGGACGCCACCCAGGACATGAGTACAAATACGCGATTACCAAGGATGGCAAGCCCAGTATCACCCACTATGAGACTCTGGAAGCCTTCCGTCACGCTTCTTTGGTTCAAGTACTCCTTGAAACGGGTCGGACCCATCAAATTCGGGTTCACATGTCCGCGATGCGTCACCCAATTGCTGGCGACACCATGTACGGTGGAGATCCGGTTTTAGCGGCTCGATTAGGTTTGGATCGTCAGTGGTTACACGCGGTAGAACTTGGCTTTGATCACCCACGAACCGGGGAACGAGTTGAATTGACAAGTGAATACAGCGAAGATCTCACCCGTGCACTTAGAATTTTGCGCGATGCTTGATCAATGATTTCCACACCTTCCCCTTGTGTGGATTGAGCAGATTTACTTGTGCAGAATTAAGCATGGAGTGGGTCCGGTTGAGTGATTTGGGCTATTAGTTTTCAGTAGATGCATTGTGATTTGATAAGGGTGATTGCATGAGCGAATCGGTGGGCAAAGGTGATTTCGTTCACCTTCACGTGCACACCGAGTACTCGATGCTAGACGGCGCCTCAAAACTCGATGATCTCTTTCTGGCGGCCAAAGAACAGGGCATGCCTGCAATCGCTATGACCGACCACGGAAACCTTTATGGCGCCTACGACTTTTGGAAAAAGGGCAAGGCATATGGAGTAAAGCCGATCATTGGACTTGAGGGCTATTACGCCCCACAAGGTCGATTTGAGCGTTCCCAATTTGATTTTGGCGGCGGCTTTGATGAGGGAGCACCAGAGGATCCGGGGGCAGGTCGCGGTAAGCACAGCTACACGCATATGACCCTTTGGGCCGAAAACACCCACGGTATGCACAATCTTTTCCGATTGTCATCTCTGGCCAGTATTGAGGGTTACTACCACAAGCCGCGATTTGACCGCGAGCTTTTGGATCGGTACGGCAAGGGCCTCATAGGTACAACAGGATGCGCTAGTGGTGAGGTAAATCGCTGGCTTCAGGCTGGGCAATACAAGAAAGCATTGGCAACGGCTGCTGATTACCGGGATATTTTTGGCGCGGGCAACTTCTTTGCCGAAATCATGGACCATGGTCTTGCGATTGAACGCAACTTCATGCCGGACTTGATCAAGATTGCGAAGGCGCTCGATCTGCCATTAATTGCAACGAACGACATGCACTATGTGCATGAGACTGACGCTGATACACATGATGTCCTGTTGTGTATCGGAACCCGAACGACACTTGATGACCCTAAACGATTCAGATTCAATGCCCGTGACTTTTATCTGAAGTCCGCGGCTCAAATGCGAGATCTGTGGCGTGAATTCCCTGAGGCTTGCGATAACACTCTCCTGGTAGCCGATCGGTGCAATGTTGAATTCAATGAAGGCGCCAACCTCATGCCTCGTGCTGACATTCCTGCAGGAGAAAGTGAAGAGTCTTGGCTGGTTAAGGAAGTGGAGATAGGCCTAGCACGCAGGTACCCGACCGGTGTCCCAGACAAAGTGCGAATACAGGCCGAGTACGAATTGGGAGTCATTGCCCAAATGGGTTTCCCTGGTTACTTCTTGGTGGTTGCTGACCTCGTTCAGCATGCAAAGAACAGTGGCATCCGAGTGGGCCCCGGTCGTGGTTCTGCTGCTGGCGCCATGATCGCTTACGCACTGGGTATCACCGACTTGGATCCCATAGAACACGGTTTGCTCTTTGAGCGATTCCTCAATCCCGAGCGAATCTCGATGCCTGATATCGATATCGACTTTGATGAACGCAGGCGTTCGGACATGATTCGTTACGCCACGGAAAAGTATGGGGAAGAGCGAGTCGCTCAGATTGTCACGTATGGGTCAATCAAGGCAAAAGCGGCCATTAAAGACAGTGCCCGTGTTTTGGGTTTGCCCTATTCGGTGGGCGACCGAATAACAAAAGCCATGCCACCGTCCGTTATGGGCAAGGACGTCACTCTCAAGGGAGCATTTGACCCCCAAGATTCCCGCTATTCCGAAGCTGTTGAATTCCGTGCGCTATATGCGAGTGATCCAGAAGTACAGACTGTTGTTGATACGGCCAAGGGTCTTGAAGGACTAAAACGCCAGCCGGGTGTGCATGCCGCAGGTGTGATTTTGTGTAGTGAGCCACTCATGGACGTGATTCCGGTGTGGAAACGGGAACAGGACGGCGCGATCATTACCCAGTTTGACATGGGTGCATGTGAATCCCTCGGTCTTTTGAAAATGGACTTCTTAGGTTTGCGTAACCTCAGCGTCCTTGATGACTGCCTAGAAAATATTAAAAATAACACCGGTGATGAAATTGTTTTGGAAACCTTGACACTCGACGACAAACTTGCCTACGAACTGCTTTCACGCGGAGACACGCTAGGGGTCTTTCAACTTGACGGTGGCCCGATGCGTTCGTTATTGCGATCCATGGCCCCAGACAATTTCGAAGATATTTCAGCGGTGCTCGCGCTTTACCGACCAGGACCAATGGGTGCGAATGCACACAATGACTATGCGGATAGAAAAAATGGACGTAAACCGGTTGTTCCGATTCATCCTGAACTTGAAGAGCCTTTAAGTGAGATCCTTGGCGACACCTATGGACTGATCGTCTACCAAGAACAGGTCATGGCTATTGCTCAACAACTAGCCGGATATTCACTGGGCAAAGCAGATCTACTCCGTCGGGCGATGGGCAAGAAGAAAAAGGAAATTCTTGAAAAAGAGTTTGTGCCTTTCAGTGAGGGCATGCGCGAGCGAGGATTCTCTGATCCAGCCATTAACAAGTTATGGGAAGTGCTTGTTCCCTTCTCCGATTACGCGTTCAATAAGGCTCACACTGCGGGCTACGGACTCGTTTCCTATTGGACTGCTTACTTAAAAGCCAATTACCCGGCTGAGTACATGGCAGCACTACTGACTTCAATGGCTGATGACAAGGAACGTTCCGCAATATATCTCAATGAATGCCGTCGCATGGGAATCAAGGTTTTACCGCCTGATGTCAATGATTCCGATGCAAACTACACACCACGGGGGAGTGACATTCGTTTTGGATTAACGGCCATCCGGAATGTAGGAACAAATGTTGTGGACTCCGTTATTGCTACTCGAAAAAAAGTTGGTCGCTTTGCCGATTTTCACGACTTTATTGCCAAAGTAGATATCGCAGTGTGCAATAGGCGAGTTGTCGAGTCATTGGTGAAAGCCGGCGCTTTTGACAGTTTGGGTCATACCCGTAAAGGGCTAACTGCAGTCCATGAACAAGTAATTGATGCAGCAGTTGACATCAAGCGCTCCGAGGCAATTGGGCAGTTTGATTTATTTGGCGGGCTAGAAGTCAGTGCTGACGTCTCACTCATTGAACGACCGTTGATTGGCATTACTGAGTGGGAGAAATCACTGTTGCTCGCACACGAACGTGACATGTTGGGCCTTTATGTCTCAGATCATCCACTCTTCGGCATGGAAAGTGCATTGGCTCAACTATCGGATCGGAGTATTGCATCCGTTTTGATTGATGAACATATTGACGGTCAAGTCGTTTCACTGGGTGGCTTGGTCACCAGTGTCGTCCGAAAAACCACTAAAAAAGGCTCTGCTTGGGCAATCGTGACATTGGAGGACCTGGAAGGAAGCCTTGAAGTCATGGTTTTCCCAGCATCCTATGCATCCTTTGGCACGCTTCTCGTTGATGACTCTATTTTGGTGATTCGCACCAAGATTGATCGAAGCGAAGACGAGGGAGTCAGGGCTATTGCTCTTGAAGTATCTGCCCCTGACCTCTCCGGTGCTCCAACAGGTCCCGTTCGTTTGACCATGGCGGCAACTCGATGCGTTCCGCCACTTGTTGCACGCCTCAAAAATATTCTGGCGCAACATCCAGGAACCACGGAAGTTCAATTGCACCTAACGGGTGGAACTTCAACGACGGTCATGAAGCTCGACGATGTCTACCGGGTGACACCTTCACCGTCGCTCTTCGGTGATCTAAAGGCACTATTGGGTTCATCATGTCTGATTTAGCGAACCTAAAAGCAGGTGCAGTACCAGAGCGAAGGCGAAAAGCAGTCACAGTTTTCATTACTGGAGTGATTGCGGGAGTGCTATCGGGCGCCGCTCTTGGAGTCGTGTGGTGGGCATTGGCCCCGCGTGTCTCAGTAGTGGTTACCCCTGATCGAGTTTTTCCTGAAGGCTTTCAGCCCCAGGAGTATTTTGCTGCGAATATTGCTTTCGGGGCGTTGGCTGCAATAGCGGGCGTCTTAATGGCCATCGGATTGGTGTCTATGCGCCGTGAACACCTTCTAGCGTCAATGGCTGCCGCGTTGGCATCTTCTGTGGTCGGCACTTTCGCAATGTTCTGGGTGGGTTCACAGCTGGGCTTTGTTGACATAGTGAGCCCCGACATCTCGGATTCAACTGTGCTTGAGGCGCCCCTAGAAATCACTTTGCCCGCAATGCTGTTGATGTGGCCTCTGGGTTCAAGTCTGGTCATCCTGATTATGTCCATCGGTGACTATTTAGCCCAGCGCAAACGCCTGAAGCGTTACTCTGCCTGAATCTCTGCGGTGATAGCTCCAAGGGCCATGACTAGGTCAGTTGGCGAAATGCAGATTTCCAGGCCTCTGCGGCCCCCACTGACGTAGATGTTTGCGTGCGTGTGTGCGCTTACGTCAATCACCGTTGTGAGTATATTTTTTTGACCGAAGGGGCTGATGCCCCCGATTACGTAACCGGTTAGACGTTGCGCAAGGGCTGCATCCATCGGTCCCAGTGAACGGACGCCTACGGCAGTGGCGAGTTTTTTCATACTGATTTTTCGTGAGACTGGGGCTATGCCAACGGCAGCCATGCGTTTATCCCCGAAAAGTATGGTTTTGAATACCTGACTCTCATCAAGGCTCATGGTGCTTGCAGCCTCTTTACCAAACCCAGTAGCAGCGACGCTGTCAAATTTATGCAGCGTGTATGAAATGCCGAGTGAATCAAGAGCCAGTGTTGCAGGAGTAATTGCCACAGGCTCTATTGTAAATGCAGATTAATTGAGCGATACATTATTGGACAACAGGTCAACCGCGGGTAACGCACCAAAGTGAGTCACGAGCCCAGTCTCACGCTTGAGGAGGGTCCGAATGTGTACAAGCCGACTTTCTGTATCTTCTGCCGCAAGCAGATCTTGGCGCTCGGATGTGGGTAGAAGAATGGCGGCTGTTAGAAGGTAGGAAACGATTGCAGGATCCGTGGGTAATTCGTCAAACGTAGAAACATTACTGTTGAATTCCCCTGATAGAGCAGAGCGATATGCAGAAAATTCTTGGAGAGTTTTCTGGGTGAGCAGGTTGAGCTGCTCCGTGTGGATGGTTTCGGGCTCGGGCAGCCAGTCCACCTCAGCACGCAAGAGCGGGGAACTGGTATCCAGCGATGTGATTCGAAATCGACGTGAACCGGTGGTAACGACGTCGTAGCGACCATCTTCATGGGCATTCACCTCACGGAGAATGGTCGAAGTGCCCACCGGGTGGAGGGCATTAATTCCTGATGATGAAACATCGTGCCCGTCACGGACGGCAACTATTCCAAATTCGCGCTCGTCTTCGTCGGGGATTTCCATTAGTTCTTCGATCATCAGCCGATAGCGGGGTTCGAATATGTGGAGTGGGAGGACCAAGCCCGGCACCAAAATGGTGTTGAGTGGAAAGAGCGGGATATTGGAACTCATCTACACAGACTAAACTGCTACACATGATCCGGCTCATCGATCTTCGCGAAAATACCGTTGATGGCGATTTAGTGTCACGTTCTGTGAAGAACATGGTGCCTCGAGCCGCCATTAATGTCGATGACGCCACCAAAATAATCGCTCCGATCTTGAAAGATGTTCGAGAAAATGGTGCGGAAGCTGTTGCCCTTTGGTCACAGACCCTCGACGGCACCACGCCGCCTTCATTGCGGGTGCCGGTCGCAGAATTGGAAAAGGCTGCGGCAAACCTTGACCCGGCTGTGCGAGAGGCGTTACTCGAATCCATTCGTCGGGCACGCATTGTGCATTTGGACCAAGTTCGCGGTGAAACCGTAACTGAAGTTGTTGAGGGTGGAACGGTTACCGAGCGCTGGATTCCTGTTGACCGCGTGGGGCTTTACGTTCCCGGTGGGCAGGCTGTCTACCCCAGTAGTGTCGTCATGAATGTCGTCCCAGCCCAAATCGCAGGGGTTAGGTCTATCGCGATTGTCTCGCCGCCACAGAAAGACTGGGGCGGTTGGCCTCACCCCGTCATCATGGCTGCCGCGCATCTACTGGGGATAGACGAAGTTTATGCCGTAGGCGGCGCGCAAGCGATTGCGATGTTGGCTTACGGAGTGCAATTGCCCGAGGGTGAGTGCCAACCTGTTGACTTAGTAACGGGTCCTGGAAATATCTATGTGGCAGCGGCCAAACGCTCATTACAGGGAATTATCGGTATCGATTCTGAAGCGGGACCTACTGAGATCTTGATTTTAGCCGATCGAAGCGCTGACCCAACTCACGTTGCCGCAGACTTGATTAGTCAAGCTGAACATGACGAACTTGCCGCTGCGGTCTTAGTGACCGACAGCGAAGAGTTGGCGAACGCGGTTGAAGAGTCCTTGGCACAACAAGTTCCCCTCACTAAGCACTCTGAACGCATCGAGAAGGCACTTCGTGGAGTACAAAGTGCAATTGTCCTAGTCACCGACCTTGAGCAGGGTTTGGCTGTTGTCAACGACTATGCGGCCGAGCATTTGGAAATACATGTAGAAAATGCCCGGGAGGTTGCTCGCCGAGTCAAACATGCGGGTGCAATTTTTGTAGGAACCTACGCCCCGGTCTCCCTCGGTGACTACTGCGCTGGATCCAACCATGTTTTGCCCACGGCCGGATCTGCCAAACACTCCTCAGGTCTATCAGTCCAGACCTTTCTCCGAGGAATTCACATTATTGAGTATTCCCAACAGGCTTTGGCCGAGGTTACCCCCCACGTTCTCGCGCTCTCCAGTGCCGAGGACTTGCCAGCACACGGCCAGGCGATCTCCGTTCGGATACAACAGTGAGCGGATTTGATTTACCGTTACGCAAGGATCTCATTGGCCAGACTCCTTATGGAGCACCAGAAGACACTGTTCCTGTTCGGCTCAACGTTAATGAAAATCCATACCCACCCAGTGAGAAAGTGATTGAGGCAATCTCACAAGCCGTCGCTGCGGCGGCGCGTGGAATAAACAGATACCCCGATCGCGATGCAGTTGACCTGCGTGCAGCCTTGGCGGCCTATCTGTCAATGGAATCCGGGATCAAGGTCAATATTGATTGCATCTGGGCGGCCAATGGCTCAAATGAAATTATGGCGCAATTATTTGGGGCATTTGGTGGGCCTGGAACACGAGCCCTAACATTTGATCCCACCTATTCGATGTACCCGGAATACGCCCGTGACTCTTTTACCGAAGTGGTGTCGGTTCCACGGAGAAGGGATTTCACCATAGACCTTGCCGCAGCAATTGAAGCGGTGGCTGAGCACAAACCCACTCTGGTGATTCTCACGTCACCAAATAACCCGACAGGGACCTCAATCACATTGGCCGAAATCGAAGAGATTTCACAAGCTGCTCAAACAATTGGCGCACTCGTTGTAGTTGATGAAGCCTATGCGGAATTCCGCGGTGACAGGGGGGCCACTGCGCTGACCCTGCTTGATTCGTATCCGAATATCGTGGTTTCGCGAACAATGAGCAAAGCATTCGGATATGCAGGAGGACGACTTGGCTACTGCGCGACTAGTAGCGGTGACATTGTTCAAGCACTTAAATTAGTTCGTTTGCCGTATCACCTTTCCGCCATCTCGCAGGCGGCCGCTATGGCTGCATTGGACTTCGCGAGCGAGTCGCTCAGTCGAGTGGCTGAGATTACGAGTGCGCGAAACCAAATGGCTAGGGAACTTTCCAGCATGGGCCTTGTTGTAGCTCAAAGTGACGCAAACTTCCTGTTTTTTGGTGAGTTTGCTGATCGGCACGCGATCTGGAATGCGCTCGTTGAACAGGGAATCCTTATCCGTGAAACTGGTCCTGTGGGTTGGCTACGGGTGAGCATCGGAACCGCTAGTGAGAACGAGTTATTTGTCAATTGCATGAAAGCGTTAGTCTCAGGACAGGAGGAACTACATGACCAGAATGGCACGGATTGAACGTGAGACCAAGGAAAGCAGTGTGCTCGTTGAACTCTCACTCGAGGGCACAGGGCAAAGCACCATTGAAACTGGTGTTCCTTTTTTTGACCACATGCTCGCTCAATTAGCAAAACACGGTGGCTTTGATTTAGTGGTGAATACTCGCGGTGACCTGCATGTTGACGCGCACCACACAGTTGAAGATACGAGTTTAGCTCTTGGCCAAGCAATGAATCAGGCATTAGGGGATCGAGCTGGATTGACTCGCTACGGAGATGCATTAGTTCCGCTCGATGAATGTTTAGTACAGAGTGCGGTAGATCTTTCTGGTCGCCCTTATTTAGTGCACACTGAGCCCGAATTAGTTGAGCTTATTGGAACTTATGACACGACCTTGACTCGCCATATCTGGGAATCGATTGTTGCCACATCGCAGATCACCTTGCATGTCAATGTGCTTTCGGGACGTAACGCCCACCATGTTGTTGAAGCGCAATTCAAAAGTGTTGCACGTTCTCTGCGGACCGCGGTCGCCCTAGATCCACGCGTGGTGGGGATACCTTCGACCAAAGGCACGCTCACTGCATCGCAGTAAGGCGAAAATAATTCATGCCACCTACTGTTGCAGTTCTTGACTACGGCTTCGGAAATGTTCGCTCAGCCGTCCGCGCGGCCGAGTATGTTGGGGCAACAGCGGTGCTGAGTTCTGATTTTAATACTTGCCTCAATTCGGACGGATTAATCATTCCGGGAGTGGGAGCTTTCGCAGCCTGTATGCAGGGAATCGACAGGGTGAGAGGTGGCGCACTCATAGACGCACGAATGGTGGCTGGGCGTCCGGTCTTGGGTATATGTGTGGGTATGCAGATCATGTTTGAAAAGGGGATTGAGCACGGAATCACTACCAGCGGGCTGGGTCAATGGCCGGGTACGGTTGATCAACTAGTAGCCCCGATCGTCCCGCACATGGGGTGGAACAATGTTGTGCCACCCGCTTCATCGACGTTGTTTGCTGGAGTGGAGTCCGAATTGTTTTATTTTGTTCACTCCTATGCAGTCCAAGAATGGGTCATGACTGATACCGATCCGTATCAACATCCACCCACAGTCACCTGGAGTGACTACGGGGTGCCATTTATTGCAGCAGTAGAAAATGGTCCTCTTTCGGCGGTCCAATTTCACCCGGAGAAGAGCGGTGAAGCAGGACTCACGCTGATCGACAACTGGATCAGCAGCCTCGCCTAGACTGCACCTATGAAATTCACACTCCTACCCGCCGTCGACGTCAAAGATGGCAAGGCTGTCCGCTTAGTTCAAGGAAAGGCGGGAAGTGAAACTGTTTACGGATCGCCAATCGACGCCGCTCAAACATGGGTGAATCAGGGCGCAGAGTGGATTCATTTAGTTGACCTCGATGCTGCATTTGGTACGGGAAACAACTCAGCCCTTATTGCCCATGTTGTCGAAAGGATCGGTCGGGAAGTCAAGGTTGAACTCTCGGGCGGAATCCGAAGTGATGAGAGTTTGAAAGCGGCACTTGCTACGGGTTGCGCGCGAGTGAATCTGGGCACGGCGGCACTCGAAGACCCTGACTGGACTGAAGCAGTGATAGCCGAACACGGGGATCGCATTGCCGTTGGTCTTGATGTGAAGGGGCATACATTGGCGGCCCGTGGGTGGACGACAGAAGGTGGAGACTTGTGGGAAACAATTGGACGACTCGATGCCGCCGGTTGTACTAGGTACGTCGTTACCGATGTTGAAAAAGACGGCATGATGCACGGACCCAATTTTCACCTTTTAAAGCGGGTCACAGAGGTAACGCGCTCTCGGGTGATCGCGTCGGGTGGTATCCATCGGTTAGAGGATCTCCACAAACTTGCCGAGATGAAAGGCATTGAAGGTGCGATCGTTGGTAAGGCGCTTTACGAACAGGCCTTCAGCCTTCCCGAAGCACTCGTCGCGGTCGAAGGTCGCTACGACCCTTACCAGTGGGGACCGCCACAGCCGTGACACTAGCTGCCCGAGTAATTGCATGCCTTGATGTTGATGCCGGCAGAGTCGTTAAGGGCGTGAATTTCGTTGACCTCGTAGATGCGGGTGACCCAATTGAATTGGCATCCTTCTATGGAGCGGCGGGAATTGATGAGTTGGTTTTCCTCGACATTACCGCCTCGAGTTCGGATCGAGAAACGACACTTGAATTGGTCCGACGCAGCGCCGAACAGGTTTTTATTCCGGTAACGGTGGGTGGAGGTATCCGCAGAATTGAAGATATCGATGCCCTTTTACGCGCTGGTGCTGACAAAGTTTCAATTAATACGGCTGCCATTGCCCGACCCGAACTTCTACGCGAAGCAGCACAGCGGTTCGGTTCCCAATGCATCGTGCTGTCATTGGATGCACGCCGAGAACTTGGTCAGCCAAGTGGTTTTGGAGTAACGACACATGGAGGTAGAGAGTCTTCAGGCCTCGATGCAGTGCAGTGGGCTCAAAAAGCGGCGGAATGCGGTGTGGGTGAGATCCTGCTCAACTCAATGGATGCCGACGGCACCAAGGCTGGATTCGATCTGGAACTCATCAGAGCTGTTCGTGGGGCAGTGAATATCCCGATTATCGCTAGTGGAGGTGCGGGCGTCCCCGAAGATTTCGCTGCCGCAATAAATGCCGGCGCACAAGCGGTCCTTGCTGCAAGCATTTTCCACTTTGGTGAGGTATCCATCGAGCAGGTAAAAAGCGCGCTTAAGGCTGATTCCATTCCAGTTCGTGAACCAACTAAGTTGGTCTCATGAACGAAGCCAGCGAGTTCATATCTCGGATTCGATTTAATGAAGATGGCCTCGTGCCGGTTATTGCGCAAGATTCGATAAGCAAAGACGTCCTGATGTTGGCATGGATGAATGCTGATGCGGTGCAGTTGACCATTGATACAGGATTGGGAACATATTTTTCTCGTAGTAGAAACAAAATCTGGATAAAGGGCGAAGAGTCAGGAAACAGTCAGTCAGTGCGGAGCTTGCGAGCAGATTGTGACGGGGACACGCTTCTCATGGTCGTTGATCAAAGCGGACCCGCTTGTCACACTGGTAATCCCACCTGCTTTTTTGATCAAGGACTTGATAAGTGAATAAGAAAGATATGGATACGCCGAATCTCGCCAAATTCCAAGAGTTAGCCCGCATCCAAAGAGTCGTGGCGGTTTCTCGGACACTCCTCGTTGACCACGTCAATGCAATTGGTCTATTTCACGCATTATGTGGGGATCGTGCAGGAACATTTTTACTCGAGTCCGCGGAAGCGGGTGTGCAGTGGTCTCGGTATTCATTTATCGGGGTGAACAGCGCCGCGATGCTCTCGGAATCGCAGGGGATGGCAGTGTGGAGCGGTCGTGTCCCCGAAGGGTTACAGGAAAGTGGTTTGGCCCTTGACGTGCTGGAGGCAACCCTCACTCAATTACATACACAGAAATCTGAACTGCTGGAAACGGGTGATTTCCCATTTACAGGTGGTCTGGTTGGGTACATGGCCTATGACATTGTGCGCAACTGGGAGGAAATCGGTGATTCAACAACCGACTCACTTAAGATCCCGGACCTTAGCTTCTTGTTGGCGTCTGATATCGCGGTCGTGGATCACCTACAGAGCACGGTGACGTTGATTGCAAACGCAATAAATTTTGATAATTCAGCTGAGCGTGTCGAGCAGGCTTATGAGGCGTCTATTGCCCGACTTGACCAAATGCAGGAATCAATTACCCACATTTTACCAACAGGAGCTCAGGCAACACCTGTCCTCGATACTGAATTGGTTTTACCCCCGCGGGTGACGAGTGAGGAAACATACCTGAAAAATATTGAAACAATCAAGGAATACATTCGCGCTGGCGATGCATTCCAAGTTGTTCTTTCTCAGCGATTTAGTGTTCCAACGCAGGCAAGTGCCTTCAGTATTTACCGGATCTTAAGATCAACTAACCCAAGTCCGTACATGTATCTCGTGAGAGTTCCCGACCCGCTCGACTTCAATCGAGTGGCTTTCGAAATTATTGGATCATCGCCAGAAGCGTTGGTCACGGTGCGTGAGCGTAATGCTGTTGTGCACCCAATCGCGGGAACTCGCTGGCGAAGCACAGACCCTGAGCGCGATCGACTCCTTGCCCAAGATCTTCTAGGGGACAAGAAAGAACGTGCGGAGCATCTCATGTTGGTGGATCTGGCACGCAATGATCTGGGTCGGGTGTGTACTCCAGGAAGTGTTAATGTCATCGATTTCATGCATGTTGAACGCTACTCGCACGTCATGCATTTAGTGTCCACAGTGACGGGTGAACTCAACGCAAGTGAGGATGCGTTCACCACCCTGAGGGCGACTTTCCCTGCAGGGACGCTTTCAGGTGCACCGAAACCACGCGCGATGCAGATAATTGAAGAATTGGAGTCCGAGCGGCGTGGGCTGTACGGAGGTTGCATCGGATACTTTGATTTTGCTGGCAACATGGATATGGCAATTGCCATTCGCACGGCACTCCTAAAAGATGGAATTGCTCACATACAAGCTGGGGGAGGAATCGTTGCAGATTCGGTGCCTGCCAGTGAGAATGAAGAGTGTATTAACAAGGCCATGGCAATTATTCGTGCCGTTGCATTGGCTGAGCAACTTAAACCTTGACCGAACGGGAACATTGACTGAAAGCGTGTGTGTGAAGTGTCGCCAGCGAGGAAATATCTACTGACAATAGTCCTTCAGTCGATCTTGGCGGTGACTCTCCTGTGGGTTGGGGGGCTTACTTGGGGAACGGTCCAAGGGGAGTTGGTCTCACAAGATCTTGTTGGATCGGATCTAGACTCATTGACTTTTGCGGTTTGGGCAGTTTCGTTTGCCGTGGTGATTGGCGTCTTGGCAACTCGAACCTGGGGTCGGCGGATTTTGGGAACCATGGGAATGGTCACTGGTGCGGCAGGTATCTATTCCTTAATTATTCTGGACAAAGACGGACTCAATGCATTGTGGATTGTCGCGTTAGTCCTCAGCTCTGGGTTGGTGATGACAAATCTAATCATTACTTTCTTTTCCAAGAATTGGCCGACTTTGAGTGCGAGGTATTCGCGTTCGGCACCGCCGGAGCAAGACGCGTGGGCGTTGCTTGATGCCGGTGTGGACCCAACTCTTGAGTCAGAACCGGATAAGTCTCGACCACATGATTAAATACCCTCATGACTGATCAACATGAGGACCATGGTTCCACCCCAGCAGCTTGGACCACCGTTGTAATTGTCGTTGTGGCATTCATCGTGGCAACTTTGGGGCTGATTTTGGGGAACTGGCCACTCTTTTGGGTTGGCGTCGGGATGGTCGTTCTCGGTGGTGTTGTGGGCAAGGTCATGGCCATGATGGGCTTGGGCAAGAAAACCGTCACCGCGTAAATTCGAGCTAAGACATGGTCACCACATGAAAGTTCTCGTGGTCGAAGATGAACGGCCTATCGCAGACCTCATTGCGGTGTACCTCAGTCGTGAAGGTTTTGAAGTACGGGAATGCTTTGATGGCGAATCGGGTTTGGCATCGGCACAAAGTGAGAATTTCGATGTGATAATCCTTGATGTGGGGTTACCCAAATTAGATGGAACACAGATATGCCAAAAACTTCGAACCGCAAATAATTGGACCCCTATTATTTTTTGTACCGCGAGAGATGACGAAGTAGATCGGGTGTTGGGTCTTGAACTGGGTGCAGACGACTACGTGACAAAACCATTCAGTCCCCGAGAACTAGTAGCAAGAGTGAAAGCGATTGTTCGCCGGTCAGCCCAGCAGGTAAATGAAATCCTTGATGAAGAAGGAGTTCAATTAAACCTCAAGACTAGGCGCGCTTCGCATAATGGTACGCCAGTAGTTCTTACAGCGACCGAATTTGATCTAGTTGCCTACCTCATGGCGCGTCCTGGTCAAGTGATCGAGCGTCCCGAGTTACTCGAGAATGTTTGGGGTTATTCCGAAGGCCTTGGAACTCGAACCGTTGATGTGCATGTTGCACAGATCAGAACGAAATTTGGGGCTGACGCACCTATTCGCACTGTTCGGGGAGTCGGGTACGCATGGGAATCCCCGGTACCCGAAACGCTCGCATGAAATTACGTAGGTGGAGCATCGTCTCACTCCTCGTACTGCTCACCAGCGCGGTCGCTGCTTTCGCAATCGTTGTGGCGGTGCTCGTGTCTTACCCCCTTATTGTGTCCAGTTCACAAGACATCGGTGCGAGGAATCTCTCACAACTTGCTAATTTGACGGCTAACGCTATCGATCAACAAGGCTCTGGTTCTGGAGTTGGGCAGGGTTTGATAAAAACTCTACAAAGGGAATCAATTTCGGCTTACTTGATTCCATTGGGATCACCGAATCTTGATGACCTACCGTTTGATTTTCCACAGACCTACGTTGATCAACTCAACACTGGCCAAGACATCTCGGGCAGAGTGTCCTCCGCTCAAGGCGAATACTTGCTCGAGGGTCGACCATTAAGTGTTGATGGTTCGGTGATTTTGATTCAACCTATTTCAATTGCAGGAGCGAGCGCTGGTGCGATTATCTGGCGGCTCGTACTCGCGTTGGCGCTTGGACTGGTCATTGCAATCACGTTAGGTTTTTTTGCTGCGCAACGCTTGGCAAGGCCGCTTCGCCGAGCTAGCACGGCAGCTATGTCCATGGCAAGTGGATCTCGCGGTGTTGAATTGGTGTCCACGGGACCCAAAGAGGTTGACGAAATTTCAACCTCACTCAATGCTCTTGACTCTGCACTTAGCGCCTCTGAAGCACGGCAGCGCGAATTTCTGTTATCCGTCTCCCATGAATTTCGAACCCCATTAACAGCAGTGAAAGGGTACAGCGAAGCGATCTCAGACGGCATCCTTTCCGGAGTCGACGCGGTAGATGCAGCACGCCTTATTTCATCCGAGTCGATGCGCCTTAATCGACTCGTTAGCGACCTTTTGGATTTGGCCAGACTCGGAGCTGTTGATTTTGCGATCTCTGAAGTGAATATTGATCTGCACGAATTTGCCAGTGAAGTGAAACAGGTCTGGGGTTATCGCTGTCACGAGCAACAGGTGAATCTCGAATGCGAAATTATTGTCAACGGTGGATTCATCGGAGATCCCATCAGGCTTCGACAAATTGTCGACAACTTGGCAGAAAATGCTCTGCGATTGAGTCCGAGTCACAGCACACTGGCAATTCGAATAGAGCAGTTGGATGACTCCTTGATAATTGAGGTGCGCGATTCGGGCCCGGGTCTGAGTCCCGACGACCAATTGGTGGCATTTGAGCCGGGGGCACTCTATGAACGCTATCGGGGTGTGCGTCCAGTAGGAACCGGAATCGGATTGGCGCTCGTGGGTCGGTTAGCTACTGGAATGGGAGGAAGCGCGAAAGTTGGACCAGCGCCCGAAGGAGGAGCACGATTCACCATTGAAATTCCCCAGCGGGGGACGGTGTGATTTCCCAAATGAATCAAACGAAACTGCCCGTTGTAGTTGGATTGGGTTTTATTTCCGTTTTAGGTTTGTTGTTCTTTATCAACCCGGCTGCTAGTGGTGTTTTTCCCGATTGCCCAAGTCGAGTGTTCTTTGGAGTCGACTGTCCCGGTTGCGGTGGGATGCGGGGCACGTATTCGCTTCTACGCGGCGACGTTTCATCGGCGATCAACCACAATGCATTACTAATAGGTTTATATCCGACGCTCGTTGCATCATGGTTTCTGTGGGTATTGCGAACGTGGAAGCAACGTGATTGCTACACCATTATTCGTCCATATTCACGAGTAATTGTGGGAGCCGGGTTTTTGATTTTGATCGGTTTCACCATTGTGAGAAATGCGGTCCCGGGGTTGGGGTGGGGATCGGGTGCCTAAATTAAGCCGATTATTTAGATACGGCTAGTCTAAGGGAGTGACGGTCCTAGACGACATAATCGACGGTGTTCGTGAGGATCTGGCTGTCCGGATGCAACACACTTCTCTTGAAGCGTTGAAAGAACGGTCCCTGCGAGTCCGTGAAGCCCAAGACGTTAAAGCAATTCTCAGTGGTCCCGACGTCTGCGTGATTGCAGAAGTTAAAAGATCCAGTCCGAGTAAAGGTGTACTCGCGCAAATTCCTAACCCTGGATTACTCGCCGCGGAGTACGAAGCGGGTGGGGCGCACTGCATTAGTGTTCTGACGGAAGAGCGTCGATTCGGCGGGAGTTTGGCGGACCTGACAGAAGTGCGAACTGCAGTTGACATTCCCGTACTACGCAAAGACTTTGTCATCGGAAGTTATCAGTTATGGGAAGCTAAAGCTTACGGGGCAGACATGGTGCTTTTGATCGTGGCAGCTCTCGAACAAAAGGTACTTATTTCGCTTATCGAACGCACACAAAGTCTGGGGCTTACCGCCCTCGTGGAAGTACATGATGAGGAAGAAATTGAACGAGCGCTTGATGCAGGCGCAACAGTCATTGGCGTGAATGCACGAAACCTAAAGACGTTGGAAGTGGATCGATCAACATTTAGTCGCGTGGTTGAGCGAATTCCCACCTCGTGTATTCGAATTGCAGAGTCCGGGGTTCGAGACCATCATGACCTTATGAATTACGCCGATTCGGGAGCCGATGCTGTGCTGGTGGGGGAGTCACTCGTTATTGGAGGGAACCCCAGGGAAGCCGTTCAAGAATTGGTAACTGCGGGTGCACACCCATCGTGCCGATCCCGAGGTAGGGCATGACCACTTCAGAAGTTGAAGACAGAGCAGTCATTGCTGGGCACTTTGGTCCTTACGGAGGAAGGTTTGTTCCCGAGGCCCTTACGAGTGCACTGGATCAACTCGATACAGCTTTTCAAGCAGCAATCGCGGACCCGGATTTCGCCATCCAACTCTCAGGTTTGGAGCGGGATTACACCGGCAGGCCATCCCCACTGACTCGGGCGTGGAGATTCGGTGCATATTGCAATGATGCACATATTTACTTCAAACGTGAAGACCTCAACCACACTGGATCACACAAAATAAATAACGCGCTGGGTCAGGTACTTCTCGCTCAGCGGATGGGGAAGACTCGAGTCATCGCCGAAACTGGCGCTGGCCAACACGGAGTTGCAACGGCAACGGCCGCCGCACTATTGGGGCTAGAGTGCGCGGTCTATATGGGTGAGGAAGACACGCGCCGTCAGTCCCTCAACGTCGCTCGCATGAAACTTCTCGGTGCTGAAGTTATTTCCGTCACCAACGGCAGCAGAACCCTAAAAGATGCAATCAACGAAGCGATGCGCGACTGGGTTGCATCAGTTGATACGACCCACTACGTGCTGGGAACCGTTACGGGCCCATCGCCATTTCCTGACATGGTCCGCCATTTTCATTCGGTGATCGGACGTGAATCACGGGAGCAAATTTTAGCTATTGAAGGTCGGTTGCCAGATGCCGTCGCGGCATGTGTGGGTGGCGGATCCAATGCCATGGGCTTATTCAGCGGTTTCATGGATGATCCAAACGTTCAACTACGCGGATACGAAGCTGGTGGTGATGGAGTGGAAACCGGGCGCCACGCAGCAAGATTCTCCGCGGGTTCGCCAGGGGTACTCCACGGTGCCCGCACGTACGTTATGCAGGACAAATGGGGGCAGACTATCCCCTCACACTCCATCAGTGCAGGGCTTGACTACCCCGGCGTAGGTCCTGAGCACGCCTGGTTGCATGACATCGGGCGAGCCATCTACGAACCTGTCAATGACTCCGAGGCCATGGAAGCATTTGCGCTGTGTTCACGCACCGAGGGAATAATCCCGGCTATTGAAACAGCACACGGGTTAGCGGGTGTGATTCGCTTGGGCAAGGAACTTGGCCCCGATTCCGTGATTATTCTTAACCTCAGCGGACGCGGAGATAAAGATGTCGCGACCGCTGCGCGTTGGTTTGGAATTGAGTTAGAACATTCGGAGTCCGGCATCAGTGTCGAACTCGCTGAAGGGCGCTGATTTGTGAATCCCACAAAAACGCGAACGATCGGTGCGGCATTTGCCAACGCGAAAAGTGAGGGCCGGGCGCTACTCATCGGATATCTTCCCGCGGGTTTCCCCACCTTGGATGAATCGATTGAACTTGTTCAGGCAATGTGTGATGGCGGAGTTGACCTCATCGAAGTTGGTCTTCCCTATTCAGATCCACTCATGGATGGCCCGGTCATCCAGCAGGCCGTTGATCAAGCCTTGACTAATGGAGCGACCCCCTTGTCGGTGCTAACGGTTGTCAGAGCGGTCGCTGATCGTGGAGTTGTGCCAGTAGTCATGAGCTATTGGAATCCAATTGAGCAATTCGGTGTTGAAAATTTCGCCAGGGAACTTCAGGAGGCAGGTGGAGTTGGGGTAATAACTCCAGACCTGACAATCGAGGAGGGGCAACCCTGGATTGCGGCTACACAAACTCACGAAATCGATCCCATTTTTCTGGTCGCACCGTCCTCCACCAACGACAGAATTAACAAGATTTGTCATGACACTCGTGGATTCGTGTATGCAGCCTCCACCATGGGAGTCACCGGGGCTCGCGACCAAGTGAGCAATATGGCACCGGAATTGGTTGCTCGGGTTCGTGAATACACAGATCTGCCGATAGCCGTAGGCTTGGGAGTCTCAAATGGTGCTCAAGCAGCAGAAATAGCGAAGTATGCCGATGGCGTCATCGTTGGTTCAGCCTTCGTGAAGGCAGCCACTGCAGGTGGCGTCCCAGCGGTTCGTGAACTTGCGCAGGAACTTGCGCAAGGGGTACGTCAGGGTGGATAGCCCCCTCGCTTAGTCTTAAGATTCGACACACGGGGGTTGAGTAGTCAGTTTGAGTAGTCAGTATGTGAAAAGGAGCAGATGTCATGGGTGAAAAAAGTCGCCGCGAACGAGCTGCACAGGCACGGGGAGAGGCTCAAGCTTCTGAGAAGCGTCGCGAGCGCATTGTTCGCATTGTTGGTGGGGCAACGGTGGTAGCTGTTATGGCAGCCATCATCGGGGTCGCGGTGTACGCCAGCAGCAACAGCCCATCCAGTGACGCTAGCGGCCAAACAGGTTCAATCGTGGACCCTGATCCTTCAGCTGCAACGCCAGCAGGGGTTCTCCCCGCAGAGTCATCGTCCCCATTTGGCGTCCCCTATGGCACCGGCACCACCGATGTCCCTGTACTTGAGGTGTGGGAAGACTTCCAATGCCCAGCTTGTGGGGCACTCGAATTGGCTAACGGTGTTGGGATCGAAAAACTAGCCGAAGAGGGAAAAGTTCAACTCATTTACCGACCAACAGCATTTCTCGATTCAAATCTGGGAAATGATTCGTCCCACCGTGCCATCGCCGCATGGGGTTGCGCAATCGATGCGGGAAAGATCAAGGAGTACCGAAACACGGTCTTTGCAAATCAGCCAGTTGAAGAAGGTCTCGGATACACCGAAGAACAACTTCTCTCATTTGGTTCAGAGTCAGGTATTACTGACACTGACTTCACGACTTTCTCACAATGTGTGACTGACGGCAACTACCTTGCTTGGGCGGCCAACACCAATCAAGAATTTTTAACCTCGCAAATTGGTGGAACGCCATCAGGATTTCTCAACGGGGAGCCCGTTGAAACAGCGACATTGGCAGATCCAATTGCGTTGGCTGAACTTGTAGCCTCCAAGTCATAGTTGCAGGCGCCAACGTGAAAGCATTTATACCCAGTCCAGAGACCGGGGTGTGGGATTTAGGTCCAATCCCGATCAGGGCCTATGCATTGTTTATCGTGCTGGGCATCATTGTCGCTGTCGTATTGGGTAATAAGCGTTATGAAGCACGTGGTGGGCGATCAGGGGTCATCACCGACATCGCAATTTGGGCAGTGCCCTTTGGAATTATTGGTGGACGCCTGTATCACGTACTCAGTGACTGGCAGATTTATTTTGGTGACGAAGGTAAAGGATTCGTTGCAGCATTTCGCATATGGGACGGCGGTTTGGGTATTTGGGGCGCCCTCGCTCTTGGTGGAGTTGGAACCTGGATAGGTGCTCGCCGTAACGGCGTTGCTTTGCCGCCGGTGGCTGACGCAATCGCTCCGGGAATTGCACTCGCCCAAGCCATCGGTCGAATGGGCAACTATTTCAACCAAGAACTATTCGGTTCTCCAACGAATTTGCCCTGGGGCTTAGAGATTTCTCCAGGGAATCGACCAGCAGGTTACGTAGAGTACTCAACTTTTCACCCGACATTTCTTTATGAATCGTTGTGGCTGGTGGGAGTTGCGCTAGTCGTGATCTGGGCGGATCGTCGGTTCAACCTCGGTCACGGCAGGGTCTTTGCCCTTTACGTGCTGCTCTACACGACGGGCAGAGTCTGGATCGAGGTCCTTCGAATTGACAGCGCCAATGAGATTTTAGGACTCCGACTTAACGTGTGGACTTCAATAATCGTTGGACTCGGAGCATTGGCATACTTGGTCATCTCAGCGCGCCTGCGCCCCGGACGAGAAGTAATTGCAACTCCGGATGATCCAGCTGAGTCTTCTGATTCAAAAGCGGTATAGTTCTCACCTCGGGCCAACGTCGTCCCGGACGCTTCTGCATCATTTTTCTGATCAGATTCAATCCGTGTTGAATGCGACGTTTGAGGAGTCACACCATGGCGATAAGCCTGCAGCCCCAAGCACAGGGCCTCTATAACCCCGAGCACGAGCGTGACGCCTGTGGTGTTGCATTTGTCGCCACCCTAACGGGGATCCCGTCCTACGACATCGTGGAAAAAGCAATCAAAGCGCTGACCAATCTCGAACACAGGGGCGCTTCGGGTAGCGAACCGGACAGCGGCGACGGTGCCGGTATTTTGATTCAGGTTCCTGACCTCTTCCTGAGAAACAATGTGGATTTTCCCTTGCCAGCGGCCGGCCAATACGCCGTTGGGACTGCATTTTTTGACCAGGGGCAAGCCCCGGTCGCTATGGCGGCAATGGAAGCACTCGCCCTCGCTGAAGGCTTAAGCATTCTTGGTTGGCGTGAGGTTCCAATAAATGACTCGATGATCGGTGCAATGGCTAGGTCGTGCATGCCAGAGTTTTGGCAACTTTTCATTACCGACAATGCATCGTCTGGCATTGCCCTTGATCGAGCGGTCTACGGATTTCGTAAAATCGTGGAACACGACCTCAATGTTTATTTCTCATCATTGTCAAGTCGCACCCTGTTGTACAAAGGCATGCTGACCACTGGTCAGTTGGCACCCTTTTTCCCTGAGTTGACTGATCCGCTCATGCGGAGCGCTTTGGCACTCGTTCATTCTCGATTTTCTACAAATACATTTCCTTCTTGGCCACTCGCGCACCCGTATCGACTGATCGCACACAACGGTGAAATCAACACGGTTCGTGGAAACCGAAACTGGATGACCGCTCGCGAAGCAATGCTGACCTCCGATATTTTGCCGGGGGACCTAACCAGATTGTTCCCCATTTGCTCACCCAATGCGAGTGACTCAGCTTCATTTGATGAAGCACTGGAACTTCTGCACCTTGGCGGACGTTCATTGCCCCATGCAGTACTCATGATGATTCCTGAGGCCTGGGAAAACAATTTGGATATGTCCCCTGCCCGGCGAGCTTTTTATGAATTCCACGCGACGATCATGGAACCATGGGATGGGCCCGCAAACGTATGCTTCACTGACGGAACGCTCATTGGAGCGGTGCTTGACCGCAATGGTTTGAGACCTGGTCGCTTTTGGGTCTGCGAGGACGGACTCGTTGTGTTGGCGTCTGAAGCTGGGGTTCTCGACATAGATCCAAGTACTGTGATTCGCAAGGGTCGGCTGCAACCGGGCAAAATGTTTTTGGTTGATACAGCCACGGGCCGAGTGATCGAAGATGAAGAGATCAAGGACGAACTGGCTGCCGCAAACCCGTATGAGGAATGGTTGTCAAGGGAGCTCATCCATCTGGATGCATTGCCCGAACGGGAGCACGTCATCCACACGCGAGATTCGGTGGCTCGGCGTCAGCAGACTTTCGGGTACACCCAGGAAGAGTTGCGGCTCATTATTGAACCGATGGCTAAGAACGGTGCGGAGGCAATCGGGTCCATGGGAACGGACACCCCCATAGCCGCGTTATCAGACCGCCCACGTTTGCTTTTTGACTACTTCAGTCAGCTTTTCGCCCAGGTGACAAATCCCCCACTTGACGCGATCCGCGAGGAGATTGTCACGTCTTTAGGGAGCATCATCGGTCCCGAGGGAAACCTGTTGGAAGCTTCTCCGGCTCACTGTCGCCAAGTCGTTCTACCATTTCCGGTTATTGACAATGATGAATTGGCGAAAATTCTGCACATCAATGCCGACGGAAAATTGCCGGAGTTTGCCGCGGCACGAATTAAGGGTCTTTATAACGTTTACGGCGGTGGACCGGCACTCGAAAAGCGCATTCTGGAAATCTTCAATGAAGTTGACGCACTTATTCGACAAGGAAAGAGATTCATCGTTCTTTCAGATCGTGACAGCAATGCAAGCCTCGCTCCAATCCCATCGCTATTGCTGTGCGCTGCAGTGCATCACCACTTAGTTCGTACCAAGCACCGCACCATGATCAGCCTTTTGATTGAAACGGGAGATGTGCGCGAAGTGCATCACGTTGCCCTCTTGATCGGTTATGGCGCAGCTGCCATTAACCCTTATTTGGCGCTGGAAAGCGTTGAGGATCTTGTTCGACGCAATGTGATTTCCGACACTTCTCCTGAGAAAGCCATGCGCAACGTGATCAAATCGTTGGGCAAGGGGCTCTTGAAAGTTATGTCCAAAATGGGAGTGTCAACGGTTGCTTCCTATCGTGGTGCACAAATTTTTGAGGCGATTGGTCTGTCACACGAATTCATCGACGCGTACTTCACTGGAACGATCTCGCAACTCGGTGGAATCGGTATTGATGTAATCGCTGAAGAAAATGCTGCGCGACATGCTGATGCTTACCCAATTTCGGGGATCTCCCCAGCACATCGAACCTTGCGTGATGGAGGTGAATATCAGTGGCGACGTGAGGGATCACCGCACCTATTTGACCCTGAAACAGTATTCCGGCTGCAGCATGCCACTCAATCAAAACGGTTCGACATATTCCGCGATTACACGAATCGAGTCAATGATCAGTCTGAACGACTCATGACCCTGCGTGGACTCTTCGAGTTCGATTCACCACGAGCCAAAATTTCAATAGATGAAGTTGAATCCATTGAGAGCATCGTAAAAAGATTCTCAACAGGTGCCATGTCTTACGGATCAATTTCGGCGGAAGCACACGAAACACTCGCGATCGCGATGAATCGACTTGGTGCGAAATCCAATACTGGGGAAGGTGGAGAGGATCCAGAACGCTTCTTACCCATGGCTAATGGTGATTCCAAGCGGTCAGCGATTAAGCAGGTGGCGTCGGGTCGATTCGGTGTGACCAGCGAGTACTTGGTCAACAGTGACGATATTCAAATAAAAATGGCTCAGGGAGCCAAGCCGGGTGAAGGCGGCCAACTTCCAGGAAACAAGGTGTATCCGTGGATTGCAAAGACTCGACATTCCACACCTGGTGTGACGTTGATCTCGCCGCCACCACATCACGACATCTATTCAATTGAAGACTTGGCTCAATTGATCCATGACTTGAAGAACGCTAACGCGGATGCGCGTATTCACGTGAAATTGGTGGCTGAGGTCGGGGTGGGAACGGTTGCAGCCGGAGTAGCAAAGGCCCATGCCGACGTGATTTTGATCTCTGGTCACGACGGTGGAACCGGTGCATCGCCACTAACCTCTCTGAAGCATGCAGGTGCACCATGGGAACTCGGTTTGGCAGAGACCCAGCAAACACTTCTCCTCAATGGTTTGCGAGATCGGGTTGTCGTTCAAGCTGATGGTCAACTTAAGACCGGACGAGATGTCGTGATTGCTGCGCTACTCGGCGCGGAGGAGTTTGGTTTTGCGACTGCACCACTGGTTGTCATGGGTTGCATCATGATGCGCGTATGTCATCTTGACACCTGCCCTGTCGGTGTCGCCACACAAAATCCTGTGCTACGCGAAAAGTTCTCGGGCAAACCGGAATTCGTGGAAACGTTTTTTGAGTTCATTGCGCAGGAAGTTCGTGAGTTGCTCGCTGAGTTGGGCTTCACTTCACTCGATGAGGCAATTGGACAGGTTGAAGTTCTCAACATGAACAAAGCAATTACCCATTGGAAAGCGGATGGACTCGACTTAGAACCAATCCTGCATATCCCTGATTTGGGAGAGCTTGGTGACCGCAGACATATGAAGAATCAGGATCACGGATTGGAGCATGCTCTCGACCAAGAGTTGATCCGGATGAGTGCCGATGCTTTAGCAACCGGTCTTCCTACCAAAATCAATGTCCCAATTCGGAACGTGAATCGCACCGTGGGCACGATGCTAGGAAGTGCGATCACAAAACGCGGTGGCTTGCCAGATGGAACAATTGATATTTCCTTTACTGGTTCTGCTGGACAAAGTTTTGGCGCATTCATTCCCCAAGGGTTGACCCTTCGACTTGTGGGGGATGCAAATGACTATGTCGGTAAGGGGCTTTCCGGTGGTCGAATCGTGGTGCACCCACATGCCAATGCTCCATTTGATCCCAGCGAAAACACAATTGCTGGCAACGTAATCGGTTATGGCGCTACTTCAGGTGAATTGTTTTTGGGTGGCAGAGTGGGTGAACGATTCTGTGTCCGCAATTCCGGGGCGATTGCAGTGGCCGAGGGTGTGGGTGATCATGGTTGCGAGTACATGACGGGTGGAAGAGTTGTCGTACTTGGACCGACGGGCCGAAACTTTGGTGCAGGCATGTCAGGCGGGATCGCCTATTTGTTCGACCTCGACCCAGCGTTGATTAATCATGAACTCGTTGAACTGAATCAACTCGATGAATCGGATGCTCAGGAGCTGTTTGAACTGATTTCTGCACATGTTGAGCAGACGAAATCAACACGAGGGAGTGAACTTCTTGCAACGTGGACTTCCTCGATTACTCGCTTCACAAAGGTGATTCCAAGGGATTACAAGAGAGTCTTAGAAATTGAAGCTGATGCCATTAGTCGTGGCGAGGATCCCATGTTGGCCATTATGAGCAGGATTTAGTCATGTCATTTACGTTAAGGAGTAGCAATGGGTGATCCACGTGGCTTTATGACAACTGACAGGGAACTACCCAAGCGCCGCCCGGTTGACATTCGGATTAGGGATTGGCGCGAAGTCTATGAAGATTTTGAGCCGAAAGATGTTGAATCGCAGGCTGGTCGTTGCATGGATTGTGGTATCCCGTTTTGCCATAACGGCTGCCCTCTGGGCAACTTGATTCCAGAATGGAATGAGTTGATTTATGACCGTGACTGGGGTCAGGCAATTGAACGTTTGCACGCAACAAATAATTTTCCTGAATTCACCGGACGGCTGTGCCCTGCACCATGTGAATCGGCATGTGTTTTAGGAATCAATGAGGATCCGGTTGCTATCAAGCAAATTGAGGTTTCTATCGTTGATCGGGCTTGGCAATCAGGTTGGATCAAACCCGCACCGCCTGAGAGTCTTTCGGGTCGGACCGTTGCAGTGATTGGTTCAGGCCCGGCTGGGCTTGCTACGGCACAGCAACTTGCTCGAGCCGGGCACACGGTTGCGGTTTATGAACGGGCGGATCGGATCGGGGGACTACTTCGTTACGGAATACCAGAGTTCAAAATGGAGAAGCACCACCTTGATCAGCGGCTCGAGCAAATGGAGGCGGAGGGCGTTAAGTTTCGGTCTGGAATTGAGATTGGCGTGGACCTCACCGGTTCGGATTTGCGCCACCGCTATGACGCGATCGTTGTCTGCATTGGTGCAACCGTGGCCCGCGAACTTGAGGTACCTGGTCGCGACCTTGATGGAATTTATCAAGCGATGGAATTTCTGCCACTTGCTAACCGGGTACAGGAGGGTGATCTGGAATCCTCACCATATGACGTTGCTGGCAAACATGTTGTCATCCTTGGTGGCGGCGACACAGGCGCTGATTGTTTGGGAACATCGCTGCGCCAAGGAGCGGCGAGTGTGACCCAGTTGGAGATCATGCCCAACCCGGGGTTGGAGCGAAGTGAGAATTCACCTTGGCCCACCTATCCCACGATTTATCGCGTTAGCAGCGCGCACGAAGAGGGTGGGGAGCGGGTTTTCTCGATGTCCACTCAGAAATTCCTCACCGAAGATGGCAAGAAACTGTCAGGAATTGAACTCGCCGAAGTTGAGTTCGTCAATGGCAACTTCTCCGTTATCGCTGGAACACAACAGGTCATTAAAGCTGATGTCGTTCTGCTTGCGATGGGATTCACAGGTCCCGAACCGGCACCGTATGTTGAACAGTTGGGACTTGAGCTCGATTCGCGAGGCAATATTAAGCGTGACTCCCAGTTCGCAACCGATTCGGAAGGGGTGTTTGTCGCTGGCGATGCAGGACGCGGCCAGTCATTAATCGTCTGGGCGATTGCAGAGGGGCGTGCGGCCGCGGCCGCGGTGGATAAATTCCTCATGGGTTCAACCAACCTGCCAAGTCCTGTGAGTGCCTTTGACCGACCTCTGACCATATGAGAACACCGTGTGCAACCGTTTACAGTATGGTTCGAATATGAGAAGAGCCAAAATTGTTGCAACGCTTGGCCCTGCTACGGCGAGCGCGCAAGCCGTACTCGAACTGGTTAACGCTGGAATGGATGTCGCTCGGTTAAACCTTTCCCACGGCGAATACGCGGATCATGAAGCTGCCTACCACTGGGTACGGGAAGCATCCGATGCCTCTGGGCGCAGTGTGGCAATTCTCGTTGACCTTCAAGGTCCGAAAATTAGACTCGGAAGGTTTGCATCCGGACCGGTTGAGCTTGTGACCGGAGAGGAATTTATTGTTACCACTGAAGATTGTCCTGGTGACGCCACAATGGTGTCCACAACTTTTAGTGGGCTGCCCGGTGATGTAAACCCTGGCGATCGAGTGCTGGTCGACGACGGACGAATTGAATTGCAGGTCACCAAAGTGGTCGGGCCGCGAGTCCACACGGTTGTCATTGATGGCGGTATCGTCTCCAATAACAAAGGATTCAATCTACCAGGCGTTGCAGTGAGTGTTCCAGCCCTCTCGGAGAAGGATCGTGAGGATTTGCGTTGGGGTTTACGCCTTGGCGCTGATCTCATCGCACTCTCGTTTGTTCGATCATCTGCTGACATCCACGACGTTCATACGATTATGGACGAAGAGGGTATTCGTATACCCGTCCTAGCGAAAGTGGAGAAACCTCAGGCTGTTGAAAACCTCGAGGACATCATCGCCGCATTTGATGGCGTCATGGTTGCGCGAGGCGATCTCGGGGTTGAACTTCCCCTTGAGATGGTTCCTCTGGTGCAAAAAAGGGCTATTCAGATGTGCCGTGAAGCGGGGAAGCCGGTGATTGTGGCCACGCAAATGCTTGATTCGATGATCTCTGAAAACCGTCCAACTCGGGCTGAAGTGAGTGACGTTGCTAATGCTGTGCTTGACGGCGCCGATGCTTTGATGTTGTCCGGTGAAACCAGCGTCGGCGTACGCCCCGCACATGTAGTCGAAACTATGTCAACAATTATGGAGCACCTTGAAGCAGAGGCCCTCGATCGAATCCCGCCATTGATGGATTCACCCACGGGTTCAACGGCTCGAGCACTCACCCATGCAGCGGTCGACGTAGCTCAGGGGACGAGTTCTTCCTATCTCATCGCTTTCACGGAAACCGGTAGGTCAGCGCGGTTAATTTCCCGATGGCGTGCCCACACGCCACTGCTCGCATTCACGCCAAACCCCCGAGTTCGAAGTCAACTATCGTTGACGTGGGGTGTTGAAACATTCTTGGTTTCACAGGTGAGCCACACCGACGACATGGTGACCCAGGTCGACCGAGCCCTTCTGGATATCGGCCGGGCAACGTCAGGCCAGCGGGTAGTGATTGTGGCTGGTGTGCCACCTGGTGTTCCCGGAACCACCAATGGCATGCGGGTACATAAAATTGGTACGGCAGAGAGTGGCGGTGTTTAACCCGGTGGAGTCAATCAGGTAAGTTTCTCGTAACACAATTTCATCAGGTACATACTCCTTTAATGCCCGTCCAGTGAGGCGGGGAAGGGCACGCACATGACAGAACCGCATAACACCGCGCCGGGGTATCCCCGAATTGCGAGCCGCATAGTCGCTGACCCCGACGACATTTCCCGGGCTCTTCGCAGACTCTCGCATCAGGTAGTTGAAAATGTCAAAGACGTCAGCAATCTAGTGATCTTGGGAATTCCTACTCGAGGGGTTCCACTGGCCCAGCGCTTGGCAAAAAATATTGAGGAAATAGAGGGATTCACGGTCCCTGTTGGGTCCTTAGACGTAACCCTTTTCCGTGATGACCTTCGCCTTCGTCCTTCCAAAGCGTTAGAGCAAACACTGATACCCAGTGTGGGAATCGATGACAAAGTAGTGATTTTGGTTGATGACGTCCTGTTCTCGGGGCGCACAATTCGGGCGGCGCTTGACGCATTGAATGAATATGGGCGACCTGCAGTTGTGCAATTGGCCGTTTTGGTGGATCGGGGTCACCGAGAATTACCAATCCGAGCAGATTATGTCGGCAAGAACCTGCCAACCTCACTGAGTGAAAACGTGTCAGTCCACCTGAGCGAAATTGATTCGGTTGATCAAGTGATTATTCAACCCAAAGAACAGTCAATTGAAGGCACCGCGTGAAGCATCTCATCTCAGTTCAGGATCTCAGCCGCAACGACACGTTGCACATTCTTGATACAGCGCGTGAACTTGACCGCGTAACCAACGGTGGGAGTAAATTGCTGCCCACTCTGCGAGGTCGAACTGTTGTAAATCTTTTCTATGAAGATTCAACGCGAACTCGACTTTCATTTGAACGAGCTGCAAAAAGGTTGTCCGCCGATGTAGTTACATTCTCGGCGAAGGGATCGAGCGTCTCAAAAGGGGAGAGTCTCAAAGACACCGCTCTGACCCTGAAGGCAATGGGTGCCGACATGATCGTTGTCCGGCATCCTTCACCCGGTGCAGCCCACAGGCTGGCGCATGCAGGGTGGTTGGAGTCAAGTGTGATCAACGCAGGCGATGGCAAACATGAGCATCCAACCCAAGCGCTAGCGGATGCATTGACGATTCGGGCGCATCTACGCCCAGACGCGGTGGATTTTGATGGATTAACAATTGGAATTGTGGGTGATGTACTGCACTCGCGAGTTGCCCGTTCCAATATCTTTCTTTTATCCAGTCTGGGTGCCAAAGTCGTGGTTGTCAGCCCACCGACTTTATTGCCGGTAAAAATTGAAAATTGGCCATGCACTGTCAGTTATTCACTCGACGCCACCTTGCCCGAACTGGATGCGATCATGATGCTACGCGTGCAACAAGAGCGGATGAACGGCACGTTTTTTCCGAGTGAACTTGAGTACAGTCGGGCATTTGGGCTTAATCGAGCTCGGGCAGCATCACTGCCTGATCACGCGATAGTTCTGCACCCTGGACCCATGAATCGTGGTGTCGAGATCACTGCTGAAGTTGCAGACGGTATTCGCAGTGTGATTACCGATCAAGTTGCCAACGGACTGAAAGTGCGAATGGCAGCCATGTATCTACTGATCGGAGGAGAAGTCAATGTTGCCTAATTCGTATCTCATTGTTGGTTCGCGGGCCTATGGTGAGCAGGTCGCCGACATCCGGATCACTGACGGGATCATTTCCGAGATGGGTAGTGATTTGGAGCCCGGTAACCTACCGGTGATCCAGGGAAGTGGCTTGATTAGTCTTCCTGCTCTCGTTGATCTGCACACGCATCTGCGCGAACCAGGGCGAGAGGATGCTGAGACGATTGCATCAGGGTCGCGAGCGGCAACATTGGGTGGATTTTCCGCTGTTTTTGCGATGGCAAATACGACGCCCGTAGCCGACACCGCTGGCGTTGTTGAGCAAGTGTGGAGAATCGGTCGTGAGGCAGGTCTCGTTGACGTATTTCCCATCGGTGCTGTCAGTGTGGGGCTTCGAGGAGAAGCGTTAGCAGAATTAGGAGCTATGGCAGCCTCCGCAGCCAAGGTAACCGTATTTAGTGACGATGGAAATTGCGTATCTGATCCACTTCTGATGCGCCGTGCATTGGAATATGTGAAGACGTTTGACGGAGTGATCGCCCAACACGCGCAAGATCCGCGTCTTACTCAAGGTTCGCAAATGAATGAGGGAGAACTTTCGGGGATCCTAGGTTTGACCGGTTGGCCCGCAGTGGCTGAAGAAGCGATTATTGCCCGTGATGTGCTTCTGGCTTCACACGTGGACTCGCGGCTACATATATGTCACGTGTCGACCTCTGGAAGTGTCGCAATTATTCGCTGGGCGAAGGAAATGGGTATTCGAGTGAGCGCGGAAGTCACCCCACACCATTTGTTGCTCACGGAGGATTTGGTGTCAAGCTTCGATCCGGTCTACAAAGTAAACCCACCGCTGCGTTCGCGCGCGGATACCCTGGCGTTGCGGGAGGCGTTAGCTGACGGCACGATAGACATTGTGGCAACGGATCACGCGCCCCACCCACATGAGTCAAAGGATTGTGAGTGGGATAGTGCCGCCTTTGGAATGTTAGGCCTTGAAACAGCGTTGGGCGTGGTGGTAGCGGCCATGGCAGAGACACCAGATTGGAGTTGGCGTACATTGAGTGATCGCATGTCTGTTGCACCTGCGAGAATTGGACGGGCTGTGAATCATGGACGCCCTCTTGCTGCGGGCGAACCAGCCCACATTGTTCTTGTCGATCCACAGAGAACTCGTGAGGTCGTTCCTGCACAACTTGCATCGCTCTCCGGCAATACCCCGTATGCCGGCATGACACTTCCCGTAAGCGTGACGGATGTCTTTTTCAACGGAGTCCATCAAGTGCGGGGTGGTGCGTTGAATGGATGAGTCCTCGATGGAAGTAACGCAGTGGCCATTGCGGCTTGCGTTAGTTGCCGTGATGCTATTAATAATTATTGGTGTTCTGTTGCTCATGCTGCGTAGCTGGCGGAAGATGCGAAGTGGTGATCGACTCGGGATAACTGATTTGCCTGCTCCATTGACGGAAGCACCAGAGGGTTTTGAGTCAAGTCAGGGAATTGACGCACTTTTCTTGGGCACATCGTTGCATGGTCAATGGCTGTCCAAAGTACTGATCCATGATCTGGGAACCCGTTCTCGGGCGCGGGTGAGTTGGGATGTGCATGGGATTTTGATTGAACGCGGTGGCGCATCAGATGTGTACATTCCTCGGTCCAGCTTGGTGGGGGTGTCACTAGGTTCAGGGATCGCGGGAAGCGTGAGAGCCAAGGACAGTGTCGTAATTTTTGTTTGGGATTTAGGTGAATATCGAATTGCAACCGGGGTACGAGCAGACACCGCGCAGGGTCACCAGCAGTTGGTAGGACTACTCGAAAGTGAGATGAGTGCAGAATGAAAAGTGTGATTCCTTCAATCTTGGTCCTCGAAGATGGATATTCATTAGTAGGCAAGGGATTCGGAGCAAGTGGAACAGCCTTTGGTGAGGCGGTCTTTTCAACCGGGATGACCGGTTACCAAGAAACTCTTACGGATCCGTCCTACTGCGGTCAAATCGTGGTCATGACAGCGCCGCATATTGGCAATACGGGTGTCAATGGTGAGGATGGTGAATCTCGCCGTATGTGGCCCTCCGGTTTTGTTGTCCGCGAGTTATCCCGCGTTGTATCCAATTGGCGGGCGAGCGGCACTCTCGCTGATGAACTTGACATCAATGGGATTGTTGGAATCGAGGGTGTTGACACCCGAGCCCTCACCCGCCACCTGCGCGATCGTGGTGCAATGCGCATGGGCATTTTTTCGCATTCCACGGGTCAGAACCTCGGCGAGTTGATTGCAGCCGTTAATGACTCACCGATGATGCTGGGCGCAAGTTTTACCGAAGAAGTTACCACTTCGAAAAATTACGTGATTGCAGCCAAGGGAAAGAAACGAGCGACTTGCGTTGCACTCGATTTGGGAATCAAAACGATGACCCCCCAACGGATGTCGGAACGGGGGATTGAAGTCCATGTTGTTAACGCAAATACGACATGGGAAGAAATCCAGAAACTAAACCCTGATGGCGTTTTTCTCTCAAACGGACCAGGAGATCCTGCAACGGCCGTGGGTGCAATCGGGATAGTGCAGCAGGCCCTAAAAGCCAAAATGCCCCTATTCGGAATTTGCTTCGGGAATCAAATTTTGGGGCGAGCACTCGGATTACAAACTTACAAAATGCAATATGGCCATCGAGGAATTAATCAGCCCGTCAAAGATCTCACGACGGGGAAAGTAGAGATTACGGCGCACAACCACGGATTTGCAGTTCGTGCTCCCGAATCATTGGAATTTGATACTGCCTTTGGCCGCGCCCGCATTTCACATATATGTCTCAATGACAATGTGGTGGAGGGCATTGAATTGCTCGATCAAAATGCATTTAGCGTTCAGTATCACCCCGAGGCGGCCGCTGGCCCGCACGATTCCGACTACCTCTTCGACCGATTTCTAGAAAAGATGGGTTCACATGCCTAAGCGGGACGATATTAAGTCAGTCATGGTGATTGGGTCTGGCCCAATCGTGATCGGGCAGGCATGTGAGTTTGACTACTCGGGTACTCAGGCATGCCGAGTGTTGCGCGAAGAGGGTATTCGGGTGATTTTGGTGAATTCCAATCCTGCAACCATCATGACCGACCCAGAGTTCGCGGATGCTACCTATATAGAACCAATTACAACGCAGTACTTGGAATTGGTAATCGCTAAAGAGCGCCCAGATGCCCTTCTACCAACACTTGGTGGGCAAACGGCTCTTAATGCGGCGATTGCGTTGGACAAAGCTGGAATTCTAAAAAAGTACAACGTGGAACTTATCGGTGCTGACATAGACGCAATTGAACGGGGGGAGAACCGGGAGAAGTTTCGCAAGATTGTGCAAGAAATCGGTGCGGAGAGTGCACGTTCGCATATTTGTCACTCTATGCAAGACACACTTGCAGGTGTAACTGAACTCGGTTATCCGGTTGTCGTTCGCCCTTCATTCACTATGGGCGGGGCCGGTTCGGGAATCGCGTACAACGAGGAAGACCTTGTTCGAATTGCCGGACTTGGACTCGAAGCCAGTCCAACTTCTGAGGTCTTGCTGGAGGAGTCCATCATTGGGTGGAAAGAATATGAACTTGAGTTGATGCGCGACAAAAATGACAACGTGGTTGTGGTTTGTTCAATAGAAAATGTTGACCCCATGGGGGTCCATACAGGAGACTCCATCACGGTGGCACCAGCTCTGACATTGACTGACCGCGAGTTCCAAAAGTTACGGGATGTAGGAATTGAAATTATTCGGGCAGTCGGTGTGGAAACCGGCGGGTGCAATATTCAGTTTGCAATTAACCCCGACGACGGTCGCTTAATCGTGATCGAGATGAACCCTCGTGTCTCAAGGTCATCAGCACTAGCCTCGAAAGCAACTGGATTCCCTATCGCGAAAATTGCCGCCCGTTTGGCAATTGGCTATTCACTCGACGAAATTCAAAACGACATCACCGCTGAGACGCCGGCATCATTTGAGCCAACTCTTGATTACATTGTCGTTAAAGTTCCCCGATTTGCGTTCGAGAAGTTTCCCGGTGCGGATACTACTTTGACAACCACCATGAAAAGTGTTGGCGAAGCAATGGCGATTGGTCGAAATTTCCCTGAGGCACTCCAAAAGGCACTGCGTTCCACCGAACAAAAGTCGGCAATCTTTGGGTGGGATAAGCCTCGGGACGCTGGAGAAATCCCACATTTGATTGAAGATATGAAGCGTCCACACGATGGGAGACTCTCACTTGCTCAGCGAGCATTGTGGTTGGGAGCCACAAATGCCCAAATACATGAGGCAACCAATATTGACCCATGGTTCCTTGATCAAATTGAGCGGATCAACGAAATGGCAGATCGGATTCATGAGAGTCATGAAGTGACCGCCCCACTTCTTTTCGAGGCAAAGTCACTTGGATTCAGCGACGTACAGATAGCGGACTTACGAGGCGCAGGCGAAGCTGAGATCCGCGAAATTCGAAAACAATTGGGAGTTTTCCCCGTTTTCAAAACGGTGGATACGTGTGCTGCCGAGTTCGCCGCTAGGACTCCATATCACTACTCGTCTTATGACAGTGAAACCGAAGTTGTTCCATCCGAACGTCGTAAAATAATCATCCTCGGCTCTGGTCCAAACCGTATTGGTCAAGGAATTGAATTCGACTATTCATGTGTTCATGCGGCAATGACATTGAGTGAAGCGGGATATGAAACGATCATGATCAACTGCAATCCCGAGACTGTGTCTACGGATTACGACACTTCTGATCGACTTTATTTTGAGCCTTTGACATTCGAAGACGTGATGGCAGTCATTGATGCAGAAGGCGCAGCAGGGGAACTTGTGGGTGTGATTGTGCAGTTGGGAGGACAAACACCTTTGGGGTTGGCTCAGTCCCTCGCCGATGCGGGTGTTCCCATCATTGGTACTCAACCCGCCGCGATTCACTTAGCAGAAGATCGAGAAATGTTTTCCCAAGTGTTGGCCGAGGCGAAAGTTCCTGCGCCGGCGCACGGAACCGCCCGATCATTTGAGCAAGCGAGAGAGATTGCAAATCGAATCGGCTACCCGGTATTGGTTCGTCCCAGTTACGTACTTGGTGGTCGCGGGATGGAGATTGTTTACGAGGAGGAAAGGCTTAAGGAGTATTTGGAGGCAGCCACTCAAATCAATCCGGAACATCCGGTTTTGGTTGATCGATTCCTCGATGATGCGGTGGAAATTGATGTAGATGCGCTCTTTGATGGAACGGATTTGTACCTTGCGGGTGTCATGGAGCACATTGAAGAAGCTGGTATCCATTCAGGTGACTCGGCATGTGCCCTTCCACCCATTACATTGGGGCGAGAGGAAATCGATCGCATTCGAAAGTCGACCCACGCGATTGCCGCTGGGGTTGGTGTTCGCGGACTGATTAATATTCAATTCGCACTGGCATCTGATGTCCTCTACATTTTGGAAGCAAACCCACGTGCCTCTCGGACTGTTCCTTTTGTTTCAAAGGCCACGGGTGTACCTATTGCGAAGGCGGCCGCCCGAATCATGGCTGGTGAGAGCATCGCATCCCTTCGGGCGATTGGGTTGCTTCCCAGAAGTGGAGACGGAGGACAATTACCGCAGGGGAGCCCAGTCTCCGTGAAGGAGGCAGTTCTTCCATTTGGTCGATTCCATGGTGTAGACACCGTGCTCGGACCTGAAATGAAATCAACCGGTGAGGTCATGGGAATCGATGCCACATTCGGCGTCGCATTCGCAAAGTCGCAGGTTGCGGCTTTCTCCGGGGGACTGCCGACGCGAGGAACAGCTTTCGTGTCCCTTGCCAATCGAGACAAACGAGCGGCGATATTCCCGATAAAACGACTTTCGGATCTGGGGTTTGACATCGTGGCGACTGCAGGAACGGCTGACATCTTGCAGCGCAATGGTATCCCCGCGCGTGTCATCCGAAAACAATTTGAAGGGACCGGTGCGGAGGGAGAACCCACATCAGTTGACGCGATCAATAATGGTGAGATCGATCTCATTATCAACACTCCCTATGGAGTTGGCCCGAGAAAAGATGGATATGAAATTCGGACGGCCGCAGTCTTGCGTGGAGTTCCCTGCATTACAACGGTACAAGGTCTAGCAGCGGCGGTTCAGGGAATCGACTCACTTCTTCATGACCAGGCTGCCGTGAAGTCGATCCAAGAGCATGCACGGGATGTACATTGGGATGGCGTGTAGCGTGGCGTCCATGAATTCCGGGGCAATCCAGGTTATGGGCGAAGTTCTTGACGTCCAGCGCACCGGTAAATATTTTGTGATGTCAGTGACTGCCCCTGGAATCGCAGAGCGAACCCAGCCGGGCCAGTTCGTCACCGTTGGTATGGGTGGCGAGGAGAGCTCCATGATTCTCCGCAGATCCTTTGCCATCCAGCGGGTGCAATCACGTGGAATCTACGGTGGGACATTGGAATTCGTCGTGTCTCCGGTAGGGAAGGGGACACGCTGGTTGACCAAATTGCGTCGCCATGATCCCTTAAATTTGGTGGGACCATTGGGAAAGCCATTTACGTTACCTACGAAAGCGGTCACCTGTGTTCTTGTCGGAGGCGGCTACGGTTCAGCACCTTTAATTATGTTGGCGGAAAGTTTGCGTGATCGAGGGTGTCGCGTGGACACGATTATTGGGGCCTCCACTGAGAAAAAACTGTATGGCGAACTTGAATTGAAGCGGGTATCGACTTCACTCACGCTGACTACCGAAGATGGCACTGCCGGAGTTCATGGTCGAGTCACAGACGCCTTGGAAAATATCTTGGAGTCCTCGCAAGTAGATGTCGTTTACTCGTGTGGCCCGATGCCCATGTTGGCAAGTGTTGCCGAGGTTTCCACTGCCCGCAAAGTCTTCAGCCAATGTTCGGTGGAAGAGTCCATGGCATGTGGAATCGGTGTTTGCATGACATGCGTGCTTCCTGTGGTAGGTGACGACGGCATCACTCGAATGCTTCGTTCATGTGTCGAGGGCCCTGTCTTTCGAGGTGATCGTGTGCGATGGTCTGATGTTGGGACTATCCCCGATGGCACTCTCGGTAAAGAGGTGGTCCGCCCATGACAGGTTCGGTCATCGTTACAGGAATGTCTCAAGCCGCTTCGGGTGAACCCACATTTGATTTCTCGACCAACGTGGGTTCATTGGAGTTAAACACGCCAATATTGACAGCATCGGGTTGTGCTGCGGCTGGGCGTGAACTGGACAACTACTTCGACATCACCGCAATTGGGGGAATTGTTACCAAGAGCATCATGTTGGCCCCGCGCTCGGGTCGGGCGACTCCTCGCATGGCCGAAACACCGAGTGGCATGCTGAATTCGATTGGTTTGCAGGGCCCTGGCGTGGAAAGTTTTATTGAAAATGATCTGGCTTGGTTGCAGCAACGTGGAGCTCGAACGATCGTTTCTATTGCCGGGGGAAGTGCCGAAGAATTTGGCAAAGTCGCAGCGAAACTTCGGATCGCTGGTGGCTTCGACGCAATTGAAGTAAATATTTCCTGCCCCAATGTCGAGGACCGTGGGCAAGTTTTTGCTTGCCGCGCTGATACAGCAGCAAATGTAATTCAAACTGTTCGACGAAATAGCGATAGTAGAATCCCAATTTTTGCGAAGCTCTCACCCGATGTAACAGACATCGTTGAGATAGCAGCCTCGGTGGCCCAAGCAGGGGCAACGGGCGTGTCAGTGATAAACACGCTTTTGGGAATGGTGATCAACACAAGTTCAATGCGACCTGCTCTTGCGGGGGTTACCGGTGGATTATCAGGGCCTGCAATTAGGCCGGTTGCCGTTCGGTGCATTTGGCAAATCCGAAATGCACTCCCTGACCTACCTATTATCGGAATGGGAGGGGTTCGCTCAGGACACGATGCACTCGAAATGGTGCTTGCTGGTGCGAATGCAGTCTCTGTAGGTACTTCGATTTTTAATGACCCGTCGGCACCTATGCGCATTCAGAATGAGTTGGAGCATGAATTACGCATTCGCGGTTTTACAAAATTTTCACAAGCAGTTTCTCATGCCCATCGAGAGATTGATTCCACGTTGCAGATCAATACAGCGATTGATGACTTAGATCCCACGGATGAAAATTGGGATTTCATCTCCGAATAGTTGGTTCATGAAGGAAGGCTTTTAATGGGAACCGCTCCAATTGCAATCGCACTTGATTCACGGGAGATTGAAGTTTTGCGCGAGTGGGTTGCGCAAACTCGGGAGATTGCCTCTACCCTGAAAATTGGACTAGAAACTTTTTACCGCCATGGCGAGCAAGCAATTCACCTAGTGCGCGAAAGTGGATGTGATTTATTTCTTGATGTGAAATTACACGATATCCCCAACACAGTGGCTGGAGCAGCGGCGGCATTAGCCCGATACTCGCCAAAGTACCTCACAGTGCATGCATCCGGGGGACCAGAAATGGTTCGAGCGGCGTGTGTGGCACTCCCCGAAACCTTCGTAACCGCTGTGACGGTTTTAACTAGTCTTGATGACCAGACTCTGCGCGAAGTCGGAATCTGCACTCCGGCACAAGAGACGGTTGTGCGCCAGGCCGCATCTGCTGTGGAGGCAGGAGCGCGGGCAATTGTCTGTTCACCTCATGAAGTTGGCCGGGTCCGCTCTGAGGTTGGTGGCGATATCGTGTTAATCACCCCCGGAGTACGTCCCGCTGGGACATCCGCTGACGACCAAAAGAGGGTGATGACTCCGGTCCAAGCACTCACTGCCGGTGCAGATCTACTCGTGATCGGTCGTCCCATAACCGGCGCTGCAAATATTTATTCGGCCGCGCTCGCAATTGCTCGGGAAATTGATCCAATATGAAAAAGTCAATCGAGGGAAACAATCGCATTGCCCCGTTGATAGTTGTTTCTGGCCCTTCAGGGGTGGGCAAAAGCACCGTGGTGGCCCGTGCACTTGAGTTGAACCCGCGGCTATGGCTTTCGGTATCTGTCACAACCCGGGCACCCCGTGCGGGCGAGATTGATGGCGCTTCCTACTCATTCGTATCGAATGCCCAATTTTCTCAGATGGTTGAGTCAGGACACATGCTTGAATGGGCTCAATACGCCGGTAACAGATACGGGACACCCAGTCAGCCCGTTCAGGCCAGCAGGCAAGCGGGTGTTCCGGTGATTTTGGAGATTGAAGTTCAGGGTGCCCGTCAGGTGCGAGAGCAGGCACCCGATGCCACATTGGTGTTTATAGCTCCTCCCAGTGTTGCCGAATTAGATGCCCGTTTGCGGGGTAGGGGGACCGAAGACGAGACGGCACTTGCAGCCCGTTTGGAGATCGCCCACGAGGAATTGTCGGCAATGCCAGAGTTCGATCATGTTCTGGTGAACGCCGATGTCAGCCTCACCGCCACCGCCTTGCTAGAGTTGTGTTCTGACCCCCCGGAATGAGGATTCATGAACGCACGCCCTGAAGGCATTACCCACCCCTCCATCGACGACCTCCTGACCAAGACGGATTCGAAGTACTCCCTGGTCAGTTATGCCGCTAAGCGGGCTAGGCAGATCAATGCTTACTACGCCCAATTGGGTGAAGGACTTCTCGAATACATTGGGCCACTTGTGGAGACACACGCTCAGGAGAAGCCACTTTCGATTTCACTGCGCGAGATCGATGCAGGTCTTTTGACCTCCGCGCGCACATTCCCAGAATCACAGATTGCATCCGGTGGCACCGATAACGGTCTCACGGCTGCAAGCGTCGAGGTTGAGAAGGACTAACTTGCCTCGGGTGATCCTGGGCGTGTGCGGTGGAATAGCCGCGTACAAATCCGTTGAACTTTTGCGACTGTTTACTCAAGCAGGCTACGAAGTGAACGTCGTACCGACCCGGAATGCTCTGCGCTTTGTGGGTTTACCAACCTTCGAGGCTCTCTCGGGAAATCCGGTCGACATCAGTCTGTGGGATGGTGGCGGAAACGTGACTCACGTGTCCCAAGGGCTGTCTGCGGACATTATCGTGATCGCACCGGCGACTGCCGATTTTATTGCACGTTCAACCCATGGAATTGCAAGTGATCTGCTGTCGAACATCCTTCTGACCGCTACCGCTCCTGTGGTTTTGGCCCCGGCAATGCACACGCAAATGTGGGAGCACCCGGCAACAAGAGCGAATGTGTCAACCTTGCGCAAACGGGGTTACATTGTTTTGGATCCAGATAGCGGCCCCTTGACGGGATCAGACAGTGGAAGCGGCAGACTTCCCGCCCCGAAACAGATCTTTGATGCAGTGGAAGCGCAACTCCATGCCAATACAGGAGCCCTTCTAGGTCGACACGTGGTAATTAGTGCCGGAGGTACCCAAGAGGATTGGGATCCCGTTCGGTTCATTGGAAATCGCAGTAGCGGCAAACAGGGTGTTGCCTTGGCAAGAGCCGCACTAGCTGCTGGGGCTCGAGTAACACTTGTGGCCGGACACATGGAGATTGATCCACCCGCGGGCGCTCACACTATTCCGGCTCTCAGCGGTGAGCGGATGCACAAAGTCCTTGTCGACCTGATGGCCGAGCAGCCAGATTGCGTAATCATGGCTGCAGCCGTGGCGGATTTTCGGCCGCTTGCGCAATCAGCCCACAAGATAAAAAAGGCACATGGTCTTCAGAGCCTTGAACTTGAGCAAACCACTGACATTCTGGCCGATATTTGCGCGCAAAGGGGCGGGGGATCAACACCACTTATTGTTGGATTTGCGGCCGAAACCACGGAGAGCCAGCAAGAGTTAGCCAAGCTCGCATTGGGGAAACTTGCTGCCAAAGGCGCGGATGCCATTATTGTTAATAACGTCAGCGATGGCCAAATATTCGGCTCAGACAGCACTGAAGTCTTATTCGTTGACGCTCACGGCACCACCGGTCCAATCCGGGGGTCAAAACTAAATGTTGCCCACGCCGTGGTTCATCGGCTAGCTGAACTGCTGGGGCCGTTAGACTCTAGTCCTCGCACGATCAATATCTAAGAATTTTCAATTGCTCACACACATTTCTTGAAAAGCTAAGAAGGGGAGTCACGTGGCTCATCGTCTATTTACCTCTGAGTCGGTCACTGAAGGCCATCCCGACAAGATGGCTGATCAAATCAGCGACGCCATCCTCGATGATTTACTGCGACAGGATCCAGCAAGCCGGGTGGCCGTCGAAACCATGCTGACGACCGGCCAAGTCCACGTTGCTGGTGAAGTAACAACCGAGGGCTTCGCTGACGTGATGGGCCTTGTTCGGGACACCGTCCTTGAAATCGGGTACGACAGTTCTGAAAAAGGTTTTGACGGTGGTTCATGTGGAATATCAGTATCTATCGGTCAACAGTCACCGGATATCTCCCAAGGCGTCAACGACGCAATTGAAGAGCGTGAGGGTGGCAGCGCTGACCCGTTAGACCGTCAGGGAGCAGGGGATCAAGGTTTGATGTTCGGGTACGCGTGCACCGACACCCCTGAGCTCATGCCACTGCCCATCTCGTTAGCCCACAAACTGGCCCAGCAACTCTCGGCTGTTCGAAAGTCGGGAGAGATGGCCTACCTCCGCCCTGATGGAAAGACCCAGGTCACCATTGCTTATGACGAAAATGATCAACCACTGCACATTGAAACAATCGTGGTGAGTAGTCAACACGCTGAAGGCATCGATCTTGACGGTCAACTCTCTCCGGAAATGAAGAAATTTGTTGTGGATCCCATTTTGGCGAAAATCGATTTGGACTCATCAAATGTTCGCCTTTTAGTTAATCCAACTGGCAATTTTGTCGTTGGTGGGCCCATGGGTGATGCGGGCCTGACCGGTCGCAAAATCATCGTTGATACCTATGGCGGCATGGCACGACACGGTGGGGGAGCGTTCTCCGGTAAAGATCCGTCAAAGGTTGACCGTTCAGCCGCCTACGCAATGCGATGGGTCGCCAAAAATGTGGTGTCTGCAGGCCTTGCATCCCGATGCGAGGTTCAGGTTGCTTACGCAATTGGCAAAGCGCATCCGGTGGGAGTTTTTGTTGAGACTTTTGGTACGGGAATCGTGCCCGACGAACAGATTCAGCAGGCTGTTTTGAGTGTCTTTGACCTGCGCCCTGCCGCGATCATCCGTGACTTGGAACTTCTACGACCGATTTACCGCTCCACGGCTGCGTACGGCCACTTTGGTCGACCCGCTGAAGGTGGACTATTCACCTGGGAGCGAGTGGATCGCGCTGACGCACTCACTGCCGCGATATCGAATTAACTTTGTATTTTCCTCACGTGATCAAATAGGCGCATATGGACCAAGAGGACCAGCTGTTTCTATTGGCTGATCCTGTTGTCGCGCGCAAACGGGTTAGACCGGTGGTAAAAAAAATTGTCGAAATAACAGAGGTAAACCCCATTGCTCGTGTGCGCGTTAATGTTCCGGTTTCACATCTTGACCGTGATTTTGATTACCTAGTTCCAGCCGCCATTGAGGCACGATGTCGGATCGGAGATCGGGTCAGGGTACGCTTTTCGGGCAAATTGGCCGATGCAATTGTTGTGGACCGGATACCTGAGTCTGAATTCACCAAATTGGCTCCCATCGAGCGCGCAATCGGACCAGCACTAACTCCCGAGACACTCGACCTAGTGCAGGCGGTTGCGCACAGGTATGTGGGGATGTTCTGGGATGTAGTCAGAGCTGCTGTCCCCAACAAATCACGAGCAGGTGCGAATCGTCAATCCGCCATCAAGGCGGAAGCCCCCGTGTCTCGCGTCAACGTTTGGGCGACCTATTCGCAAGGCAGAGCGCTCTTGGAGAAACTTTCATCAGGTGAATGTGTTCGTGCTATCTGGGCTAGCGCTCCTGCATCGTTGTGGTGGGAAGAAATGGCAGAGCTGGTCCATTCTTTGCACGAATCTGACTCAGAGGCCGGAATCATTCTTCTCGTACCCGATGCACTATCAATTGAACGTTTGGTTGAGGCAATTCCCAGTTCGGAAATCATTTCAACCCACCTGGGTCAGGGTCAGAGGTACAAGAATTTCCTCGAAGTGCATTCAGGGCGCGGAAGAATTGTTGTCGGCACCCGATCGGCAGTATTTGCTCCCGTGGAAAACCTTAAGGCAATCATCATGTGGGACGACTTCAATGATGCCTACGCAGACGCTCACGCTCCCTATTGGGATGCCCGGGAAGTCGCTGCTTTACGCAGCCATAAGACCGGTTGTTCATTGATTGTCGGTGGTTTCTCTCGTTCGGTCACCACACAGTCATGGTGTGAATCGGGGTGGTGCGAGAGCATCACGGCAAATAAGTTCGCAGTTGATGCGGTGCGCTCCCAAGTGCGAACACTCACTGACACCGCAATAGAGCGCGATCCACATCAATCTCGTATACCTCAAATAGCTTGGCAGGCAATACATGAATCACTGCCGCTGGGACCTGTTCTGGTGTCGGTCGGTCGTCGTGGATACATACCAGCCTTCCTGTGCAAGGACTGTGGTGAACGTGCCATGTGCGTTTGCGGCGGCGCGATCCAACAAGGGAATAGGAATCTCGGTGGTGAACAACTGACCTGTTCTCGATGCGGCACAACAGGTTGGCGCTGTGACTGTGGTGGAACACAGATTAAAGCGCTTGCAATTGGGGCCGAGCGCACGGCAGAGGAACTTGGACGTGCATTTGCGGGCACCCCGGTTGTGTGGTCGCAGCAGGAACACGTGGTGACTGATGTGGATTCGCAATCAAGAATTGTCGTTGCAACACAAGGTGCAGAACCATTCGCGAAAAATGGATTTGCTGCGGTTGTCATTGTGGACATGTTCGCGCATTCGGTTTCACTGACGGCAAGTGAGTCACTTCTACGGAGAACTTTTTCGGCGGCAGTTAGGGCCAAGGTTGGTGCCCCGATTGTGGTGACAGGCGATCCTGGACAAAGGGAATCTCAGGCGGTGGCACGGTGGGATAGTCCTTGGTTTGCTGGCCGCGAACTACAAGATCGTTCACAAGCTCATCTACCTCCCTCAACCCGTGTTGCTCTGATTATTGGTGAGCGTGATGCGGTGCTAGCGGTCGCCGCGAAGGTTCAGGAGCGTGTTGGGGCACGTCTTATGGGGCCAATTGATGGTGAAAATTCGAAGGTATTCCTTATGGTGCGTAGAGCAGATGGCAACGCACTTTCCCAGGCCCTAGGCCAGATTATGCACTCTCGTTCGGCTGATCCGAAAAATTCATTTGTGCGCATCCACATGGATCCGCGCGATTTCTGACCGAAGACGCTATGTCCTAGACTCAGGACATGGCAGTTCAACCGATCAGAATCTTTGGAGATCCAGTATTGCGGACCCCCGCTGCCGAAGTTGTTGACTTTGATAAGGAATTGCATAAATTGGTGGCCGATCTTATTGACACGATGGAGGACGCACCTGGAGTTGGCCTTGCTGCCCCCCAGTTGGGGGTATCGTTACGCGTCTTTACCTACTGGGTTGACGAAGAACTCGGGCATCTCGTGAACCCGACCCTCAAACTCTCGGAAGACACGGAATTGGGCGAGGAAGGTTGTTTGTCCTTGCCAGGTCTCTCATTTGATACGCCGCGTTCTCGTAGCGTCGTTGCCAAGGGTTTTAATATGTATGGGGAGCCCGTTGAGTTGGTGGGCTCTGATCTCATGGCTAGGTGTGTCCAGCATGAAACTGATCACCTCGACGGAATTATTTTTATCGACAGGCTTGGACCTGAGGAGCGCAAGGAGGCCATGAGAGAAATTCGAGCAAGTGAATGGTTCGGTGACGATTTGGTAGTTAAAACGAGTCCACACACAATTTCTCAAAAGTGGATGTAAGTTGAAAGTAGTTTTTGCTGGAACACCTGAAGCTGCGCTGCCATCTTTGGATAACCTGATTTCATCACAGCATGAAGTCATGGCGGTGATTACTCAGCCGCCTGCAAAATCAGGCAGGGGACGTGAGTTGCGGCGCAGTCCCGTCCACGAACTGGCCCTCAGCCGGGGAATTGACGTATTACATCCCGAGTCTGTTCGTGAAATTGACTCTATTTTGCGAGCGCTTCAACCAAATGCAATTCCAGTAGTTGCCTACGGGCAGTTGATACCGGAGACGATGCTAGATATTCCCGAACATGGCTGGATCAATCTGCATTTCTCACTCTTACCCCAATGGCGTGGAGCGGCTCCGGTCCAGCACAGTATTTGGCACGGTGACTCGATTACTGGCGCCACGACTTTTCGCATCGATAAAGGTATGGATACTGGACCGATTCTTGGTCACGTAACTCATACTATTGACCCAAGGGATACGAGCGGTGTGCTCCTTGCCAGCCTTGCGGATACGGGATCTCATTTACTGCGACAAACACTTGACGCACTAGAGGCAGGGATAATCAGGCCGATTCCTCAGCAGCATGATCTGGCCACTTTTGCGCCAAAGATCAGCAAATCAGATTCGCGTATTGATTGGGCGTCGCCGGCATTAGAGATTGATCGTCGAATTAGAGCTATGACACCTACGCCTGGAGCCTGGACCAGGATCGTGGACGGTGAAATCGACACCTCAATGTCAATTGCCCCAGTCCTGATAAATCGTGAGATCCTTTTAGATCCGGGCGTCATTTCTTTGGTGGACAAACGCGTAATGGTTGGTAGTGCGACGTACGCACTTGAACTTACACAGGTGAAACCTGCTGGAAAAAAATTCATGGATGCAACAGACTGGCTGCGCGGATTGCGCGGATTGAGCACAGAAGTGGTGAGACTTTCCTGATGGAAGAAGAATCAAAGAACTATCCCAGCAGTGATCAGCCACGCATGGCAGCACTGGAGTTATTGCGACTGGTGCGAGACGAGGGTGCCTATGCAAACCTGGCGCTGCCACAGGTGCTTCGCAAGTACAAGCTAAATGGCCGTGACGCCGCGTTTACGGTAGAACTTGCTTATGGAGTTTTGCGTAATCAATCGCTCTACGACGCGATGGCGCAGAAATGCTCGTCACGCGCATTGGTTGCTGTCGAGCCTGAGATCATCGATATTTTGCGTCTAGGAATCCATCAGATCTACGCTATGCGAGTTCCCGATCATGCGGCTGTCGATACGTGCGCATCCTTGGCGCGGGTATCGGTCAAAGGTAAAGATGCGGGCCATATTAAAGCTCGTGTGGGCTTCGTCAACGCGGTTCTACGCTGTATCACTAAATCTGAATTTGATATTGAAACGTTGAGCCTTGGTGAGCGGTACTCACACCAAGATTGGATTGTTCAGGCATTCGCTGATTCACTCGTTCACAATGGACTAGCAGCCAGTGACCTCGCGACACTCCTACAAGCCAACAACACCGCGGCTGATCCGGTCATTGCGGTTCGTGAGGGTGATCAAGAGATCGTTGGAACGATCCCCGGTCGGTGGAGCAATCAGGCACGAGTTCTTACTGACGTAATTCCGCTGGAACTTGACCAAGTGCGCGATGGAAGCGCAATTGTGCAAGATGAAGGCAGTCAATTAGTCGCGCAGGCATTCCTACGTGCCCAACCAACAGGCCCTGAAAGCTCATGGCTTGACATGTGCGCTGGACCGGGAGGCAAGGCGGCGCTCATCTCTGACGCTGTCCCCGAAGGCGTGGAGTTCATTGCCGTTGACCTACACCAACATCGTGTGGATCTCATGAGCAAGATCGTAGGTACATCTGCTCAGTTACTCACCGGTGATGCGCGTGAGCGGCCTTGGGGTAATCGTTTTTTCGATCGAATACTCCTTGACGCCCCTTGCTCAGGATTGGGGGCACTACGCCGCAGGCCTGAGGCTCGCTGGCGCAAAACTAAACGGGAAACGTTAGCGCTCACAGGGCTGCAGGAAGAGTTACTTCTGGCCGCGATTGATTCAACTCGCGTCGGTGGGATTATCGCCTACGTCACGTGTTCGCCCTACATAGAGGAAACCTGGGCCGTTGTTGACAGCGTGTTGCAGTCGCGGACCGATGTCAGGCGAGAAGATGCCCGAGAACTATTTCCTGGAGTGAGCGACCTTGGCGTCGGTCCCTACGTTCAGTTGTGGCCTCATATACACGGTACCGATGCAATGTTCTTCGCACTTTTGCGCCGGATCTAGGTACGGCAGATAGTCTGTGAGCATGCTGATCTCACCAAGTGTGCTTAATAGCAATCTGGGCCGGTTGAGCGAGGAAATCTCCAAGGTAGAGGGCGTCGCTGACCTTATTCACCTTGATGTCATGGACAACCACTTTGTGCCGAACCTGACATTTGGGCTCCCAGTAGTTGCCAGCGTAATTGCGCAAACTTCCTTGCGAGCCGACGTGCATTTGATGATCAATGATCCAGATCGCTGGGCCCCTGCTTACGGCGAGGCGGGTGCATATTCGGTGACTTTTCACATTGAGGCGGCAAAGAATCCCCTGACTCTATGCGAAAACATTCGATCTACAGGAGCAAGAGCTGCCGCGGCCCTCAAACCTGAAACGAACCTCGAATCCCTCAATGGCATCCTCGAATACCTTGACATGATTCTGATCATGACGGTGGAGCCCGGTTTTGGTGGTCAAACTTTCATGAGTGACATGATGCCGAAAGTGGCCCGGGCACGCGAATTAGGGGGCGCAGAAATTTGGATTGAAGTTGACGGTGGGGTGTCCCATAACACCATCATGGAATGTAAAGATGCTGGAGCCAATGTCTTCGTCGCTGGATCTTGCGTCTACTCCAACCCGGACCCGGCCCAAGTAGTTCGTGAGCTCAGGGCAATGGTGGAAAAGTAGGTGAGCATGGATACGCAATTCATGTTGCAAGCCATCGAGCTGGCCGAGCTGGGACCCTACTCGTCAAATCCTCGAGTTGGTGCCGTATGCGTAAAAAATGGAATTGTGGTGGGAACCGGTTACCATCGTGGAGCTGGAACCGCTCACGCCGAAGTCGAGGCACTTGCTGCGGCGGGGGACCGAGCCGCTGAGGCGGACCTCTACGTCTCGCTCGAACCTTGCTCTCATTTCGGTCGAACTCCTCCCTGTACGCAAGCCATCATTCAAGCTGGAATTCGCAGGGTTTTTTTTGCCCAGCTTGACCCAAGTCATGAAGCAGGTGGCGGCACCGATGTATTGATTGCCGCTGGATGTGAAGTCACGGGTGAAATCGAGTCAGAGCGCTCAAACTCGCTAAATAGGGAGTGGAATCATCGTATGCGATCCGGCGTTCCATTTGTCACCTGGAAGTTTGCGCAAAGTTTGGATGGACGCGTCGCGGCCAAACTGGGGGAGCGGACAGCCATAAGCGGATTGCAATCACAGGAATTCAATCACGACCTGCGATCGAGGGTTGGGGCAATTCTTGTCGGAACTCAAACATTCGTGGTAGATCAGCCGAGCCTGAGTGCGAGGAAACCTGATGGTTCATTAAGAGACTCCCAGCCTTTGCGCGTGGTGATGGGATTGCGCGATATTGCACCAGCCGGGTTTTTGCATCTTGCAACCCGCGATCCAAAGGTAGCACTGCTGACACTGGCTGAGTTGGGAATAAACCATGTGTTGTTGGAAGGGGGGCCAACTTTGGCAGCAGCCTTCATTCATGCTGATTGCATCAATGAAGTGATTAGTATCACCGCCCCCATAACGTTGGGCGCGGGTCCGCGGTCCTTAGTGACAGATTCACCCTTGATGCGTCCAATAAAAATCACTTCCACGTTCACGTTGGGTTCAGACCTTGTTCAAATCGGGGTACTTGATTCAACGGTATGATCGTCATTATGTTTACCGGCATAGTTGAAACAACCGGCTCCATCGTGGCCATAAATCCAGGTACAGATTCATCCCGGATAACCTTTGCCGCTCCAGGCGTTTTAGGCGACGCACAAATTGGCGCATCTATTGCTGTCAATGGAGTGTGTCTGACGGTGACCCAATTTGACCAGGAGAGTTTTACAGCAGATCTAATGGAAGAAACACTCAAGCGCAGTGCACTTGGTTCTTTGAATCTCGGTGACTCAGTAAATATTGAACGAGCTATGCCCCTTTCGGGCCGCCTTGGCGGGCACATTGTTCAAGGTCACGTTGATGCGGTGGCAACTGTGCGATCCATTGAACCTCGAGAAGACTGGACAATGATCACATTTGATTTACCACGAGATATTGCCCGCTACGTTGTTGAAAAAGGCTCGATCACCGTCAGTGGAGTTTCACTCACGGTAGTCAAAGTCAGTGAACCCGCCGAAGTACAACCATGGTTCAGCGTTTCACTGATTCCAACGACTTTGAAAGACACCACCTTGGGCATGATCGGTGTGGGAAGTGAAGTAAATCTCGAAGTGGATGCACTGGCAAAATATGTTGAGCGAATTCTTGCCTTCAACCCAATAAAGGAGAGTCCATGAGTGGAGCAAACGCCCCAAAACTGGAATTAGATGGACGAGGGCTTCGAGTTGGGATTGTTGCAGCCCAATGGCACGAAGTCGTCATGAACGGGTTGATTGAGGGAGCTATTCGCGCTTGCGAACGGGCAGGAGCATCCCATGAACTGATTCGAGTTCCCGGAGCATTTGAACTACCTCTTGGTGCGCAGTTGGCTGCTCGGAGTAACAAATATGATGCATTAGTCGCGTTGGGTGTTGTTATTCGGGGAGGCACACCCCATTTTGATTTCGTCTGTGATGGAGCAACGCAGGGTCTCACTCGAGTCTGTTTGGACACACAAATACCGATCGGATTTGGTTTGTTGACCGTCGACAATGAAGAACAAGCCCTTGATCGCGCTGGTCTTGCTGACTCACGAGAGGACAAGGGCAATGAAGCGGTGGAGGCTTCGCTCGCCATGGCGTTATTAGCGCAAGGAGCCCTCGGGCTAGTAGGAAAAGTAGTTCCAACGGGGTTTCGCTAGGCTGTTAGTGTGAAGTCGACCCAATCGGAAAAATCGTTTGAGCAGCTTTACTCTGAGTTGTCCCAAAAAATTGCAACAGGTGACACCGGATCAGGATCGGTTCGCCTTGTCGAAGCTGGTACTCATGCAATTGGTAAAAAAATCGTTGAAGAAGCTGCAGAAGTATGGATGGCAGCTGAGTACGAGGGAAAAGATGCACTTGCATTAGAAATTTCCCAGTTGATTTATCACGTTCAATTATTGATGCACGTACATAATTTGAGCATGGAAGATGTCTACAAAAATTTATAGCATTCAAGACAATAGAGAGGATCGGGCATGCTGCGGGTCGCACTTCCCAATAAAGGCCAGTTGGCGCAGCCCGCTGCGGCACTTCTCAACGAAGCGGGTTACTTGGCTTCCACAAATGCTCGAGCCTTGGTTGTGACCGACTTAGCAAACGACGTTGAGTTCTTCTTCCTTCGACCAAAAGACGTCGCTGTCTACGTTGGTGCAGGAACAATCGATCTTGGGATAACCGGTCGTGACATGCTTCTCGACAGTGGCGCACCTGCTGAAGAAATAATGCAACTTGGATTCGCTCCGTCAACTTTTCGGGTTGCTGTACCCACTGGAACCATCAAGTCGCATGCAGAACTCACTGGCAAGAGAATTGCGACTTCATATAGGGGACTATTAAGATCTTGGTTGGAAACTCATTCAATCGACGCTCAGATCGTTGGCTTAGACGGAGCCGTTGAGAACGCGGTAGCGCTCGGTGTGGCGGATGCCGTAGCTGATGTTGTAGCGACTGGTGCGACTTTGCGGGCTGCGGGTCTTGAAGTAATTGGAGATCCAATTTTGCAGTCGGAAGCGATATTGATACGACCAGCGAGCTCGGAGAAAACCCAAGCACAGGACACATTTGAACGCAGATTGCATAGTGTGAACGTAGCTCGGTCCTACGTCCTAGTCGATTACGACATTCCTAATGAACGACTAGTGCAAGCATGCGAAATCACGCCAGGGATTGAATCACCAACGGTGTCATCATTACAAGATCCGGAATGGTCGGCTGTTCGTTCAATGGTTCTGAGTGCTGATGTTCATCGAATAATGGATGAACTTTTCGCATTGGGCGCAAAGGGAATTCTTGTTACAAATATTCATGCCTGCAGGCTTTAATCGACGTAAACACCACGACGAAGCGGAATCACGGTCAATAATTGCATGAGAGCCACAATCCCAAGTACAGAGAAGACTAGGGACCAGGAATCAAAAAAGTCGAGAAGCGCTCCAGCGATTAAGGGTCCGGCAGCGGCAATCGTATAGGTAATAAAGAACACCATTGCAGTAAGTCGAGCAGCACTCGCTGAGTCCTTGCTGTATTCGCTGAGTAAACCTAAGGTCATGGCGAAACCGCCGCTGAGAACGAAACCGAAGACGAGAAGCGTTAGCCATGGTGCAAAGTCCGGAAGCCAAGCGATGGCAAACAGTGAGACTGCAGCGAGCCCAATGGCAATGACGAATAGTGTCCTTCGATTTTTCATTCGGACGGCCATTCCAGCAAGAATGAAAGCGGCCACAACCTGCGATACGGTGAAAAGACCAAAGAGCCATCCCGCATTTTCTTGAGTCCATCCGCGTGCTTCATAGGACGGCGCAATCCAGGCGAGTGAGCTGTAATAAATAATTGAATTGCACGTCATGTTTAATGCGAGGGCCCATGCAATGTTGTTACGCCAAGGCAATTCGCGAAGCCGAACAATCACGGTCGGGCGATCATGTGCGCTGGCTTTGCGCTCAACAAACACCCAGAATATCAACGCGATGATTGCCGGAGTGGCCCAGAATGCGAGCGCTAGCGACCATGAACCAAACCACATGGCAAGTGGGACGGTAAGTGCCCCGCCAAGTGCCGCTCCACCAGCGAGTGCGGCAGTCCAAGTTGAAGTCGCCCTCGCGATCGTGTGTGGAAGCTGTTCGCGAACAATCCCTGGAATCAGTCCAGCTGCGAATGCAATACCGATTCCTGCAAGGAACGCGGATAAAAAGAGCAACTCGGGAAGTGCCTGAACGGCCCTGAGCAAGGTCGCGGCTGTCAAGGCAACTAGAGCAAAAATTACGAGGTGCTTACGACCGTAATGCATGGCGAGTGCGGGAACCGCGAGTGCAAAAAGTCCCATACAGAGCACCGGGATGGTGGTCAAGACACCGAGAGTTGCTGAACTCCAGCCCGTTGCTTCAACTATGTCACTGGCGACGGTCGGAAGGCTGGAGATAACAGGCCGAAGGTTGACTGCAACTAGGGATACAGCGGTGAGCACCATCCACGATGCTGGCGCAGTTACGTGAACCTTGTGCGTACTCGAGGTTGAACTCACAGATTGAGTCTGCCGTGCGTACAGTTCTGGCATGCACGAGGACCCTTGCAGCGTTGAGGTGGGGCATGGTTCGGGCGCGGGACTGGGGGATTTTCAATTCCAGTGGGCAGCCGACCAAGGAGAGGCTGATCCCCACGTCAGTGCTGCCCTAAAAAGTCGTGACGTCAATGCTGTTTTGGCTGCGTTGGCTCCATCGAGGCTGTTTGTCGCACTAGTCGCCGAGATCGCGGGTGAGCCAAGTGAGGGTGACAAAAATTCAGACATGAGTGTGGCTTGTTTGATGGCAACAGATGGTCGGCTGGGACTTCTCTGTTTCACAGGGATTGACGCCCTTATGCAGTGGAACCCGCGTGCTCGGCCCGTACCAATTTCTGCGCGAGATGCGGCGGAAGCGGCATTAGATGAAAACGCTCAAGCGATCATCATTGACTTGGCGGGTATTAACACTATGACCTTGATTTTGGCAGACATCGTCAAATTATCGGCTAAAGATCAACGGGCCAGAGCGGTGCTTCTTCTACGGGAACTGCTTGGCGAGATGGGGGAGCACGTTGGGTGTGAACAAAGCGAAGATGGGGTCCTACAGTTGGCGGTCCCTGAATTCCTCAGGGAACCTGTAGAAAGAATTATTCAGACCAACCTTGCTCTGCATAGTTTTGTTCCTGCAGGGATTGCGATTTGTGTTCAAGAGTCAGGCCAAGGGATCTAACAACACAAGGTCTAGTAAACGGGGCCGGTCAGGGCCTCGCCCGGACCCATACCTGGTGGGTCAGGGACAGCCGACCCATCACGAAAAGCGCGCTGAAGGCTTTGGAGACCATCACGCAATGGAGCGGCGTGTACCGACCCAAGATCTGGGGCCGCCGCAGTAACTAGCCCGGCTAAAGCATTGATCAAGATTCGGGCTTCGGCAAGATCAGATCCCTCACCGTCCTCGGCCAATCCACAAGCCACCGCCGCAGCGGACATCAGGTGCAATGACACCGTTAAAACGACCTCAATTGCCGGGACTTCTGAAATATCAAGGGCAGCAGTATTCTCTTCGTTCACACCTGTTACTCTGGCAGCCCTTGGACTTGAGGTCACACTCAGGTCCCGCAAGCGGAGCATCGGTTCCCACCAAAAGATGTATCGAATGTGTCATGCAAATGCGCAATCGCTTCAATCTCCTTGGTCAAGGCGTGAGCCCCTAGGGGTTTATGCACAGGGTGTACCTACCCTGCCGGTACCTCCGTGCGCGCTGCGCCGGAGGTTTTCTCATGTGCAGGGGACATTGGTTAAATCGATAGTGAGTTTTGCCCGTTTTATTGTCAATTGATAGGAGGCGCCATCAGCGTCGAACCAAGGATCAACGACCGGATCCGTGTCTCTGAGGTACGCCTTGTGGGACCGGCAGGCGAGCAGGTGGGGATTGTCAAGATCGAAGATGCCCTCCGGTTAGCACTTGAAGCAGATCTGGATCTTGTTGAAGTTGCGCCAACGTCAAAGCCACCCGTGTGCAAAATCATGGATTTTGGCAAGTTCAAGTATGAAGCAGCTCTCAAGGACCGTGAATCGCGCAAGAACCAGTCGCATACCGTGATCAAGGAAATGAAGCTCCGACCCAAGATTGATTCACATGACTACGAAACAAAAAAAGGTCACGTGCTTCGATTTCTCAAGGCCGGGGACAAGGTCAAGATCACGATTATGTTCCGTGGACGCGAGCAAAGCAGGCCTGAACTTGGAATCAAGTTGCTTGGTCGCTTAGCTGAAGATGTAGCTGAAATTGGATTTGTAGAGGCCGCTCCAAAGCAAGATGGGCGCAACATGCTCATGGTGCTCGCACCGCTGAGGAAAAAGCCTGAAGGAAAGAAGCAGGAAAATACACCTGCAACCGACGAAGCTCCCGTTTCGCAGGAAACGGACTGAAAGGAAAGATTATGCCGAAGCAAAAGACACATAGCGGTGCCAAGAAGCGTTTCAAGGTAACCGGTACCGGAAAAATCATGCGCGAGCAGGCCAACAAGCGCCATTTGCTCGAGGTAAAGTCAAGCAAGCGCACTCGTCGTCTTGCCGCAGACCAGCAAGTTTCACCAGCAGATGTGAAGTCAGTCAAGAAACTTCTTGGCCGCTAATTTCATTGCGAAATTGTATTAACCATTTCGAACATAAATAAATATTTTTTCAACTAACGATCATCAGGAGAAGTCATGGCACGCGTCAAGCGTTCAGTAAATGCGCATAAGAAGCGTCGAGTAATTCTCGAGCGCGCTTCCGGTTACCGCGGACAACGGTCACGTTTGTACCGAAAGGCCAAGGAGCAGGTCACGCACTCGATGGTTTACGCCTACGCGGACCGTCGCAAGCGTAAGGGTGATTTTCGGAGACTGTGGATTCAGCGTATTAATGCTGCAGCCCGTGCGCATGACATGACCTACAACCGCTTTATTCAGGGCTTAAAAGCAGCTGACGTGGAAGTGGATCGTCGCATGTTGGCCGAACTTGCTGTTAATGACGAAGCAGCTTTTGCGGCGTTGGTGGAAGTAGCTCGTGCAGCTGTTCCAGCGCAGAGCGTCTAGTTGCGCACCATAACCTCGCGTAAGTCAGAGCGGGTAAAAGAGTTAACAAAACTTCACAAGAAATCATCTCGATATGCAGCCGGGCACTTTCTAGCGGAGGGCCCGTCTGTTGTTTCAATGGCACCCAGTGATCGAATCGAGGAGCTCTTCTTGACCGAAGAGCACCTTGAGCAATTTGAAAGTTTTGATATCGCAACCACACTTGTTTCTGCTGAAGTTATGAGTGCCTTGTGTGAATCAGAGTCGCCTCAGGGGGTATTGGCTTTGTGCTCGATTGCCAAGGAAGACTCCACGGAAATTTTGTCGCGTCCCGGCCAAATAGTAATTGTTGATTCCCTGTCTGATCCGGGAAATATGGGCACGATTATTCGGACGGCACATGCAGCTGGTGCTGCTGGAATACTCACATTTGGTTCATGTGTTGATCCGCTGAACTCAAAAGTTGTTCGTAGCAGTGCGGGTTCGCTGTTTCACGTCCCGATTGCCCAGGTCGCTGGACCGGAAGTTTTGCCCAAGGATCGATCCGTCTTTGTTCTTACGGGTCAGGGATCCGTTGAGCTCCATCCTGGTATTACTCAGGGTTCCAACAATCCCATTTGGGTTATTGGCTCAGAGGCTCATGGGGTCAGTGACACCTGGGTCTCGGGCAAGTGGAGCTTTACCGGTGTTCGGATCCCGATGGCTGCCGGAGTGGAGTCACTCAATGCTGCGGTAAGTGCCGCACTGTGCCTTTACTCACATGTGATTTAGTCGTTCACCGAATGAAAATGGTTTCCAACACGCGCGGTTGAGTGCTGCATAGCTGGTCACAAAGTGCGAAAATAATCATATGTCGTACACGCAGTTACCAATATTTGATCAGACTGGATACGTAATCGTCGATTCCTACGACCAAGAGACTGATCCGCGCGAATGGGAAAACTTAGTTTTTGTTGATTGGAAGTCTTCCGGAGATACTCGGTTTGCACCGCTAGCGAGCGCATATGGCGATATGGAATGCGACGGTTTCTGGAATCACACGCCACCAAAAACAGACAAGGATGGAGTCTGGGTTCAAGAAAACGTAGATATTGCGCCGATTCTGACAAAGCGTGCGAAGGAAGTAGGTGCAAATATTGGCCGTTGCCGAGTTATTGAATTGCAGCCCAATACCTACGCCGACGCCATTTACAATTTGCATCGGGACGACAACAATCGGCTTAACCCCGATGGAACCGGCTGGATTGTTCGGTCCTTCTACAACTTAACCGACAATCCCGGCTCGGTCATGATCCTTCGAGAGGATCGAGATGACCCAACAACTGAGGTCCGGGTGCCACTGCCCGCGGGCGCTCAGGTTGTTATTGACACCCAGCGTCTTTATCATGCCGTTTGGCACCCAGGCAATCAACCGCGTTACTGCCTCATTACTTCTTATGAGTCGGGCCCGGAACTGGATACGTGGATATCTGCTCGCAACCCCGTGACCAGCATTGAATCTCCCTTTGTGGATCCAGAGATAATCGCACAGGGAAATGAAGCGGCAATGAATAAGCGCGCTGAACGCGCTGCTGCTCGTGCTGAATCCGCATCCGGGGCGGATTCCGGCATGGAAGTACTCTCCGAGGCCTAGCAACTCACTGCCGTAATAGGCTAGCGAACAGACCATCCATACGCCCATCGAAAATTGTTTGTCAGGAGTATTCGAGTGCAACAGACTGTGCCTTATTCTGCGGTCCTTGACGAACTCGAGGCAGAGGCGATACACATTTATCGCGAGAGCGCTGCCGCATTTCGCAACCCGGTTCTCCTATACAGCATCGGCAAAGATTCATCAGTTCTTTTGCATCTCGCCATCAAGGCTTTCTACCCAGCACCTTTGCCATTCCCCGTGATGCACATTGATACGACTTGGAAATTTAAGGAAATGATTGAATTCCGGGATAGGCGGGCCATCGAATTAGGGCTTGACTTAAGGATTGCACAAAACTTGGAGGCAATGGCTGAGGGCGTAACTCCTTTCACGCATGGCACTCACGAGTACACGCGACTTATGAAAACAGTGGCGCTCAGAGAGGGAATTGATCGATACGAATTCGATGCCGCTATTGGGGGTGCGCGCCGAGACGAAGAACGCAGCCGCGCTAAGGAACGTATTTTTTCTTTGAGGGAACCCGGGCACCGTTGGGATCCTAGAAAGCAACGACCGGAGTTCTGGCGGACAGCAAACACGCAGCTGGCCCCTGAACAAACTATGCGAGTGTTTCCACTCTCAAATTGGACTGAACTTGATATTTGGCGGTACATAGAGCGTGAAAAGATTGAAATCCCAGACCTCTATTTTGCCAAGGAACGGCCAGTTGTGGAGCGCGGTGGAACTTTGCTCATGGTCGACGACGAGCGTTTTCCACTAAACGAAGGTGAAGTTCCCGTCATGAAGAGTGTGCGTTTTCGAACCCTCGGTTGCTACCCGCTTTCAGGGGCGGTTGAATCAACCGCGGACAATTTGGCCGACTTGATCACTGAAATGGAAACAAGCAAGGTTTCCGAACGATCTGGGCGCCTCATTGACGGTGAAGGTGGCGGTTCCATGGAAGCTAAGAAAGCTGAAGGCTATTTCTAATGAGCGGACAAACCCCAGTACTGCATCTTGTTACCTGTGGCTCTGTTGACGACGGCAAGTCAACGCTGATTGGGCGCTTACTCGTCGAAACCGACAGTGTCCCGATCGACCAATTGGAATATGCGCGCACCACTCGGCGCGGTGGGTCGACGGTACCCGTTGGAGAAGTTGACTACTCGCTGTTGACCGACGGACTTGAAGCTGAGCGCGAACAAGGAATCACTATCGACGTTGCATATCGGCATCTGAACTTGCCAAATGGCCGGCGAGTGTTGATCGCAGATTCTCCTGGGCACGAGCAATATACGCGCAACATGGCCGTGGCTGCTTCAAATGGAGATGTTGCGGTGCTCCTCGTTGATGCAGCCCGAGGGGTGCGTCCACAAACTCACAGGCACCTCACAGTGTGCGCCTTGATGGGTGTGCAGACGATCATTGTCGCGGTTAACAAGATGGACCTCGTCGACTACTCGCACGAGGTTTTCGAACAGGTAATGGGTGAAGTGCGGACAACGGCTGCCCGTCTGGGTGTGCAACAAATTGACGGCATCCCAGTGAGCGCGGTCACTGGCGCCAATGTGGCAACTAAATCTGACGTAATGCCTTGGTACAAAGGTGAGTCGCTACTGGGTGCACTTGCCGTTTGGGAACCAGTTGGCCGGGTAGCAGATGAGGGTTTCAGGTTCCCTGTTCAATTCATTGTTCGGGCTGAAGGTAATTTCCGTGGGTACGCAGGAACCGTAGTAGCGGGATCGGTTCGTCTGGGAGATGAGATTGTGGTTGCGGACTCCGGCCGTACTGCCAAAATTGCTCGGATAGTCACGGCGGATGGTGATTTAGAGGTGGCAAGGTATGGACAGGCCGTTACCCTCACCCTCGACCATGAAGTTGATGTAACTCGCGGTGACATTTTGGCGGCTGGAACCTCACTGCAGCCTGCAGATCGTTTTGGCGTTGACATGGTGTGGTTGGGCGAAGAGCCCCTAGCGCACGGTCGCTCCTATTTGTTGATCTCCGGCTCGCGTTCAGTCCCCGCTACCGTGACAAATGTTCGACATCGTCTTGATGTCGTCTCTGGGCACGAGCACGCTGCACGAGTGTTAAATATGAACGATATTGGGCGGGTGGAGATCGCGACAGATCGACCGATCCCCATGGACCCGTATTCAATGTGCAGGGATACCGGAGGGTTTCTACTTGTTGACAGAGTCACCGCCGACACTGTCGCTGCAGGACTTTCTCGACACGCAATGCGTCGGGCGTTCAATGTTGTCCCACATGTCTACGACGTAGATCATCAAGCTCGTTCATCGCTAATGGGTCATCCTGCTCGAGTTGTGTGGCTTACCGGTCTTTCCGGTTCGGGCAAGTCAACAATCGCGGATGCAGCCGTGCGTAAATTGCATGCGATGGGAATCCATACCTACGTCCTTGACGGTGACAACATGCGAACTGGGCTGAATAAAGACCTGGGATTCACACCAGAAGATCGTGCGGAAAATGTTCGTCGTGTAGCCGAGGTCAGCAAGCTGATGAGAGACAGTGGAGTTGTTGTTTTTGTCGCACTGGTATCTCCATTCCGCTCTGATCGAGAGAGCGCGTCCTCACTCTTTGGCAAGGGCGACTTCATCGAGGTGTTTGTTGATACCCCGGTTGAGATCTGTTCTGAGCGTGATCCTAAGGGACTCTATGCAAAAGCTGCCGCAGGCAATTTGCCCAATATGACAGGTGTGGGGCAAGCCTATGAACCGCCATTGAATGCAGACCTAGTCGTCCATGGCACTGGAGATATTGACTCGAGCGCAGATCTGCTCGTCTCTGCGATTTTGGAGGCATAGGTTGTCAGCTCCCAATAAGTCATTTGATCCAAAGCAAGTCTCAGCACTTAACGCCGATTCGGTCGATGAAATGGTTGTCGGAGCACTCGCAGCCCTCAATAGTGCCACCGACTTGAATTCTCTCAAGGCTGCCAGACTCGAGCATTTTGGGGATCGTTCCCCGATTGCCTTAGCTAACCGGGAAATTGGCGCGCTGCCTCCGGCAGCAAAGGCCGAGGTTGGGAAGAGAATTGGGGAAGCGAAGGCGCGTATCAAGGAATTTCTTGAAACGCGTGAGAGGGAACTGACCCAAGTCCGCGACAATGAAGTACTCCTTGGCGAAAAAGTTGACGTCACCGTTCCCGTTGATCGACTCAAACGTGGGGCTCGCCATCCCATAACCACACTTATGGAGCGACTGTCGGATGTTTTTATTGCCATGGGATACGAAATTGCTGAAGGTCCTGAGTTAGAGCTGGAGTGGGCAAACTTTGACGCGCTCAATTTTCCAAAAGACCATCCAGCCCGGCTCATGCAGGACACATTTTTTGTTGAAAGTCCCGACTCGGGAGTTGTGCTAAGGACTCACACGTCTCCGATCCAAGTTCGAGCAATGCTTGAACGGGATCTACCAATTTACGTAGTGGCCCCTGGCAGAGTTTTTCGCACTGATGAACTTGACGCGACCCACACCCCTGTCTTTCATCAGATCGAGGGTTTGGCTGTTGATAAGGGACTAACGATGTCCGACCTACGCGGGACTTTGAATCATTTGGCTCACGTAATGTTCGGTCCCCAGATCGATATTCGCTGGCGCCCGTCATTCTTTCCATTTACCGAACCGAGTGCAGAAGTAGATCTTAAATGTTTTGTGTGCCTCGGGGAGTCTGATTCCGGAGGGTGCCGCGCCTGTGGCGGTGAAGGATGGATCGAATGGGGTGGCTGCGGAATGGTCAATCCCAAAGTGCTGCGAGCCGTGGGAATCGATCCAAACGTGTACTCGGGTTTTGCATTTGGAATGGGAATTGAACGAACCTTGATGTTCCGAAGTGGGGTCTCGGATATGCGGGACATGGTTGAAGGCGATATTCGTTTTACCGCGGCATTCGGTTTGGAGGCGTAGTGAAACTCCCAATTACGTGGATCAAGGAGTTTGCACCCGTTCACGCAAATGCACCGGAGATAGCCGCAGCTTTGATCAATGCAGGCTTAGAAGTTGAAGGTATTGAAACACTCGGTGCAGGTGTCAGCGGAACATTGGTTATTGGTCGCGTGGTCGAAATTGAGGAACTCACCGAATTCAAAAAACCTATTCGCTGGTGTCAAGTTGACTTAGGCACGCAGATCCGGGGAATCGTATGTGGTGCAACGAATTTTGCTGTGGGTGACCACGTCGTTGTGGCAGAGCCGGGAGTCACGCTACCAGGTGATTTCACGATTACTTCTCGCGAAACCTATGGCCACGTTTCTGACGGCATGATCTGCTCCGAACGCGAGATCGGGCTTGGGCAGGACCATGCAGGGATTCTGGTCTTGGATGGCGTTAGCCCTGGGCAGAATGCAAATGAGTTGTTGGGCATTGGTGAAGAAATTCTTGACATTGCTGTGACACCTGACCGAGGGTACGCATTGTCCGTCCGCGGTGTCGCTCGAGAAGTTGCAACGGCCTTCGGAGTGGAATTCCGCGACCCAGCGATTATTTGGGAACCAGTCCTAGGTGCTCCAGCCAGTGGACTCGAACCGCATGATTGCATAATCGAAGACTTTGGTGTCTGTGAATTGCTCACTCTCCGTACGGTTCTTGGTTTTAACCCAGATGCACCGACACCTCGTTACATGGTGGCACGTTTGCAAGCGTGCGGGATTCGAAGCATCTCATTGGCTGTTGATGTAACGAACTACGTCATGCTGGAACTTGGTCAACCCACTCACGCATTTGATTTGGACAAGTTAAGCGGTCCAGTTCGGGTTCGTCGTGCCAATGTCGGTGAGAGCTTAGAGACACTTGATCATGTTGTGCGAAATCTTTCTCCACTGGATTCAATAATCGCGGACTCCAGTGGACCTATTGGACTCGCAGGGACAATGGGGGGATTGACAACTGAAATTGACGGGTCTACCACCAACATTGCCCTTGAAGCTGCATTTTTCCCAGCATCAACGGTCGCCGGAAATTCACGGCGACACAAAATCTCTAGCGAGGCATCACGTCGCTTTGAACGGGGCATCGATCGAGAACTAGCACCGATTGCATCGGCGCGTGCGTGTGCATTACTGGTCGCACATGGTGGCGGAAGTTATGCAGGCATGTGCGCGGTTGAATCGCCGATTTCAGAATCCATAATCGAATTCGACCTTAACCTTCCAACGCGGACAGCAGGAATGGTGATCGATCATCAAACTGTGATCGAAAAACTCGATGCAATCGGTGCAACCTATGTTCGGACAGGTCCTGAAATAGGTGTAGTAACCCCACCAAGTTGGCGTCCAGATTTGACTCAACCGGCTGACCTTGTTGAAGAAGTTGTCCGACTCGTTGGGTACGAGAAACTTCCTTCGACTTTACCAAGTGCACCTGCTGGCCGAGGCCTTACCCATGAACAACGTTTGCGTCGTCGAATTGGGAATCTTTTAGCGGGTCGTGGGATGCATGAAATCCGCGCGTATCCCTTTATTGGTGTCAATGATTTCGACGCATTGCGGTTTCCTGAAAATGACTCGCGAAGGGAGACGCCGACCTTGGTGAATCCGCTGTCCGACCTCACACCCCAAATGAGATCGACGCTCCTGCCTGGCATGCTTTCTATTGCGGCTCGAAATGTGGGTCGAGGAGAGAATGACTTAGCGCTGTTTGAGATTGGATCCGTCTTTCTCGGTGGGGTTGTTGAGGGCGGACTTGACCCTGGTGTTGACTCACGGCCTTCTGAAGGCATCTGGAAACAGATGCAGGTTGCCTTGCCGGCCCAACCTGAGCATTTGGGTGTGGTTATTACCGGCGTACTTGAGTCAGTTGGGGTCTGGGGCAACCCGCGTGCCGCATCTTGGCGTGATTCAGTTGACGCAGTTCTTGTCGTGGCCGACGAACTTGGTGTCGATTTAGAGGTGCGCACGGGGAGCGACCCAAGTTTTCATCCGGGTCGGTGCGCTGAGATTGTGTTACAAGGTACGTCGGAGGTAATTGGTTTTGCCGGAGAATTACACCCCGCCGTTGTTGATCATTGGAACCTTCCCCGGCGAAGTTGCGCTGCTGAAATTGACGTGAGTGTCTTGTTATCCTCGGCTGCCAACTGTGCCACAGCGCCAGTTTTTTCCAATTCTCCGGTTGCGAAAGAGGATTTGGCCTTTGTAGTAAGAAGAGATTGTCCCGTGGCTGAGGTGTTAGCCAGTATCCGGGCGGCTGGCGGAGAACTTCTAGAGTCGATCCGGCTTTTTGACATCTACGAGGGTGATCAAATTCCAGCGAGCCATAAGTCACTGGCATTTGCCTTGCGCTTTCGGGGAGAGGGACAAACCTTGGCACCACAGGAGCTTCAGAATTTGCGGAACCAAATCATTACAGCTGTGTCAGAAGGGGTTGGCGGCACGCTGAGATAGGGCGCCTAGGTATTTTTATACACATATGTGTATATTCGTTCCATGAGAGTGTCAATTGCTGGAGCATCGGGCTATGCCGGTGGCGAATTAATGCGGTTACTAGAAGGTCATCCACATTTAGAGGTCGTTGCCACCGCGGCGCATTCCTCTGTGGGAGAGCGGGTGGATTCACTGCACCCGGCACTTGCCCCCTCGCGAGTGGGCTCTCTTTTGCTGTGTTCGGCCAATGCTGAACAGCTCCGAGCGGACATTGTTTTCATGGCTCTACCCCATGGTCAATCTGCATCACTTGCCGCTGAAGTTCTCGCGGTGAACCCGGATCAGATGATTGTCGATTTGGGCGCAGATTTCAGACTTGAGAGTTCGCAGGCTTGGGAGCGGTATTACGGAGGACCTCATGCGGGGACCTGGACCTACGGCCTTCCAGAACTCTCAGACCAGCGGGCAGTCATTGCCGCGTCCACCAGAATTGCTAATCCCGGTTGCTACGCCACAGCGATTTCGTTGGCAACTGCACCTGCTGTGCAGGCTCACTTGATCGGGCACTCGGCAATCAACGTGGTTGCTGCCAGCGGAACAACCGGTGCAGGAAGAGTTCCCACCCCATCACTGATCGCCTCGGCCGTTATGGGGTCCATGAGCGCCTACAAAATTGGTGGCGTTCACCAACACACTCCCGAAGTGGAGCAAGTTCTTCAATCAATTTGGCCTGAGGGTGAATTACGTGTCGGTTTTACACCCCTGCTGGCTCCAATGCCGCGGGGAATCATTGCAACCTGCACTAGCGCCCTTTCGATTGAAGACACGGGAGATCCGCGAGAGATCTACCGGGACTACTTCAAAGATTCACAGTTCGTGTCAGTTCTCGATGAGGGGATCATGCCAAATACGGGAAGTGTTATCGGGAGCAATTACGTTCAACTGAGTGTCAATGTTGATGAACACTCAGGGCAACTTGTTGTCATCGCCACATTGGATAACTTGGTGAAAGGCGCAGCAGGACAGGCGATTCAAAATGCGAATCTCATGTGCGGTTTTGAAGACACAACGGGGTTATTGCAAACAGGAGTAACACCATGAGCGTGACGGAAGCACAAGGGTTTTCAGCATCAGGTGTTGCGGCGGGCCTTAAATCCAGTGGTGCAAAAGATGTATCACTGGTAGTGAACACCGGTCCCAAGGTAATTTCCGCCGCAGTTTTTACCCAAAATCGTTTTGCTGCCGCGCCTGTGCTTTGGTCACGACAAATTCTCCGTGGCGGTGATGGACGCGTAGTTGTGTTGAACTCAGGAGGCGCAAATGCATGTACGGGCCCACAAGGGTTCGCGGACACGCACCGAACCGCTGAACTCGTAGCCTCGAGTCTGAGCGCTCAGGGATTCGATGACTTCGGTGCAGGTGAGGTTTACGTGTGCTCAACCGGACTAATCGGTGAACCCCTTAACATGATGGCTCTTGAGGCTGGAGTGAGCTCCGCCATCGCCGAATTGTCGCCCAATGGTGGGATTATGGCCGCACAGGCAATCATGACGACCGACACAAAGTATAAAGTCTCAGCGGTGGTCGAACATGGATACACAATTGGCGGAATGGCTAAAGGAGCAGGAATGCTAGCGCCAGGTATGGCGACAATGCTCTCGGTAATTACTACAGATGCCGATGTTGATCCACAATTCTTGCAACAAGCACTGAGTGCGGCGACAGCACAAACATTTGATCGCTTGGACTCCGACGGATGCATGTCAACAAATGACACAGTTATTTTGTTGGCAAATGCAGCCAGTGGCGTTACACCCAACCAAGAAAATTTCCAGACATCCCTGACTAAAGTCTGCGAGGAATTAGCGCAGCTCCTCATGGCTGACGCTGAAGGTGCTACCAAGGAAATTCATATAGAAATTATCGGGGCTCGAACCGAATCTGACGCCGTAACGGTGGGGCGAGCGGTATCGAGGAGCAATCTATTCAAATGTGCAATGTTTGGCGAGGATCCAAACTGGGGTCGAATCCTGTCAGCAGTAGGAACAACGGATGCATTCTTTGAACCTGATCAGGTTGATGTCACCATTAATGGAGTAAAGATTTGTGTTGGTGGCGGAGTTGGTGAAGATCGATCTCTCGTCGATCTCTCACAACGACACATTGATGTCATTGTGGATTTACATTCTGGAGAGGATCGTGCCCTTATTCGAACAAATGATTTGTCGGTGGGTTACGTACTTGAGAACTCGGAGTATTCAACATGACCAAAGAAGCGCCAATTATTGTAATAAAATTCGGCGGCAACGCAATGACATCGCCAGACTTGTTCACATCCTTCGCCCACGACATCAAGATGCTCCTTGAAAACGATGTTCGTGTTGTTATCGTGCACGGGGGCGGACCTCAAATTTCGCACATGCTAAATCGACTGAATATTGAAAGTGAGTTTCTCGGTGGCCTTCGGGTGACGACACCGGAAATTGCATCGGTAGTAGCCACGGTATTAACAGGTGAGGTGCAGAGATCCCTAGTTACGGCACTCAATGTCAATGGAGTGCCTGCGGTTGGAGTCAGTGGTGAGGACTCCAAATTGTTTACGGCCACTCTTCTTATTGAACAAGAATTTGATCTTGGGCTAGTCGGAAAAATTGCAGTTATTGACCCCAGGATTATTTCAGTATTGCTCGAAAATGCATATGTACCGGTAGTTTCACCCGTTTCGTCAACTGAATTTGGTGAAAGTCTCAACGTAAATGCAGACACGGTAGCGGGCTCACTGGCCGGGGCCATAGGCGCGCATAGATTGATTTTGATGACGGACGTCGACGGTGTTCTAGCTAACTATCCAGATCCAAAATCGCTCATGTCGGAATTGACCGTGCTTCAAGTTGAACAACTACTACCCGAAGTGACCGAAGGCATGATTCCTAAACTCGAGTGTGTCCTTCATGCCATAGCTCACGGCTGCGAGAGTGTCCAAATAGTCAATGGCAGCACTAAACATGCCGTGATGAATGCACTAGCCACGGGTGGCCACTCGGGGACAGTGATAACAGCATGAAAACGAATTGGAATGACATTTTTCTCAGTACTTATGGAACCCCTTCCGTGACCCTTGTGAGGGGTCAGGGTTCGCGGGTTTGGGATTCAAGTGGTAACGAGTACATTGATT